>NZ_JBIAUQ010000023.1:0-145693 GCF_042893155.1 Streptomyces sp. NPDC001668
GGGCTGGTCGCGCAGTTCCCCGCGGGGCCGCTGCGCTGGGCTTGGGCGGGGCGCCTATGGGGGTGCCGGGTGCGGTTGTCGGGTGGGTGCGGGCCGGTGGGGGCTGGGCGCGCAGTTCCCCGCGCCCCTGGGGGGGTTGCGGTCACCCTGCGTCGGAATGGACCGTGGGCCGTTGGCCGCGTACGGCGGGAAGGGGACGGGGTGGGGGGTGTCCGCCCGCAGCGGCCGGCGTCCGTTACCGAGCACTACTCAAGAGACCGAGCCGCCGGACCGAGGACGGATACCCCCCACCCCGGCCCCGACCCACAACCCACCGCACGCGCTACACACGCCCCCACCGAACCGAAACAGGCCGCCGCAGGCATTCAGGGGCGCGGGGAACTGCGCAAAAACGCCCGCCCCCACCAACCCGCACACACAACCGCCCAACCGCCGGAGGCCCCCGTACCCTGTACCGCGTGCAGGTACGACAAGACGCCCCCCTCGCCCCCCTGACCACCTTCCGCCTCGGCGGCCCCGCCACCCGGCTCGTCACCGCGACGACCGACGCCGAGGTGATCGAGGTCGTCCGCGAGGCCGACGCCACCGGCACGCCGCTGCTGGTCATCGGCGGCGGGTCCAACCTCGTCATCGGGGACAAGGGCTTCGACGGCACCGCACTCGTCATCGCCACCAAGGGCTACGAACTCACCGGCACCCACCTCACGCTCGCCGCCGGCGAAGTATGGACGGACGCCGTCGCCCGCACCGTCGACGCCGGACTCGCCGGTGTCGAGTGCCTCGCCGGCATCCCCGGCTCCGCGGGCGCGACCCCCATCCAGAACGTCGGCGCCTACGGCCAGGAGGTGTCCTCCACCATCACCGAGGTCATCGCCTACGACCGCCGCGCCGGCGAAACCGTCACCCTCACCAACGACGACTGCGCCTTCTCCTACCGCCACAGCCGGTTCAAGGAAGACCCCACCCGCTACGTCGTCCTGCGCGTCCACTTCGACCTGGAGGACGCCGACGGCCTCTCCGCGCCGGTCAAGTACGCCGAGACCGCCCGCACCCTGGGCGTGGACCCCGGCGACCGCGTCCCCCTCGCCGACGCCCGCGCGACCGTCCTGAAGCTGCGCGCGGGGAAGGGCATGGTCCTGGACCCCGACGACCACGACACCTGGTCGGCAGGCTCCTTCTTCACCAACCCCATCCTCACGGCCACCCAGTTCGCCGAGTTCCACGCGCGCGTGAAGCACCACCTGGGCGAGGACGCCGAACCCCCCGCCTACCCCGCGGGCGACGGCCGCACCAAGACCTCCGCGGCCTGGCTCATCGACAAGGCCGGCTTCACCAAGGGCTACGGCACCGGCCCCGCCCGCATCTCCACCAAGCACACCCTGGCCCTCACCAACCGGGGCGACGCCACCACGGAGGACCTCCTGGCCCTGGCCCGAGAGGTCGTGGCAGGCGTACGGGACACCTTCGGCATCACGCTGGTCAACGAACCCGTGACGGTGGGCGTGAGCCTGTAGCCGACGTCAGGACACCGGCCCGCTGAGCCAGTCGTCCACCCCAGACAGCAGCTTGGTCTTCATGTCCTCCGGGGCCGCCGAGGCCCGTACCGACTGGCGGGCCAGCTCCGCCAGCTCCGCGTCCGTGAAGCCGTGGTACCGCCGGGCGATCTCGTACTGCGCGGCCAGCCGGGACCCGAACAGCAGCGGGTCGTCCGCGCCCAGCGCCATCGGCACCCCCGCCTCGAACAGCTTCCGCAGCGGCACGTCCTCCGGCTTCTCGTACACCCCGAGCGCCACGTTCGACGCCGGGCACACCTCGCACGTCACCTGCCGGTCGGCCAGCCGCTTCAGCAGCCGCGGGTCGTCCGCCGCGCGCACCCCGTGCCCGATGCGGTTGGCGTCCAGGTCGTCGAGACAGTCCCGTACCGACGACGGTCCCGCCAGCTCGCCGCCGTGCGGCGCCGACAGCAGGCCGCCCTCGCGCGCGATGTTGAAGGCCCGGTCGAAGTCCCGCGCCATGCCCCGGCGTTCGTCGTTCGAGAGCCCGAACCCGACCACGCCCTTGTCCGCGTACCGCACCGCCAGCCGGGCCAGGGTGCGCGCGTCCAGCGGATGCTTCATCCGGTTCGCGGCCACCAGCACCCGCATCCCGAGCCCTGTCTCGCGCGAGGTCGTCTCCACCGCGTCCAGGATGATCTCCAGCGCCGGGATCAGCCCGCCGAGCCGGGGGGCGTACGACGTCGGGTCGACCTGGATCTCCAGCCACCCCGAGCCGTCGCGCACATCCTCCTCGGCGGCCTCCCGCACCAGCCGCCGGATGTCGTCGGGCTCGCGCAGACATGAGCGGGCCGCGTCGTACAGCCGCTGGAAACGGAACCAGCCCCGCTCGTCCGTCGCCCGCAGCTTCGGCGGTTCCCCACTGGTCAGTGCTTCGGTCAGCGCCTCGGGCAGCCGTACGCCGTACTTGTCGGCCAGCTCCAGAACCGTCCCCGGGCGCATCGAGCCGGTGAAGTGCAGGTGCAGATGGGCTTTCGGCAGCTCAGAGACATCACGTACACGCTCCATCCCAGGATCCTGCCGTACGTCACGGGCGTCCCGGTACCACTTTCCCCTTTAGTGGTCTTGCTCGCACAAAAAAAGGGACCAGGTACTCACGTGAGTACCTGGTCCCTTCGGCGGCGACCTCAGTCGCGCGCCTCCGCCAGCAGCTTCTGGATCCGGCTGACACCCTCGACGAGATCCTCGTCACCGAGCGCGTACGACAGCCGCAGGTAGCCCGGCGTGCCGAAGGCCTCGCCCGGGACGACCGCGACCTCGGCCTCCTCCAGGATCAGCGCGGCCAGCTCGACGGTGTCCTGCGGGCGCTTGCCGCGGATCTCCTTGCCGAGCAGGGCCTTGACCGACGGGTAGGCGTAGAAGGCGCCCTCGGGCTCCGGGCAGAGCACGCCGTCGATCTCGTTGAGCATGCGGACGATCGTCTTGCGGCGCCGGTCGAAGGCCGTGCGCATCTCCGCGACCGCGTCGAGGTTGCCGGAGACCGCGGCGAGGGCGGCGGCCTGGGCGACGTTCGACACGTTGGACGTGGCGTGCGACTGGAGGTTGGTCGCGGCCTTGACGACGTCCTTCGGGCCGATGATCCAGCCCACCCGCCAGCCCGTCATGGCGTACGTCTTCGCGACACCGTTGACCACGATGCACTTGTCGCGCAGCTCGGGCAGGAGCGCGGGCAGCGAGGTGAACTTCGCGTCGCCGTAGACGAGGTGCTCGTAGATCTCGTCGGTGAGCACCCACAGGCCGTGCTCGACGGCCCAGCGGCCGATGGCCTCGGCGTCGGCCTTGCTGTAGACGGCGCCGGTCGGGTTGGAGGGGGAGACGAAGAGGACGACCTTGGTCTTCTCGGTGCGGGCCGCCTCCAGCTGCTCGACGGAGACCCGGTAGCCGGTCGTCTCGTCGGCGACCACCTCCACCGGGACACCGCCGGCCAGCCGGATCGACTCCGGGTACGTCGTCCAGTACGGCGCCGGGACGATGACCTCGTCGCCCGGGTCGAGGATCGCGGCGAAGGCCTCGTAGATCGCCTGCTTGCCGCCGTTGGTCACCAGAATCTGGGACGGGTCGACCTCGTAGCCGGAGTCGCGCAGCGTCTTCGCGGCGATCGCGGCCTTCAGCTCGGGGAGGCCGCCGGCCGGCGTGTAGCGGTGGTACTTCGGGTTCGAGCAGGCCTCGATGGCGGCCTGGACGATGTAGTCCGGGGTCGGGAAGTCCGGTTCACCGGCGCCGAAGCCGATCACCGGCCGCCCCGCGGCCTTGAGGGCCTTGGCCTTGGCGTCCACGGCGAGGGTGGCGGACTCGGAGATCGCGCCGACTCGGGCGGAGACCCGGCGCTCGGTGGGAGGGGTTGCAGCGCTCATGGGGCCCATCGTTCCAGACCGGAAACTTCCCCGGCACACGGGTTTCACAGACTGAACAAGGGCTGAACAACCGTCCGGTTTCGTGCCGCACGCTGGGCGATCTTCCGCCCCCAAGCCCCCAGCGGGCGCTTTCTGTTCGACGAGGGGCCGCGGACCACGTACACTCTCACCTCGTTGGCCTTCAGCAGCCGCGCGTCCAGGTGCACACCGAGCACCCGGTCGGATGCGGTACGTTGGGGGACACACAAAGGGTCGTAGCTCAATTGGTAGAGCACCGGTCTCCAAAACCGGCGGTTGGGGGTTCAAGTCCCTCCGGCCCTGCTACACACACCTTCGCCAGGATGTGTGCGCATGTACGTACAGCAATGCACCGCCGTGCGGCTCCAACCGGGCGCGGCACGGCCACGACCCGGGAACAGGTGAGGACGAATGGCGGATGCCGTGGGCTCCATCGACACGCCTGGCGCCCAGGACGAAGTGCCGGAGTCCAAGAAGAAGGCCCGCAAGGGCGGCAAGCGTGCCAAGAAGGGCCCGCTGAAGCGTCTTGCGACCTTCTACCGGCAGATCGTCGCCGAACTCCGCAAGGTCGTCTGGCCGTCGCGGAACCAGCTGACGACGTACACGACCGTGGTGATCGTCTTCGTGCTCGTCATGATCGGTCTGGTGACCGTGATTGACTATGGACTCAACCACGCCGCCAAGTACGTATTCGGCTGAGCACAGAGCGAAGGGCGCCGAGGTTACCGGCGCCCCTTTTCGCATGTTCCACCCCATGTATCCAGGAAGAAGCAGCCACCGTGTCTGACCAGAACCTGAACGACGCCATCGAGCCCGACGAGTCTGTCGACGACGAGCTCGACATCGTCGAGGGCGCGGACGAGGACCTGGACGAGGTCGAGGCTGCCGACGCCGAGGCGGGCGAGCCCGCCGAGGAAGCCGCGCTCCACACCGAGGACGAGTCCGAGGACGAGTCCGGCGGCGACGTCGAGGCCGTCGAGGACGAGGAAGAGGCGGAAGCCGAGGAGGAGCCGGCCGAGCCGGTCGACCCCGTCGCCGCCCTGCGCGAGGAGCTGCGGACCCTTCCCGGCGAGTGGTACGTCATCCACACCTACGCCGGTTACGAGAACCGCGTGAAGACCAACCTCGAGCAGCGCGCCGTCTCGCTGAACGTCGAGGACTACATCTTCCAGGCCGAGGTGCCGCAGGAAGAGGTCGTCCAGATCAAGAACGGCGACCGCAAGACGATCCGCCAGAACAAGCTCCCCGGCTACGTTCTCGTCCGCATGGACCTGACGAACGAGTCCTGGGGCGTCGTCCGCAACACCCCCGGCGTGACCGGCTTCGTGGGCAACGCCTACGACCCGTACCCGCTGACCCTGGACGAGATCGTCAAGATGCTCGCCCCGGAGGCCGAGGAGAAGGCCGCCCGCGAGGCCGCCGAGGCCGAGGGCAAGCCGGCTCCGGCCCGCAAGGTCGAGGTCCAGGTCCTGGACTTCGAGGTCGGCGACTCGGTCACCGTCACCGACGGTCCCTTCGCCACCCTCCAGGCCACGATCAACGAGATCAACGCCGACTCCAAGAAGGTCAAGGGTCTGGTGGAGATCTTCGGTCGTGAGACGCCGGTCGAGCTGAGCTTCGACCAGATCCAGAAGAACTAGTTCTTCACAGAAGGCTTCCGGGCAGGTCAGGCGGGCTGTTCCCAGCTTGCCTGACCTGCTCGGTTTTTGGCCGCGCATCTATACCCGCTATCGTTGTGCGGTATGCCTGCGTTCGGGTGGTCCCCGTTCACAGGCAGGACCCGAATCGAAAGGACCCGGAGAGCTATGCCTCCCAAGAAGAAGAAGGTCACGGGGCTCATCAAGCTCCAGATCCAGGCCGGTGCCGCCAACCCGGCTCCGCCGGTCGGCCCCGCGCTGGGTCAGCACGGCGTCAACATCATGGAGTTCTGCAAGGCGTACAACGCCGCGACCGAGTCGCAGCGTGGCTGGGTGATCCCGGTGGAGATCACGGTCTACGAGGACCGCTCCTTCACCTTCATCACCAAGACGCCGCCGGCCGCGAAGATGATCCTCAAGGCCGCGGGCATCGAGAAGGGCTCCGGCGAGCCGCACAAGACCAAGGTCGCCAAGATCACCCAGGCGCAGGTCCGCGAGATCGCCACCACCAAGATGCCCGACCTCAACGCCAACGACCTGGACGCCGCCGCGAAGATCATCGCCGGTACCGCGCGTTCCATGGGCGTCACGGTCGAGGGCTGAGCCCCACCCCCCGTACACCAAGCAGAAGTGGCAGGGCCTGCTCGGCCCGTACCACGACTCCTTAAAACACACAGGAGCAGTTGTGAGCAAGCGCAGCAAGGCCCTTCGCGCTGCGGACGAGAAGATCGACCGGGAGAAGCTGTACGCCCCGCTCGAGGCCGTCCGTCTCGCCAAGGAGACCTCCACGTCGAAGTTCGACGGCACCGTCGAGGTCGCCTTCCGTCTGGGTGTAGACCCGCGCAAGGCCGACCAGATGGTCCGTGGCACCGTGAACCTCCCGCACGGCACCGGTAAGACCGCCCGGGTCCTGGTCTTCGCGACCGGTGACCGTGCCGAGGCCGCTCGTGCCGCGGGCGCCGACATCGTCGGCGCCGACGAGCTCATCGACGAGGTGTCGAAGGGCCGTCTGGACTTCGACGCCGTCGTCGCCACCCCGGACCTCATGGGCAAGGTCGGCCGCCTCGGCCGCGTGCTCGGTCCCCGTGGTCTCATGCCGAACCCCAAGACCGGCACCGTCACCCCCGATGTCACCAAGGCTGTCAACGACATCAAGGGCGGCAAGATCGAGTTCCGCGTCGACAAGCACTCGAACCTGCACTTCATCATCGGCAAGACGTCGTTCGACGACACCAAGCTGGTGGAGAACTACGGCGCGGCGCTGGAGGAGATCCTCCGTCTGAAGCCGTCCGCCGCCAAGGGTCGCTACATCAAGAAGGCCGCCATCAGCACCACGATGGGCCCCGGCATTCCGCTGGACTCCAACCGCACCCGCAACCTCCTCGTCGAGGAGGACCCGGCCGCGGTCTGAGACACCGGCAGGTTCACGGGCCCCGCACCTTCCGAGGTGCGGGGCCCGTTCCCATGTGCGGGCCCGCTGCTCTGGGTTAGCGTGCGAGCAGGGCACTTGCACCAGGGGGACGCATGAAGAGGACGACGGTCTGGCTCACGACGGCCGCCGCACTGGCGGGACTCGCCGCCTGTACGTCCTCCGACTCCTCCGGCAGGCCGGAGCAGGACAGGCGCACGGCCTCGGCTCCCGCCCCCCTCCCGGCCCTGCGCACCGCGGAGCGCTCCACCGAGCGGGCCGAGACGGCCCGGGTGAGATCCAGCACCGTGATGGGCACCCAGCTCTCCCTCACCGCCGACGGCGTCCTCGCCTGGCACGACGGCCTCTCCGGCGCCCTCACCATCGACTACACCGGCGGCACCGCGGCCGAGACGATGCGCGGGCTCGGCGTCACCTCCATGGAGGCCCGCTACCTCTCCGACGCCTACTACGCGCGCATGGGCGACACCTTCGCCGCGAAGACGGGCGGCAAGCACTGGCTCAGGTACGCCTACGACGACCTGAAGAGCCTCGGCGGCGGCGCCGACCTCGCCGACCAGATGCGCTCCACCACTCCCGGCCAGTCGGTGCGGCTGCTGCTGGACTCCGCGGACGTGCGCGCGCTCGGCCGGGAGACCGTGGACGGCCGGGCCACCACGCACTACTCCGGCACCGTCGAGGTCGGGGACGTCACCGACACCGGGCTACGGCAGCGCCTCCAGGACGCCGGCGTCACCGCCGAGAGCCTCGACATCTGGATCGATCAGAAGAACCTCCTGGTCAAGAAGGTCGAGAAGACCAGCACGACGAACGGCAGGGTGACCCAGACCGCCCACTACAGCGACTACGGCGTCAAGGTCGCCGTACGGAAGCCGCCCGCCGCCGACACCGCGGACTTCAAGACCCTCCTGTCACAGTCGGGCACCAACCCCTCCTGAGGCGCAGGGAATTCACGGACCGCTCCGGCCCCTCTCGGATAGGCTCGCTGTCTTGCTGTGAATCGACCATGTGTTCCTTGGGGGGAATCAATGGCTACCTCTGTACGACGTTCCACGCACCGCCGGGCCCTCGGCGCCGGTCTCGCCGCAGTGGCCCTCGCCGCGGGTGCGGTGAGCTGTTCCAAGGGGGGCGAGGAGTCGCCGGAGATGACGCCCGCCGCGGCGGTCGCCAAGGCGGCGAAGAACACGGAGGACATCACCTCCTTCCACTACCGCATGAAGGGCGAGATGCCCGGCCAGGGGCAGGTCAATGCCGAGGCCTCCATGCGCACCAAGCCCGACATCGCGATGAGCATGAAGATGACCGCGGACGGCCAGGGCTCCGCCGAGATCCGGCTCGTCGACAAGGCCATGTACATCGGCGGCAACGCCGACATGGCCAAGGAGATGGACGGCAAGAAGTGGATGAAGTTCGACCTGTCCTCGCTCGGCAAGGACGGTGGCCTCGGTGCCACCGCGCCCGGCGCCGGCCAGGCCGACCAGAACCCGGCCTCCATGTCCTCCTTCCTCAACGGCGCCAAGAACGTGAAGAAGGTCGGCACCGAGACCGTCGACGGGGTCAAGACGACCCACTACTCGGGCGACGTCACGCTGGCCGAGCTCAAGGCCACCTTCAAGGACGCCGACAAGGCGGTCCGTGAGCAGCGTGAGAAGAGCACCGAGCAGCTGGAGAAGCTGGGCCTGGACAAGTTCACGATGGACATGTGGGTCGACGGCGAGAACCACGCCAAGCAGTTCCGCATGCTGGGCGACGCCGACAAGGGCACGTTCGACATGACCTTCACCTTCCTCGACTACAACAAGCCGGTCACCGTCACGGCGCCGCCCGCCGCGGAGACCGCGGACCTGGCCGAGATGATGAAGGAACTCCAGAGCAGCTGAGCGTCGTAGGACCGGATTTGCTTGACAGGGATCCGGTCACGTACGCTCCTACAGAAGCCAAAGACCGCTGGTCGTTGCCGTGTCCTCGCAAGAGGGGGCGGTGGCCGAAGGATCCGCTGAAAACTGCGGACGACCCGCGCAGGTGACTGTGGAAGTTGCTCCCAGGATCACGTGCATTGAGTATGTGATTCCGGTCGAGCCACGCCCCGTGCGCCTGCGCCGGGGCGTTTCGTTTTGTGCAGCCCCTTCTGAGCGGTCCTCATCACCCGGAAGGAGGCCGACGCTCTATGGCAAGGCCCGACAAGGCTGCCGCGGTGGCCGAGCTGACGGAGCAGTTCCGCAGCTCGAACGCCGCCGTGCTGACCGAGTACCGGGGTCTCACCGTGGCGCAGCTCAAGACGCTGCGTCGTTCGCTCGGTGAAGACGCCCAGTACGCCGTGGTGAAGAACACGCTGACCAAGATCGCGGCCAACGAGGCCGGGATCTCGACGCTCGACGACCTGTTCAACGGTCCGACGGCGGTTGCCTTCATCACCGGTGACCCGGTGACGTCGGCGAAGGGTCTTCGTGACTTCGCCAAGGACAACCCGAACCTCGTCATCAAGGGCGGTGTCCTTGACGGCAAGGCGCTGTCCGCCGACGAGATCAAGAAGCTTGCGGACCTCGAGTCCCGCGAGGTTCTGCTCGCCAAGCTGGCGGGTGCCTTCAAGGGCAAGCAGACTCAGGCTGCTCAGGTCTTCCAGGCGCTCCCGTCGAAGCTCGTCCGCACCGTGGACGCGCTCCGTGCCAAGCAGGGCGAACAGGGCGGTGCCGAGTAACTCGGCTCGCATCATGACCGCCGCCTGAGGCAGCCCGCCCCAGGAAGCGGTCGTAGCGGGCCGAACGTACGCCCGCCAGACATGTACATCCGGCACCAGCCGAATTAGTGGAAGGATCGCCCTCATGGCGAAGCTCAGCCAGGAAGACCTGCTCGCGCAGTTCGAGGAGATGACCCTCATCGAGCTCTCCGAGTTCGTGAAGGCCTTCGAGGAGAAGTTCGACGTCACCGCCGCCGCGGCCGTCGCCGTTGCCGGCCCCGCCGCCCCCGGCGCCCCGGCCGAGGCCGCTGAGGAGCAGGACGAGTTCGACGTCATCCTCACGGGTGCCGGCGACAAGAAGATCCAGGTCATCAAGGTCGTGCGTGAGCTGACCTCCCTGGGTCTGAAGGAGGCCAAGGACCTCGTGGACGGCGCCCCGAAGCCCGTTCTCGAGAAGGTCGCCAAGGAGGCCGCCGAGAAGGCCGCCGAGTCCCTCAAGGGCGCCGGCGCCTCGGTCGAGGTCAAGTAACACCTCACAGGTCCTACTGGACCTGTAACGCGCAAGCACCGAAGAGCGATCATCCATCCGGGTGGTCGCTCTTCGGCGTTCCTGGAGGCGCGGTCACGGTTGCCTTGCGGCCTCGAGGGCGAGGGGTATGGTGATCTTCGTCGTGTCTCCCGGAACCCCAGGTTCGGGCAGGGGGGCCTTGACGAACCGCACGCAGCGCGCAATTCTCAGGACGCGTCGCCAGAACGGTCCGAATCCGAGGCATGGATCGGCGACGAAGAGGGCAGTATCAACGTGCGTTGAGGGCACCATGCCGAGGGCGTTGAGGGCAGCGAGAGTTTTTGAAGACTGGGCAGAAAAGCGGGACTGGACATCAGTGCGCCAAGTGGCTACACTGACCCTTTGCGCTGCCTGTTAGCTGTCCCCTGCCCGTCACCAGGGGTCTGCCCTCGCCTCAGCATCGACGACCGGACCATCTTCGACCTGGCCTTTTGGCCAAATCGGAGAAACCTGTCCTCTGTGCCGCGGAGGAGGGCCCGGGGAGCGCGTAGTGAGTCCGAGCCCTCGGAAGGACCCCCTCTTGGCCGCCTCGCGCACTGCCTCGACCGCGAATACGAACAACGCCGCCAGCACCGCCCCGCTGCGCATCTCTTTTGCAAAGATCAAGGAGCCTCTCGAGGTTCCCAACCTGCTCGCGCTGCAGACCGAGAGCTTTGACTGGCTGCTCGGGAACACCGCTTGGCAGAGTCGGGTCGAGGAGGCTCTGGAGTCAGGTCAGGACGTCCCCACCAAGTCCGGTCTGGAGGAGATCTTCGAGGAGATCTCCCCGATCGAGGACTTCTCCGGGTCGATGTCGCTGACGTTCCGTGACCACCGTTTCGAGCCGCCGAAGAACAGCATCGACGAGTGCAAGGACCGCGACTTCACGTACGCGGCCCCGCTCTTCGTGACGGCCGAGTTCACCAACAACGAGACCGGCGAGATCAAGTCCCAGACGGTCTTCATGGGCGACTTCCCGCTCATGACCCACAAGGGCACCTTCGTCATCAACGGCACCGAGCGTGTCGTGGTGTCGCAGCTGGTCCGCTCGCCGGGTGTCTACTTCGACTCCTCCATCGACAAGACGTCCGACAAGGACATCTTCTCCGCCAAGATCATCCCGTCCCGGGGTGCCTGGCTGGAGATGGAGATCGACAAGCGCGACATGGTCGGTGTCCGCATCGACCGCAAGCGCAAGCAGTCCGTCACCGTGCTCCTGAAGGCTCTCGGCTGGACCACCGAGCAGATCCTCGAGGAGTTCGGCGAGTACGAGTCGATGCGCGCCACCCTGGAGAAGGACCACACCCAGGGCCAGGACGACGCGCTGCTCGACATCTACCGCAAGCTGCGTCCGGGCGAGCCCCCCACGCGTGAGGCCGCGCAGACGCTTCTTGAGAACCTGTACTTCAACCCGAAGCGCTACGACCTCGCCAAGGTCGGCCGCTACAAGGTCAACAAGAAGCTGGGTGCGGAGGCTCCGCTCGACGCGGGCATCCTGACCGTCGAGGACATCATCTCGACGATCAAGTACCTGGTGAAGCTGCACGCGGGCGAGACCGAGACGGTCGGCGACAGCGGCACGAACATCGTCGTCGAGACCGACGACATCGACCACTTCGGCAACCGTCGTCTGCGCAGCGTCGGCGAGCTCATCCAGAACCAGGTCCGCACGGGTCTGGCTCGTATGGAGCGCGTCGTCCGTGAGCGCATGACGACCCAGGACGTCGAGGCGATCACGCCGCAGACCCTGATCAACATCCGGCCGGTCGTCGCCTCCATCAAGGAGTTCTTCGGCACCAGCCAGCTGTCGCAGTTCATGGACCAGAACAACCCGCTGTCGGGTCTCACCCACAAGCGCCGTCTGTCGGCTCTTGGCCCGGGTGGTCTCTCCCGTGAGCGGGCCGGCTTCGAGGTCCGTGACGTGCACCCGTCCCACTACGGCCGCATGTGCCCGATCGAGACCCCTGAAGGCCCGAACATCGGTCTGATCGGTTCGCTCGCCTCCTACGGCCGCGTCAACGCGTTCGGTTTCGTGGAGACGCCGTACCGCCGGGTCACCGACGGTGTCGTCACCGACGAGGTCGACTACCTCACGGCCGACGAAGAGGACCGGTTCGTCATCGCGCAGGCCAACGCCACGCTCGACGACGACCTGCGCTTCACCGAGAACCGCGTCCTGGTCCGCCGTCGTGGCGGCGAGGTCGACTACGTCCCCGGTGACGACGTCGACTACATGGACGTCTCGCCGCGCCAGATGGTGTCGGTCGCGACCGCCATGATCCCGTTCCTCGAGCACGACGACGCCAACCGTGCCCTCATGGGCGCGAACATGATGCGTCAGGCCGTGCCCCTCATCAAGTCCGAGGCGCCGCTCGTCGGCACCGGCATGGAGTACCGCTCCGCGGTCGACGCCGGCGACGTGGTCAAGGCCGAGAAGGCCGGTGTGGTCCAGGAGGTCTCCGCGGACTACATCACAACCGCCAACGACGACGGCACGTACATCACGTACCGCCTGGCCAAGTTCGCCCGCTCCAACCAGGGCACCTCGGTCAACCAGAAGGTCATCGTCAACGAGGGCGACCGGATCATCGAGGGCCAGGTCCTGGCCGACGGTCCGGCCACCGAGAACGGCGAGATGGCGCTGGGCAAGAACCTGCTCGTGGCGTTCATGCCGTGGGAGGGTCACAACTACGAGGACGCGATCATCCTGTCGCAGCGCCTCGTGCAGGACGACGTCCTCTCCTCGATCCACATCGAGGAGCACGAGGTCGACGCCCGTGACACCAAGCTCGGCCCCGAGGAGATCACCCGGGACATCCCGAACGTCTCCGAGGAGGTCCTCGCCGACCTCGACGAGCGCGGCATCATCCGCATCGGTGCCGAGGTCGTCGCCGGCGACATCCTCGTCGGCAAGGTCACGCCCAAGGGTGAGACCGAGCTGACGCCGGAGGAGCGCCTGCTCCGCGCGATCTTCGGTGAGAAGGCCCGTGAGGTCCGTGACACCTCGCTGAAGGTCCCGCACGGCGAGATCGGCAAGGTCATCGGCGTCCGCGTCTTCGACCGCGAGGAGGGCGACGAGCTTCCCCCCGGTGTGAACCAGCTGGTGCGCGTGTACGTGGCGCAGAAGCGCAAGATCACCGACGGTGACAAGCTCGCCGGCCGGCACGGCAACAAGGGTGTCATCTCCAAGATCCTGCCCATCGAGGACATGCCGTTCCTCGAGGACGGGACCCCGGTCGACATCATCCTCAACCCGCTGGGTGTGCCGTCCCGAATGAACCCGGGACAGGTCCTGGAGATCCACCTCGGCTGGCTCGCCAGCCGCGGCTGGGACGTCTCCGGTCTCGCCGAGGACTGGGCGCAGCGCCTCCAGGTGATCGGCGCCGACTCCGTCGCCCCCGGCACCAACGTCGCGACCCCGGTCTTCGACGGTGCCCGCGAGGACGAGCTGGCCGGTCTGCTCCAGCACACCATCCCGAACCGGGACGGCGAGCGCATGGTGCAGCCGACCGGTAAGGCGAGGCTGTTCGACGGCCGCTCCGGTGAGCCGTTCCCGGACCCGATCTCGATCGGGTACATGTACATCCTCAAGCTGCACCACCTGGTCGACGACAAGCTGCACGCCCGCTCGACCGGTCCGTACTCGATGATCACCCAGCAGCCGCTGGGTGGTAAGGCCCAGTTCGGTGGCCAGCGCTTCGGTGAGATGGAGGTGTGGGCGCTGGAGGCATACGGCGCCGCCTACGCCCTCCAGGAGCTGCTGACCATCAAGTCCGACGACGTCACCGGCCGCGTGAAGGTCTACGAGGCCATCGTCAAGGGCGAGAACATTCCCGAGCCCGGCATCCCCGAGTCCTTCAAGGTGCTCATCAAGGAGATGCAGTCCCTGTGCCTCAACGTGGAGGTGCTGTCCTCGGACGGCATGTCCATCGAGATGCGCGACACCGACGAGGACGTCTTCCGCGCGGCGGAAGAGCTCGGCATCGACCTGTCCCGGCGCGAGCCGAGCAGCGTCGAAGAGGTCTGACGGGAGTCCGGCCGGAGGACCTGGTGAGGAACCTCCGGCCGGCCCCTGGACCCCCGTATCAGACCCCTAAGACTTACAACCCTGAGAGGGATTGACGCATAGTGCTCGACGTCAACTTCTTCGATGAGCTCCGGATCGGTCTGGCCACCGCTGACGACATCCGTCAGTGGAGCCACGGCGAGGTCAAGAAGCCCGAGACCATCAACTACCGCACCCTCAAGCCCGAAAAGGACGGACTCTTCTGCGAGAAGATCTTCGGTCCGACCCGGGACTGGGAGTGCTACTGCGGCAAGTACAAGCGCGTCCGCTTCAAGGGCATCATCTGTGAGCGCTGCGGCGTCGAGGTCACTCGCGCCAAGGTGCGTCGTGAGCGGATGGGCCACATCGAACTGGCCGCCCCCGTCACGCACATCTGGTACTTCAAGGGCGTCCCGTCGCGTCTGGGCTACCTGCTCGACCTGGCTCCCAAGGACCTCGAGAAGGTCATCTACTTCGCGGCGTACATGATCACGTACGTCGACGAGGAGCGCCGCACCCGCGACCTGCCCTCCCTGGAGGCGCACGTCTCCGTGGAGCGTCAGCAGGTCGAGAACCGTCGTGACGCCGACCTCGAGGCCCGCGCCAAGAAGCTGGAGAGCGACCTGGCCGAGCTGGAGGCCGAGGGCGCCAAGGCCGACGTGCGCCGCAAGGTGCGCGAGGGTGCCGAGCGTGAGATGAAGCAGCTGCGTGACCGTGCGCAGCGCGAGATCGACCGTCTCGACGAGGTGTGGACCCGCTTCAAGAACCTCAAGGTCCAGGACCTCGAAGGTGACGAGCTGCTCTACCGCGAGCTGCGTGACCGCTTCGGCACGTACTTCGACGGTTCGATGGGTGCCGCGGCGCTGCAGAAGCGCCTGGAGTCCTTCGACCTCGACGAGGAGGCCGAGCGTCTCCGCGAGATCATCCGTACCGGCAAGGGCCAGAAGAAGACCCGTGCGCTGAAGCGGCTGAAGGTCGTGTCTGCCTTCCTGCAGACCTCCAACAGCCCCAAGGGCATGGTCCTCGACTGCGTCCCGGTCATCCCGCCGGACCTCCGCCCGATGGTGCAGCTGGACGGTGGCCGCTTCGCGACCTCCGACCTGAACGACCTGTACCGCCGTGTGATCAACCGCAACAACCGTCTGAAGAGGCTCCTCGACCTCGGCGCGCCCGAGATCATCGTCAACAACGAGAAGCGCATGCTTCAGGAGGCTGTTGACGCCCTCTTCGACAACGGTCGTCGCGGCCGTCCGGTCACCGGTCCCGGTAACCGCCCGCTGAAGTCCCTCAGCGACATGCTGAAGGGCAAGCAGGGTCGATTCCGTCAGAACCTGCTCGGCAAGCGAGTCGACTACTCGGCGCGTTCCGTCATCGTCGTCGGCCCGCAGCTGAAGCTGCACCAGTGCGGTCTGCCCAAGGCGATGGCGCTGGAGCTCTTCAAGCCGTTCGTGATGAAGCGCCTGGTCGACCTGAACCACGCGCAGAACATCAAGAGCGCCAAGCGCATGGTGGAGCGCGGCCGCACGGTCGTGTACGACGTCCTCGAAGAGGTCATCGCCGAGCACCCGGTTCTGCTGAACCGTGCTCCCACCCTGCACCGCCTCGGCATCCAGGCCTTCGAGCCGCAGCTGGTCGAGGGCAAGGCCATCCAGATCCACCCGCTCGTCTGCACCGCGTTCAACGCGGACTTCGACGGTGACCAGATGGCCGTGCACCTTCCGCTGTCCGCGGAGGCGCAGGCCGAGGCCCGCATCCTGATGCTGTCCTCGAACAACATCCTCAAGCCCGCCGACGGCCGTCCGGTGACGATGCCGACCCAGGACATGGTCCTCGGTCTGTTCTTCCTCACCACCGACGGCGAACTGCGTGACACCAAGGGCGAGGGCCGCGCGTTCGGCTCCACGGCCGAGGCGATCATGGCGTTCGACGCCGGCGAGCTGGCGCTCCAGTCGCCGATCGACATCCGCTTCCCGGTGGGCACCATCCCGCCGCGTGGCTGGACGCCGCCGGCGCAGGAGGAGGGCGAGCCGGAGTGGCAGCAGGGGGACAGCTTCCGCCTGCGCACCACCCTGGGCCGCGCGCTCTTCAACGAGCTGCTGCCCGAGGACTACCCGTTCGTCGACTACTCGGTGGGCAAGAAGCAGCTCTCCGAGATCGTCAACGACCTGGCCGAGCGCTACCCCAAGGTCATCGTGGCGGCGACGCTCGACAACCTGAAGGCGGCCGGCTTCTACTGGGCGACCCGTTCCGGTGTCACCGTGGCCATCTCCGACGTCGTCGTTCCCGAGGCGAAGAAGGAGATCGTCAAGGGCTACGAGGCACAGGACGAGAAGGTCCAGAAGCAGTACGAGCGCGGTCTGATCACCAAGGAAGAGCGCACTCAGGAGCTCATCGCGATCTGGACCAAGGCGACCAACGAGGTCGCCGAGGCGATGAACGCGAACTTCCCCAAGACGAACCCCATCTTCATGATGGTTGACTCGGGTGCCCGAGGAAACATGATGCAGATGCGGCAGATCGCCGGTATGCGCGGTCTGGTGTCGAACGCCAAGAACGAGACGATCCCGCGTCCCATCAAGGCGTCCTTCCGTGAGGGCCTGTCCGTGCTGGAGTACTTCATCTCCACGCACGGTGCCCGTAAGGGTCTGGCGGACACCGCCCTGCGTACCGCCGACTCGGGTTACCTGACCCGTCGTCTGGTGGACGTCTCGCAGGACGTCATCATCCGCGAGGAGGACTGCGGCACCGACCGCGGCCTCAAGCTCGCGATCGCCGAGCGCGGCGCCGACGGCGTCCTGCGCAAGGCGGACGACGTCGAGACCTCCGTGTACGCGCGCTGCCTCGCCGAGGACATCGTCGTCGACGGCAAGGTGCTGGCCCCGGCCGGTACCGACCTCGGTGACGTGCTCATCGACGAGCTGGTCAAGCACGGTGTCGAGACGGTCAAGACCCGCTCGGTCCTGACCTGCGAGTCCGCCGTCGGCACCTGCGCCATGTGCTACGGCCGCTCGCTGGCCACCGGCAAGCTGGTCGACATCGGTGAGGCGGTCGGCATCATCGCCGCCCAGTCCATCGGTGAGCCCGGCACCCAGCTGACGATGCGTACCTTCCACACCGGTGGTGTGGCCGGTGACGACATCACCCAGGGTCTGCCGCGTGTCGTCGAGCTCTTCGAGGCCCGTACCCCGAAGGGTGTCGCCCCGATCTCCGAGGCCCAGGGCCGCGTGCGGATCGAGGAGACCGAGAAGACCAAGAAGATCGTCATCACGCCGGACGACGGCAGCGACGAGACGGCGTTCCCGATCTCGAAGCGCGCCCGACTCCTGGTCAGCGAGGGCGAGCACGTCGAGGTGGGCCAGAAGCTCACCGTGGGTGCCACCAACCCGCACGACGTGCTGCGCATCCTGGGCCAGCGTGCCGTCCAGGTCCACCTGGTCGGCGAGGTCCAGAAGGTCTACAACTCGCAGGGTGTGTCGATCCACGACAAGCACATCGAGATCATCATCCGGCAGATGCTGCGCCGTGTGACGATCATCGAGTCCGGCGACGCCGAGCTGCTGCCCGGCGAGCTGGTCGAGCGCTCGAAGTTCGAGACCGAGAACCGTCGTGTGGTCCAGGAGGGCGGTCACCCGGCCTCCGGTCGTCCGCAGCTGATGGGTATCACCAAGGCCTCGCTGGCGACGGAATCCTGGCTGTCGGCCGCCTCCTTCCAGGAGACGACCCGAGTCCTGACGGACGCGGCGATCAACGCCAAGTCCGACAGCCTCATCGGCCTCAAGGAGAACGTCATCATCGGTAAGCTCATCCCGGCCGGTACGGGCCTGTCCCGCTACCGCAACATCCGGGTCGAGCCGACCGAGGAGGCCAAGGCCGCGATGTACTCGGCCGTCGGCTACGACGACATCGACTACTCGCCGTTCGGCACCGGGTCCGGCCAGGCTGTTCCGCTGGAGGACTACGACTACGGGCCGTACAACCAGTAAGCACGTAGCTCGAGTTGGAGGGCGGTCACCTTTCGGGGTGGCCGCCCTCCGGCGTTTCTGCGGTTCTCAGTACGGCCGCTGCGGCTGGAGGTACGGCTGCAGGTGGTGCAGCCGCGTGTGGTAGTCCGGGTGGGAGGAGAGCAGCTTGCTCAGCGCGCTCTCCTCGACGGGCGCCCCGCCGTTCAGCGCGGTGGCCGCGGCCTGCTCGTGCCGCTCCTGCTGGTGCAGCTTCTCGAGTACGGAGGCCAGCATCGGGGCGAAGCCGAGGGCGGCCGCGTGCTCGTCGGCGCGGAGTTCGGCGCGGCGGCCGACGGCGGCGAGGGCGTACGGCATGGCCAGGATGAGCAGCGGGAGGCCGTAGAGCGTGCTGACCGTGGCCAGGGCGATGCCGCCGATGAGCATCACGAAGAAGGCGACGCCGAAGCAGCCGAACGCGCGCGAGACGTGGAAGACGAAGACGGAGAACGCCTTCAGCACCCGCCAGGCGACCCGGCCGGGCAGCGCGTACCAGTAGCCGAGGAGCCCGGACCAGGCGTGGCCGCCGACGTGGTGGCCGAGTTCGTGGGCCATGACGGCGGCCAGTTCGCCGTTGGGGAGCTCGTTCATGGCGAAGCGGGTGACGCCGACGATGTGGCCGGCCGCGGCGACCGCGTTCAGGCTGTCGCTGTCCTCGACCCAGAGCTCGTAGTTACGGCCCTCGACGCCCGCGCGGGCGGTGACCTCACGCCAGACCGGTTCGATTTTGGCTCGTTCTTGTGGAGTGGGGTAGCGCAGATGGAGCAGACGGCGCGCGAGGGCGCTTTCGGTGGGGCGGTGGAAGACGAGTGCGCCGCTGGCGAGCCAGAGCACGATCACCAGGATCGCGAGCTTGCCGAAGAGGGCGGAGACCATGCCGACGACGATGAGACTGCACAGGAAGTTCGGCAGGTAGACGAGAAGGTTGCCGACCGCGGTGGCGTCGGTGTGGCGCTGCTGGTGGGAGAGGTGGATGCGGCGGGCGTCGGTGTTGATGTGGTGCGGGTGGGTGGGGTCCTCGGAGGGCGGGGGAGCGGGGGGAGCGGCCGGGGGCTGAGGGGGCTGCGAGGGCTGGGGGATCGGGGGGCTCTGGGGAGCGGCTTGGGCGTAGGGGTACTGCGGGGCTATGGGCGCGGTGGCTCCGGGGTAGGTGGGTGGGGCCGCGGGGTGGGCCGGGGGTTGCTGCGGGTACTGCGGGTGCTGCGGGTACTGCGGAGCGACCTGGGGCTGGGCGGCCTGAGGCTGGGCCGGGGCGGGGTACTCGGGGTACTCCGGTGGCTGTTGGGTCATCGTGCTTTCCTTCGGAGCGGGGACGGATGTCGTGCGGCGGGTCAGCCGATCAGCAGGGACGCCGGCAGCAGGACCGTGCCGGTGCAGAAGGCGATCAGACCGGTGCGGATCCACTGGTGCTTGCGAGCGGCGATGCGGCTCATCTCGGTGAGGGCCGCGGTCAGACCGGTGGTGGGGTCGCGCCGGGTGTCACCGAGCGCGGTCTCCAACCGGCCCAGCCGGACGGCCTGTTGGATGTCACCGAAGTAGGACAGGGGGCGGCCGGGGGCCCACCCGTCGGAGCGGTAGCGGGGGAGCACGGCCAGCAGCAGGGCGAACAGGGAGAGACCGAGCGCCGCCGTCCCGGCCCACCACAACGCGGTGCCCGTGGCGGAGAGTTCGGCCGGGGTCCAGTCCCGCCCGGCGAGCAGACCGCTGAACACCCCGGCGGTCATCCCGAGAGCGGCGACCAGGACGGATGCCTTGCTGTCGGCCCGGCCGACCTCGCCCCGCAACTCGGCGAGGAGACGCTCGCAGAGGGGGACGAGCTCGGAGGCCGCGGGGGAGAGGGGCGCGCTGCCCGGGTCGGGGGGCGGGGCCGGCGCAGGGGTGGAGCCGAGGGTGGTCATGCGGTGCCACCCTCCGCCTCCACGGGCTCGCCGCCGTTCTGGTCCGCCGCGGCGGCGGGCGTCTCCGGGACGTCCTGAGCGGGCAGGGTCGGGGTCTGGCCGTAGCCGGGCGGGCGCTGCCAGGGGGTGGGAGCGGGGGCGGGAAGGGGGGATGGGGGCGCCGGGTGCGGTGAGTCCGTCGGGGAGGACGGGGTGTGTGCCGGGTCGGCAGGGTGCGGGTCGGCCGGGGTGTGTGCCGGGGGCGGGATGGTGGGTGCTGGGGAGGGCGTGCCCGAGAAGGGGCCCTGCGGAGGCAGCGTGGTGCCGGGAGGGCTGGGCGGGGGTGAGGCTGCCGGGGTTGCCGTCGGCTGCGTGGCGGTGGCCGGGGTGTGTGCCGGGGGCGGGGGGATGGTGGGTGCTGGGGAGGGCGTGCCCGAGAAGGGGCCCTGCGGAGGCAGCGTGGTGCCGCCCGGAGGGCCGGGCGGGGCGGGGGGTGCCGTGGGGTGGGCCAGCATGCCCATGGGAGGCGTCGAGTGGCCGGCAGGCGTCTGGCCCGGAGCGCCTGGGTACGGGGCGCCGGGCGTGCCGGGGGCGCCCGGAGGTACGCCGAGGTGGGAGCCGGGCGTTGGGGGTCGCCCCGGTGTGTACGGTCCCGGCGCCGGGGTCTGACCCAGTGTGTACGGCCCCGATGTCGGAGTCTGGCCCGGTGCGTACGGTCCCGGTACTGGGGTCTGGCCCGGTGCGTACGGTCCCGGTACTGGGGTCTGGCCTGGTGTGTACGGCCCCGGTGCCGGAGTCTGGCCCGGCGCGTACGGCCCCAGTGCCGGAGGCTGACCCGGCGCGTACGGCCCCGGTGCCGGAGTCTGGCCCGGCGCGTACGACCCCGGTGTCGGGGTGTGCAGCAGTCCTCCGGGTGTCGTCTGCCCGGCCGTGTACGGGCCCGGTGTCGGCGGGTGCCCGGACAGAGCTTGTCCCCCGTTGAGCTGCGCCGGTGCGGCCGTGGGGGGTTCGCCGGGGGCCGGTGTCGCACTGCCCGCGGGCGCGGTCGGTCCGGGACCCGCCGCCGCCCCCGGGTACCCCGTCCCCGCCCCTTCCGGCAGCGCAGGCGGTACCTGGGGGACCCCCGGGAGGCGTTGGGTGAGGATGTCGTTGACCGTGCGCAGGGCCAGTTGTTTCGGGCCCTCCAGTTCCCAGTTCTCGGCGGCGTCGCCGCTCAGCAGTTGCTGGACCAGGTCCATCTGGGCCTGGATCATGCGGAGTTGGTCCTCCCGCATGCTGGACATGACCAGGCGGGAGTCCTCCGGGTGCTGGGCCAGGTGCAGGGCCCACTGGTGGACACCGCCCTGCTGGAGGTGCCAGGCATAGAAGTTGATCTTCTCTGCCTCCAACTGCTGCAACTCCAGCTGCTGTTGGCCGGCGAGCAGCGCCTGCGCATGCTGCCAGCGCTGCTGCTGGAGGAGCAGCTCCTGCTGGTGGGTGCCGTACTGGAGGGCCCGTTCGATCTGCAACGCGTCCTGCTGGCGCTCCCGGCGGTCGAACTCGACGTCGATCTGCATGCCCCGCTGCGCCGCGCGGATCTGCTCGTCGGCGGAGTGGTCGATGGCCTGCTTGCGCAGCTCGTGCTCGATGTTGGCCTGGTCGCGGCGCAGGCGGAGCGTCCAGGTGACCTGGAGGCCGGCCGGCGCGCCGAGCGGGCCCAGCAGCTTCATCCGCTCCAGCAGCTCCACCTCGGCGGCCGCGCTGTCGGCGATGGCGAACCGGCGTGTCACCGGGCGGGCCGCCTGCTGGAGTTCGCCGAGGAGCAGGCCGGGTACGTCCCGGTGGCCGCTCGCCACGAACCGAGCCGGGTCGAGGACCTGCCAGGAGAGGTCGACCACGGCCGTGAACTCGAAGGCGTCGTTGTCGCTGGGAAGCGTGAGGTCGGACGTGTGCGGATGCACGCCCATGTCGACCTCGTACACGGCCGTGTAGTGGTTCGCCGCGATGTCCCCGCGCGTCGGCCGCCGCGGCGGCAGATACGCCTCGTAGCCGCCCTTGGCGGTGGCGAAGACGAGGGCGTGGTCGATGCGGACGTACGACTTGAGGCTGAACTCGAAGCGTGAGAGCTGCCGCACGGTGAGGACGGGGTCGACGATCTGGGTGTGCCGGTCGGCCGGCTGCTGCCACTCGGGCTGGCGGAAGGTAGGCATGGGCGGGGCTCCTCGGACGTACCCGAAGGTGTGTTCCTGACGTGGGTCAGCGGGTGGGAAGGGTGGTCAGCAGACGGGCGGCGACCGGGGGCGGCGGGTCTCCGTCCTCGCCGGGCATGGTGCGCAGCAGGTGGCTCAGCCGCTGGTGGTCCTCGGGGGTCGCCACGAGCGTCGGGAGCAGGGCGGCCAGCGCCCACTCGGTGGCCGTGGCGCGGTTCGCGATCAGCACCCAGGCGCGCAGCACGTCGAGCGCGTGCCGGGTGGTGCGCTGGTCGGACAGCGCGGCCCGCCACAGGTGCGGGATGCCGTACGCGGCAGCGCTGCCCGCGGCCACCGCGCGGGCGTACCAGTCGAGGACCGGCGGGATGCCGTACCGCTCGTCGGCCTGGGTGCGTCCACAGGCGTTGACGAAACCGGCGAGCGTGAGGTCGCGCACCGCGCGGTCGTCGTCGAGATGCTCCCGCAGCTCCGCGAGGGCTTGCTCCTCCGCCGAGGAGAGCAGCAACAGGCCCACCGCCTCGGCGAGTTCGCGGCCCATCTCGTCGTCGAGGTCCTTGGGACTGTCGCCGTAGAGCCGTCGTACGGCCTTGCGCAGCGCGGCGAGCGCCTGCTCGGGGCGTTCGGAGCCGATCAGTCCGTACGACCGCACGCCCACCCAGCGCCGCCGTTCGTCGTCGCCCTCGCACCAGTCGTCGAGGATGCGCGGGATGTTGGGCGTGTCGATGAGGTGGGCGAGGGTCAGGGAGTTCACGGCGACCAGCCGGTGCCGGAAAAGCTTGGAGGTGGCCCAGGGCTCGATGATCAGGGCCATCGCGGAGGGCAGGTCGGTGCGGGCCAGGACGGCGACGGTGGACGCGGCGCGGGTGCGGACCAGGGGGCGGCCGTCGTCGGCGAGACGGCGCAGCCAGCCGATGAGGGCCGGGCGGGCGGAGGGGTGGCCCGTCCACAGCTCGCGCAGCAGGACGAGTGCGGCCCGCTCGTCGCGGAACGCGGCCTTCCGCTGGGTGACCGGGCCCCACTCGGTGCGCTCGTCCTCCTCGTACCCGCGGGCGCGGGCGAGTTGGAGGCGCTTGCCGATGTGTGTGCCGAAGACCGGGACCTCGGCGACCTGGGCCGGGTTCTCGGTCTCCTGCAGGAAGCGGTACAGCAGGTCGCTCAGCTCGGCGGTGAGGGCGTACGGGCCGCCGTCGAAGGCGGCGAGCGCGACCAGGAACGCCTTGTCCCGCAGGTGGATCGCGCTCTCGTCCTCCTCGAACCACTCCTGGACCTGGTTCTCCAGGGACATCAGCGAGAACTGGGCGATCGCGTCGGCGTCGACCTCACCGGCCGCGTACCGGCCCAACTGCCCTGCGAAAGCGGCGACTTCACGCAGTTGATGCCCGCGCTCCAGGAACTCGACCACGTCCGGCAGGCCCAGCAGCTTGGCGGCGGTCTCCTCGTCGGTGCGGGTGCGCAGATGCGCGGCGAGGACGTCGGCCGCGCGCGGCGCCCGCCACTCGGCCTTCGGCACGTCCTCCAGTACGGCGGCGGGGCCGACGGTGACGACCAGATAGGCGTCCTGCTCGACGAGCCGCTCCTTCGCGGCGAGCACGTGCGGTTCGCGCAGGGGGCGGTCGCGGCGGGTGTCGAGGTCGGCCAGGAGATAGCCGCGGGCCCGGTCCTCGGGGCTGAAACGGTCGGCGAGAGAGGCCGGCTCGGTGTCCCGCACCAGGGTGCGCACGGGGGCGGCGCCCAGCCGGTGCAGCAGCATCAGGGCGGCGGTGTGGCGGCCGGTGAAGCGGGCGCCGGACAGCACCAGGACCCGGTCCCGGCGCAGCCGCGCCAGCAGGTCGGCCATGACCTCCTCGTCGGCGACGAAGGTCTCGGCCAGCCGCTCCAGGGTGATCCGCGGGACCTCGCCGGAGGCCGCGCCGGGGGCGGAGAAGCCGGGTATCGCGTAGTGGATCTCCGTCTTGCTGCCCATGATGACGTCGCCGGTGACCCGGCCGCCGCTGACGCCGTGCTGGTCGTGGCCGACCAGGCTGCCGCCGAAGCGGGAGCGGTCGCCGACGTTCATGCTGCGGGGGCTGTGGTCGATCAGGTCGCGCCGGGCGTCCCAGGCGTTCTGCGGCTGGTCGCGCTCCTCGGCGTCCTCGCCGGGGCCGGCCTGCGCGGCGTCGTCGGCCGCCGCCGAGCCGTCCTGTTTCGGCTCACCCTTGGGGTTCTTCCGGTCCTTGGGCTCGGATGCGCCGCCGGACGGTGTTCTCTCCGGCTCCTCCTGTCCGCTCACGCGCCCTCACCCCGCTCACTCCCACCGAGGTGGACGTCACCGGTGACCTGGCCGCCGCTGACGCCGTGCTGGTCGTGGCCGACCAGGCTGCCGCCGAACGACGGTGAACCGCCGTGGAAGGTGAAGACGGCACCCGGCGCCGGGGCTCCCCGTGTTCCGTCCGGCGCCGGGCGGCTCTCGGGCGCCCCACCCTGCCGCGGGACCCGCTCCTCGGGTGACCCGCCCTGTGAGGGGACGCGCTCCTCGTGGGTGGCCGGGCCGGGGGCCGGTGGCGCGGGGCGGTCCCCCGATCCGCCCCGCGCCTGCCCCGCCCCCGTGTCACCGTGGTCCTCGGCACCCGCGCCCTGGGGCACCGGTCCGTGCAGCCACGCCTTCAGCGGGCCGTTCTTGCTGGCGACCGTCACCTGGTGGAACTCGTCGGCCGGGACGCCGGGATGGTCATGGCGTACGACTCCCGCGTGCAGGGACTCCGAGACGCACAGCGCGAAGTCGCCGGGGCGCTCGCGCAGGGCCGCGCGCAGGACGTCCGCGTCCAGCAGCCGGCAGGCGTGGTTGAGGTCGGAGCCGACCCAGCCGTCGTGCCCGTCGACGGCGACATAACCGGCGGCGACGACACCGCGCAGCCGGATCTGCGCGGAGCTGGACGCCATGCGGTTGACCGCCCTGAGCCGGGCTGGCACCTCCGTGAGCAGGGCCCGCAGCAACGCCGTGACGGACGCGCTCGCGTCGATCAGCTCCATCACCGAGTCCCCGCGGTCGGCGCGCAGCCGACGGGTCTCCTCGATGCCCGCGCTCTCCAGCGTGCGGTCGGTGATGTCGTAGAGCATGCGCCGCAGATACGCCTGCTCCACGTCGTCCCGGTCGCTGTACCTCTCGATGTCGAGCAGCAGGATCGTGCGGCTCACGGGGTCGCTCATGATCGCCTCTCCGAGGGGGGTGCCGTGCAGAGAAGCAGCGTGATGCCGGCGGGGCCCGCGCGGTGAGGGCGGATGACGCACTCGGAGTGTGACCGTGTTTACAGAAGGGCTGGTGTGACGGGCCGGGCGCGGGTGCTCAGTCGTCCAGCGGGCCCGCCGGGGACGGGATGCCTGATGCCGGGCCCGCGGCGGCTATGCGCCGCAGGATGTCGGGCCGCATGATCAGCATCGTGCGGCGGCCCGTGACCACGGCCCCCTTGTCCCGCAACTCTCTGAGCAGCCGCTGGACCATCTCCCGGGACGCCCCGACCGACCCGGCCAGCTCCTGCTTGCTGAGCGGCACGGACAGTTCGATGCCCTCGGGGGTGCGGCGGCCGTGGGTGCGGGTCAGGTCGAGGAGCAGCACGGCGAAGCGCTCCCGCACGCTCATCGACGCGAACTCCAGCCGGCGCCGGTCGGCCGCGCGGGTGCGGTCCGCGGTGAGGCCGAGGAGGGCGAAGGAGACGGCGGGGGAGCGGCCCAGGAACTCCTTGAAGCGGTCCCGCTCCACCGCCAGCGCCCGCACCGGCTCCAGCGCGGTCACCGTCGCCGACCGCAGGCGTCCGGTCAGCGCGGCCGACTCGCCGACGATGTCGCCGGGGCCGCGCAGGGCCAGCAGGGCCTCGTAGCCGTTGGCGGCGGAGGCGGTCACCTTCGTCCAGCCGTACACGAGGAAGAGCACGTGCGCGGAGGGCTCGTGCTGGCGGACCAGAACCATGCGGGGGGTGAAGTCCAGCGGCCGGCCGAGGGCCAGCAGCGCCGAGCGTTCCTCGGCCTCCAGCCGGGCCAGGAACGGCACCCGGTCGTCCAGGCCACCGTCGTCCGGCGTGTAGGCGGGAGTCCCCGTGGTCATTTACATCCCCCGATGTCCGGCAGTTGACGGATCAACGTACTGAAAGCGAAGAGTCGCGGAGAGTGAAAGAGCGCAAACCGGCCACGAGCGGGGGACAGGACCCCCAGATATGCCGGATTTCACCGCCCGGGCCGCCACGTACCGTCGACAAAGGCACGTAATGGCGCATCATGGAGGAACCTCGGGGGTTCGGGAGGTGCTCCGTGTCGCAGTCGTCGTGGCCGCCCTGGGAGGGCGAGGGTGAGTCGCCGGGCAGCGGTGTGCCGGGTGACGGGCAGGACAGAGGCGCTCCACGGCAGGGGCCCGAGGCCTCCGGTGCGAGGCCGTGGTCCGGCAGGGACGTCCCGGCCACCCGCCCGTGGTCCGACGCGCACGCCCCCGTCGCACACCCCTGGCCCGGATACGCCGCCCCGCAGCCGGCCTCCTCCGCCATGCTCGCCTCCCACGCCGACCGTGAGCGGGCCGTCGACGTGCTGCGCGCCGGGTACGGCGAGGGGCGGCTGGAGAAGGGGGAGTTCGACAAGCGGGTGGAGCGGGCCTACGGCGCGCGGACCGTGGGGGAGCTGGCGCTGCTCGTGTCCGATCTGCCGCTCGGGCCGGTGCCGCAGCCGGCGCCCTTCACCGCCGTACCGCGGACGTTCCTGCCCGCCCCGCGGCCGCGGGCGAACGGGAAGGCGGTCGGAGCCGCGGTGTGCGGGCTGCTGTGCGTGCCGACCTTCGGGTTCACCGGGATTCCGGCCGTGATCCTCGGGCACACGGCGCGGACCGAGATCGAGCGGACCGGGGAGAGCGGTGACGGGCTCGCGCTGACCGGGCTGGTGTTCGGCTGGCTGTCGATCGCCGCGTGGTCGGTCCTGCTGACGCTGCTGGTCGCCGTGGGGCTCGCCTCCGGGTGAGCGCCGGGAGGGGCCGCTCCCACGTGTGCACCATGTGAAATCGAAGATCGTCCACGGCGTAGGGGCTTGACATCGGCCGCCCCTCGATGGTGTCGCCGTCCATCTGTTTTGACCGCAGCGAATGAGCTGGGTACGCTCAGACCTTGTGCCTGGGGTGTGCCCTGGCTCCCGTGCGTGCCTTGAACCGCACTAGGGGGGCCGTGAGCGGCCACCGTAATCTGCGCCCTTTTCGCCTTGCGGCGGGAGTCCGCCGGATTCGACACACCCGACCGCGTGGGTCGGAGCGTGTTTCAGGTTAGCTTCACCATTCGGCACACAGAAACCGGAGAAGTAGTGCCTACGATCCAGCAGCTGGTCCGCAAGGGCCGGCAGGACAAGGTCGAGAAGAACAAGACGCCCGCACTCGAGGGTTCCCCTCAGCGTCGGGGCGTCTGCACGCGTGTGTTCACGACCACCCCGAAGAAGCCGAACTCGGCCCTGCGTAAGGTCGCGCGTGTGCGTCTGACCAGCGGGATCGAGGTCACTGCTTACATTCCGGGTGAGGGACACAACCTGCAGGAGCACTCCATCGTGCTCGTGCGCGGCGGCCGTGTGAAGGACCTGCCCGGTGTTCGCTACAAGATCATCCGCGGTTCGCTCGACACCCAGGGTGTCAAGAACCGCAAGCAGGCCCGCAGCCGCTACGGCGCCAAGAAGGAGAAGTAAGAATGCCTCGTAAGGGCCCCGCCCCGAAGCGCCCGGTCATCATCGACCCGGTCTACGGTTCTCCTCTTGTCACCTCCCTGATCAACAAGGTGCTGCTGAACGGCAAGCGCTCCACCGCCGAGCGCATCGTGTACGGCGCCATGGAGGGCCTGCGCGAGAAGACCAGCAACGACCCGGTCATCACGCTCAAGCGCGCGCTCGAGAACATCAAGCCCACCCTTGAGGTCAAGTCCCGCCGTGTCGGTGGCGCCACCTACCAGGTGCCGGTCGAGGTCAAGCCCGGCCGCGCCAACACGCTGGCGCTGCGCTGGCTGGTCGGTTACTCCCGCGCCCGTCGCGAGAAGACCATGACCGAGCGTCTGCTCAACGAGCTTCTCGACGCTTCGAACGGCCTCGGTGCGGCCGTCAAGAAGCGCGAGGACACGCACAAGATGGCCGAGTCCAACAAGGCCTTCGCGCACTACCGCTGGTAGTCGCAGACCCCATCGAGACCGAGAGAAGACTGAAGCCTTATGGCTACCACTTCGCTTGACCTGGCCAGGGTCCGCAACATCGGGATCATGGCCCACATCGACGCGGGCAAGACGACCACCACCGAGCGGATCCTGTTCTACACCGGCGTTTCGTACAAGATCGGTGAGGTCCACGACGGCGCCGCCACCATGGACTGGATGGAGCAGGAGCAGGAGCGTGGCATCACGATCACCTCTGCTGCCACCACCTGTCACTGGCCGCTTGAGGGCGTCGACCACACCATCAACATCATCGACACCCCGGGTCACGTCGACTTCACCGTCGAGGTGGAGCGTTCGCTCCGCGTTCTCGACGGCGCCGTGACGGTGTTCGACGGCGTCGCCGGCGTGGAGCCGCAGTCCGAGACGGTGTGGCGTCAGGCCGACCGTTACGGCGTGCCCCGTATCTGCTTCGTCAACAAGCTGGACCGTACCGGCGCCGAGTTCCACCGCTGCGTGGACATGATCTCGGACCGCCTGGGCGCCCAGCCGCTCGTCATGCAGCTGCCGATCGGCGCCGAGGCCGACTTCAAGGGTGTCGTCGACCTCGTCACCATGAAGGCGCTCGTGTGGTCCGCCGAGGCGGCCAAGGGCGAGATGTACGACACCGTCGACATCCCGGCCACGCACACCGAGGCTGCCGAGGAGTACCGCGGCAAGCTCATCGAGGCCGTGGCGGAGAACGACGAAGAGATCATGGAGCTGTACCTGGAGGGCGAGGAGCCTTCCGTGGAGCAGCTGTACGCCGCGATCCGTCGTATCACCATCGCGTCCGGCAAGTCGAAGGACACCACGGTCACCCCGGTGTTCTGTGGCACCGCGTTCAAGAACAAGGGCGTCCAGCCCCTGCTCGACGCGGTCGTGCGCTACCTGCCGACCCCGCTCGACGTCGAGGCCATCGAGGGCCACGACGTGAAGGACCCCGAGCTGGTCGTCAAGCGCAAGCCGTCCGACGAGGAGCCGCTGTCCGCGCTGGCGTTCAAGATCATGAGCGACCCGCACCTCGGCAAGCTCACCTTCGTCCGGATCTACTCCGGTCGCCTGGAGTCCGGCACCGCGGTGCTGAACTCGGTCAAGGGCAAGAAGGAGCGCATCGGCAAGATCTACCGCATGCACGCGAACAAGCGTGAGGAGATCGAGTCGGTGGGCGCCGGCGACATCGTCGCCGTCATGGGCCTGAAGCAGACCACCACCGGTGAGACGCTGTCCGACGACAAGCAGCCGGTGATCCTGGAGTCCATGGACTTCCCGGCGCCGGTCATCCAGGTCGCCATCGAGCCCAAGTCCAAGGGTGACCAGGAGAAGCTGGGTGTTGCCATCCAGCGTCTCGCGGAGGAGGACCCCTCCTTCCAGGTCCACTCGGACGAGGAGACCGGCCAGACCATCATCGGTGGTATGGGCGAGCTGCACCTCGAGGTGCTGGTCGACCGTATGCGCCGTGAGTTCAAGGTCGAGGCCAACGTCGGCAAGCCGCAGGTCGCCTACCGTGAGACGATCCGCAAGGCCGTCGAGCGCGTGGACTACACCCACAAGAAGCAGACCGGTGGTACCGGTCAGTTCGCCAAGGTGCAGATCGCGATCGAGCCCATCGAGGGCGGCGACGCCTCGTACGAGTTCGTGAACAAGGTGACCGGTGGCCGTATCCCGAAGGAGTACATCCCTTCGGTGGACGCCGGTGCGCAGGAGGCCATGCAGTTCGGCATCCTCGCCGGGTACGAGATGACGGGCGTCCGCGTCACGCTTCTCGACGGTGCCTACCACGAGGTCGACTCCTCCGAGCTCGCGTTCAAGATCGCCGGCTCGCAGGCCTTCAAGGAGGCCGCGCGCAAGGCGTCCCCCGTGCTGCTCGAGCCGATGATGGCCGTCGAGGTCACCACGCCCGAGGACTACATGGGTGAGGTCATCGGCGACATCAACTCCCGCCGTGGTCAGATCCAGGCCATGGAGGAGCGGGCCGGTGCCCGCGTCGTGAAGGGCCTCGTGCCCCTCTCGGAGATGTTCGGCTACGTCGGAGACCTCCGCAGCAAGACGTCGGGTCGCGCAAGCTACTCGATGCAGTTCGACTCCTACGCCGAGGTTCCGCGGAACGTCGCCGAGGAGATCATCGCGAAGGCCAAGGGCGAGTAACGCACCGCGTTCGCACGCTTTAGGCTTGACTCCGGAGCCCGGAGGGGCATTCACCCGCGTTTGTGGGAGAGTGCCCCCGGGCCGAGGCTTTCCAGCAAAGATCACCTGGCGCCGATGAAGCAAGGCGTTCAGAACCACTCCACAGGAGGACCCCGTGGCGAAGGCGAAGTTCGAGCGGACTAAGCCCCACGTCAACATCGGCACCATCGGTCACATCGACCACGGTAAGACGACCCTCACGGCCGCCATTACCAAGGTGCTGCACGACGCGTACCCCGACCTGAACGAGGCCTCGGCGTTCGACCAGATCGACAAGGCTCCCGAGGAGCGCCAGCGCGGTATCACCATCTCGATCGCGCACGTCGAGTACCAGACCGAGACGCGTCACTACGCCCACGTCGACTGCCCCGGTCACGCGGACTACATCAAGAACATGATCACGGGTGCGGCGCAGATGGACGGCGCCATCCTCGTGGTCGCCGCCACCGACGGCCCGATGCCGCAGACCAAGGAGCACGTGCTCCTGGCCCGCCAGGTCGGCGTTCCCTACATCGTCGTCGCCCTGAACAAGGCCGACATGGTGGACGACGAGGAGATCCTGGAGCTCGTCGAGCTCGAGGTGCGTGAGCTCCTCTCCGAGTACGAGTTCCCGGGCGACGACGTTCCCGTCGTCAAGGTCTCGGCGCTCAAGGCGCTCGAGGGCGACAAGGAGTGGGGCCAGTCGGTCCTGGACCTGATGGCCGCCGTCGACGAGGCGATCCCGCAGCCCGAGCGTGACGTCGACAAGCCGTTCCTGATGCCGATCGAGGACGTCTTCACGATCACCGGTCGTGGCACCGTCGTCACCGGTCGTATCGAGCGTGGTGTCCTCAAGGTCAACGAGACCGTCGACATCATCGGCATCAAGACCGAGAAGACCACCACCACGGTCACCGGCATCGAGATGTTCCGCAAGCTGCTCGACGAGGGCCAGGCCGGTGAGAACGTCGGTCTGCTCCTCCGTGGCATCAAGCGCGAGGACGTCGAGCGCGGCCAGGTCATCATCAAGCCGGGTTCGGTCACGCCGCACACCCAGTTCGAGGCCCAGGCCTACATCCTCTCCAAGGACGAGGGTGGCCGCCACACGCCGTTCTTCAACAACTACCGTCCGCAGTTCTACTTCCGTACGACGGACGTGACCGGCGTCGTGACCCTCCCCGAGGGCACCGAGATGGTCATGCCGGGTGACAACACCGAGATGAAGGTGGAGCTCATCCAGCCCGTCGCCATGGAAGAGGGCCTGAAGTTCGCCATCCGTGAGGGTGGCCGGACGGTCGGCGCCGGCCAGGTCACCAAGATCACCGCCTGATCTTGTTCTGACCCGGTAGGTCTCCGAGACCCGTAGGTCTCAGAAGGGGCCCGTACGACTTCGGTCGTGCGGGCCCTTTCGCCTGTCCGGCCGCAGATGCCGGCCGGTCTCAGATGTGGGCGCGGATCTGCCGCACGGGGTGGCCGAGAACCTCCCCGATCGCGCTCAACTCCCGCTCGTCGAACGGCTCCCGGTCCGGATTCCACACGGCGATCTCGAACCGGGCGAACCCGCAGGGCCAGTCGTAGTCCAGGGCGTCCAGCGAGGTTCCCGCCCCACAGCAGGGGACCATCACGGCGAGGGTGGCGAACCCGTCGTCGGCGTGGGCCTCGATCAGATCCCGGTACCACTCGGGGTCGATCGCCGCCCCGCAGGCCGGACAGCCGATCTTCATCAGGTTCTCGCCGCAGTCGACGGCGGTGACCGTGTCGTACCAGTCGGCGTCGATCTCGCTGTCGAACCCGCCGTCGTCCTCGGGGGCGAGGCGGGTCACGAGCGCCGTGGCACGGTCGCCGGCATCGCGGTCGGGCTGCCAGTGCGGGTCGGTCGGGATGACCGAGTAGACGGTGTCACTCATGACCGAGATCATCGGGGCGTACGTGGCGTCGCGGCAAGACGTCAAGTGAAGCCTCGGGGAACTCTTCGCAGCGGTCCGGCGAGGTTTGCGGCAACTCCCCGCCGCGGTGCGAGGAATGTTCTTGTCTGGCCGCTGTGGGGTGGTTGTGAGGGTCGTAGCCTGAAGCGTCCGGTGGCCACTCCCGGCCCGGGATTCCCTCGTGAGGACGGACGGACACGCAGGTGTCGATGCAGGATGCGGAGCGCAGAAGGTCGATACCGCGAAGGGTCGTCGGCGGCCTGCAGCAGCCGCTTCCGCCCCTCACCGTGCCCGCCCCGCCGGGCCGGCCCGCACCCGCCGCCCGGCACGCCGCCGTACGCGACCGCGCCGGCCGTCGGCTGTACGCCATCGACGGCATCCGGCTCCTCGCCGCCCTGATGGTCGCCGTGCACCACTACGCCGGCACCAACCGCGTCGACCGGCCCGGCAACCGCATCTGGGACCGCCCGGTCTCCGACATCATGCCGACGGTGTTCCGGTTCGCCTCCTACGGCTGGATCGGCGTCGAGATCTTCTTCGTGATCAGCGGCTTCGTGATCTGCATGTCCTGCTGGGGCCGTACCCCACGGCAGTTCTTCACCTCCCGGGTGATCCGGCTGTACCCGGCGTACTGGTTCGCCATCGTCTTCACCACGGCCGTCCTGGTCGCCCTGCCGGGCGTGTGGGACCGCCTGCGCACCCGTGACGTCCTCCTCAACTTCACGATGCTCCAGTCCGGTTCGGGCGTCATGAACGTCGACGGCGTCTACTGGACCCTCTGGTCCGAGCTCCGCTTCTACCTCCTCTTCCTGGTGGTGGTCTGGAGCGGCCTGACCTACCGCAAGGTCGTCGTCTTCTGCTGTGTGTGGGGCGCCGCGGCCATGCTCGCCCCGATCGCCAAGCTCCCCCTGCTGGCACTGGTCGCGAACCCGGAGGGCGCCTGGTACTTCATCGCGGGCCTCTCCCTCTACCTGATGCACCGCTTCGGCCAGGACCTGCTGCTGTGGGGGATCCTCGCGATGGCCTGGCTGATGGGCCAGCGCGAACTGGGCATCCGGATCGACGAGGTCGAGCATGTGTCGGGGTGGCGGGGGAGCGTGGCGATCTTCACCGTGTTCCTGCTCGCCATGGTCGCCATCGCCCTCGGCGCCACGGACCGCGTCCGCTGGAAGTGGCTGGTGACCGCGGGGGCCCTGACGTACCCCCTCTATCTCATGCACTACGCGGCGGGTACGGCGGTCATCAACCGCCTGCGCGACACGATGGACGCCCGCCTCCTGGTCGTCTCCGTCATCGCCGGCTTCATGCTGCTGAGCTGGCTGGTGCACCGGTTCGTGGAGCGGCCGGTGGCACGGCTGCTGAAGCGGGGCCTGGACACGTCGTTCGCGCGGCTGCGGAACGCGAGCGCCTGAACGTCCGTACGACGACCGTGCTTTCTGAGTACGAACGCTCATGCGGCCATGCGTGGCGGGGCGTTGTGATGGACCCATGCCGGACCTCACGCTCGACGACGACCGCGCCACCGGCGCCTGGGTCGCCCCGCTGCTCTCGACGCTCCTCACCGTGCCCGCGTGTCTGCTGGCCTACTTCTTCGGCGGCTTCTCGGCGATGGCCTGCGACTCCTGCACGGCCCCCGAGGCCGACCGCTTCGACTCGAGCTTCGGCATCGCCTTCCCGGTGCTGCTCGCGGGCCTGGGCATCGCCCTGTTCCTGCTGGCGGCGGGCTGGGCCCTGCCGTGGGAACGCCGCAACACGGCCCGCCGGGTGGGGCTTGCCCTGGCGGCACCGGTGCTGGTGCCGGTCGTGTACGGGGTGTTCGCGGTGCTGGTGGACTGGCCGTGACCCATGTGGGAGTCATGCACAGGTCATGAGATAGTCTGCCGCTTCTTTTCCGCACCGCGAAAGAGGTGGTAATGACCACTGGCAGACGTACGGCCACCGGGGTCGCGCTCGTGGGGGCGCTGGCCCTCATCCTCCTGAACGCCCCGGCGGCCCAGGCCGGTGACACCGGCATCACGGTGTCGGACATCGTGATCAACGGCGGCAAGCCGATCGTCGTGGGCACCTCGAAGGTGGTGGAGCCGTCCCTCACCTTCAAGATCACCCTGCCGTCCGGGTACAGCACGAGCGACCCGTCCCGGTACGACGCGAACCCCTTCCTCTACCGGGGCGCCCTGCCGCAGGACCTGGCCGCTTCCATGGAGAACTACATCGGGCCCGGCGGCTACACCTGCTACGAGCAGAGCGACCGGAAGGCCGAGTGCGAGGGGTCCCTGTACATCGACCCCGACCGGAGCCATGACGAGGTCGACTCCAACGCCGACGCCACCACCTGGAAGACCGGCGTCTCCCTGCTCCTGTTCAAGGCCAACGGCAACCTCGCGGCCCACGAACGGGAGACCCGGTCCCTGACGGTCCGGCTCAAGCGGGCGGCGAAGGTCACCGTGGACGCCGCTCCGGAACCGGTGGTCAAGGGCAAGCGGATCACCGTCACGGGCAAGCTGACCCGGGCGGACTGGGCGACCAAGAAGTACGGCGGCTACGGCGGCCGTTCGGTCAGCCTCCAGTTCCGCGCGACGGGCACCAGCGCCTTCGTCACGGTCAAGAAGGTCACGACGAGCAGCACCGGCGCCCTGAAGACCACGGTCACCGCCTCGAAGGACGGGACGTGGCGCTGGTCGTACGGCGGCAACGACACGACGGGCGCCGCGACGAGCGGCGGGGACCACGTGGACGTGCGCTGACACCAGGGGGAGCGCTGACCGGCCCCTGCTCAGTCCGGGGCCGCGTCGACGATCAGGCCGCGCATGCGCCGAGCCGCCGCGGACGGCTTCCCGTGTCGGGCTTGTGTTTGACCTGCGTCACTCTCGGGGTATTGTCTCCGGCTCGATTGGCCAGGCCCCTGCCCCGTATGGCAGACTAGCGGGGTTGCTCGGTCGAGTGTTGATGCTGCGCGCCTCCCGCCGGGAGGACCGGAAGCGAGTCCCACAGTACTCGTCGTTCCAACTGCCGTAAGGCAGCGCTGGGACGGACGTACGGGAATCTTTCGGGAAGTGTCAGTGCGGCGCCGACCAGGCACCCGGTGAACCTCTTTCTCAGGCAAAAGATGTTCGAACAAGGGACATCTGTGTCAGTGAGGGTGCGACACACCCGACCGCGTGGGTCGGCGGAAGTCAAGGGAACACCGGGTTCCAGAGCTATAGAGAGACAGGACTAACGAGTAGCCATGGCGGGACAGAAGATCCGCATCCGGCTCAAGGCCTACGACCACGAGGTCATCGACTCCTCGGCGAAGAAGATCGTCGAGACGGTGACGCGCACTGGTGCGTCGGTCGCAGGCCCGGTGCCGCTGCCCACTGAGAAGAACGTGTACTGCGTCATCAAGTCGCCGCACAAGTACAAGGACTCGCGCGAGCACTTCGAGATGCGCACGCACAAGCGCCTGATCGACATCCTCGACCCGACCCCCAAGACCGTTGACTCTCTGATGCGACTCGACCTCCCGGCCGGTGTCGACATCGAGATCAAGCTCTGAGGCCGGTGATCTGAACGATGGCTAAGCAGATCAAGGGCATCCTGGGCGAGAAGCTCGGCATGACGCAGGTGTGGGACGAGAACAACCGTGTTGTTCCGGTCACCGTCGTCAAGGCCGGCCCCAATGTCGTGACCCAGGTCCGTACGAACGACGTCGACGGCTACGAGTCCGTCCAGATCGCGTTCGGCGAGATCGACCCGCGCAAGGTGAACAAGCCCCTCAAGGGCCACTTCGCCAAGGCCGACGTCACTCCCCGCCGCCACCTCGTCGAGATCCGTACCGCTGACGCCAGCGAGTACACCCTCGGCCAGGAGATCACCGCTGAGGTGTTCGAGGCCGGCATCAAGGTCGACGTGACCGGCAAGAGCAAGGGCAAGGGCTTCGCCGGTGTCATGAAGCGTCACAACTTCAAGGGCCTCGGCGCCGGTCACGGCACCCAGCGCAAGCACCGCTCTCCCGGTTCCATCGGTGGCTGCGCCACCCCGGGCCGCGTGTTCAAGGGCCTCCGCATGGCGGGTCGCATGGGCAACGAGCGGGTCACCACCCAGAACCTGACCGTTCACGCCGTTGACGCGGAGAAGGGCCTGCTGCTCATCAAGGGCGCGGTTCCTGGTCCGAACGGCGGCCTCGTCCTGGTCCGCACCGCGGCCAAGGGGGCCTGAGGACTATGAGCACCATTGACATTCTGTCGCCCTCCGGCGACACCGCCGGGACCGTAGAGCTCCCGGCCGAGATCTTCGACGTCGAGAAGGTCAGCATCCCGCTGATCCACCAGGTCGTCGTCGCGCAGCTGGCCGCCGCCCGTCAGGGCACGCACAAGGTCAAGACGCGTGGCGAGGTCCGTGGTGGCGGCAAGAAGCCGTACCGCCAGAAGGGCACCGGCCGCGCCCGCCAGGGTTCGACCCGTGCGCCGCAGTTCGCCGGCGGTGGCGTCGTCCACGGCCCCGTGCCGCGTGACTACTCGCAGCGGACCCCGAAGAAGATGAAGGCCGCGGCCCTGCGCCACGCCCTCACCGACCGGGCCCGCCACAACCGCATCCACGTCGTCTCCGGCGTCGTCGAGGGTGAGAACCCGTCGACGAAGGCCGCCAAGACGCTGTTCGGCAAGATCTCGGAGCGCAAGAACCTGCTCCTGGTCGTCGACCGCGCCGACGAGGCCGCGTGGCTGTCCGCCCGCAACCTGCCCCAGGTCCACATCCTGGAGCCGGGCCAGCTGAACACGTACGACGTTCTCGTCTCGGACGACGTGGTCTTCACCCAGGCCGCCTTCGAGTCCTTCGTGTCCGGCCCGAAGGCCAACGACACCGAAGGGAGCGAGGCCTGATGGCTACGCGTCACCCGAGCATCGCCTCCAAGGCTGCGAAGGCCGCCAAGGCCGCGCGCGTCGCCAAGGCGCGCCGCCACGCCGCCGAGGGCAAGAACACCGTCGTCACGCCGGCGAGCAAGGCCTTCACGGACCCCCGTGACGTCCTGCTGAAGCCGGTCGTGTCCGAGAAGAGCTACGCGCTTCTCGACGAGGGCAAGTACACGTTCATCGTGGCCCCCGGCGCCAACAAGACCCAGATCAAGCAGGCCGTCCAGGCGGTCTTCTCGGTCAAGGTCACCGGGGTGAACACGATCAACCGCCAGGGCAAGCGCAAGCGGACCCGCACCGGCTTCGGCAAGCGTGCCGACAGCAAGCGCGCGATCGTGACCCTTGCCGAGGGCGACCGTATCGACATCTTCGGCGGTCCGTCCGCGTAAGCGGGTCGGATCGTCCGATATCGGACGAGGACTGAGAAATGGGAATCCGCAAGTACAAGCCGACTACGCCGGGCCGTCGTGGCTCCAGCGTCGCCGACTTCGTCGAGGTCACGCGGTCCACGCCGGAGAAGTCGCTGGTCCGCCCGCTGCACAGCAAGGGCGGCCGTAACAACGCCGGTCGTGTGACCGTTCGCCACCAGGGTGGCGGACACAAGCGCGCCTACCGTGTCATCGACTTCCGTCGCCATGACAAGGACGGCGTGCCGGCGAAGGTCGCGCACATCGAGTACGACCCCAACCGCACCGCGCGCATCGCGCTGCTGCACTACGCGGACGGCGAGAAGCGCTACATCCTCGCCCCGCGCAACCTGCAGCAGGGTGACCGCGTCGAGAACGGTCCCGGGGCCGACATCAAGCCGGGCAACAACCTGGCGCTCCGCAACATCCCGGTCGGTACCACGATCCACGCGATCGAGCTCCGTCCCGGTGGCGGCGCCAAGTTCGCCCGCTCCGCCGGTGCCTCCGTGCAGCTGCTGGCGAAGGAGGGCACGATGGCCCACCTTCGTATGCCCTCCGGTGAGATCCGCCTGGTCGACCAGCGCTGCCGCGCCACGGTCGGCGAGGTCGGCAACGCCGAGCAGAGCAACATCAACTGGGGTAAGGCCGGCCGCAAGCGCTGGCTGGGCGTCCGCCCGACCGTTCGCGGTGTGGCGATGAACCCGGTTGACCACCCCCACGGTGGTGGTGAGGGCAAGACCTCCGGTGGTCGCCACCCGGTCAGCCCCTGGGGTCAGAAGGAGGGTCGTACTCGTTCGCCGAAGAAGGCTTCGAACAAGTACATCGTCCGCCGCCGCAAGACGAACAAGAAGCGCTAGGAGCGGGTTTAGATGCCGCGCAGTCTCAAGAAGGGGCCCTTCGTCGACGACCACCTGATCAAGAAGGTGGACGCCCAGAACGAAGCCGGTTCCAAGAACGTCATCAAGACCTGGTCCCGTCGCTCGATGATCGTCCCGGCCATGCTCGGCCACACGATCGCGGTGCACAACGGCAAGACCCACATCCCGGTGTTCGTCACCGAGTCGATGGTCGGCCACAAGCTCGGCGAGTTCTCGCCGACGCGCACCTTCCGGGGTCACGTCAAGGACGACCGGAAGTCGAAGCGCCGCTAAACGCGGATCGCATTCAGACACGTAAGTAACTGAGAGGGACAACCATGGAAGCCAGGGCCCAGGCGCGGTACATCCGCGTTACGCCCATGAAGGCCCGCCGCGTGGTGGACCTTATCCGTGGCATGGACGCCACGGAGGCTCAGGCGGTCCTGCGATTCGCTCCGCAGGCCGCCTCCGTGCCCGTCGGCAAGGTGCTCGACAGCGCCATCGCCAACGCCGCGCACAACTACGACCACACCGACGCCGACAGCCTCTTCATCTCCGAGGCGTACGTCGACGAGGGCCCGACCCTGAAGCGGTTCCGGCCGCGCGCCCAGGGCCGTGCCTACCGGATCCGCAAGCGGACCAGCCACATCACCGTGGTCGTCAGCAGCAAGGAAGGAACCCGGTAATGGGCCAGAAGGTTAACCCGCATGGGTTCCGGCTCGGTGTCACCACGGACTTCAAGTCCCGGTGGTACGCCGACAAGCTGTACAAGGACTACGTCAAGGAAGACGTCGCCATCCGTCGGATGATGACGTCCGGCATGGAGCGCGCCGGCATCTCGAAGGTGGAGATCGAGCGCACCCGTGACCGTGTGCGTGTGGACATCCACACCGCTCGTCCGGGCATCGTGATCGGCCGCCGTGGCGCCGAGGCCGACCGCATCCGCGGTGACCTCGAGAAGCTCACGGGCAAGCAGGTCCAGCTGAACATCCTCGAGGTCAAGAACCCCGAGACCGACGCTCAGCTGGTTGCCCAGGCCGTCGCCGAGCAGCTCTCCTCCCGCGTCTCCTTCCGCCGCGCCATGCGCAAGAGCATGCAGTCGGCGATGAAGGCCGGCGCCAAGGGCATCAAGATCCAGTGCGGTGGCCGCCTCGGCGGCGCCGAGATGTCCCGCTCGGAGTTCTACCGCGAGGGCCGTGTGCCCCTGCACACGCTCCGCGCGAACGTGGACTACGGCTTCTTCGAGGCCAAGACGACCTTCGGCCGCATCGGTGTGAAGGTCTGGATCTACAAGGGCGATGTCAAGAACATCGCCGAGGTCCGCGCTGAGAACGCTGCCGCCCGTGCGGGTAACCGCCCGGCCCGCGGTGGCGGCGGCGCCGACCGCCCGGCCCGTGGTGGCCGTGGTGGCGGCGGCGAGCGGCGCGGTCGTAAGCCGCAGCAGGCTGCCGGCGCCGAGGCCCCCAAGGCCGAGGCTCCCGCTGCCGCCGCTCCGGCTGAGAGCACCGGAACGGAGGCCTGACCGACATGCTGATCCCCCGTAGGGTCAAGCACCGCAAGCAGCACCACCCGAAGCGCCGTGGTCAGGCCAAGGGCGGTACGACGGTCGCGTTCGGCGAGTACGGCATTCAGGCCCTCACGCCGGCGTACGTGACCAACCGCCAGATCGAGGCGGCCCGTATCGCGATGACCCGCCACATCAAGCGTGGCGGCAAGGTCTGGATCAACATCTACCCGGACCGCCCGCTCACGAAGAAGCCTGCCGAGACCCGCATGGGTTCCGGTAAGGGTTCGCCGGAGTGGTGGATCGCGAACGTGCACCCGGGCCGGGTCATGTTCGAGCTGTCCTACCCCAACGAGAAGATCGCCCGTGAGGCGCTTACTCGCGCAGCCCACAAGCTGCCGATGAAGTGCCGGATCGTCAAGCGCGAGGCAGGTGAAGCGTGATGTCGGCCGGTACCAAGGCGTCCGAGCTGCGCGAACTGGGTGACGAGGAGCTGCTGAACAAGCTCCGCGAAGCCAAGGAAGAGCTGTTCAACCTCCGCTTCCAGGCGGCGACCGGTCAGCTCGAGAACCACGGTCGGCTCAAGGCCGTCCGTAAGGACATCGCGCGGATCTACACCCTGATGCGTGAGCGCGAGCTGGGCATCGAGACGGTGGAGAGCGCCTGATGAGTGAGAGCAACGTGACTGAGCAGACTGCAGAGGCCCGCGGCTTCCGCAAGACCCGTGAGGGTCTCGTCGTCAGCGACAAGATGGACAAGACCGTCGTCGTCGCCGTCGAGGACCGCGTCAAGCACGCGCTGTACGGCAAGGTCATCCGCCGTACCAACAAGCTCAAGGCGCACGACGAGCAGAACGCTGCCGGCGTCGGCGACCGGGTCCTCCTCGCGGAGACCCGCCCGCTGTCGGCGACCAAGCGCTGGCGCGTCGTCGAGATCCTCGAGAAGGCCAAGTAATTTCCTGCGAGGCACCCCTCGCAGGACAGTTCCGCCAGGCTCCGGGGGCCGTTCCTGAACGGCCCCCGGGGAACCGGCAGACAAACAGGAGATAGACGTGATCCAGCAGGAGTCGCGACTGCGTGTCGCCGACAACACTGGTGCGAAGGAGATCCTTTGCATCCGTGTGCTCGGTGGCTCCGGTCGCCGCTACGCGGGCATCGGTGACGTCATCGTCGCCACCGTCAAGGACGCGATCCCCGGTGGCAACGTGAAGAAGGGTGACGTCGTCAAGGCGGTCATCGTTCGCACCGTCAAGGAGCGCCGCCGTCCGGACGGCTCGTACATCCGCTTCGACGAGAACGCCGCCGTCATTCTGAAGAACGACGGCGACCCTCGCGGCACCCGTATCTTCGGCCCCGTCGGCCGTGAGCTGCGCGAGAAGAAGTTCATGAAGATCATCTCGCTCGCGCCGGAGGTGCTGTAAGCATGAAGATCAAGAAGGGCGACCTGGTCCAGGTCATCACCGGTAAGGACAAGGGCAAGCAGGGCAAGGTCATCGCGGCCTTCCCCCGCGAGGACCGCGTCCTGGTCGAGGGTGTCAACCGGGTCAAGAAGCACACCAAGGCCGGCCCGACCGCTCGCGGTTCGCAGGCCGGTGGCATCGTCACGACCGAGGCGCCGATCCACGTCTCCAACGTCCAGCTGGTCGTTGAGAAGGACGGCAACAAGGTCGTCACGCGTGTCGGTTACCGCTTCGACGACGAGGGCAACAAGATCCGCGTTGCCAAGCGGACGGGTGAGGACATCTGATGGCTACCACCACGACTCCGCGTCTCAAGACGAAGTACCGCGAGGAGATCGCGGGCAAGCTGCGTGACGAGTTCAAGTACGAGAACGTCATGCAGATCCCCGGCCTCGTCAAGATCGTGGTCAACATGGGTGTGGGCGACGCCGCCCGCGACTCCAAGCTGATCGACGGCGCGATCCGCGACCTCACCACGATCACCGGTCAGAAGCCGGCCGTCACCAAGGCCCGTAAGTCCATCGCGCAGTTCAAGCTGCGTGAGGGCCAGCCGATCGGTGCCCACGTCACGCTCCGTGGCGACCGCATGTGGGAGTTCCTGGACCGCACCCTGTCGCTCGCGCTGCCGCGCATCCGCGACTTCCGTGGTCTGTCCCCCAAGCAGTTCGACGGCCGTGGCAACTACACCTTCGGTCTCACCGAGCAGGTCATGTTCCACGAGATCGACCAGGACAAGATCGACCGTACCCGGGGCATGGACATCACCGTGGTGACCACGGCGACCAACGACGCTGAGGGCCGCGCGCTCCTTCGTCACCTCGGCTTCCCCTTCAAGGAGGCGTGAGCGAGATGGCGAAGAAGGCTCTGATCGCGAAGGCTGCTCGCAAGCCCAAGTTCGGCGTGCGTGGCTACACGCGCTGCCAGCGCTGCGGCCGTCCCCACTCCGTGTACCGCAAGTTCGGCCTGTGCCGCGTGTGCCTTCGTGAGATGGCTCACCGTGGCGAGCTGCCGGGCGTGACCAAGAGCTCCTGGTAATCCCCTACTTGGGGATTCCCGAAGCTCTCGGTAAGTAAAGGGCAGTGTCAGGTGCCCACCCCTCCATGGCTTAGGCTAGGAGGGTTGGGCGCCTGGACGCCCATACGACTTACTACGCCGTAGGTCCACCGCACCGCACCCGCCTCGTCTCGGATCGAGGAGAGGGATGGGCACCTGGAAACCCCGGCGAGAGAGGCCGAAGGCCAATTCATGACCATGACTGATCCGATCGCAGACATGCTTACGCGTCTGCGGAACGCGAACTCGGCATACCACGACTCCGTGACGATGCCGGCGTCCAAGATCAAGTCTCACATCGCGGAGATCCTCCAGCAGGAGGGCTTCATCACGGGCTGGAAGGTCGAGGACGCCGAGGTCGGCAAGAACCTCGTTCTCGAGCTGAAGTTCGGCCCGAACCGTGAGCGCTCCATCGCGGGCATCAAGCGGATCTCCAAGCCCGGTCTCCGGGTGTACGCGAAGTCCACCAACCTGCCGAAGGTGCTGGGCGGCCTGGGCGTGGCGATCATCTCCACGTCGCACGGGCTCCTCACCGACAAGCAGGCCGGCAAGAAGGGCGTAGGCGGAGAAGTTCTCGCCTACGTCTGGTAGCGGAAAGGAATCGGAGGAAACAGCTATGTCGCGTATTGGCAAGCTCCCCATCACGGTTCCCGCCGGCGTGGACGTCACCATCGACGGCCGTACGGTGTCGGTGAAGGGCCCCAAGGGCACCCTCTCGCACACCATCGCTGCGCCGATCGACATCGCCAAGGGTGAGGACGGCGTTCTCAACGTCACCCGCCCCAACGACGAGCGTCAGAACAAGGCCCTGCACGGCCTGTCCCGCACGCTGGTGGCGAACATGATCACCGGCGTGACCCAGGGTTACGTGAAGAAGCTCGAGATCAGCGGTGTCGGTTACCGCGTGCAGGCCAAGGGTTCGAACCTCGAGTTCGCTCTCGGCTACAGCCACCCGATCACCGTCGAGGCCCCCGAGGGCATCACCTTCAAGGTGGAGGCCCCCACCCGGTTCTCGGTCGAGGGCATCGACAAGCAGAAGGTCGGCGAGGTTGCGGCCAACATCCGCAAGCTGCGCAAGCCCGACCCGTACAAGGCCAAGGGTGTCAAGTACGAGGGCGAAGTCATCCGCCGCAAGGTCGGAAAGGCGGGTAAGTAAGCCATGGCATACGGACAGAAGATCCTGAAGGGCGACGCCTACAAGCGCGCCGCGATCAAGCGCCGTCACATCCGGATCCGCAAGCGGCTCTCCGGTACGGCGGAGCGTCCCCGTCTGGTCGTTACCCGCTCCAACCGCCACATCGTGGCCCAGGTGATCGACGACATCAAGGGTCACACCCTGGCGTCGGCGTCCACCCTGGACACCACGGTGCGCGGTGGCGAGGGCGACAAGTCGGCGCAGGCCAAGCAGGTCGGTGCCCTGGTCGCCGAGCGCGCCAAGGCCGCCGGTGTCGAGGCTGTCGTGTTCGACCGTGGTGGCAACCAGTACGCCGGGCGCATCGCCGCCCTGGCGGACGCCGCCCGCGAAGCCGGCTTGAAGTTCTGAGCCGTTCGTAGCTAGCGGAAAAAGAGAGAGGTAATTCCAATGGCTGGACCCCAGCGCCGCGGTGGCGGTGCCGGTGGCGGCGAGCGGCGGGACCGGAAGGGCCGTGACGGCGGCGCTGCTGCCGCCGAGAAGACCGCGTACGTTGAGCGCGTTGTCGCGATCAACCGCGTCGCCAAGGTTGTGAAGGGTGGTCGTCGCTTCAGCTTCACTGCGCTCGTCGTAGTGGGCGACGGTGACGGCACCGTGGGTGTCGGTTACGGCAAGGCCAAGGAGGTGCCGGCCGCCATCGCCAAGGGTGTTGAGGAGGCCAAGAAGCACTTCTTCAAGGTCCCCCGTATCCAGGGCACCATCCCGCACCCGATCACGGGTGAGAAGGCTGCCGGCGTCGTGCTCCTCAAGCCGGCTTCGCCGGGTACCGGTGTTATCGCCGGTGGTCCCGTGCGTGCCGTCCTGGAGTGCGCCGGTATCCACGACGTGCTGTCGAAGTCGCTCGGCTCGTCGAACGCGATCAACATCGTGCACGCGACCGTGGAGGCCCTGAAGGGCCTGCAGCGTCCCGAGGAGATCGCGGCCCGCCGCGGTCTGCCCCTCGAGGACGTCGCTCCCGCGGCTCTGCTCCGTGCGCGTGCCGGGGCTGGTGCTGCGTAATGGCTCAGCTCAAGATCACGCAGACGAAGTCGTACATCGGCAGCAAGCAGAACCACCGTGACACCCTGCGTTCCCTTGGTCTCAAGGGCATCAACACGCAGGTCGTCAAGGAGGACCGCCCCGAGTTCCGCGGCATGGTGCACACCGTCCGCCACCTCGTGACGGTCGAGGAGGTCGACTGATCATGGCGGAGAACAACCCGCTCAAGATCCACAACCTCCGTCCCGCCCCGGGCGCCAAGACCGCCAAGACCCGTGTGGGTCGTGGTGAGGCGTCGAAGGGTAAGACGGCCGGTCGTGGTACCAAGGGTACGAAGGCCCGTTACCAGGTTCCGGAGCGCTTCGAGGGTGGCCAGATGCCCCTCCACATGCGTCTTCCGAAGCTGAAGGGCTTCAAGAACCCGTTCAAGACCGAGTTCCAGGTCGTGAACCTCGACAAGCTGGCCGCGCTCTACCCCGAGGGTGGCGAGGTCACCGTCGAGGGTCTGGTGGCCAAGGGTGCCGTTCGCAAGAACAGCCTCGTCAAGGTCCTCGGCCAGGGCGAGATCTCCGTGGCGCTGCAGGTGACGGTCGACGCCGTCTCCGGCTCCGCCAAGGAGAAGATCACCGCCGCCGGCGGCACGGTCACCGAGCTCGTCTGAGCACGATGACCTGAAGCAGTACCCACCGGGGATACCTCACAACGAGGTATCCCCGGTTGGTCGTTCCACGGCAGGCGGCGGCCCGGGTAAGGTGGCCTGCACTGCTTTCCCACATATTCGTCGAACCTCAAGACCGTCACCCTTGACGCAGTAGCGCGGGGGTCGCAGGAGGCACCGTGCTCACCGCGTTCGCCCGGGCGTTCAAGACGCCCGACCTGCGCAAGAAGCTGCTCTTCACGCTCGCCATCATCGTGGTGTACCGGGTGGGTACCCACATCCCGATCCCTGGCGTCGACTACAAGTCCGTCCAGGAGTGTGTGGACCAGGCGTCCGGCAACACGGGACTCTTCGGTCTGGTCAACATGTTCAGCGGCGGCGCGCTGCTGCAGATCACCATCTTCGCGCTCGGCATCATGCCGTACATCACGGCGAGCATCATTCTGCAGCTGCTGACCGTGGTGATCCCCCGCCTGGAAGCCCTCAAGAAGGAGGGCCAGGCCGGTACGGCGAAGATCACGCAGTACACCCGTTACCTCACGGTGGCGCTGGCCATCCTGCAGGGCACCGGCCTGGTGGCCACCGCCCGTAGCGGCGCCCTCTTCTCCGGCTGCACCGTCGCGTCGAGCATCGTCCCCGACCGGGCGATCTTCACCACGATCGTCATGGTCATCACGATGACCGCCGGTACGGCCGTCGTCATGTGGCTCGGTGAGCTCATCACCGACCGCGGCATCGGCAACGGCATGTCGATCCTGATGTTCATCTCGATCGCCGCCACCTTCCCGTCCGCGCTGTGGGCCATCAAGAAGCAGGGCACCCTGGCCGGCGGCTGGATCGAGTTCGGCACCGTCATCGCGGTCGGCCTGGTCATGGTCGGCCTGGTGGTCTTCGTCGAGCAGGCCCAGCGCCGTATCCCCGTGCAGTACGCGAAGCGCATGATCGGCCGTCGTTCCTACGGCGGTACGTCGACGTACATCCCGCTGAAGGTCAACCAGGCCGGTGTGATTCCCGTCATCTTCGCGTCGTCGCTGCTCTACATCCCGGCTCTGATCGCGCAGTTCTCGAACAGCAACTCGGGCTGGAAGACGTGGATCCAGGCCAACCTCGTCAAGGGTGACCACCCGATCTACATCACCCTCTACTTCTTGCTCATCGTTTTCTTCGCGTTCTTCTATGTGGCGATCTCCTTCAACCCCGAGGAAGTCGCCGACAACATGAAGAAGTATGGTGGCTTCATCCCGGGCATCCGGGCTGGCCGACCGACCGCTGAGTACCTGAGCTACGTACTCAACCGGATCACCTGGCCGGGTTCGCTGTACTTGGGTCTGATCGCTCTTGTGCCAACGATGGCGTTGGTCGGCTTCGGGGCAAGCCAGAACTTCCCGTTCGGCGGGACCAGCATCCTGATCATCGTGGGTGTGGGTCTCGAGACGGTGAAGCAGATCGAGAGCCAGCTCCAGCAGCGCAATTACGAAGGGTTCCTCCGCTGATGCGTATCGTCCTCGTCGGGCCGCCGGGTGCCGGTAAGGGAACGCAGGCCGCGTTCCTCGCCCAGAACCTGTCGATCCCGCACATCTCCACGGGCGACCTGTTCCGCGCCAACATCAGCCAGCAGACGGACCTCGGCAAGCTCGCGAAGTCCTACATGGACGCGGGCAACCTGGTTCCGGACGAGGTCACCATCGGGATGGCCAAGGACCGCATGGAGCAGCCGGACGCCGTGAACGGCTTCCTGCTCGACGGCTTCCCGCGGAACGTCTCGCAGGCCGAGTCGCTCGACGAGATGCTGCAGCACGAGGGCATGAAGCTGGACGCGGTGCTGGACCTCGAGGTACCCGAGGCGGAGGTCGTCAAGCGCATCGCCGGCCGCCGGATCTGCCGCAACGACTCCGCGCACGTCTTCCACGTCTCGTACAAGGCGCCGAAGCAGGACGGCGTGTGCGACGTCTGCGGCGGCGAGCTGTACCAGCGCGACGACGACTCCGAGGACACGGTGCGCAAGCGCCTGGAGGTCTACCACACCCAGACCGAGCCGATCATCGACTACTACAAGGCCCAGGGCCTGGTGGTCACGATCTCGGCGCTCGGCAAGGTGGAGGACGTCACCGGCCGCGCCATGGAGGCGCTCCAGCACGAGAACGACGCCGCCTAGCGGTTCCTCCGCAGCGGTCTACCGTGTACGACAGCCGCGGTTCCCTTCCGAGGGGGCCGCGGCTGCTGTGTGGGTGCACGTATCGTTGATGGCGCCCGTCCCTCTTCCCTCGAAAGGCTCCCGCCGCATGGTGCAGATCAAGACCCCCGAGCAGATCGCCAAGATGCGCGAGGCGGGGCTGGTCGTCGCCGCCATCCACGCGGCGACCCGAGAGGCCGCGGTGCCCGGGGCCACCACCAGGGACCTCGACCAGGTCGCGCGCAAGGTGCTCGCGGAGCACGACGCGAAGCCGAACTTCCTCGGGTACGGCGGCTTCCCGGCGACGATCTGCACCTCCGTGAACGAGGTCGTGGTGCACGGGATCCCGTCCGACGACGTCGTCCTCAAGGACGGCGACATCATCTCCATCGACTGCGGCGCGATCATCGACGGCTGGCACGGCGACGCGGCGTACACCGCCTTCGTGGGCTCCGGGCACGCCCCCGAGCTGATCGAGCTCTCCCGGGTCACCGAGGAGTCGATGTGGGCCGGCATCGCGGCGATGAAGCAGGGCAACCGGCTCGTCGACGTCTCCCGGGCCATCGAGACGTACATCCGCCGCCAGCCGAAGCCGGGCGGCGGCCGCTACGGGATCATCGAGGACTACGGCGGCCACGGCATCGGCACCGAGATGCACATGGACCCGCACCTGCTGAACTACGTCGACCGGCGCCGGGGCAAGGGGCCGAAGCTGGTCAGCGGGTTCTGCCTGGCGATCGAGCCGATGGTGTCCCTGGGCACCCCGAAGACGGAGGTCCTGTCGGACGACTGGACGGTCATCACGACGGACGGCACCTGGTCCTCGCACTGGGAGCACTCGGTGGCGCTGACCGACGAGGGCCCGCTGGTGCTGACGGCTCCCGACGGGGGCAAGGCGAAGCTCGCCGAGCACGGCGTCACCGCCGCTCCCGACCCCCTTGCTTAATGATCTACGTTATGGGGCATCCTTCCTCGATTCGTGTTTCTGGAGACGCTGACGTAGACTGACTCGTCGGCTCTCGTGCACCCGCATGTCCGCATGTGGTAGGCGAGAGTCGATCAAGGTAGTCGATTCGAAGGGCGAAGCGTGGCCAAGAAGCAAGGTGCCATCGAGATCGAGGGCACTGTCGTCGAGTCTCTTCCGAACGCCATGTTCAAGGTCGAGCTCCAGAACGGCCACCAGGTCCTGGCTCACATCAGCGGCAAGATGCGTATGCACTACATCCGTATCCTCCCTGACGACCGGGTCGTGGTGGAGCTGTCTCCGTACGACCTGACGCGTGGCCGGATCGTCTACCGGTACAAGTAGATCTTGCCCGCATCCCGTTTCGGCGGGGTGGTGGCACTGACCCGGAGAACCTCAATCCCATGAAGGTCAAGCCGAGCGTCAAGAAGATCTGCGACAAGTGCAGGGTGATCCGCCGTCACGGCCGGGTCATGGTCATTTGCGAGAACCCGCGCCACAAGCAGCGCCAGGGCTGACGCACGACCGACCCTCTGCTCTCGCAGAGTTTCGCGCGACGCAAGCTGAATTTGTTCATACGCAGAGCCCAGACGTCCTTCGTCTGACACCCCCGGTTCGGAGGCCGGGGACCCAGTTCGTACCTGGTACGGCGGCTGGGAACCGGTTCTGTGGAAGACCTCCGAAGATCACCAGGAGCCATTGAAGTGGCACGCGTTTCCGGTGTTGACATCCCGCGCGAAAAGCGCGTGGAGGTCGCCCTGACCTACGTGTTCGGCATCGGCCGGACTCTCTCCCAGCTGACGCTGGCGGAGACCGGTATCGACCCGAACACCCGCGTTCGCGACCTCTCCGAGGAGCAGCTCGTCGCGATTCGTGAGTACGTCGACAACAACATCAAGACCGAGGGTGACCTCCGTCGCGAGATCCAGGCCGACATCCGCCGCAAGGTCGAGATCGGCTGCTACCAGGGTCTGCGGCACCGCCGTGGTCTGCCCGTCCGTGGTCAGCGCACCAGCACGAACGCTCGTACCCGCAAGGGCCCGCGTCGCGCCATCGCCGGCAAGAAGAAGCCGGGCAAGAAGTAGTCCTCAGCGGACAACGCTTCATCAGCGGTCTTCGCTGTAGGACCGACCACCTCCCCGTAGGAGTTTGTAGATGCCCCCCAAGGGTCGTCAGGGCGCTGCCAAGAAGGTGCGCCGCAAGGAAAAGAAGAACGTCGCTCACGGGCACGCCCACATCAAGAGCACGTTCAACAACACGATCGTCTCGATCACGGACCCCTCGGGCAACGTGATCTCCTGGGCCTCCGCCGGCCACGTCGGCTTCAAGGGCTCGCGCAAGTCCACCCCCTTCGCCGCGCAGATGGCCGCCGAGTCGGCCGCCCGCCGCGCGCAGGAGCACGGCATGCGCAAGGTGGACGTGTTCGTCAAGGGTCCCGGCTCCGGCCGTGAGACCGCGATCCGCTCCCTCCAGGCCACCGGCCTCGAGGTCGGCTCGATCCAGGACGTCACGCCCACGCCGCACAACGGCTGCCGTCCGCCGAAGCGTCGTCGCGTCTGACGCACCGGCTCAGGGCGGCTCGGCTGTCGGCTGGGGGTGTGGGGGTCGCCCCCCACAATGTCGCAGCACGGCTGCCGTCCGCCGAAGCGTCGTCGCGTCTGACGCGTCGCGTTCGCAGGCAGTGGTTTCGGGCGGTACGGCTCTGTAAGGGGCGTATCGCCCGTACCCTTGTAGTAACCCGTCAGGCTCCGCCTGGTGGCCTCAGGGCATCAAATAGTGGGTGCCCCTGAACTGAAGGATTCACATGCTGATCGCTCAGCGTCCCTCGTTGACCGAAGAGGTCGTCGACGAGTTCCGCTCCCGGTTCGTGATCGAGCCGCTGGAGCCGGGCTTCGGTTACACGCTCGGCAACTCCCTGCGTCGTACGCTCCTCTCCTCGATCCCGGGTGCGGCGGTCACGTCCATCCGCATCGACGGCGTTCTGCACGAGTTCACCACCGTGCCGGGCGTCAAGGAGGACGTCACCGACCTGATCCTCAACATCAAGCAGCTGGTCGTCTCCTCGGAGCACGACGAGCCGGTCGTGATGTACCTGCGCAAGCAGGGCCCGGGTCTGGTCACCGCCGCCGACATCGCGCCCCCGGCCGGTGTCGAGGTGCACAACCCCGACCTCGTCCTCGCCACGCTCAACGGCAAGGGCAAGCTGGAGATGGAGCTCACGGTCGAGCGTGGCCGCGGTTACGTCTCCGCCGTGCAGAACAAGCAGGTGGGCCAGGAGATCGGCCGTATCCCGGTCGACTCCATCTACAGCCCCGTGCTCAAGGTCACGTACAAGGTCGAGGCGACCCGTGTCGAGCAGCGCACCGACTTCGACAAGCTGATCGTCGACGTCGAGACCAAGCAGGCGATGCGTCCGCGTGACGCCATGGCCTCCGCCGGTAAGACCCTGGTCGAGCTGTTCGGTCTCGCCCGCGAGCTGAACATCGACGCCGAGGGCATCGACATGGGCCCGTCCCCCACGGACGCCGCCCTTGCCGCTGACCTCGCCCTGCCGATCGAGGAGCTCGAGCTCACCGTTCGGTCGTACAACTGCCTCAAGCGTGAGGGCATCCACTCCGTGGGTGAGCTCGTGGCGCGTTCCGAGGCCGACCTCCTGGACATCCGCAACTTCGGTGCGAAGTCCATCGACGAGGTCAAGGCGAAGCTGGCCGGCATGGGCCTGGCCCTGAAGGACAGCCCGCCCGGATTCGACCCGACCGCCGCCGCCGACGCCTTCGGCGCCGACGACGACGCGGACGCGGGTTTCGTGGAGACCGAGCAGTACTGATCGGTTGTTGCCGGTGAGCATCCGCTCACCGGGTTCCTGACCCCGGTACCTGATACGGCCGGGGCAGATACCAAGGAGAAAGACATGCCGAAGCCCACCAAGGGTGCCCGTCTGGGCGGCAGCGCCGCGCACGAGAAGCTGCTCCTCGCGAACCTCGCGAAGAGCCTCTTCGAGCACGGCCGTATCACCACCACCGAGGCGAAGGCGCGCAAGCTGCGTCCGTACGCCGAGCGTCTGGTCACCAAGGCGAAGAAGGGCGACCTTCACAACCGCCGTCAGGTGCTCCAGGTAATCACGGACAAGAGCGTCGTGCACACGCTCTTCACCGAGATCGGCCCGCGCTACGAGAACCGTCCCGGTGGCTACACCCGCATCACCAAGATCGGTAACCGTCGTGGCGACAACGCGCCCATGGCTGTCATCGAGCTGGTCGAGGCGCTGACGGTCGCGCAGCAGGCGACGGGTGAGGCCGAGGCCGCCACCAAGCGTGCCGCCAAGGACACCGAGGCTGCTCCGGCCGCCGAGGAGACCAAGGTCGACACGGCCAAGGCCGACGAGGCCGAGGACGCCGCCGAGGAGTCCAAGGACGCCTGACGCTTCCGCGTCGTGACGGGCCCGCCCCTTCCGGGGGGCGGGCCCGTCTGGCATTCCGGTTCGATGTTCCTGAGAGGATCCAGGGGTGAGCGACGAAGTACAGCCCGGTTACGTCCGTGTCCGCCTCGACCTCTCCTACGACGGAACCGACTTCTCCGGATGGGCCAAGCAGGCCGGGGGACGGCGGACCGTGCAGGGTGAGATCGAGGACGCGCTGCGGACGGTGACCCGGTCGAGGGACGTGACGTACGAACTGACCGTGGCCGGGCGGACCGATGCCGGGGTGCATGCGCGCGGGCAGGTGGCGCACGTGGATCTGCCGGAGGGGCTGTGGGGGGAGCATCGCGAGAAGCTGCTGAAGCGGCTGGCGGGGCGGTTGCCGAAGGACGTGCGGGTGTGGTCCGTGCGGGAGGCTCCGGGCGGGTTCAACGCGCGGTTCTCCGCTCTGTGGCGGCGGTACGTCTACCGGGTGGGGGACCTGCCCGGTGGCGTGGACCCCCTGCTGCGCAACCATGTGCTGTGGCACGACTGGGAGTTGGACGTCGCCGCCATGGACGCGGCCGCCAAGTCCCTCGTCGGGGAGCACGACTTCGCGGCGTACGCGAAGAAGCGTGAGGGCGCGACGACGATCCGCGAGATCCTGGACTTCGGGGTGCGGCGGCGGGCGGACGGGGTCGTCGAGATCGAGGTCCGGGCCGACGCCTTCTGCCACAACCAGGTGCGGTCCATGGTCGGCGCGCTGCTGTTCGTGGGGGACGGGCACCGGGGTGTGGAGTGGCCCCGGAAGGTGCTGGACGCGGGTGTCCGGGACAGCGCCGTCCATGTCGTACGGCCGCACGGGCTGACGCTGGAGGAAGTCGGTTACCCCGCCGACGAGTTGCTGGCGGCGCGGAGCAGGGAAGCGCGGAACCGGCGGTCGTTGCCGGCGGCCGGTTGCTGACCGGCCGCCGACGTAGGACCGCGGTCGTGCTCACTGCCTGACGGTGAAGTACTGCCAGGCGCCCCAGGTGCTGAGGTTGGTGTTGTCACGGCTGCTGTGGACGTACTGCGCGGCCACCCGGTACCTGTTGTCGACCGAGTTGGTGAGGGACATCTGCTGCCGGCCGGTGCTGGTGGAACTCAGGGCCGAGCAGCCGCTGGTGCTCTGTGTGTGCCAGGCCCCGCTGTAGTACCGCTGCACCCGGTAGAGGACGCACTGGCCGGCCTTGTTGGGGCTGACGGTGACGTCGAGGGTCTCCTTCACCGTGCGGTGGTACACCCGGTACTGCGTGCTCCCGTACTGGGTGCTCGTGTAGTAGCCGGACAGCTTCTCCGAGACCCTGGCATAGGTGTTCACGCTGCGGGCCGTGGTCTTCGGGGCGTACCGGTGGTCGCCGGCGAACACCGCGCTGAACGTGGTGTTGCGGGAGAGCTTGTACGACGCCGTCAGGTTGCCGTGGGAGTCCACCGCCCCCGACTTCACCAGGACCTTCGTTCCGCTGTACGGCTGGGCGTAGATCGCCACCGTACGGCTGTTGTACGTCGTACCGAGGTGAGCGGTGATCTTCGCGGACTGGCCGTAGTCGTACGTGGAGTGGTCCGTAGCGACGGTCAGGGAGGTCGCGGCGCGGGACACCTGGACGGTGGCGGTGCGGCTGCCGGCCTTGTGCGAGACGTCACCGGCGTAGGCCGCCTTGTAGGTGTTGGCGCCGCCGATCTGCGGGGTGTCCTTGATCGTGAACGAGCCGTTCGTGGCGAGCTTCGCGTCGGCGAGTGCCACGCCGGACGAGTGCCCGAGGTCGGTCTTCGTCACCTTGACGACCTGACCGGCGGCGAAGGGCGCGCCGGAGATCTGGCCGGTGACGGTGAGGGCGCCGGCGCGGGTGGACGTGGCCGGCGCCGACAGGGTGACCGTGGTGGGCAGCTTGGCGGCCTGGACGAGTCCGGTGGCGTTCGCCGCCTCGTGGGTCTCGTCGCCGTCGTACCGCGCGGCGTAGGTGTAGGTGCCTTCCGCCGACGGGGTGTCGGCGAACGAGAAGGAGCCGTCCGCCGCGGTCGTCACCTCGCGCAGGGCCGTTCCGTTGCGCGTGATGTGGACGACCTGCCCCGCGGCCAGGGCCGAGGACGAGTCCAGGGTGCCGCCGACGGACAGGGCCCGGCCCGGCACCGCCGTGCCCGGGGCGGTGAGGTGGAGCGAAGTCGTCGCCTTCGGCTCCGTCGGCGGGGGCGCGGCCTCGCTGACGACCGGGCCGCTCACCGTCTGCAGGTCGGCGCTGTCGCCGGTGGCACCGGAGAAGGCCAGGAGCGCGGTGGACGTCAGCGTGGGTGTCGCGTCCATCACCTGCGCCCCGTCGATCCAGACGTACACATGGCCGGCGTCCACCTGGATGTCCACCTGGTGGGTGCCCTGGCGCAGTGCGGTGCTGAGCGGGATCACCGACTGGTAGTCGATCGCCGACGAGCCGGCCGAACTGCGGCCGACGCCCACGAAGTTCTGTGCCTTGACCGTGTCGTTGTAGCCGCTGGCGAGTGCGATCACCGTGCCCGGCCGCCCCGCGATGCCGAGGCCGTCACCGTTCTCGCCCAGCGCCGACGCGGAGTTCTGGGCCGGGTCGAGGAGGGCGAGCGTCATGCCCTTCCCGCCGTTGCCGGGGCCGAACTTCGCGGTGAAGGTGGCCCGCAGGCCGTCGGTGCGCAGCGGCTTGGTGTAGACGGCCGAGCCCGCCTGGTTGTTGGTGGCGGGGGTCAGCTGGACCCCGCCGCCGTCGGCCTGCACCGCCGAGCCGTTGGTCTGCCACAGTCCGTCGGCGGTCGAGGTGGTCGTGGCGGTGCCGGTGCCGGTGCCCTTGACCGGGACGTACATGGCGCCCTGGCCGTTGCCGTTCTCGTCGGTCCCGGTGCCGGTGACCTCGTAGAAGGCGCTCAGATCCGCAGCCGAGCGCGGAGTGAACGTGACGCTCTGCACCGCGGTCTGCTCGGGACCGATGATCAGGCCCTCCGACATCTGCACCGGGCTGTTGAAGTCACCCGTCGGTGCCTTGGCCTTGGTCACCGTGACCGGGATGTTGCCGGTGTTGGTGATGGTGAACGACAGCGACCTGGAGCTGCCGACCGGGACCTGGCCGAAGTCCAGTGAGCTCGTGGAGAACTCCAGGTGTCCCTGCCCCGTGATGGCCGTCGCGCTGACCGGCACGCTCAGGGTGTGGGTGTCGCCGCCGCCGCTGCTGGTGACCACGAGCTGGTCGCTGTCGGCCTGGTCGTCGGTCGGCGTGTAGGTGACCGAGAGCACGAACGAGCCACCGGCCTGCACGACCGTCCCGGCGCCCGGCAGTCCCGAGGTGGAGAAGACGCCGTCGGGCGAGTCGACCGAGTCGATGGTCTCCGGCTCGGTGCCGGTGTTGGTGACCTGGAGGTTCAGTGTCGAGGTGCTGCCGGTGGGCACTTCGCCGAAGTCCAGGGCGGCGGGTGCCGCCCCGAGTCCGGGCCGGGTGCCGACGCCGTGGAGTGCGAAGACCAGCTTCTGGCCGTCCGACAGGTTCGCGGTCAGGGTGCCGCTGATGCCGCCGGTGGTGGTGGGGGCGAAGGTGATCGGCACGTCCAGGGTGGCGTCCGTCGCCAGTGCCGTGGGCTGCTCGGGGGTGGGTACGGCGGACGGGTCGACCGAGAAGGCCCCGGAGGCCTTGAGCCCGGTGATGCTGACGTCCTGGGTGGCGGTCAGCTTCATGGCGGCCGGGTGGCTGCCGCCCACGGCGACCTGGCCGAAGTCGAGAGAGGCCGCGGTCAGAGCGGTCCTGGCGGGGCTGCCGAAGCCGTAGAGCACGCCGTCGCGGGTGCCGACGTACACCTTGCCGCGCTCGGCGGTCGGGGTGCTGAACTTCGTCGCGGTGCCGATCGGTGCCGACCACAGCAGCTGGAGGTGGCCGTTGCCGTCGGGGGTGGGGCTGTAGGCGCGCAGGGCGCCGTCGGCCCCGGAGGCGTTGCTCGCGGAGGTCATCCACACCAGGGCGCTGGACTCGTCCGTGCCGTCGGAGGTGACCAGGGGGGAGCCGCTGGTGTAGCCGAAGGTGTCCTGGCTCTGGCCGGTGAGGGTGAGCGCGGGCGTACCGCCGTTGCGGACGCCGTACTTGAGCGCGCGCAGCGGGCCCTGGTTGCCGACGACGTAGACATAGCCGCCGTCGCCGCCCCAGAACGCGGGGTGTCCCCACATGCCCTGGTAGGGGCCGGACACGCTCACCGCGGCGTCACCGCCCTGGGGGCCCTGGCCCATGCCGCCGAGGTTGTCGCGGTCGAGCAGGAACACCCGGCCGTCCTTGCCCTGCTGGACCAGCAGATGGGGGTGTTCGGCGGTGCCGAAGCCGTCCGGCAGCGCCATGGGGGCGCCCGAGGAGATGTCCTGGTCGTTGAGGTCCAGGGTGGAGGCGTCGCTGGGGCTGAAGAAGTCGGCGGTGCTGAGGCTGTTGTCCGCGCCCACCTGGAGGCGTACGACGGACTCGGCGAGGGTGCCCTGAACGGTCTTGCCGGGCCCGGGGGCCGGGCTGATGCCGTTGCCGGTGCTGAAGAAGATCCGGCCGGAACCGTCGGAGACCAGTCCGCCACCGGACTGCCAGATGCCGGCGCCGCCCGTGCTGGCACCGGTCACCGTGGCCCACATCGACGTGATGCTGTGCTGGGTGGTGCTCACGCCGACCACATAGCCGCGGTAGGGCCACGCGTCGCAGTGGCCGCCGAAGCCCGCGTAGACGACGCCGTCCATCAACAGCAGGCCAGGGCGCTGCTGTTCGTAGAAGGGGTCGAACGCGTTGCCCGGGTCGTTGACGGGGCTTCCGGCGATGGTGACCGGCCACCCGTCGCGCTCGGCTCCGGAGGCCGGGTCGACCGCGTGCATCAGCCACTTCGGGTGGCGGTGCGTGGAGGTGCCGTCGTCGACCTTGGTGGTGAAGTAGAGGGAGCCGGTGGCCGAGTCGTAGACGGGGGTCGCGGTCGCGCCCACGTTGGGCACCAGGTCACCGCAGCCGATCGCGGAGGCCGGCCACGCGGGTCCGTAGTTCTTGCTCCACTCGATCGCACCGGTGGTGCGGTCGAGGCCGTACAGCGTGTTGCTCTCGGTGACCGCGATCACCTGGTCGTCCAGCACCAGCGGCTGGGCGTATATCTGCCCGTCGAGCTTGGTGGCGAAGAGCCGGCCGAAGGCGGACGACTGGACGACCGCGGGGGAGAGCGCCGACTCGCTCTGGTCCCAGTTGGTGCGCAGGTTGTCGACGCCCTGGGTGGTCTGGTCGGCCTGGGCCGAGGACGCCACCAGGCTGATCGTCGTGCCGATCAGTGCCGCGGTGGCCACGGCCACGACGGAGAGCAGCCATGTGCGCCGCCGGCTGCGGTGACGGCCACCGCGTGCGGGCATGGAAAACCCGGGCAAATCGGGACCCCCCTCTGATGTCCGCGCCCGGAGCGGTCACAGGTACGGCACAAACGTGAAGACTGAGTGGTCGTTCTTACCATCAGTTGACCCGATTGCGCACTACCGGCACCGCTGTTACCCCTGTGACCCGTGATGAAACCCTCACTTAACAAGAAGGTTGAGACGAAAAGCGAAAAGCCGGTTATGCTTTCGCGGTCCGGTCGAGAGTTCGATTTATGGGGATGGCCGAACATACGTGGGGTAGGCAGGGCCGACCGGCCCTGGGGGGTTTGATGACAAGTGCAGTCGATGCTTCCGTGCGCTCCCGTCGGCGCAGGCGGGTCGTGGAGACCCACGGCCTCCTGCCGCAGCCGCCGGACGACGTCGAGAAGTACTCCTACACCCGCCGTCACCTGTGGGTGCTGACAGCGGGTTCGCTCATCAGCTTCGCCTGCCTCGCGGTGAGCCAGTTCCTCTTCACCGCGTCCAGCCCGTGGTTCTGGCTGACCATGCCGCTGCTCGCCTTCGTCGTCGCCGACTACCTGATCTCGCTGTACCTCGACGGGCTCAGCAAGGACTTCGACATCAAGCGGCACAAGCAGCTCGTCCGCGCGTGGCGGCCCGCCAGGTATCCGAGCGTGGACATCTTCCTGCCGGTGTGCGGAGAGCCCCTGGAGGTGCTCCACAACACCTGGGTCCATGTGAACCGGCTGGCCGGCAGCTATCAGGGCGTCGTGAAGACGTACGTCCTCGACGACGCCGCCGAGGACGAGGTCGGGGCCATGGCCGCCGACTTCGGGTTCCACTACGTGGTGCGGCCCAACCGCGGCTGGTTCAAGAAGGCCGGCAACCTCAATCACGCCTTCGAGAAGACCGACGGCGACCACATCCTCATCCTGGACGCCGACTTCGCGCCCCGCGCCGACCTGCTCGACGAGCTGCTGCCGCACATGGACGACGACGAGAAGGTCGCCATCGTCCAGTCGCCCCAGTTCTTCCGCATCGTCGACGCGCAGAACTGGATCGAGCGAGGCGCGGGCGCCGTGCAGGAGCAGTTCTACCGCTCCGTCCAGACCTCCCGTGAGGACCATGACGGGTCCATCTGCGTGGGTTCGTGCGCGATCTACCGGCGCGCGGCCCTGGAGCAGACCGGCGGCATCACGCTGATCGAGCACTCCGAGGACATGTACACCGGCTTCGATCTGCGGGCGCTGGGCTGGAAGCTGCGCTACGTGCCCGTCGCCCTGTCCGCCGGCGTGTGCCCGGACACGGCCGGCGCGTTCCACAACCAGCAGTACCGCTGGTGCATGGGCTCCCTGGAGCTGCTCACCAGCAAGCGGTTCTGGGAGATGGACCTCAAGTTCAAGACGCGGCTCTGCTACGTCTCGGGCTTCCTCTACTACCTCCAGACCGCGCTCGCCACCTTCATCACGCCGCTCATCCCGCTCGGCCTGATGATCCTCCGCCCGGACCTGATGCGCGCCGAGGCCACCCTCTGGGTGCTGCCCAGCGTCGCCTACGTCACGCTGGTGCTGCCGCTCTGGCACCGGGCGCCGTACCGGCTGGAGGCCTGGGCCGTCCGCGTCATGTACGGCTGGTCGCACGTCTTCGCCGTCTGGGACGTGCTGCGGGGCCGGCCCATGGGCTGGAAGCCCACCGGTTCGGCGGGCGCCAAGAAGAACGGCATGCGCCGCTACTGGAACTGCATGATCCTCTGGACCGGCGGCACCGCCGTGGCCTGGATCCTCGTCGCCGCCTGGCGCATGCTCACCCTCTATCCGCCGGACTTCGCGCTGATGCTGTCCGCCGGCCTCTTCTACGCCATGGTCGTCGGCCGTGTTCTCGTCCAGCCGCACGCCCAGGAAGTGCAGGAAGCGACCGCATGACTTTCTCCGTACGCCAGGTACGAGCCCTGCGTCCCGTGCGGGCGCTGGCCGCCGTGCTGCTCGTCGGCGCGCTGTCGGCCGGGTGCAGCACGTTCTCCGACGAGGGCCGTGCCCAGTACGAGCGCGGCCAGGGCGAGGATCCGGCCGCCACCGGCACGGCCGAGGCCGCCGAGTCGGCGAAGCCCGAGCCGCCGTACGACGTGCGGCCGCTGCTGGACCCGAGGAAGAAGTACCTGGGTCTGGCCGCAGACGGTGCCCCCGCCAAGATGGCGTCCGTCGAGGACTTCGCCAGGCGGGCCGGCAAGAAGCCCAACCTGATGGAGTTCTACTCGGCCTGGGGCGACCAGTACGAGCAGCGGCTCGTGCAGAACTCCTGGGACTACGGCGCGGTGGCGTTCATCGCCTGGGAGCCGTTCAAGACGAGCCTGAAGGACATCGCCTCGGGCAAGCAGGACGCGTACATCCGCGAGTACGCGCAGTCCGTCAAGGAACTGAACCTGCCCGTGGCGATCAGCTTCGCGCACGAGATGAACGGCTTCTGGTACCCGTGGGGCACCAAGAAGGCCACCGCGGCCCAGTTCACCGCCGCGTACAAGCACGTCCACGACATCTTCGACGACGAGGGCGCCACCCAGGTCATCTGGGTGTGGAGCCCGAACGTCACCCACCCGGTGCCGGACGTGAAGCTCAAGCCGTACTGGCCGGGCGACGACTACGTCGACTGGGTCGGGGTCATCGGCTACTACGGGGCCACCGGGCCGAGCACGTACCAGACGCTGTACGGGCCGACGATGACACAGATCCGTACCTTCACGAAGAAACCGTTCATCATCGCGGAGACCGCCGCGCAGGCCGGTGAGCGCAAGCCCGCCGACATCAAGTCCCTCTTCCAGGGGACCGCCGAGCGCGACGACGTCATCGGGTTCGTCTGGTTCAACTTCGACAAGGAGACGGACTGGCGCATCAACAGCGGTCCGCTGTCCGAGAAGACCTTCAAGGAGCAGGCCGCGAACCCGGAGTTCGGATTCGATGTGAAGAAGCCATGAGCGATCGGACCACGCCCACGTGGGCGGACGACCCAGAGCTCCATGACGAATACGCGTACGGTCAGCAGTACGGTCACACCGACGACAGCGGGCGGCGGTACGCGCAGCGCGAGAGCCTCAGGCAGTACGCGCAGCAGGCGCAGCCGGCCCACTCACCGGACCAGGAACAGGCCGGCGGCTACCAGCCCGGCTACTTCACCGAGACCGGCAGCTGGCGCTTCGACGTCCACGACCGGACGTCCTCGTACACCGACCAGCAGGCGTACGACACCTTCGCGCCCTTCGACCCGTACGCCTCCTACACCGCCGTCGAGCCCGAACCGGCGGCCCCCGCGGCCGTGGAGCCCGAGCCGCACAAGCCCGGCTACACGCTGCCGCCCGTCGCGGAGTCGTCGTGGGCGGTGGACACGCGGCGCAGCAAGCTGCTCGGGCGCGGGGTGCTGCTGTGCATTCTGCTCGTGCAGGCGGGGCTCTCCCTGCGGCTGACCGGGACCGCCTTCCAGGACGAGGCGCTCTACATCGCGGCGGGCCACTACGAGCTGGCCAACCTGCTGCACGGCACCAAACTGCCGGTGGACTTCGCGGCCTACTTCTCCGGCCACCCCAAGCTGTACCCGGTGCTCGCCGGTGCCGTGGACAGCCAGTTCGGCCTCGCCGGGGTACGCGTGGTCAGCCTGCTGTTCATGCTGGGCGCCACCGCGCTGCTGTACGCGCTGACCCGGCGGCTGTTCAACCTGCGCGCCGCGCTCGGCGCCGCCGCGCTCTTCTCGGTGCTCCAGTCGACGATGGTGCTCGGCAACTTCGCCACCTACGACGCCGCCGCCATCTTCCTGCTCGCACTGTCCGCCTGGGCGGTGGTGCGCACCGACCGGATGAAGGCCCTGGCCGTGCTGCTCGCGGCACCGCCGGCCGCACTGGCGTTCGGCGTGAAGTACGCCTCCGGTCTGTACCTCCCGACCCTGGTGGTTCTCGCGGTGATCACCGCGCATCGGCACCGCGGCGTCCGCGCACTGGGCCGTGGTGTGGTGCTGGGCACCGGCATCGTGGCCCTGCTCGGGATCGGCTACTGGTTCTCCGGTCCGCTGGGCGGCATCAGCTCCACCACCACCGACCGCGCGAAGGGCACGGACACGGCGGCGACGATGCTCCAGCACAGCGCGGAGTGGGGCGGGCTGGTCTTCCTGGCCGCGCTCGGCGGCACGATCGCCTATGTGCTGCGCGCGCGGATGGGGGAGATGCCGTGGGTCGGCGGCGAGACCTCGGGGCGCTGGCGGCGCGCCGCGCTCGGCGTGCTGCTGACCGGTACCGCGCTGCTCGCCCCCGCCTACCAGATCCACCTCCACACCGAGATCTCGCTCTACAAGCACGTCGGCTTCGGACTGTTCTTCGCAGCTCCGCTGGCCGGCCTCGGCATGGCCCGCCTGGTCGGCCCGCACTTCCGGCATCCACAGCTCGGGATCCTGCTCTACGTCGCCACCCTGGTGTTCGGCATGGTGCAGGCCCAGCGGGCGTACAGCTTCCCGGACTCCACGCAGATGACCTCGTACCTGCGCACGGTCGTCGACAGGAAGGGCACCTACCTCGCCGAGGAGCAGGAGGTCCCCGCCTACTACCTGCGGGACAAGACCAACTGGACGCAGTGGCAGAACTCCTACTTCATGGACTACCGCGGCAAGGACGGCAAGCAGTACACCGGCCCCGACGCGTTCCGGCAGGCCGTCCGTGACGGAAAGTTCGACGCGATCGTGATGCACGGCGATGTCAGCCCGGTGACGTACGAAGCGGTGAAGGAGGGGTTGAAGAACAACTCCCACTACCGGCTGGCGGCCGTGTTCCCGTACACCACGAGCAGCGGAGAGCACGCCTACCGGATTTGGGTGAAACGATGAGTCCCCACGCCCCCACTCCGTACGGTGGCGGGTACCCCGACGCCCCGGGCGGCCACGATCCCTACGCCGGGCAGGGCGCCTACGCCGGGCAGGGCACGTACGCCGGCGGCCAGGGCACCTACGCCGAGCCGGGCGCGTACGGCGCTTCCGGTCAGTACGCCGATCCGGGCGGGTATCCGGGCGCGCAGGGTGCTTACGCTCCCGAGCCCGCCGCTCCGGAACCGGTCGACCCGCAGCCGCCCGCGGACGCGCCGGCCGACGAGGAACCCGAGGGCCCGAAGGGCGGCCGGCTCGCCACCGCGGTGGTCTTCCTGGTGCCCACGGCGCTCGCCTTCGCCCTGATCCTGCACCGGATCGGTGACCGCGAGCTGTGGCGCGACGAACACGCCACCTGGTGGGCGGCCACGCTGTCCTTCCACGACCTGAGCCTGCTGATCCGCTCGATCGACGTCGTGTTCACGCCGTACTACGTGTTCATGCACCTCTGGAGCGCCGTCGCCGGCGACTCCCCGACCGCGATGCGCGTCCCCGGCGCGGTGGCCATGGCGGCCTCCGCGGGTCTGCTCGCCCTGCTCGGGAGGCGGCTGTTCACCACCCAGGCGGGACTGCTCGCGGGGCTCGCCTTCGCCGTCGTGCCGGTCACCACGCGGTACGGGCAGGAGATCCGCCCGTACGCCTTCGCGGTGGCCGCGGTGCTGCTGTCGACCCTGCTGCTCGCCAGGGCGCTGGACAAGCCGTCGTTCAAGGTGTGGGTCGCCTACACGCTGTCGGTGCCGCTGATCGGCTGGAGCCACCTGGCCTCGATGGCCGTCCTCGGCGCGCATCTGGTGATGATCCTCATCGCCCGGCGGTCCGGCGACAAGATCGTGGGCTGGGCCTACGCCGCGGCCTGCACGCTGGGCCTGTGCTTCGTCATTCCCATGGCCGTCGCCGGCTCGGGGCAGAGCGGACAGATCGCCTGGAACAACCCGGTGCTGAAGGACCTGCTCGACTTCCCCAAGAACCTCTTCGGGTCCTGGGCGGTGGCCGTGCCGGTCATGGCGCTCGGCGCGCTCGGGCTGTTCTTCGCGGGACGGCGTGCCCTTCCGCTGGCCGTCTGGATCGTGCTGCCGCCGCTCGCGACCTACGCCACCGCCGCGCAGCTGCACCTCTTCCTGCCGCGCTATCTGCTGTTCACCGCGCCCGCCTGGGTCCTGCTCGCGGCCGTCGCCGTGGTCCGGATCGCCGGGCCGGTGGCCGGGGCGAAGGCCGGTACCGGAGGGGCGGCGCGGCGGGGCCTCGGCTGGGTGCTCGTGGCGGCGGCGGTCGCCGGGATCGCCTTCCAGTCGCTGCCCGGGATCCGTGAGACCCGGCAGAACGCTCTGGGCGAGCCCGATTTCCGCGGCGCCGCCCAGCTGGTCGAGGCCGGGCAGAAGAAGGGCGACGGCATCGTCTTCAGCGGTGTGATGTCCGAGCGCCGGGCCATGGACTACGAACTGCGGGACGACGCCGGCCGCCCGCGCGACGTGCTGATGTACCGCACTCCGCAGGAGCTGGGGTCGTTCGGCGCGCTCGAATGCCCGGATGCCGCGAGGTGCCTGGCCAAGGCCGACCGGCTGTGGCTCGTGTCGACGACGCTCGACGGGCAGCCGTTCAGCGGCATGCCGAAGACGACGGCGACCGCGATCCAGAAGAGCTTCAAGGTCGTGAAGACCCGGAAGCTGCGATACCTCCAGCTCGTGCTCCTCGAAAGGACACGCGCCGCGACGGACGACCCGTCCAAGGACGAGGACGACGCCGCGAAGCGCAAGGTGCACACCTGAGTTGGGTTCCGGACGCGGGACGACCCGCGTCCGGCGGGGGGAGCAGTCAATTGGGGAGGGGAAAGAGAAGATGACGTACGACGTGGGGGCGGACGTGGCTGTCACCGTGGTGATGCCCACGTACAACGAAGCCGCCAACCTGCCGAGAATGGCCGAGGCGGTGCTCCAACTGCCGCTCGACGGGCTCCACCTGAAGATCGTGGACGACTCCAGTCCGGACGGGACCGGCCGGATCGCCGAGGAGCTCGCCGAGAAGTACAACTGGGACGGGCGGCGCCGGATGAGCGTGCTGCACCGGACCGAGAAGGACGGGCTCGGGCGCGCCTACGTCGCCGGCATGAGCGCCGCGCTGGACGAGGGCGCCGCGTACGTCGTCCAGATGGACGCCGATGGCAGCCACCCCGTGGAAGCGGTCCCACGCATGCTCGGTACGGCGGTGGCGTCCGGGGTCGGCCTGGTCGTCGGCAGCCGTTACGTGGAGGGCGGCTCGCTGGACGAGGAGTGGGGCAGGCACCGCGTCCTGCTGTCCCGCTTCGCCAACCGCTACGCCCGGACCGTGCTCGGCACCAAGATCCGGGACATCACCGCGGGCTTCAATCTCTGGTCGGCCGCCACCCTGCGGGACATCGACCTCGCGACCCTGGACAGCGCCGGCTACAGCTTCCAGGTCGAGCTGAAGTTCAAGGCCGTACGGGCCGGGCACAGCGCGGTGGAGATCCCGATCCGCTTCGAGGAGCGCACCGAGGGCGTCTCCAAGATGAACCTCTCGACGCAGATCGAGTCAGCGGTGATGCCGGTACGGCTGCGACTGCGCAACCGACGGGGCTGAGTGTGCCGGTGAGCAGCGGACGTCACGCGCTTCCCTCCCGGTGGGGGAAGCTGTACCGCGAGATCGCGAAGTTCGGCATGGTCGGGGCCTCGGGCTTCGTGGTCAACCTCGCGGTCTTCAACCTCATCAGGACCGCCACGGACTGGCAGACCGTCCGGGCGAGCGTCCTCGCCACGGTCGTCGCGATCCTCAGCAACTATCTCGGCCTGCGGTACTTCGCCTACCGCAAGCGGGCCGAGGAGGACCGCAACAGCCGCAGGAAGGAGCTGACCCTCTTCCTGCTCTTCAGCGCGATCGGACTGGTCATCGAGAACTCGGTCCTGTACGCCACGACCTACGGGCTCGGCTGGGACGGCACGCTGGCCACCAACGTCAGCAAGTTCCTCGGCATCGGCGTGGCGACGCTCTTCCGCTTCTGGTCCTACCGCACCTGGGTCTTCAGGACGGCCGGGACCCGGCAAGCGGCCGGCGGCCTGCCGGAGCCCGTCGCGCCGTATCCCGAGCCCGCCCTGAGCGGCTCCTGGGAGCGGTCCTGAACCGCGAGCTGCCCTGAACGAACCGGACCCGGCGCGCCTCGGCGCGCCGGGTCACTCGCTCGCGGCCGCGGAGGCCTGTGCCTCGCCGCGGCGGTGGATCTGGCGGAAGGTGAACTCGGCCAGGTTGTCGCCGATGCCGAAGACCGCGGTGTCCTTCTCCGTGACGTTCTTGCCGCTGGCGAAGCCGGCGATGGTGAAGTAGGCGTAGCGGCCGTAGGAGTTCGAGGTCGTGCGGCAGATCGCGGAGTTGCAGAAGGGCTTGACCGCGCCGCCGGACAGCGACTTGACGATGTCCTTCTTGGTGTTGACCTGGCTCTTCGCCTTCGTCGCCCGGGCCTCGGTGTCGAAGACGGCCACGCCGACCGTCACCGAGACGCCGTCCTTGGTGTAGCTGACCCGCATGAACTGGGTGCAGCCGTTGGCCTTGAGGATCTTGCCCAGGCTCGCCTGGACGGCGTCGGCCGCGGCGCAGTTCTTCGTGTCGGAGGTCGTGCCCTTCTTGTACACGGTCGAGCCCATGGTCAGCTGCGTGCCCGGGAAGAGGATCTGCGCGCCGAGCGGGGCCGTGTCCTTCGCCTTGCTGGCGATGAAGTCCTTCGGGTCCAGCGGCGGCGGGGCGCTGGTCGGCGCGAAGGACGGTGCGGTCCCGGTCGCGCTGGGGATCGCGGCGGCCGACAGCGAGGACGTCGGCTTGTTCGCCTCGTCGCTGCCGTTCGCCGACACGACGGCCATCGCCACCGCGGTGCCTATCGCGACCGTGGCGAGCGCGCCGCCGACGATGAAGAACAGCCGGCGCCGTCTGTTGCGGATCTCGGAGGCCTCGGCGAGCGCCGCCCAGTCCGGAGTCTGCTCGCCCCCGCCGCTGCCCCACGGCTGCTGTGACTGCGGTTTCCAGGGATCCCACTGGGACGGGGGTCCCCCCTGCTGCCCAAAGCTCATGGGGCGCATCTTAGACGGGGGACGGGAGGTGCTGTCGGGCCTGTGGACACTGGGCCGTGGGACCTTTCCGGCACCCGTGCACATCTCGGCCGCACCGGTGCCGTGCGGGCCTCGTTTTGACCCGTCCGTGCGACCCCGGGTATCCTGCTTCTTCGTTGTGTATCGGCTCGCTCGTTCTCATCGCGAGAGGCCTTTACCTAGGTTCCCTGGAGCAGTTACCAGTGGGCGGCATACGGGCAGTGTCCCGGCCATTGTCGTCCCCAGCTGCACGATCGCTTCAGTGATGCCATGTGTCAGCACCCATCCACTGAAGAAGAAGGCTGCGAAGTGCGTACGTACAGCCCCAAGCCCGGCGATGTGACTCGCCAGTGGCACGTCATTGACGCTCAGGACGTCGTCCTGGGCCGTCTGGCTACCACTGCCGCGAACCTCCTCCGTGGCAAGCACAAGCCGACCTATGCCCCGCACATGGACATGGGCGACTTCGTCATCATCATCAACGCCGACAAGGTTCACCTGTCCGGCAACAAGAAGACCCAGAAGCTGGCGTACCGCCACTCCGGTTACCCGGGTGGTCTGCGCTCCGTCCGCTACGACGAGCTGCTGGCGAAGAACCCCGAGAAGGCCGTCGAGAAGGCCATCAAGGGCATGATCCCCAAGAACAGCCTGGGCCGTCAGATGATCAGCAAGCTGAAGGTCTACTCGGGCGACCAGCACCCGCACGCTGCGCAGCAGCCGGTGCCGTTCGAGATCACCCAGGTCGCGCAGTAAGTCCGGCCACCCCCTAAGACTGAAGAGAATCTGAGGAGCATCGTGGCCGAGACCACCGTCGAGACGCCCGTCGAGGGCGAAGAGATCGTCGACATCGACAGCTACACCACCGAGTCCGAGGTCCCCGTCGAGGGCGAGTACACCTCGGAGTCCATGGCGTCCCGCTTCGGCGACCCGCAGCCGGCCGCCGGCCTGGGCCGTCGCAAGAACGCCATCGCCCGCGTCCGGATCGTCCCGGGCACCGGCAAGTGGAAGATCAACGGTCGCACCCTTGAGGACTACTTCCCCAACAAGGTGCACCAGCAGGAAGTCAACGAGCCCTTCAAGGTGCTCGAGCTCGAGGGCCGCTACGACGTCATCGCCCGCATCGCGGGTGGCGGTGTCTCCGGCCAGGCCGGTGCGCTCCGTCTCGGTGTCGCCCGCGCGCTGAACGAGGCCGACGTGGACAACAACCGCGGCGCCCTCAAGAAGGCCGGCTTCCTCCGCCGCGACGACCGTGCGGTCGAGCGCAAGAAGGCCGGTCTCAAGAAGGCCCGCAAGGCCCCGCAGTACAGCAAGCGTTAATCTTCGCTGCCTGTTCTGCTCGTACCTGCTCGTTCCCGCGAGTCAGCAGTACGTCCGTTCGCCCCGGCGGCACGCCACAGTGCCGCCGGGGCGTTCGTTTATCACAGCCCTGGGCGTATAACGGCACAAGGCGCTCAAAGGCTCATGTGATCGGATGATCTCCGTAACTGACGCTTCCTCAGGAGGACAAGTGGGACGACTCTTCGGCACGGACGGCGTACGCGGTGTCGCCAACGCGGATCTGACGGCCGAGATGGCGCTCGGTCTCTCCGTCGCGGCGGCGCACGTGCTGGCCGAGGCGGGTACGTTCCAGGGCCACCGGCCGACGGCCGTGGTCGGACGGGACCCGCGTGCGTCCGGGGAGTTCCTGGAAGCCGCCGTGGTCGCGGGCCTCGCGAGCGCCGGTGTGGACGTCCTGAAGGTCGGCGTGCTGCCGACGCCCGCGGTGGCGTACCTCACGGGTGTGCTCGGCGCCGACCTCGGTGTCATGCTCTCCGCCAGCCACAACGCCATGCCCGACAACGGCATCAAGTTCCTCGCGCGGGGCGGGCACAAGCTCGACGACGAGCTGGAGGAGCGCATCGAGGCCGTCTACGAGGAGCACAAGGGCGGCGAGCCCTGGGAGCGGCCGACCGGCGGAGGCGTCGGCCGGGTCCGCGAGTACACCGAGGGCTTCGACAAGTACGTGGCCCATCTGATCGCCGTACTGCCGAACCGGCTCGACGGGCTGAAGATCGTCCTCGACGAGGCGCACGGCGCCGCCGCCCGGGTGTCGCCCGAGGCGTTCTCGCGAGCCGGCGCCGAGGTCATCACCATCGGTGCCCAGCCGGACGGCCTCAACATCAACGACGGCTGCGGCTCCACACATCTCGACCTGCTGAAGACCGCCGTCGTCGAGCACGGGGCCGATTTCGGCATCGCGCACGACGGGGACGCGGACCGGTGCCTGGCCGTCGACCACACCGGTGAGGAAGTCGACGGCGACCAGATCATGGCCGTGCTCGCGCTGGCGATGAGAGACCGGTCGGCGCTGCGGTCCGACACCGTCGTCGCGACGGTCATGTCGAACCTCGGGTTCAAGCTGGCGCTGGAGCGGGAGGGCCTTCGGCTCGTCCAGACCGCCGTCGGTGACCGGTATGTGCTCGAGGAGATGAAGGAGCACGGGTACGCCCTCGGCGGTGAGCAGTCCGGGCACGTCATCATCCTGGACCACGCCACCACCGGGGACGGGACGCTGACCGGGCTGATGCTGGCGGCGCGCGTCGCGGAGAGCGGGCGGTCGCTGAAGGAACTGGCCGCCGTGATGGAGCGGCTGCCGCAGGTGCTGATCAACGTGCCTGACGTGGACCGCTCCCGGGTGTCGACGTCCGCGGAGCTTTCGGCGGCGGTGGCCGAGGCCGAGCGTGAACTCGGGGCGACGGGGCGGGTGTTGCTGCGGCCGTCGGGGACCGAGCCGTTGGTCCGGGTCATGGTCGAGGCGGCGGACATCGATCAGGCGCGGTCCGTTGCGGGGCGGCTGGCTGACGCGGTGAAGTCGGCGCTGGGCTGATCTGCGGGGGCGAGTGCGGGTGCGTGGGGGGCTGGTCGCGCAGTTCCCCGCGCCCCAAGGGCGCCGTAGCGGTGGCCGAGGCCGAGCGGGAGCTCGGGGCGACGGAGGCTCGGTCGGTTGCGGGCGGGGTGCGCCCTGCGCCCTGAGGGCGCCGCGGCGGTGTCGGAGGTCGAGCGGGGACTTGGGGCGGCGGAGGCTCGGGGTCGGTTGCCGGCGCGGTGAAGTCGGCGCTCGGCTGATCTCCGGGTGCCGAGTGGGCTTGTGCGTCAGGTGCGTTTCCGCCAGGCCCATTTCTGGAGCAGCAGGGTCACCGTTCCCGCCAGGATGATGCCCAGGAGGTTCAGGAGGAGTTGTTCCGTCGAACCCCAGGTCTGCTTGGTGTCGCCGTAGCTGAGGGCCACCGCCGCGTTGGCGGCCGCGGGAACCGTGGTGACCGAGATGGCCACACCCACCAGGGCACCGGACTTCGCCGAGGTCAGGGAGAGGGTGCCGGCGGCGCCGGCCAGGACGGCGACGATGAAGGAGAAGGCGTCGGGGGCGTAGACGAAGCCGGTCTGGGGGCGGTCGGCCTCCAGCAGGTCCTTGCTGAACAGGTCCAGCGCGTCCATGAAGAGGCTGAAGCCCACGGTCACCGCCATGGCCACGGCGAAGCCCACCAGGAGCGCGATCAGTGAGCGAAGGGCCAGGCGGGGGGCGCGCTGCACTATCGAGGTGGAGATGCCGGCGAGCGGGCCGAACTCCGGGCCCACGGCCATCGCGCCCACGATGAGGACCGCGTTGTCGAGCACCACACCGCAGGCCGCGATCATCGTGGCCAGGGTGATGAAGGCGAGGTAGGTGGCCGAGAGCGTCGACTCCTCGTGCGTGGCCTCGGTCAGGTGCTCCCACAGGACCGCGTCCGCCCCTTCGCCGGGAGCCTCCGCCTCGGCCTTGTCGGCGCGTTTCGACAGGGACAGGTCGATGTTCTCGACCGCGATGGAGCCGGTGTTGTCGAGGCCCAACCCCTGGAGTTCGGTGAGGAGTTCGTCACCCGCCTCGCGCGCCACGTCACACATCACGACGTCGCCCTCCGGATTGCGGGCGGTGCCCGGCATCACGACGAGGTGCGTGGTGCCGACCGTCCCCTCGATCAGTCGGACCACGTCGTCGGTCTTGTCGGCCGGGGTGATCAGGCGCAGATGCAGCATGACGCCTTTCTAACAGGCCCGGACGCTCAGAGTTTGCGGAGGCTGAGCTTGCGCACCTTGTGGTCCTGGCCCTTGCGGATGACGAGGGTGGCGCGGCCGCGGGTGGGGGCGATGTTCTCCACCAGGTTGGGCTTGTTGATGGTGCGCCAGAGGGTGCGGGCGTAGTCGACGGCCTCCTCCTCGGAGACCTGGGTGTACTTCCTGAAGTACGAGTCGGGGTTCTGGAAGGCGGTCTGCCGGAGCTTCCTGAACCGGCTGAGGTACCAGCGCTCGATGTCCTCGGCGCTCGCGTCGACGTACACGCTGAAGTCGAAGTAGTCGGCGAGACCGACGCGGGTGCGGCCGTCCGTGCCGGGCAGGGCGGGCTGCAGCACGTTGAGGCCCTCGACGATCAGGATGTCGGGGCGGCGCACGGTGAGCCGCTGGTCCGGGACGATGTCGTAGATCAGGTGGGAGTAGACGGGGGCGGTGACCTCGTCCTTGCCCGCCTTGATGTCGGCGACGAAACGGGTCAGGGCCCGGCGGTCGTACGACTCCGGGAAGCCCTTGCGCGACATGAGCCCGCGGGCCTGAAGCTCCCGGGTGGGCAGCAGGAAGCCGTCGGTCGTGACCAGCTCCACGCGCGGATGCTCGGGCCAGCGGGAGAGCAGGGCCTGCAGGAGCCGGGCGACGGTGGACTTCCCGACGGCGACCGATCCCGCGACCCCTATGACGAACGGGGTGCCCGACTGGGAGCCCTGCTCGCCGAGGAAGGTGTTCAGGGCGCCCCTGAGACCCTCCGTGGCGCCGACGTAGAGGTTCAGCAGCCGGGACAGCGGGAGGTAGATGTCCCGCACCTCGTCGAGGTCGATGACGTCACCGAGGCCGCGCAGCTTCTCGACCTCTTCGGCGTTCAGCGGGAGGGGCGTCTTCTCGCGCAGCGCACTCCACTCTGAGCGGGTGAGATCGACGTAAGGAGTCGCCTCCGGCTTGTGCCGGTGGGCGCTCCGGGGCATCGGGGAGACCGGAGAGATCACAGTCCATTGTTAACGGAGTTTGAACGGGGTGGGGGGTGGGGTGGGTCACGTCGGGCTCTGAGGGACCACCTCGGCATGATCACGTCACCTGGTCGGCTTCGGCGACGGCACTCGTTGTGGCACGTGAAGGGGGCCGCCCATCGAGATGGGCGGCCCCTGGCCGGAGTCTGCTCCGCAGCGGGTCAGCTCAGGTTCTGCCGGCATTCCGTGAGGGCGAACTCGCCGTAGCTGTCCGCGATCTTCTCCATGAGCCCGCCGTCGAGCACTCCCGGGTTCCAGGCAAGGACGGGGTACTCGCCGTCCTCGTCGGGCCGGGAGGTGTCGAGGACGACGATGCCCCAGACGTCGTCATGCATGACGACCATGAAGTGCTGGGGAAGCCCCAGCGCGGCCCGGTCCTCCCGGGTGTGGGCGGGAGTGCCCAGCAGTTCCTCCCCTCCGGCAGGTGTCCGGTACAGGCCGAGGAACTCGGCGGGCGGCACCTCCCATGTGCCGAACTCCTCGATGAGCCGCCGATAGGAGGGCGGGAAGACGAGTGCCATCTCCGCTTCCGCTCGGGCGATCATCTCCGGAGGACAGCCGGTGCCGTGCTGGGCCAGATCCTCGTTGTCACGCACAAGGCTGATCACTTGATCAGCCGCCCGCAGAGCCTTCGTCATGAGAAGTCCTTCGCCCTGTTCTTCCAGTACGCCGTCTTCCACCTCTCGAACTCGGGCCGGTCGATTCCGCTGGGGATCTTGGTGCCCGACTTCCAGTGCAGCTTGCCGTAGTTGTCGAAAAGTCGTCGCGGATGAGTGCGGCGCCCGAATGTCCCCTTCACCAATAGTTGACTGAAACTGGTTGTCTGCTGACGGCGCGTCACCGGAGTCGGGGTGGTCGTTCTCCGCCGCCGCGATATCCGAATTCGGGCACGAAGTGCCGTGATCGGGTGGGCTTCGCCGCCTAGGCTGCCGCGCATGTGCGGAATCGTGGGATACGTGGGGTCGCAGTCGGCGCTCGATGTGGTGATGGCCGGGCTGAAGCGGCTGGAGTACCGGGGGTACGACTCGGCAGGTGTCGCGGTGCTGGCGGACGGCGGGCTGGCGGCGGCGAAGAAGGCCGGGAAGCTGGTCAATCTGGAGAAGGAGCTGGTGGACCGGCCGTTGCCGACGGGGCTGACCGGCATCGGGCACACGCGGTGGGCCACGCACGGCGGGCCGACGGACGCCAACGCGCATCCGCATCTGGACAACGCCGGGCGGGTCGCCGTCGTCCACAACGGGATCATCGAGAACTTCGCCGCGCTGCGGGCCGAGCTGGAGGAGCGGGGGCACGAGCTGGCCTCCGAGACGGACACGGAGGTGGTGGCGCACCTGCTCGCCGAGGAGTTCTCAGCGACCGCCGACCTCGCGGAGGCCATGCGGCTGGTGTGCCGGCGGCTGGAGGGGGCGTTCACGCTGGTGGCCGTCCACGCGGACGAGCCGGACGTGGTCGTGGGCGCCCGCCGGAACTCGCCGCTGGTGGTCGGCGTGGGGGAGGGGGAGGCGTTCCTGGCCTCGGACGTGGCGGCCTTCATCGCCCACACCCGCTCCGCGATCGAGCTCGGCCAGGACCAGGTCGTGGAGCTGCGCAGGGACGGCGTGACCGTCACCGGCTTCGACGGCCGGCCGGCCGACGTCCGCTCGTTCCACATCGACTGGGACGCCTCCGCCGCCGAGAAGGGCGGCTACGACTACTTCATGCTCAAGGAGATCGCCGAGCAGCCGAAGGCGGTCGCCGACACGCTGCTCGGCCGTATCGACGCGGCCGGCTCCCTGACGCTGGACGAGGTCCGGATCTCCGACGCCGAGCTGCGGGAGATCGACAAGGTCGTCATCGTGGCCTGCGGTACGGCCTTCCACGCGGGGATGATCGCCAAGTACGCCATCGAGCACTGGACCCGGATTCCGTGTGAGGTGGAGCTGGCCAGTGAATTCCGGTACCGGGACCCGATCCTCGGACCGCGCTCCCTCGTCATCGCCATCTCCCAGTCCGGGGAGACCATGGACACGCTCATGGCGCTGCGGCACGCCCGCGAGCAGGGGTCCAAGGTGCTCGCGATCTGCAACACCAACGGGTCGACGATCCCCCGGGAGTCGGACGCCGTGCTGTACACGCACGCCGGGCCCGAGGTGGCCGTCGCGTCGACGAAGGCGTTCCTCACGCAGCTCGTGGCGTGTTACCTGGTGGCGCTGTACCTGGGGCAGGTGCGCGGGACCAAGTGGGGCGACGAGATCTCCGCCGTGATCCGGGACCTGTCGCACATCTCCGGCGAGGTCGAGCGGGTGCTGGAGACGATGGAGCCGGTGCGGGCGCTGGCGCGGTCGCTGGCCGACAAGAACACCGTGCTGTTCCTCGGACGGCACGTCGGCTATCCGGTGGCCCTCGAAGGCGCGCTGAAGCTGAAGGAACTCGCCTACATGCACGCCGAGGGCTTCGCGGCGGGCGAGCTGAAGCACGGGCCGATCGCGCTGATCGAGGAGGACCTGCCGGTCGTGGTGGTCGTGCCCTCGCCGCGGGGGCGCTCGGTGATCCACGACAAGATCGTGTCCAACATCCAGGAGATCCGGGCCCGGGGAGCGCGGACGATCGTCATCGCGGAGGAGGGGGACGAGGCGGTGGTGCCGTACGCCGACCATCTGATCCGGATCCCGGCCACGCCGACGCTGCTGCAGCCGCTGGTGGCGACGGTGCCTTTGCAGGTGTTCGCGTGTGAGCTGGCGACCGCCCGGGGCAATGAGGTGGACCAGCCGAGGAACCTGGCGAAGTCGGTCACGGTGGAGTAGTCGGCCGACCGGCGGTATCCGATATCGCGGTGCAGGTGTCGTACGGGGTTACCGGGTGTCGGGGGTGCGCTTGAGGGCGTCGAGGAAGGCGGTGAAGGGGGCGGGGGGGAAGGTGAGGGTGGCGGTGGTGGGGGTCTTGGAGTCGCGGATGGATATGTGGGTGGGGTGGGTTGCGATCTCGACGCAGTTGTTGCCGTCGTCCGGACCTGAGTAGGACGACTTCCGCCAGTTCTCCATGGGAGGCCTCACAGCTCTTTCGCCAGCCGGTTGACGAAGTCGCGCGACTGCCCGGGGTCGAGTGATACGGCTTCCACCTTACGGAAGCGCGTTCGAAAAGCGGTGAGTTGGGCCTCGGAGTCGATGAAGGCCGAGCCGTGGGGGACGTCACGCACCACGGTGTCCAGTCTGGGAAGGGGGCCACCGGCGTACGTCATGGTGCTGGCGGCCGAGGCGAAGCCGTCCAGGTCGAAGGGGATCACGCGAAGGGTGATGTTCTCCGCTTCGGAGAGTTCGAGGAGCCTGCGGAGCTGGGCCCGGGAGGCGGCACGGTCACTGACCCTGATCCGCAGGGCCGACTCGTGGATCACCGACTCGTACGCGAGGGTGATCTGCTGGCGTCTCATCCGGTGCTCGACGCGCAACTCCAGCTCGTCATGGGTGAGTTCGGGAACCCTGGCCGAGAAGACGGCCCGGGCGTAGGTCTCCGTCTGGAGCAGTCCCGGTACGTACAGGATCGCCACCTCGTGCAGGTACGCGGCGTGGTGTTCCAGTTCGGCGAGGTCCAGGAACGAGTTGGGCAACTGACCTCGGTACTCCTCCCACCAGCCGCGTGTCCGGTCCGTGGCCATCGCGACCAGGGCGTCGACGAACTCCTGGTCCGTGCAGTCGTAGTGGGATGCGAGGCGGCGCAGCCGTTCGTCGCTCACGCCCGCGAGTCCGGATTCGATCTGGGTGATCTGGACTCGGTTCGCCCCGAGGAGCGCCGCCGCCTCGATGGTGGTGAGGCCGGCCCCCTCGCGGAGCCGCCGCAGTTCGACTCCCAGGCGCATCTGGCGTGCGGTCGGTTCGCGCCTCAGCACCATCGTTTGCTCCTCGGTTCAACATGCCTGCTGACGTGGCTCGTTCGGGGGCAGATTACGGGATCGGCTTGCCATGTATTACATGAAAGCCCTACCGTCAGTGACGTAGTGAACGCGATGTGCAAGCACGTCGCTGCAACGATCCCTCACATGAACGGAGTTCTTCGCATGCCCGAAAGCGCCCCCTGGGAGTACACGCTCCACATCCCGAACGACCTCCGAGCCGTCACCGTCGCCCGCCGTACCCTCCGCCTGATCCTCACCCTGCACGGCCTGATCCGCCTCACCGACACCGCGGAGCTGCTCGCGGCGGAGCTGGTCTCCAATGCCGTACGCCATACGAAAGGCCCCGCTGCCCTGCGAGTGCGCTGGTCCGCGGGGGTGTTGCGGATCGGCGCGTGGGACGCGGACCCCGAACCTCCGGAGCCGCCGGGGGAGTGGGATCTGTTGGGGGAGGTGGAGGAGGGGAGGGGGCTGGCGTTGGTGAAGGCGTGTGCCGATCTGTGGGGGGGGGGCAGCCGTTGGCCAGGCACGGTAACCGGGGGAAGTTCGTGTGGTGTGAGCTGGCCGCCGCCTGACCGGCGGGCTCAGATCTGTTCCTCGGGAGGGAAGCCTGTCCAGCGCAGCTCGGCGGGCAGGTGCCGCATGTCGTTGGAGACGAGGACGGACGCGGCTCGGCCGGGGGCGTAACGGATGACCGTGAGCGCCGCGTTGGCGTGGTTGAGGCCGAGCCAGCGCCACGTGGGGGCGTACATGGCGTCCCGGACGAGCCAGCCGACGAGGAAGTTGTGGGTGACGACCAGCTCGTGCCGGTCCTCCTCGCCGTCCACCGGTCCGGTGAACAGGTCGAGCGCCCGGCGGGCCAGTACGGCGCCCTGCTTCCGTTCCTCGTCGGTGGTGCCGGCGAGGAAGCGGAGGTAGTGGTCGGCGGATTCGGCGGGGAGTTCGTCTCGCCGGGGGACGTGGGGAACGTAGTCGCCGGCGACCTCCGAGACGAGCAGGGGGACGTTCTTGAGCTGGTCGTGGATCAGCCGGGCGGTCTGCGCCGCTCGCGGCAGCGGACCGTGGTGGACGGCCGTGAAGGGGATGTCCTGGAGGCGTCGGCCGAGCAGCGTGGCCTGCTGTCGGCCGGCCCGGGTCAGCCCGCTCTCGTCCGGCAACGCCTCACCGTGCCGGGCGAGATAGAGGTATCGGGTGGCTGTGCGGGTCTTCTCGAACTCCACGGTGAGCGGTCTCCTCGGCCTGTGCATCTGACGTGATCATGGTCGCTAACGTTTCGGCGCGGCTCGAAAGGGTGAACGTACTCCGCGTTTCCGGGTGGGCCGGTCGCTGATCAACCTACGTTGCGCGCATGGTCGGTGTTCGAGGTGCTGGGTGTCAGCCGGCCCCTTCGACTGCGGCACGCGCGGCTGGACGGCTCTGCGGGTGTATCCGCTGGTCGCAGGGCCCGACAACCTGCCGGTGATTACGGATGCCAGGACCGCGGCGAAGAACCTCGCCCTGGCCGTGCTCTCGGCGTTGGCGCACGCCCGCGACCCCGACTGCGACGCCGTACTGGAAGCGATCAGCAGCGCTCTTGAGGAACTCCGGGAGACCGATCCCGACACCGCCGAATACTTCTTCGACTTCCTGGAAGTCACCCCGGGCAAGACCCCAGCCGGAGAGAAATGGAATCGGATCATGTCGTTCGTCAGCTACTTCCCCGGCCGGGGAACCGTTCGTGAGACGGCCTACCTGGAGGGCAGGACGGAAGGCGAAGCCAAGGGGATCCTCTACGTCCTGGAAGTGCGCGGCATCCCCGTCACGGACAGCGTGCGTGAGCGCATCACCAGTTGCACCGACCTCGACCGGATGGACGCCTGGCTGGAGCGTTCCCGGACGGTCGAGCGGGCCGAGGACCTGTTCGCCGAGGACCCGGACGGATCGTAAAGTGCCCGGATGAGCATCATCGGGGTCGGTATCGACGTTGCCGAGATCGAGCGGTTCGCGGCGTCGCTGGAGCGTACGCCGGGGATGGCGCGGCGGCTGTTCCTGCACAGCGAGCTGACGCTGCCCAGCGGGGAGCGCCGGGGAGTCGCCTCGCTCGCCGCCCGCTTCGCCGCGAAGGAGGCCCTGGCCAAGGCGCTCGGCGCTCCGGCCGGCCTCCACTGGACCGACGCCGAGGTCTACGTCGAGGACAGCGGGCAGCCCCGGCTACGGGTCACCGGCACGGTGGCCGCCCGCGCCGCCGAACTGGGCGTGCGGTCCTGGCACGTGTCGCTGAGCCATGACGCAGGAGTCGCGTCGGCCGTGGTGATCGCGGAGGGGTGACCACCGACGCCGCCCTGCGTCGGCAGCTCTCAGGCGGCCTGGTCCCAGTCCGTGTGGATGTCCTGTTCGCTCCGGGGGTCATGACCCCCGCCGCCGGTCGACTTCTCGCGGGCGCGGAGCACGGCCCAGGCCACGGCCGACGCGCAGGTGAGGTCCCAGGGAAGCGTCCAGAACGTGTGCCACCAGCCGGTGTGCGGCGAGACGGTGATGTCGACGGCGGCCGCGGCCATGGCGGCGGCCAGGCTCCAGCACAGCAGCCGCCCGGCCCAGCGGACGGTCGGGGCGAGGGGCCCGCCGGGTCTTTCCGGATCGGTCATCGCGCGAACGTCCTCCACGGGATGGGCGGCGGCCGCGACCAGGGATGCGGCTGCGGCCGCGCTCGCCGAAACGCCCTCAGTGTGCGGTTCGGCCGGCACCCGCAAGGCGTCCTGGCTGTACTGCTTCGACAAGGCAGGCAACCTCACCTCCCAGGACGGCACCGCCGCCACCTGCCCCGCCAGCGCGGTCTTCACCTACAACGACGCAAGCCAGCTGACCGGCCAGACCGGCTCGGCCACGCCGTGGTCGTACGACAAACTCGGCAACGAAACAGCCGGCGGACGCGTGGCCGCCTCCGCGCGCACGAACGAGACCTGGACCGACTACAGCCAGCTCTCCGGCATCACCGTCGCCGGCACCGCCTACGACCTGGTCCACGCCGGCACCGACAACTCCGAGCGCACCAAGCTGGGTTCGACCTGGTTCCACCACACGGCACTGGGGCTGGCGTCCACGACGACGAACGGCGTCGACACCGGATTCATCCGTGAACCGGCGGGCACGTTGAACTCCATGACGACTGGGGGGAAGTCCTACTACTACCTCACCGACGCCACCGGCAACGTGCTCGGCCTGGTCGACGACGCGGGCAAGCGCACGCACACGTACGCCTACGGCCCGACGGGGCTGCCCCGAGGGACCACCACCGAGGCGGTCCCGCAGCCGTTCCGCTACAGCGGCGCCTACCTCGACCCCACGGGCGTGTACAAGATGGGCGCCCGCTACTACGACCCTCTCCGGCCAGGAGAGGAACCCGTACCTGTACGCGGGCGGCGACTTCATCAACAACAGCGATCCGACGGGGCTTTTCAGCTTCGGCGGTGTCACCGGAATCGGCGACTGGGTCACCTTGGCCTACCAGACGGCGACAGGTGACACGCAGGGAGCGAATGCCACCAAGATGGGCATGATGATGGGCATCGGGCTGGAAAGCCTGTGCATGGCCGGCGCGGCAGCGGGCACTTTCGCCACACTCGGCCTCTCCCTCGGTGCCGGTTTCACCGGCTGCTCGGCGGTGGCCGCGGGAGCTGCCGCGGGCACGACATACGTCTACGGTGCCGCCCTCCTCCGCCCCGGCACTTCCGATGGAGCGAAATGCGTGTATTGGCTGTAACGGTGTTCTCCATAATCGCTCTGATATGCGGTGCCCTCCTGGCGGTCGCAGGCACCAGCGACCTGGTGAACGGCAGCACCGGCCGTGGGCTCGTCGTCCTGCTCCCCGGAGCGGCCCTGATCGCGGCCGCCGCCTACTTTCTGCGGACCGCAAGGAGAAAGACATGACACTTGCCGCGTCTTCAGTCGACGGCGGTGACGAACATTTTCTGCGATTTTGCGAACCCGTATCTTCTGACACGCCTCAGGGAGACTGCGCATGCTTGCACTCGTCGGCCTCGCCAATGACCGGCCCGACGGCCCGTCGTGGTCCCCTTACCTGGCTATCGGCATGTTCGTCGCAGCCGCGATCTTCGTCGGCGTCATGTACGTCAAACGCCGTCGCTGATGTCCGGTAGTGGCCGGGGTGATGCTGTGCCGATCGCATGCGGAGTGATCGCTCGTGACAGCCGTGCGACCCCGTCGCAACCGCTCCAAGTGACAGATCGGCAGCGAAACGGGGCAGACTCGACCCCATGCGTACTGCGTACAACGTGGAGACGGTCAGGGCCGCCGAGCGGGAGTTGATGGCGCGGCTTCCGGAGGGCGCGCTGATGCAGCGGGCGGCCGCCGGGCTCGCCGCGGCCTGCGCGGATCTGCTGGGGCGGGTGTACGGCCGCCGGGTCGTGCTGCTCGTCGGGAGCGGGGACAACGGCGGGGACGCCCTCTTCGCCGGTGCCCGTCTGGCGCGGCGGGGCGCCGGGGTCACCGCCGTGCTGCTCGCGCCCGAGCGGGCCCACGCCGACGGGCTGGCCGCGCTGCGGCGGGCCGGGGGACGGGCCGTGGACGGCGACGGGCGGGCCGTAGGGGGCGGAGGGCCTGCCACCGGGACCCGCGGCGCCGAGCGGCTCATCGAGCAGGCCGACCTCGTCCTCGACGGGATCGTCGGCATCGGCGGCAAGGGCGGCCTGCGGCCCGACGCGGCCCGGCTCGCCGAGGTCGCCGAGCGGTCCCGCGCCGCCGTCGTCGCCGTGGATCTGCCGAGCGGGGTCGACGCCGACACCGGGGAGGTGCGCGGGGCGGCCGTGCGGGCCGACGTCACCGTCACGTTCGGGACGCACAAGCCGGGGCTGCTGGTCGATCCCGCGCGGGAGTACGCCGGGTCGGTGCGGCTCGTCGGCATCGGGCTCGCGCTTCCGGCGGAGGCCGAGCTGGAGGCGCTCCAACACGCCGACGTACGGCGGCTGTTGCCGGTGCCGACCGGTGAGAGCGACAAGTACCGGCGCGGAGTCGTCGGGATCGCCGCCGGGTCCGCGCGGTATCCGGGGGCCGCCGTGCTCGCCGTGTACGGGGCGCTGCGGGGCGGCGCCGGAGCCGTACGGTACGTCGGGCCCGCCGCGGACGCCGTGATCGCCCGTTTCCCCGAGACGCTCGTCTCCGACCGGGGGCCGACCCACGCCGGGCGGGTGCAGGCGTGGGTCGTCGGACCGGGGGCCGGGGACGACGCCTCGGCCGTCGGCGAGGTGCTGGCGTCCGACGTGCCGGTGCTGATCGACGCGGACGGGCTGCGGCTCGCCGACCGGGACGCCGTACGCGCGCGCAGCGCGCCGACCCTCATGACCCCGCACGCCGGAGAGGCCGCCGCGCTGCTCGGGGTGGCGCGCGAGGAGGTCGAGGGGTCGCGGCTCGCCTCCGCGCGGGAGCTTGCCGGGCGGTACGACGCGACCGTGCTGCTCAAGGGGTCGACCACGCTGGTCGCGGACTCCGGCGGCGGGGCCGTACGCGTGAACCCGACCGGTACGGCCTGGCTGGCCACCGCCGGCAGCGGGGACGTCCTCTCCGGTCTCGCCGGGTCCCTGCTCGCGTCCGGGCTGAGCGCTCTGGACGCCGGCAGCGTGGGCGCGTACCTGCACGGCCTCGCCGGACGGTTCGCGGCGGACGGGGCGCCGGTGGGGGCGCACGACGTGGCCGAGGCGGTACCGGCGGCCTGGCGGGACGTGACGGACGCCTGACGCACCGGGAGAACGCAGGGCCGCGCCCGGCAAACGGACCAGTGACGGCGAACTAGTACCTGATGGGACCAATACCCGTCGGTCGAATATGCGGAGCCGAAAGGGCGATGTTTCGCTGGCCGCATGGATGAGCCACACATACACGGCACCACCCGGCGAGAGTTGCTGGGCGGCGCGGCAGTTGTTCTGGGGAGTCCCGTTCTCGGTTTCCGCGGGGACGACCCTGATCCCTTAAAGGAAGAGGTGAAGGAGGAGCCCGGGGAAGAGCTGAAGGACGAGCCCGGCGGGAACTGCGGCAGCGACTACGACGCGGAATACGAGGATCTGCTGGCGGCCGCCGAGGACATCGAGGTCGACGACCGCGCCCTCGCACCAGCGAAATGGAGTCGCCCGATCCGGAAACGGGCCAGGGTGACGATGCGTTACCGGGTGCGCGGAAACTGGCTGGTCGGATACCACACCGGAGTGGATCTTGCCGTGCCGAAGGGCACCCCGGTGTACGCGGTGGGCACCGGTGTCGTCGTCCTGGCCAGCTGGTCGGGGTCGTACGGCAAGGCCGTGACGCTCAAGATGAGCGACGGGCGCTATGTGGTCTACGGCCATCTGAACCGCATCTCGGTCGCGCGCGGCGCCAAGGTCAAGGCCGGCACCCGCATCGGCAGCAGCGGCGCCACCGGGCGCGCCACCGGCCCGCACCTGCACTTCGAGGTGCGCGCCCGGCGCCCGTACGGTTCGGACATCGACCCCGTGAAGTATCTGGCCCGGCACGGTCTGAGCCTCTGACACGCGCGCGTGTGCGTCCCTGGGGACGCGCTCACCGGTGGTGTCAGTCGCCTCTGAGACACTGGGGGCGCCATGAACGAGACAGCAACCGCCCCGACCGCACCGCTGCGCGCCCGCGCCGAGATCGACCTGGCCGCGCTGCGGGCCAATGTGCGGGCCCTGCGCGCCCGCGCGTCGGGGGCCGCCCTCATGGCCGTGGTCAAGTCCGACGCGTACGGCCACGGCGCGGTGCCCTGCGCCCGCGCCGCGGTCGAGGCGGGCGCGGGCTGGCTCGGGACCGCCACCCCGGAGGAGGCCCTCGCGCTGCGGGAGGCGGGGCTGCCGGGGCGGATCATGTGCTGGCTGTGGACGCCCGGCGGGCCCTGGCGGGAGGCGATCGAGGCCGACCTCGACGTCTCCGTCAGCGGCATGTGGGCCCTCCGGGAGGTCACCGAGGCGGCCCGGCGGGCCGGCCTCCCCGCGCGCGTGCAGCTCAAGGCCGACACCGGACTCGGGCGGGGCGGCTGCCAGCCGGGCGAGGACTGGGCCGAGCTGGTCGCCGAGGCCCTGCGCGCGGAATCCGAAGGGCTCCTGCGGGTCACCGGCCTCTGGTCGCACTTCGCCTGCGCCGACGAGCCCGGGCACCCCTCGATCGCCGCCCAGCTCACCCTCTTCCGGGAGATGCTGGCGTACGCCGAGGGCCGGGGCGTGCGCCCCGAGGTGCGGCACATCGCCAACTCGCCGGCCACCCTCACCCTCCCGGAGAGCCACTTCGACCTCGTCCGGACCGGGATCGCGGTCTACGGCATCTCGCCCAGCCCGGAGATCGGCGGCCCCGCCGACTTCGGACTGCGCCCGGTGATGACGCTGTCGGCGTCGATCGCGCTGGTCAAGCGCGTCCCGGGCGGCCATGGCGTGAGCTACGGCCATCACTACGTCACCCCGGGCGCCACGACCCTCGGCCTGGTGCCCGTCGGCTACGCGGACGGCATCCCGCGGCACGCCTCCGGCGCCGGACCCGTGCTGGTCGACGGCAAGTGGCGCACGGTCGCCGGACGGATCGCCATGGACCAGTTCGTCGTGGACCTCGGCGGCGACGAGCCCGCCACCGGCACCCGGGCCGTGCTCTTCGGCCCCGGCGACCGGGGCGAGCCCACCGCCGAGGACTGGGCGCAGGCCGCGGGCACCATCGCGTACGAAATCGTGACCCGCATCGGAACGCGCGTTCCGCGCGTCTACGTGAATGAGGAACAAGCGGGGTAACCGCACAGTGCGTGCGAGAACAGCGAGTCCCGCGACACCGGTATGACCTGACGGTCACCCGAACCAGCGAACAGGAGCGGTACGTGAGCGAGAGCAGTCCGGAGGCCGTCGTCGACGCCGCCGCCTCGGTGGCCCTCGCCTCCGCTGCGGCGGCGGGTGGCGGCTGGCGCCGGGCGACCGGCATCGCGGGCGCCGCGATAGGCGTGGTCGCCGCAGGAGCCGCGGCCGGGGTGGCGATCGAGCGGCTCACCGTCGGACGCGGGATGCGGCAGAAGGCCCGCCTCGCCCTCGACTCGACCGGCCCGTACGGCGCGTTGCGGGGCACCCCCGGCAAGGCGTACGCCGACGACGGCACCGAGCTGTACTACGAGGTCGACGACGTCGACCCTCAGGCCGTGCCCCCGCTGTCGCCGCGCCGGCGCAGGCTGTTCGGGCGCAAGGCCCCCGCCCCCGTCACCGTCGTCTTCAGCCACGGCTACTGCCTCAGCCAGGACTCCTGGCACTTCCAGCGCGCGGCGCTCCGGGGCGTCGTACGGACCGTGCACTGGGACCAGCGCAGCCACGGGCGGTCCGGGCGGGGTGCGCGGCAGGTGCAGGACGGGGTGCCGGTCGACATCGAGCAGCTGGGACGCGACCTGAAGGCCGTCATCGACGCGGCCGTGCCCGAGGGGCCGATCGTGCTCGTCGGGCACTCCATGGGCGGGATGACCGTCATGGCGCTTGCCGACCAGTACCCCGAACTGATCCGCGACCGGGTGGTCGCGGTGGCTCTGGTCGGCACGTCGTCCGGGCGGCTCGGCGAGGTCAACTTCGGGCTGCCCGTCGCGGGCGTCAACGCCGTACGGCGGGTGCTGCCGGGCGTGCTCAAGGCGCTCGGGCAGCGGGCCGACCTGGTGGAGAAGGGGCGGCGGGCCACCGCCGACCTGTTCGCCGGGATCATCAAGCGCTACTCCTTCGCCTCCCGGGACGTCGACCCGGCCGTCGTCCGGTTCGCCGAGCGGATGATCGAGGGCACCCCGATCGACGTGGTCGCCGAGTACTACCCGGCGTTCGACAACCACGACAAGACCGCCGCCCTCGCCCACTTCGTGGACAAGCCGGTGCTCGTCCTGGCCGGGGTGGGGGACATGGTGACGCCGAGCGAGCACAGCGAGGCGATCGCCTCCCTGCTGCCGGAGGCGGAGCTGGTGCTGGTCCCGGACGCCGGGCACCTGGTCATGCTGGAACACCCGGAAGTGGTCACCGACCGCCTCGCCGACCTGCTCACCCGCGCGGGTGCCGTGCCCGCAGGGGCTACCGTTGGCGGTTATGGAAGCAGTACCGCGCAACCCGGTTGAGACCGAGCTGACCGTCACCTCCCCCGAGCAGATGCGCGAGCTGGGCCTGAAGCTCGCCAAGCTGCTGCGCGCGGGGGACCTCGTGATGCTCAGCGGAGAGCTCGGCGCGGGCAAGACGACGCTGACCCGCGGACTCGGTGAGGGGCTCGGGGTACGGGGGGCCGTGACCTCGCCGACCTTCGTGATCGCCCGCGTCCACCCGTCCCTGGGCGACGGGCCGCCGCTCGTCCACGTCGACGCGTACCGCCTGGGCGGCGGGCTCGACGAGATGGAGGACCTCGATCTCGACGTGTCGCTGCCCGAGTCGGTGATCGTCGTGGAGTGGGGCGAGGGCAAGGTCGAGGACCTGACCGACGACCGGCTCCAGGTACAGATCCACCGCGCGGTCGGTGACACCACCGACGAGGTGCGGCACGTGACGCTGACGCCGGTCGGCGAGCGGTGGTCCGCCGCGGACCTCGGCGTGCTCACGGCCTGAGCGTCGGCTTCGCTCTCCCGCGCGCGTTTCCGTGAACGTTCCGACAAGACGTCGGCAAGATATTGCGTTCGGCGTCTTGTGCGTGGTCACATGGTACCCAGTCCGTAGTTAGGTCTACCTAACCACGCCCGCCCCCGAACTCCAGGAGGCGTCCATGTCGGCCACCGAGAACCGGCCCCAGCCACAGCCGTACGCGCTCGTCGGCGGCGTGTCCATGCGCGATCTGCTGGCGTCCTGCGCGGCGGCGGAGGCCGTCTCGACACCGCCTCGGCTGCCCGACCCGGGGACGGCGCCGGCGGCCGCCGAGCGTCCGAAAGCGGCCTGAGGCGGGCTCAGCGGATCACGACCACCTTCGCGCCGATCGTCGCGAAGGACCACATCGCGTCGCCGTCCGCGCGGGACTCCCTGATGCCGCCCGTCCGCACGGGGGTGGCGTCGGGGGAGGGGGCGGCCGGCTCCTTCACGGCCGCGCTGAAGCCGATCGCCACGCCGTCGACGCCGGCGAAGCGGACCACGTGTTCGATGGGGGTGCCGTCGGTGCCGGTCACCGCGTTCGAGCGGGAAGTGACCGTGTAGGTGCCGGGAGCGGGGTGGATGTTCCCCGAAACGACCTCGAACGTACGGGTGACCCTGTTGCCGGGGCCGACGAGCCAGACCCGGCTGCCGTCCAGGGAGTACACGACGCGGGCCCCGGTGCCGGAGCCCGGGGGCAGGGCGGTGGGGTTCCGGTGGTCGCGGGCGGCCTTCGAGGTGACGACCGCCGGGGCAGTGCCGGCGTGCGCCCTGATGGGGGCCGTCGCGGAGGCCTGGTAGGCGAGGAAGCCGACCGTCGCGAGAGCCGCCGTGGTGAGGGCGGTCACGAAGGCCGCGTTGCTGGGCGCCACCGGTTCACCTCTTGAGTGGTTGGTCCTGATTTGTGGCGACGGTAGCAGGTTGTCGGTCCTGTGCCGTGCCGTCGTGGCGGGGCGTGCGGTTCCGCGCCCCTGTGCGGCCTGCGGCGGCCCCGGGCCCTCGGGAGCCGTAGGCTGTTTGCGTGCTCTTGCTCGCTCTGGATACCGCCACCCCCGCCGTGACCGTCGCCCTGCATGACGGGCGGGACGTCGTCGCCTCGTTCCGTCAGGTGGACGCGCGCCGGCACGGGGAGCTGTTGTTGCCGGCCGTCGACCGGGTGCTCGCGGACGCGGGGGTGAAGCTGGACGCGGTCACCGGGATCGTCGTCGGCATCGGCCCCGGGCCCTACACCGGTCTGCGCGTCGGCCTCATGACCGCCGACACCTTCGGGCTCGCCCTCGGAATCCCGGTGCACGGGATGTGCACCCTGGACGGACTCGCCTACGCGGCCGGCCTCGACGAGGGCCCCTTCGTCGTGGCGACCGACGCGCGGCGCAAGGAGGTCTACTGGGCCACCTACTCCGACCCCCGCACCCGCGTGAGCGACCCCGCCGTCGACCGGCCCGCCGACATCGCCGAGCAGGTCGGGGGGCTGCCCGCGGTCGGCGCCGGGGCGCTGCTCTACCCCGACACCTTCCCCGACGCCCGCGAGCCCGAGCACGTCACGGCCGCCGCGCTCGCCTCCCTCGCCGCCGAGCGGATCGCGGCAGGGGAGGAACTGCCCGCCCCCCGGCCGCTGTACCTGCGGCGGCCGGACGCGCAGGTCCCCAAGAACTACAAGGTGGTCACCCCCAAGTGACCACACCCGTGACCCCCGTGCTGCGCGAGATGCGGTGGTGGGACATCGACCCCGTCCTGGAGCTGGAGAAGGACCTCTTCCCGGAGGACGCCTGGTCCCGGGGCATGTTCTGGTCCGAACTCGCGCACTCCCGCGGCCCCGAGGCCACCCGGCGGTTCGTGGTGGCCGAGGAGGGCGAGCGGATCGTGGGGTACGCGGGCCTCGCCTCCGCCGGGGAGCTCGCCGACGTCCAGACGATCGCCGTCGCCCGCGACCACTGGGGCACCGGACTCGGGGCGACCCTGCTGACCGAGCTGCTGCGGGCCGCGACCGCCTTCGAGTGCGCCGAAGTGATGCTGGAGTGCCGGATCGACAACATCCGCGCCCAGAAGCTCTACGAGCGCTTCGGCTTCGAGGCCATCGGGTTCCGGCGCGGCTACTACCAGCCGGGCAACGTGGACGCCCTGGTGATGCGACTCACCGACCCTTCAACTTCCGTACGAGGAACCGAGATCAATGGCTGACGAACCGCTTGTCCTGGGCATCGAGACCTCCTGTGACGAGACCGGCGTCGGCATCGTCCGGGGCACCACCCTGCTGGCCGACGCCATCGCGTCCAGCGTCGACGAGCACGCCCGGTTCGGTGGCGTGGTGCCGGAGGTGGCCAGCAGGGCCCACCTGGAGGCGATGGTGCCGACCATCGAGCGCGCCCTGAAGGAGGCCGGTGTCTCCGCGAGGGACCTCGACGGCATCGCCGTGACCGCCGGGCCCGGACTCGCCGGCGCCCTGCTCGTCGGGGTCTCCGCCGCGAAGGCCTACGCCTACGCCCTCGGCAAGCCCCTCTACGGCGTCAACCACCTCGCCTCCCACATCTGCGTCGACCAGCTGGAGCACGGGGCGCTGCCCGAGCCGACGATGGCGCTGCTGGTGTCCGGCGGGCACTCGTCCCTGCTGCTGTCCTCGGACATCACCTCCGACGTCCGCCCCATGGGCGCGACCATCGACGACGCGGCCGGCGAGGCCTTCGACAAGATCGCCCGGGTGCTGAACCTCGGCTTCCCGGGCGGCCCGGTCATCGACCGGTACGCGCGCGAGGGCGACCCGTCGGCGATCGCGTTCCCGCGCGGACTGACCGGGCCGCGGGATCCGGCGTACGACTTCTCCTTCTCCGGCCTCAAGACGGCGGTGGCCCGCTGGATCGAGGCCAAGCGGGCCGCGGGCGAGGAGGTGCCGGTGCGTGACGTGGCGGCCTCCTTCCAGGAGGCGGTGGTGGACGTGCTGACCCGCAAGGCCGTGCGGGCCTGCAAGGACGAGGGCGTCGACCACCTCATGATCGGCGGCGGCGTGGCCGCGAACTCGCGGCTGCGGGTGCTGGCCCAGGAGCGCTGCGAGGCGGCGGGTATCCGACTCCGGGTGCCCCGGCCCAAGTTGTGCACCGACAACGGCGCGATGGTCGCGGCGCTGGGCGCGGAGATGGTGGCCCGCAACCGCCCCGCCTCCAGCTGGGACCTCTCCGCCGACTCCTCCCTGCCGGTGACCGACCCGCACGTGCCCGGCCACGACCACGTCCACGAGGTCAGCAAGGAGAACCTGTACTCGTGACGGTCGCGCTGATGTGGGAGGCCCGGGCGGCCGAGGGCCGCGGCGAGGAACTGCTCGCCTGGGCCCGCGATCAGGAGCTTCCCGTACGGCCGTTGCGGCGCGAGACGTTCCGGGCGCCCGAGGACCGCGTCCTGGTCATCACGTGGTGGGACGCGGCCTACGACGCCGAGCTGCCCGAACTCCCGGAGCCGGACGGGGACTTGGCCGGCCGGGCCGTGCACCGGTGGCGGTTCGAGTCGGTGGGGGAGGAGTGAGGCGGGGCGGCCTTGGGCCGAGCTGAGCGCGCTGAGCTGGGCGCGGACCTGTCACCCCGGTCCGCGCCGAACTCACCCCGGTCCGCGCCGAACTCACCCCGTCCGATCTCAGCCCGTCCCCGACACCTCCGTGTCGCAGCGCAGCCGTCGGTCCGGGCCCACCTCCCGTACCGGGCCCGTGACGTGCAGCAGTGCCGTGTGCCGGACCTCCGCGCTCGACGCCGAGAGCCGTAGCTCCAGGTCGCCCGGTTCGACGATCCGGCGGCCCTTGCGGTCGGTGAAGGCCGACAGCTCCGCGTGGAAACGGAAGGTCACCCGACGGGACTCGCCCGGGTCCAGCTCCAGCCGCTGGTAGCCGATCAGGCGGACGTCCGGGCGGGTCACCGAGGCCACCGGGTCGTGCAGATACAGCTGGACGACCTCGGCGCCCGCGCGGTCGCCCGTGTTGCGCACGGTCAGCGCGAGGTCGTAGGAGCCCTCGGTGGTGATCCGTGGTGCCGAGCCCTCGAAGTCCTCCCACACGAACTCCGTGTAGGAGCGCCCGTGCCCGAAGGCGTACAGCGGGGTCGGGTCCAGGTTGCTCGCGCCGCCCGCGAGGCCGAGCGGCGGCTGGAGGTAGGTCCACGGCTGGCCGCCCGGCACCTGCGGGACGCTCACCGGGAGACGGCCCGAGGGGTTCACCCGGCCCGAGAGGACTCCGGCGACCGCCGGGCCGCCCTCCTCGCCGGGGAAGAAGGCCTGGACGACCGCGCCGAGCCGCCCGTGCCAGCGGCCGAGCGCGTAGGGGCGGCCGGTGAGGAGGACCAGGACGACCGGGACACCGGTCGCGACCAGGGAGTCCAGCAACTGGCCCTGGACGCCGGGCAGTCGCAGGTCCGTCACGTCGCAGCCCTCGCCCGAGGTGCCCCGCCCGAACAGGCCGGCCCGGTCACCGAGCACCGCCACGCAGACGTCTGCCTCGGCCGTGCGGGCCACCGCCTCCTCGAAGCCCCCGGTGTCCGGGTCGTCGACCCCGCAGCCCTCGGTGAACGTCACCTTGGCGTCGGGGAGTTCGGCGCGCAGCGCCTGAAGGACCGTGGGGATCTCGATGCCCATCGGGATGTCGGGGTGGTGGGTGAGGACGTGGGAGGGGAAGGAGTAGCAGCCCAGCATGGCCAGGGCGTCGGCGGCGCGGGGGCCGACGACCGCGATCCGGGTGTCCGGGGCCAGCGGCAGCAGGCCGTCCGGGTTGTCGAGGAGGACCACCGACTCCTCGGCGAGGCGCCGGGCCAGGGCGCGGTTGGCCGTCGAGTCGAGGTCGATCCGCTCGGCGGGCTCCGGGTTCCAGTCCTCGTCCAGGAGGCCCAGCTCGCACTTCTGGAGCAGGACCCGGCGGGCCGCCCGGTCGATCAGTGTCTCGGGGACCTCGCCCGCGCGGACCGCCTCGATGAGCGGCTTGCCGTAGCACTTCACCGTCGGCAGCTCGACGTCCAGGCCCGCCGCGAGCGCCGCGTGGGCCGCGCCCGCCTCGGTGCCGGCGATGCGGTGCTGGGTCTGCAGGAAGCCGACGCCGAAGTAGTCGGCGACCACCGTGCCGGTGAACCCCCACTGCTCGCGCAGCAGTTCGGTCAGCAGGCCGGGGTCGGCGGAGGCCGGCACGCCGTCGGTGTCGGTGTACGCGGCCATCACCGAGCGGGCCCCGCCCTCGCGCAGGGCGAACTCGAAGGGCGGCAGGGTGATGTCGGCGAACTCCCGCACCCCCGCCCGCACGGGCGCGAGGTTACGGGCGCCGGCCGAGGCGGCGTACCCGGCGAAGTGTTTGAGCGTGGCGACGATCCCGGCCGACTCCAGGCCCCGGACATAGGCGGCGCCGATCGTGCCCACCAGGTACGGGTCCTCGCCGATCGTCTCCTCGACCCGTCCCCAGCGCGGGTCGCGGACGACGTCCAGGACGGGGGCCAGACCCTGGTGGACGCCGACCGAGCGCAGGTCGCGGCCGATGGCACCGGCCATCTCCTCGACCAGTTCGGCGTTCCAGCTCGCGCCCCAGGCGAGCGGGACCGGATAGGCGGTGGCCCCCCAGGTGGTGAAGCCGGCCAGGCACTCCTCGTGCGCGAGCGCCGGGATGCCGAATCGGCCCGCCTCGGCGATACGGCGCTGGGCGCGGGCCAGTGCCTGCGCGCCCAGCGCCGGGTCCACGGGGGCGGTGCCGAAGGAGCGGGTGAGCTGGCCCAGTCCTCGGGTGATCAGCTCGTCCCAGTCGTAGTCGGCGGTCATCTCGCTCTGGAGGGGGGCGACTCCGTCCCCGTCCGTACCGGCGCCCACCCACACGCCGTAGAGCTGGGCGGTCTTCTCCTCCAGGGTCATCCGGGAGAGGAGGTCGTCGACGCGGGCGGAGGCGGTCAGGGCGGGGTCACGCCAAGGCGCGGTGGTCATGTAACTCCTGTCGGGCTCGACTGTCGGGTCGACGACCTTCGCGAATGTTTCGATGTGAGATCCGAATGTTTTGGGAACCTAGAGCCGTCAGGAGGGTTCGTCAAGAGGTCGCGCAGGGATACGATCGCCGCCATGACACCCCCGGAGCCCGCTGAAACCCGGACGACTTCCCCGACTTCCTCGACGGCTGGACGGTCGCCGCAGACCGCCACGCTCGCCGAGATCGCCCGGGAAGCCGGCGTTTCGGCGCCGACAGTTTCGAAGGTCCTCAACGGCCGGGCCGATGTCGCGCCCGCGACCCGCGCCCGCGTCGAGGATCTGCTGCGCGCGCACGGCTACCGGCGCCGGCGTGCCGAGGCCAGCCGCTCCCCCCTGATCGACCTGGTCTTCCACGAGCTGGAGAGCGCGTGGGCGATGGAGGTCATCCGGGGGGTGGAGAACGTGGCCCGCGACGCCGGGCTGAGCGTGGTCCTGAGCGAGAGCGCGGGGCGGCTCACGCCCGGGCGCACCTGGGCCGACCAGGTCGCCGCCCGCCGCCCGCACGGCGTGGTGCTCGTGCTGTCCGGGCTCGACGGCTCCCAGCGCGCGCTGCTCAACAGCAGGTCGATCCCGTTCGTGGTGATGGACCCGGCCGGCGATCCGGGCGCCGATGTGCCCTCCATCGGTGCCACCAACTGGCAGGGCGGGCTCGCCGCGACCCGGCACCTGGTCGAGCTCGGGCATCGCAGGATCGGCGCGATCACCGGACCGTCCCGCATGATGTGCAGCCGCGCCCGGATCGACGGCTACCGGGCCGCCCTGGAGACGGCGGGACTGCCCGTCGACCCCGAGCTGATCATGGCCGGCGACTTCCATCACGAGACCGGCTACCGGCAGGGCCTGGAACTGCTGCGCCGCCCGGACCGGCCCACGGCCGTCTTCGCGGGCAACGACCTCCAGGCGCTCGGCCTGTACGAGGCCGCGCGCGAGCTGGGGCTGCGCATCCCGGAGGACCTGAGCGTGGTCGGGTTCGACGACCTTCCGGTGGCGCCGTGGGTGGGGCCGCCGCTGACGACCGTACGGCAGCCGCTGACCGAGATGGCCGAGGCCGCGGCGAAGCTGGTGCTCGACCTGGGCCGGGAGGGGGACGACCCGGCGGCGACACGGGTGGAGCTGGCCACGAGCCTGGTGGTGCGGAGCAGTACGGGGCGCTGCGCTGGGCCCGGGCGGGGCGTCTAGGGGGTGCCGGGTCGGGTGGTCGGGCGGTGCGGGGCCGTCGTGGCTGGTCGCGCGGTTCCTCGCGCCGCTCGGGGTGGGTGACCTTGACGGGGCGCTGCGCTGGGCCCGGGCGGGGCGTCTAGGGGGTGCCGGGTCGGGTGGTCGGGCGGGTGCGGGGCCGTCGTGGCTGGTCGCGCGGTTCCCCGCGCCGCTCGGGGTGGGTGACCTTGACGGATGATATGCCTGCGCCCACACTCCTCCGAAGCCAATCGGTTGTACGACCGAAACTTTCGGAGGCACCCGCATGAGATCTCTGAGAACCGGCTTACCGCTCCTCCTCCTGGGCGCGCTCCTGGCCACCGCGCCCGCCGCACACGCCGCCGACACCCCGCTCCGTGACCTCGCCGCCGCCAAGGGCAAGGTCATCGGCACGGCCGTCACCGGCTCCAAGCTCACCGGCACCTACGGCGACCTGGCCGGGACGCAGTTCAACTCGCTGACCCCCGGCAACGCCATGAAGTGGGGCTCGGTCGAGCCGAACCGCGGCAGCTACAACTGGGCCGAGGCCGACCAGATCGTGAACTTCGCCGAGGCCCACGGGCAGCAGGTGCGCGGCCACACCCTGGTCTGGCACAGCCAGAACCCCGGCTGGCTGACCAACGGCACCTGGACCGCGGCCCAGCTCGGCCAGCTCCTCGACGACCACATCGCGCTGGAGGTGGGCCGGTACAAGGGCCGGCTCGCCGCCTGGGACGTCGTCAACGAACCCTTCAACGAGGACGGCACCTACCGCCAGAGCCTCTGGTACAACGGCCTCGGCACCGGCTACATCGCCCGCGCCCTCACCGCCGCCCGCGCCGCCGACCCGGCCGCCAAGCTGTACATCAACGACTACAACGTCGAGGGCGTCAACGCGAAGAGCACGGCCCTGTACAACCTGGTCAAGTCCCTCAAGCAGCAGGGCGTCCCGATCGACGGTGTCGGACTCCAGGCCCACCTCATCGTCGGCCAGGTGCCCTCGACGCTCCAGCAGAACATCCAGCGCTTCGCCGACCTCGGCGTGGACGTGGCGATCACCGAGCTGGACATCCGGATGACGCTGCCCTCCGACAGCGCGAAGCTGACCCAGCAGGCCGCCGACTACAAGGCCGTCATGAACGCCTGCGTGGCGGTCGCCCGCTGCGTCGGCGTCACCGTGTGGGGCTTCACCGACTCCGACTCCTGGATCCCGAGCACCTTCCCGGGACAGGGTGCGGCGACGCCGTACGACGAGAACTACGCACCGAAACCGGCGTACCACGCGATCGCGGAGGCGCTCGGCGGGACGACCACACCGCCGCCGACGGGTGCGTGCGGCGCGGCCTACAGCGTGACCAGCCAGTGGGACACCGGCTTCACCGGCCAGGTGAAGATCTCCTGCTCGGGTGCCGCGCTGTCGTCGTGGAAGGTCGGCTGGACGTACGGGGCCGGGCAGCGGATCACCCAGGCCTGGAACGCGACCTGCACCCAGTCGGGCACCGCGGTCAGCTGCTCCGACGCCTCCTACAACGGCACCGTGCCGGACGGCGGCTCGGTGACCTTCGGCTTCAACGGCTCATGGAACGGGAGCAATCCGGTACCGGCCGTGACCCTGGGCTAGAAGTCTGAGATTTTCCGAAGAAAGCTGTCCGCGAGGCGTTCCTCGTAATAATTCGGACTTATGTTCCTCCCTGTGAGCGGAGACGACGAGGGAAGACGAGTGGGCCGGCGGCCGAGAGTGCTGAAGGTCGTCGGCCTCACCCTGGCGGGTGCGCTGGCCGCGGGGTGCGCGGTGGCCGGGTGGGCGTACTGGCATCTCAACAGCAACATCAAGAGCGTCGACATCGACAGCGCGCTCGGTGACAACCGTCCCGCCAAGGTGACCCCGGCCCCCTCCGCCTCGCAGGAGGCTCCGCTGCCCACCGAGGCCGTCAACATCCTGGTCCTCGGCTCCGACTCGCGCAGCGGCAAGGAGAACCAGGAGCTCGGCGGCGGCAGCAGCACCGGGGCCCGGTCCGACACCGCGATGGTCGTGCACATCGACGCGGGCCGCACCTCGGCCACCGTGGCCAGCATCCCGCGCGACACCCTCGTCACCCGCCCGTCGTGCCCGCTGCCCGACGGCGGCTCCACGGCGGTGGCCTACGGCGCGATGTTCAACAGCGCCTACGCGGTGGGCGGTCCGGTGTGCGCGGTCAAGACCGTCGAGTCGATCACGAACGTCCGCATGGACCACTACATCGAGATCGACTTCTCCGGCTTCGCGAAGCTGGTGAACGCCGTCGGCGGAGTCACCGTCACCACCGACGAGGACATCGACGACGACGACAGCCACCTGCACCTGAAGGCCGGCCCCCACCACCTGGACGGCAGAACGGCCCTCGCGCTCGCCCGCACCCGGCACGGCATAGGCGACGGCAGCGACCTCGGCCGCATCGGCCTGCAGCAGAAGCTGGTGAAGGCCCTGCTGGAGCAGATCTCCGCCACCGACCTCCTGACCAGCCCGGCCAAGCTGTACTCCGTCGCCGACGCCCTCACCGGCAGCCTCACCACCGACACCGGCCTCGACTCCCTGACCGAGCTGATGAGCCTCGGCGAGAGCCTGAAGGGCCTGTCGAGCGACCAGGTGAAGACCGTGACCATGCCGGTGGTGACCGCACCCTCCGACCCCAACCGGGTGGTGGCGAAGGAGCCGGCGGCGAGCGAGCTGTGGGAGTCGCTCCGCTGAGGCTTTCGCTGACGTGTTCACCGAAAAACTGGACGCCTGCTGCAACCAGCGGGCGTCCAGTGGTGTCTGTTGCGGTGACCACACTGCAGTAACCAGGGGGAATTCCGATGTCCAACTCGCGTTCGTACAGAGCCTGGTCCGTGCCGCTGATCGCCGGTGTCCTCGCGCTCGGCGGGATTCCGGCCCTCGCCGGCAGCGCCGCGGCGGCCGAATCGAAGGCCGTCCAGAACGACTTCAACGGCGACGGCTACAAGGACCTCGCCGTCGGCGCCCCGATCGCCACCGTCGGCGGCAAGCGGGGGGCGGGCTACGTCACCGTCATGTACGGCGGCCCGCACGGCCTGACCAAGGACCGCCGCACCATCATCAGCCGTTCCACCAGCGGGATCCCGGGCGCTCCCGCCGAGGGCGAGAACTTCGGCTACCAGCTGTCCACGGGGGACCTGGACGGCGACGGGCGCACCGACCTGATCATCGGACAGGCGGACTCGAACCGGGACGCGGTCGTCGTCTGGGGCGCCAAGGAGGGCCTGTCCGGCGGGGTCTCCGTGCCGGCGGCGACCACCCAGGCGGGCGACTTCGACGGCGACAGCTGGCCGGACCTGGTCCTGTTCCGCGGCGGCCGTGCCCCGGGCGACGACCCGCTCGGCACCGAGGCCACCGTCTGGCGGGGCCCGATCTCCAGGGCCGGGAAGCCGACCGCCACGCAGGACTTCGGCTCGCCCAGGGTGGAGCCCTTCGACGTGATGTACGCGGCCGCCGGGGACGTCAACGGCGACGGCCGCGACGACATCGCGCTGACCGTCTACACCGGTGACGGCGGCATCGGCTCCCAGCTCTACCTGGCCAACGCGTCCGGAGGCGCCTTCACCTATGCCGACGGCCCCGATGGCAGCGGCCAGGTGGCCTTCGGCGACGTCAACCACGACGGCTACGACGACGTCGTCCAGGGCGTCCCGAACCAGTCCGCGGTCACCGTGGCCCTCGGCTCGGCCTCCGGTCTGAAGCCGGAGTCGACCTGGAAGTCGTACAGCCAGGACACCGAGGGGGTCTCCGGCGCCACGGAGGAGGAGGACCGTTTCGGCGACGCGGTGGCCGCCCGTGACGTCAACGGCGACGGGTACGCCGACGTGGCCGTGGGCTCGCCCGGCGAGAAGCTCGGCGAGAAGGACGCGGCGGGCATGGTCAACGTCCTCTACGGCAGCCGCGGCGGCCTGACCGGCAAGGGCTCCCAGGGCTTCACCCAGGACACCGAGGGCGTCCCGGGGGCCGTGGAGGCGAACGACACCTTCGGTGGGTCGGTCAGCCTGCTCGACATCAACGGGAACGGCTACGCGGACCTCGCCGCGGCGGCGCCCCGCGAGAACGCCCAAGGCGCGGTCTGGTCGCTGCGCGGGCGCCCGGCCGGCATCGTGACGGACGCGGCGTTCACCTTCGGACCCCGCACGGTCGGGGCGCCGGTCGAGCGGCCGTTCTTCGGCGGCTCGCTGTCGTAGCAGGTCAGGCCCATGCTTGAGGGGCCGGGAAAAAATCTCCGAAGAAATCCGCGGGGTCTGTCGATCCCGGCCTCTCCCGGTCGACGCACTGGTGAGAGGCCGGGAAGGACCGGCCCGCAGCGACCGAGGAGTCACCATGCCGCGTTACCTGTCGATGGTCCAGATCGACGAGAAGACCGCCCCCGCCGAGGGCCCCAGCGACGCCTTGATGCAGCGCATGGGCGAGCTCATCGAGGAGATGACGAAGGCCGGGGTGCTGCTCGACACCGCGGGGCTCACGCCGACCGCGCAGGGCGCGCGGGTGCGGTGGGAGAAGGGGCAGCTGTCGGTGACCGACGGGCCCTTCACCGAGGCGAAGGAGGTCGTCGGGGGCTACGCGATCGTCCAGGCCAAGGACATGGCCGAGGCGATCGAGTGGACCAAGCGCTTCCTGAAGGTGCACGAGGAGCACTGGACGGTCACCTGCGAGGTGCGGGAGATCGCGGAGGGCTGAGCCGAGGGGGGCCGAGGGGGCCGGGGCCGGGGGCCGGGCCGTCTTCCTTGGCTGTACGGCCGTACCGGTGTCGAATGGGGGCTGTGACCACCTCGCAGCCCCCCAACACCGACGCCCGCACCTCCGTGGAGACCGTCGTCGAGACCGTCTTCCGCATGGAGTCGCCGCGCATCATCGCCGGTGTCACCCGGGTCGTCCGGGACGTCGGCATCGCCGAGGAACTCGCGCAGGACGCCCTGGTCGCCGCCCTGGAGCAGTGGCCGCGCGACGGCGTCCCCGACAACCCGGGCGCCTGGCTGACGGCCATCGCGCGGCGCCGGGCCGTGGACCTGGTCCGCCGCCGGGAGAACTACGCCCGCAAGCTGGCCGAGATCGGGCGGGACCTGACGGAGACCGCCCCGCCGGAGGAGCCGTCCGACCCCGAGGACATCGACGACGACCTGCTCAGGCTCGTCTTCACCACCTGTCACCCGGTGCTGTCGGCGGAGGCCCGTACCGCCCTGACCCTGCGCCTGCTCGGCGGTCTGACCACCCCGGAGATCGCCCGCGCCTTCCTCGTCCCGGAGTCGACGGTCGCCCAGCGCATCGTGCGCGCCAAGCGGACCCTCGCCACCAGGAACATCGCCTTCGAGGTGCCCTACGGCCCCGACCGCGAGGCCCGCCTCGGCTCGGTGCTCGACGTCATCTACCTGATCTTCAACGAGGGGTACGCGGCCACCGCGGGCGACGACTGGCTGCGCCCCTCCCTCTGCGAGGACGCCCTGCGGCTGGCCCGGCTGCTGTCCGCCCTCATGCCCAAGGAACCCGAAGTGCACGGCCTGGCGGCCCTGTTGGAGTTCCAGGCGTCCCGCACGGCCGCCCGCACCGGACCGCGCGGCGAAGCCGTCCTCCTCAAGGACCAGAACCGCAGCCGCTGGAACCGCATGCTCATCGCCCGCGGCATCAAGGCCCTGGGCCGCGCCGAGGCCACGGCCGCCGGCGCCCCCGGCCCCTACGTCCTCCAGGCCACCATCGCCGCCTGCCACGCGCACGCGTACTCCTACGAGGAGACCGACTGGCCGGCCATCGCCACCCTCTACGCCCTGCTCGCCGCCCGCACCCCGTCCCCGGTCGTCGAACTCAACCGCGCGGTCGCGGTCTCGATGGCCGAGGGCCCCGGCCCGGCCCTGGAGATCGCCGACGCGCTCACCGACGAACCCGCCCTGCTCGACTACCACTTGCTCCCCAGCGTGCGCGGCGACCTCCTCGCCCGCCTCGGCCGTACGACGGAGGCACGGGCCGAGTTCGAACGGGCGGCCGCGCTGACCCGCAACGAACGGGAGCGGGAGCTGCTCCTGGACCGGGCACGGGAGTGCGGCCAGTGAGCGTGGTCAGGACGGTCCGGCACCCGTGACGGCCCGCGCGGGGGCGCCGATCAGCATGGTCGGCGCCCCCGCGACCCGGGTCAGGAACACGGTCGCCGAGTGCGGCCCCTGCGGCTTGGGCAGGGCCTTGCGCCGCAGCTCCTCCGGCTCCACGGCCGACCCCCGCTTCTTCACGGTCAGGATCCCGACCTCGCGCTCCCGCAGCAGCGCCTTCAACTTCTTCACGTTGAAGGGGAGCCGGTCGGTGATCTCGTAGGCCGTGGCGTACGGGGTCGCGTGCAGCGCGTCGGCGGTGACGTAGGCGATCGTCGGGTCGATCAGACCGCCCCCGACCTCCTCGGCCACCTCGGCGACCAGATGGGCGCGGATGACGGCGCCGTCGGGCTCGTACAAGTACGGCCCCACGGAACGGACTTCGGGGTCGGGCAGGCCCCGCCCGAGCAGCGTGCGCGGTCCTGGCAGAAGGGTCGCCCGGACCGCCCCCGGCGCGGTGCCGAACCACAGCACCGCCTCCTTCACGTCCCCGCCGTCGGAGATCCACTCCGCCTCGGCCTGCGCGGGCACCGCCTCGTGCGGAATGCCGGGCGCGACCTTCAACGCGGCGTGCGGGGCCCGGAGAGCCGCCCGCACGGCCCAGGACAGCGGCGGCGAGTAGGCCTCCGGATCGAAGATGCGGCCACGCCCGCCCCGCCTCGCCGGATCCACGAACACGGCGTCGTACGAGGCCGTGTCGACCTCCGTGACGTCCGCCTCCCGTACGTCGATCAGGCCGGCGAGCCCCAGCGCGTCCGCGTTGGCCCGCGCGGCCGCCGCCGTCAGCGGGTCCCGGTCCACCGCGAGGACCCGGATCCCGGCCCGGGCCAGCGCGATCGCGTCCCCGCCGATCCCGCAGCACAGGTCCGCGACGGAGGTGACGCCCAGGGCCCGCAGCCGCTCGGCCCGGTAGGCGGCCACGCTCGCCCGCGTCGACTGCTCCACCCCGTTCGGCGTGAAGAACATCCGCCCCGCGTCCTCGGCTCCGAACTTCGCCGCCGCCCGCTGCCGCAGCCGGGCCTGGCCGAGCGCCGCGGAGACCAGTTCGGCGGGGTGCTCACGGCGCAGCCGGGTGGCGACGGCGAGTTCGTCGGCGGGGGCGGTGCCGCGCACTTCGTCGAGGAGGGCACGGCCCTCGGGGGTGAGGAGGGGGGCGAGGTCGTTCACCGGGTCATTGTGGGCCAGTCGGTGGACGGTCCGCTTCCGGCGGCGGTGTCGGCCCGGGCGCGAGGCCGTGACCTGCGAGGATCCGGGCCCATGGGAACAGTAGGACAAAACTACAAAAACGGTGCGTTGGTGGTGCCGATCCGCGGCGGGCTCGTCCTGCTGGCCGTGGCCGCCCTGCTCTCCGGCTGCGCCCGCCCGGCCGGGACCGACGTACGCCCGCGGCCGCCCCTCAAGGCACCACCGGCCCCCGCCGCCGAACTCCAGGCCGACAAGACCGTCATCCGGGCCGCCAGACTCCGCGCCGAGCAGACCAGGTTGGCCGCCGCCAGACGGTGGGGCCTGAAGCAGGCCCCGCTGACGGCCCCGCCCGCGCCCGTGACCAAGCCCCGCATCACCACCCGCGACGGCTTCGAGGTCGACGGCCACGAGGAGAAGGGGCTGCCGCCGGTCTTCACCACGATCCCCACCGAGCAGAAGATCGTCTTCCTCACCATCGACGACGGCGCCGAGAAGGACCCCGCGTTCCTGCGGATGATGAGCGAGCTGAAGATCCCGTACACCGCCTTCCTCAGCGACTACCTGGTCAAGGACGACTACGGCTACTTCCGGACGATGCGGGACCGGGGGGTCGTGCTCGACAACCACACCCTCCACCACCCCTACCTGCCGGGACTGTCGTACGCCCGCCAGAAGCGCGAGATCTGCGGGATGCAGGACGTCATCGAGAAGCACTACGGCACACGGCCCGCGCTCTTCCGGCCGCCCTACGGCAACTACAACGGGGACACCCTGCGCGCGGCGAAGTCCTGCGGCATCAGGTACGCGCCGATCTGGAACGAGGAGGTCTTCGTCGACCACTGGGAGTACCGCGAGGAGGATCAGAGGATCCATCCCGGCGACATCGTGCTCAGCCACTTCCGGGGCCGCGAGGACTGGAAGGGCACCATGCCCGACATGGTCCGCCGCTTCCTGGCCAAGGTCACGGCCGAGGGGTACGCCGTCGCACGCCTCGAGGACTACCTGTGAGACCGCGGACCCTGGCCGCCGCGGGGCTGGCCGTCGTACTCCTCGCCGGCTGCGCCCAGTCCGTCGACCCCATCGAACGGCTGGGCATGAAGGCGGCCCAGCGGGTGGGGTCGTACGGCCCGGCGAGGACGGACGGCCGGCCGTACCGCCACTGGGGCCTGACGGACCCGCTGCCCGCGCCCCCGCGGGTGCCGGCGCGCACGACGGCGGTTCCCGGGGGTCTGCCACCGGTCGTGAAGCGGGTGCCGACGTCCGACAAGGTCGTCTTCCTCACCTACGACGACGGCGCCGAGAAGGACCCGCGCTTCGTCGACCTGGTCCGTGAACTGCGGCTGCCCGTCAGCATGTTCCTCACGGACAGCGTCGTCGGCCCCGGGTACGGCCACTTCGCGCACCTCCAGTCGGTCGGCGCGAGCATCGAGAACCACACCCTGGACCACCCCGCGCTGCGCGGCCTGCCGTACCCCGGCCAGCGCGCCGAGATCTGCGGCCAGCAGGAGAAGGTGCGCTCCCGCTTCGGCATCCGGCCGCGCCTGTTCCGGCCGCCCTACGGCACGTACGACCGCACGACCCTGCGCGCGGCGGCCGACTGCGGGCTCTCGGCGCTGGTGCTGTGGAGCGTGACGGCACAGGACGGCACGCCGGAGCGGCCACTGCGAGCGGGCGACATCGTCTCGGTGGCGTCGGGCGAGACGACGGGACCGACCCTGACGGAACGGACGACGAGGGTGCTGCGCGAGATCCAGCGCGGGGGGCTGACGGTGGGGCGGCTGGAGGACTATCTGTAGGGCCCCCGGCTGCCCCCGCCGGAGACGCGATTGGCACTCCGCTTGACCGAGTGCTAATCGCAGTCATAGTCTCGGGTCTGGCACTCCCCCCTGGAGAGTGCCAACACAGCGACGGGCAGGTCCGGCACCCGCGACGACGGATCCACCTGGTCGCCACCTCAGACAGTTAACCCCGTGAGATCTCCGAAGGGGGAGGTCGGATCGTGACGACCACCAGCTCCAAGGTTGCCATCAAGCCGCTCGAGGACCGCATTGTGGTCCAGCCGCTCGACGCCGAGCAGACCACCGCCTCTGGCCTGGTCATCCCGGACACCGCCAAGGAGAAGCCCCAGGAGGGCGTCGTCCTGGCCGTGGGCCCGGGCCGCTTCGAGAACGGCGAGCGCCTGCCGCTCGACGTCCAGACCGGCGACATCGTGCTGTACAGCAAGTACGGCGGCACCGAGGTGAAGTACAACGGCGAGGAGTACCTCGTCCTCTCGGCCCGCGACGTGCTCGCGATCATCGAGAAGTAATTCACCCCAGCATTTCTCTGAGCTGCGCCCCTGGCCCCCGCGACCACTAACAAGCCGGGCGCCCGGGGCGCAGTCTCTTTTCACCTAGATTTCCGAGAGGGCTCACGCTCCCATGGCGAAGATCCTGAAGTTCGACGAGGACGCCCGTCGCGCCCTCGAGCGCGGCGTCAACAAGCTTGCCGACACGGTCAAGGTGACGATCGGTCCCAAGGGCCGCAACGTCGTCATCGACAAGAAGTTCGGCGCTCCCACCATCACCAACGACGGTGTCACGATCGCCCGCGAGGTCGAGATCGAGGACCCGTACGAGAACCTCGGTGCCCAGCTGGTGAAGGAGGTGGCGACCAAGACCAACGACATCGCGGGTGACGGCACCACCACCGCCACCGTGCTCGCCCAGGCGCTGGTCCGCGAGGGCCTGAAGAACGTCGCCGCGGGTGCCTCCCCGGCCGCCCTGAAGAAGGGCATCGACGCCGCGGTCAAGGCCGTGTCCGAGGAGCTCCTCGCGACCGCCCGCCCGATCGACGAGAAGTCCGACATCGCCGCCGTCGCCGGTCTGTCCGCCCAGGACAGCCAGGTCGGCGAGCTCATCGCCGAGGCGATGGACAAGGTCGGCAAGGACGGTGTCATCACCGTCGAGGAGTCCAACACCTTCGGTCTGGAGCTCGACTTCACCGAGGGCATGGCCTTCGACAAGGGCTACCTGTCGCCGTACATGGTCTCCGACCAGGAGCGTATGGAGGCCGTCCTCGACGACCCGTACATCCTGATCAACCAGGGCAAGATCTCCTCGATCCAGGACCTGCTGCCGCTCCTCGAGAAGGTCATCCAGGCGGGCGCCTCCAAGCCGCTGCTGATCATCGCCGAGGACGTCGAGGGCGAGGCCCTGTCGACCCTGGTCGTCAACAAGATCCGCGGCACCTTCAACGCGGTCGCCGTCAAGGCCCCCGGCTTCGGTGACCGCCGCAAGGCGATGCTGCAGGACATGGCGACGCTGACCGGCGCCGAGGTCATCTCCGAGGAGGTCGGCCTCAAGCTCGACCAGGTCGGCCTCGAGGTGCTGGGCTCCGCCCGCCGCGTCACCGTCACCAAGGACGACACCACGATCGTCGACGGCGCCGGTGACTCCGCCGCCGTCCAGGGTCGCGTCGCCCAGATCAAGGCCGAGATCGAGAACACCGACTCCGACTGGGACCGCGAGAAGCTCCAGGAGCGCCTCGCGAAGCTGGCCGGCGGCGTGTGCGTGATCAAGGTCGGCGCCGCCACCGAGGTGGAGCTGAAGGAGAAGAAGCACCGTCTGGAGGACGCCATCTCCGCGACCCGCGCCGCGGTCGAGGAGGGCATCGTCTCCGGTGGTGGCTCCGCTCTGGTCCACGCCGCCAAGGTGCTCGAAGGCGGTCTGGGCAAGACCGGCGACGAGGCCACCGGCGTCTCCGTGGTCCGCAAGGCCGTCGTCGAGCCGCTGCGCTGGATCGCCGAGAACGCCGGCCTGGAGGGCTACGTCATCACCTCCAAGGTCGCCGAGCTCGACAAGGGCCAGGGCTTCAACGCCGCGACCGGTGAGTACGGCGACCTGGTCAAGGCCGGCGTCATCGACCCGGTCAAGGTCACCCGCTCCGCCCTGGAGAACGCCGCCTCCATCGCCTCCCTCCTCCTGACGACCGAGACCCTGGTCGTCGAGAAGAAGGAAGAGGAGGAGCCGGCCGCCGGTGGTCACAGCCACGGCCACTCCCACTGAGCCTCATCGCTCGCAAAGGGCCCCGATCCGCACACGCGTGCCGGACCGGGGCCCTTCCCCTTCGCGGGTCACTTCCCCCTTGCGGGTCACTTCCCCTTCGCGGGTCACTCCCCGAGCACTCCCAGCTGTTCCAGCAGCCCGGCCCGGTCGTACTGCCACCAGCCCTCGCAGATCATCCCGTCCCGGAACCGGTGCCAGGTGGTGCCGGTCATGGTGATGTTCTGGCCGGTCGCCGGAATTCCGAGGAAGTCGCCCTTGTGCCGGCCGGCCAGGGTCCAGCGGGTGCACACCTGGTCGCCCTGGGCGATCTGGTCCTCGACCCGGAAGGCGAGATCGAAGGCCTGGCTCCACTCGGCATACACCTGGCGCGAACCCTCCAGGTCCACGTCGCCGGGGCTGCCCGGGACATGCTCCAGGTAGTCGTCGGAGAACCCTTCGAACACGGCGTCCGTCTCGGACCGCCCGGCCCGCTCGAAGAACTGCCGTGAGGTCGCCGGGTTGAGCTGCTCGTCCCGCACCACGTCCAGATCCGTGAAGGTGGGCGTCTCCTCGCACAGGGCGACCATGTCCTCGAAGATCCGCCCCGTCTCCGGCAGCCCCGAGTTCCGCATCGCCTCCTCGTACGACGGGAACTCCACGATCTCGACGAAGTGCGACGTGTCGGACCGGTCCTTGCCCACCACCGCGTGCGTCGCGGTCCGCTTCCCCTTGGTCTGCTCGACCCAGGTGTCCATCAGCCGGTTCATCTCCTCGAAACGGCTGGTCCTGCAGTCGATGAGCTGTACGAACGTCATACGCGATCACCTCCGGCCCCCCTGGGTCCGGTTCGAACAGCACCATTGTCCGCCTTTTCGGGCCCTACTGCGGCCCGTACTTGCGTCCCGTCCTCGACGTGATCCCGCCCAGCAGCCCCCGCGGCGCCACCTTCACCAACCCCATGAGGGCCTTGTACCGCGGGTCCGGGATCGACAGGGTCTTGCCGTGGGACAGGTCGGTCAGGGCCGCGGCGACCAGCTTGTCCGCATCCAGCCACATCCAGCCGGGGATGTTGTCCGTGCCCATCCCGGCCCGCTGGTGGAACTCGGTCCGCACGAACCCCGGGCACAGGGCCATCAGACGGACCCCGCTGCCCGCCAGATCCTTCGCCGCGCCCTGCGTGAACTGCACGACCCACGCCTTCGAGGCGCCGTACGTCCCGCGCGGCACGAAGGCCGCCACCGACGCGACGTTGACGACACCGCCCCGGCCCCGCTCCCGCATCGCCTCCGTCGCCGCCGACGTCAGACGCAGCACCGCCTCGCAGTGCACCTTGAGCATCTTCAGCTCGTCGGCCATGGAGACGTCGAGATAGCGGCCCTTGTTGCCGAAGCCGGCGTTGTTGACGAGGAGGTCGACGGGGGACCTGCGGTCGGCGAGGCGGGCGGCGACCGCCTCGATGCCGGGGTCCGTGGCGAGGTCGGCGGTGAGGACCTCGGCCTCGATGCCGTGCCGGTCGTGGAGTTCGGTCGCCTGGTCCTGGAGCCGCTTGGTGTCGCGGGCCACCAGCACCAGGTTGTGCCCGTCAGCCGCCAGCCGTCGTGCGAACGCGGCACCGATGCCCGCGGTCGATCCCGTAATCAATGCCGTTGTCATGGCGCAAGGTTAATGACCGGGACCGACAGCGTCCGCTTGCCCGGGGCCCGTCAGGCGCCGTGCTTCTCCACATAGTCGAGCGCCGACTTCCGCAGCTCCGGATGGAGCGCGTCACCCGCCGCCAACAGCCGTGGCTGGAGCGGCCGTTCGGTGGTCATCGCCCGGAACGCGAGGGCGACCGTCACCTCGTGGTCCGGCCGGTGCACGATCTCGACCGGGTCCCCGGCACGGATCTCGCCCGGCTGGATCACCCGCAGATACGCGCCCGGCGCGCCCTTCCGCGTGAACCGCTTGACCCAGCGCGGCTCGCCCATGTGGCCCTGGAAGGTCCCGCACGGGATGCGCGCGCTGGTGATCTCCAGCACCACGTCGGGTCCTATGCGCCAGCGTTCGCCGATCAGCGCGCCGGAGACGTCGATGCCCTCGGTCGTGAGGTTCTCGCCGAAGGCGCCGTCGGCCAGCGCGCGGCCCAGCTCGCCCTCCCACGCGTCCAGGTCCTCGCGCGCCATCGCGTACACCGCCTGGTCGTCGCCGCCGTGGTGCTTCTTCTTGCACACCGCGTCCCCGGCGAGCGCGCTCCCGCCGATGCCCTTGGGGCCCGGCGCCGCCACCCGCACGGGCCCGTCGACCGGCCGCTTGTCGATACCGGTGACGCCCTCCGGGTTGTCCGTGTACGAAACGGCCTTCTCGCGACCGAGATTCACCGACAGAAGCTTCATGGCGGCACGGTAGGACACCGGCACCCAAAGGCGCCACGCATTATTCGGCGCGAGGTCAAAGCACGGCTTATCCTCAAGGGGTGATCGAGGCCCGTCATCTCCGTGTCCTGCGTGCCGTCGCCGCCACCGGCTCCTTCTCCGCCGCGGGCCGCGAGCTGGGCTGCACCCAGCCCGCCGTCAGCCAGCAGATGAAGGCCCTGGAGACCTCCGTGGGCACGCCGTTGCTCGTCCGCGGCGGACGGGAGATGCGCCTGACCCAGGCGGGCCAGGCCCTGGTGCGGCACGCCTCCGGGATCCTCGCGGGCCTCACGGCAGCGGAGGAGGAGGTCGCCGCCATCGCCGGGCTGCGGGCCGGGCGGGTCCGGCTCGTCTCCTTCCCCAGCGGCAGCTCCACCCTCGTCCCCACCGCCCTCGCCGCCCTGCGCGCCGCCCACCCCGGCACCCGGGTCTCCCTGGAGGAGGCCGAACCCCCGCACTCCGTCGGCCTGTTGAGGGAGGGCGACTGCGACCTCGCGCTCGCCTTCCGCTACGAGGGGGCCGCGGGCGGCGACGAGTGGGACGACCTCGTCGTACGGCCCCTGCTGACCGACCGGCTCGTCGCCCTCGTACCGGAGCGGCACCGGCTCGCGCGCGCGGGGTCGGTCGCCATCGGGGAGCTCGCCGGGGAGTCGTGGATCGCCGGATGCCCGCGCTGTCGCGGCCAGTTGGTCGAGGTGTGCGAGAGCGCCGGCTTCACGCCCCGCATCGACTTCGCGACCGACGACTACCCGGCGGTGGTCGGCCTGGTGGGCGCGGGCCTCGGCGTGGCCGTCCTGCCGCAGCTCGCGGTCGAGTCCGTACGGCCACGGGGCGCGCGCACGGTGACGCTGGAACCGCCGGTCCGGCGGGAGATCGTCGCGCTCACCCTGCCCGACCTGGCCCGGGTGCCGGCGGTGGCGGCGACGCTGGAGCAGCTCGCGGTCGCGGCGGGCCGGACATAGCAGGAAGGGCACGCGTGCGCGTGCCCTTCCTGGAGAAACGTTCCTTCAACTGTTCGATGCGCCGCTCCCGACGGATGACGCGGACACCAGCCGGTGCCGCGCCCGCCCCATGAGCTCCTCGCGCTCGTCCTCGGTCAGCCCGCCCCACACGCCGTACGGCTCTCTCACCGCGAGCGCGTGCGCCGCGCACTGCGCGCGCACCGGGCACCTCATGCAGACCTCCTTGGCCGAGTTCTCGCGAGCACTCCGGGCCGCACCGCGCTCGCCCTCCGGATGGAAGAAGAGCGAGCTGTCCACCCCGCGGCAGGCGGCCAGGAGCTGCCAGTCCCACAGGTCCGCGTTCGGTCCGGGAAGGCGGGAGAAATCTGCCATTGCGTGACCCCTTGTAGCCGTTCTGGGCGGATACGGTGTCCACGACCGTACATCTACGATCTAAGGAGATGAAAATATGACTCATTGCGAATCTAGCCTCAGACACCGGGAAATGGGAAGAAAAGGGTCTGAATGGGGTATGGGTTGTGATGAAACGTTGTGGGTTCGCCGTGCATGTCTGCACCGTGTCCGCGCCCTCACGTAGAGTGCCGAAGACAGTGCACAGCCCCGTAACTCTTTCGGGTGACCGTCGTTGAGAGTGCGGAGGCGGTTGAAGCAACAAGTGCTCGGGCAGGCGTCCGAGTCGGTCGACCGCTCAGGTGACGATTTCGTACCAGCCTGGAGGCTCAAGGTGACGTGCATCAGCTGCGGAGGGCGGCCATGACATCCGTCCTCGTCTGCGACGACTCCCCGCTTGCCCGAGAGGCGCTCCGCCGCGCGGTCGCGACCGTGCCCGGCGTCGAGCGCGTGACGACCGCGGCCAACGGCGAGGAAGTCCTCCGCCGCTGGGGCGCGGACCGTTCGGACCTGATTCTGATGGACGTACGCATGCCCGGACTGGGCGGCGTCGAGACCGTGCGGCGGCTGCTGTCCGCGGACCCCGGTGCGCGCATCATCATGCTGACCGTCGCGGAGGACCTCGACGGGGTCGCCCTCGCGGTCGCCGCCGGCGCGCGGGGCTACCTCCACAAGGACGCCTCGCGCGCGGAGTTGCGGGCCACGGTGACCCAGGCACTGGCCGACCCGACCTGGCGGCTCGCGCCGCGCCGGCTGCGGTCGGCGGAGATGGGCGCGGCGCCCACGCTCACCGCGCGTGAGATCCAGGTGCTCGAAGGGATGAGCCACGGGCGGTCCAACGCGGAGATCGGGCGGGAGCTGTTCCTGTCCGAGGACACCGTGAAGACGCACGCTCGGCGGCTGTTCAAGAAGCTCGGGGCTTCGGACCGGGCGCACGCGGTGGCGCTCGGGTTTCGCTGGGGTCTGGTTCGCTGAGAGCTCGGTCCTGCGGGCCGTTGCTGTGTGCGGGCTGTTCGTGGCTGGTCGCGCCCACGCGGCGGTAGCCGCATGGTGACACCGTCCCGCGCCCCTTCAGGGGCGCGGTCGCGGACGTCGGTCACGCAGTCCACTCGGTACCCGCTGCTCGTTTCGGCGCGGATGCCGCATCCTTGAGATGTGGAGTCTCTCGGGGACGAGTCGGTCGAGCGGAAGGGGAGGGCGCAGGGTATGGGTTCCGGCGCACCTGCTCATAACGCTTCGGTGCACAACAACCAGCGCGATGCCACGGATCCAACGGCGCCAGTGCACCATGGACCGATGCGTGACGACGAGGCGGCTCATCCCCATGGGGCGATCGGTGCGCTCGTCCACAGTGCCGTCGAAGGGGACGAGCAGGCCACGCACGACCTGCTCGCCCATGTCCACCCGCTGGCCCTGCGCTACTGCCGCACCCGGTTGTCCCGGCTGCCGGGCGACGCCCGGCACTTCGTGGAGGACCTCGCGCAGGAGGTCTGCGTAGCCGTGCTGCTGGCCCTGCCGCGCTACCGCGACACCGGGCGCCCCTTCGAGGCGTTCGTCTTCGCCATCGCCGCGCACAAGGTCGCCGACCTGCAGCGCGCCGCGATGCGCCACCCCGGCTCCACGGCCGTCCCCTCGGACGAGATGCCCGAGCGGCCGGACGACTCGCTCGGCCCCGAGGAGCGGGCGCTGCTCAGCAGTGACGCCGAATGGGCCAAGAAACTGCTGGCCAACCTCCCCGAGAACCAGCGCGAGCTGCTGCTGCTGCGCATCGCCGTGGGGTTGACGGCGGAGGAGACGGGTCAGATGTTGGGAATGTCACCCGGTGCGGTCCGTGTGGCCCAGCACCGGGCGCTGAGCAGACTGCGGGCGCTGGCCGAGCAGTAGGGCGCGCTGGACAGGGGCGCCTTCCTGAACGGGCGGCGCGCCGTTTCCGTACGAACATACGAAGCCCGGAGCGGATCCGAGCCGTGGAATCCGTGGAATTCGCGACCCTTGCTTCCCGTTAGCATGGACATCCGCACCGATCAAGGCCATTTGGGGAAGGTGTCATGACTGCAAACGTCGACGGAGTGCCCGACAAATTCGCGACGCTCGGGCTGACCTACGACGACGTGCTGCTGCTGCCGGGAGCGTCCGAGGTGCTCCCCAACGCGGTCGACACCTCGTCCCGCATCTCCCGCAACGTCCGGGTCAACATCCCGCTGCTCTCGGCCGCCATGGACAAGGTGACCGAGTCCCGCATGGCGATCGCGATGGCCCGCCTCGGCGGCGTCGGCGTGCTGCACCGCAACCTCTCCGTCGAGGACCAGGTCAACCAGGTCGACCTGGTGAAGCGGTCCGAGTCCGGCATGGTCACCGACCCCATCACCGTGCACCCGGAGGCGACCCTCGCCGAGGCGGACGCGCTCTGCGCCAAGTTCCGCATCAGCGGCGTCCCGGTCACCGACCCGGCGGGCAAGCTCCTCGGCATCGTCACCAACCGTGACATGGCCTTCGAGTCGGACCGCGGCCGCCAGGTGCGCGAGGTCATGACGCCGATGCCGCTGGTCACCGGCCAGGTCGGCATCTCCGGCACCGACGCCATGGAACTGCTGCGCCGCCACAAGATCGAGAAGCTTCCCCTCGTCGACGAGGCGGGCGTCCTCAAGGGCCTGATCACCGTCAAGGACTTCGTCAAGGCGGAGAAGTACCCGAACGCCGCCAAGGACGCCGAGGGCCGCCTGCTCGTCGGTGCCGCCGTCGGCGCCAGCCCCGAGGCCCTGGAGCGCGCCCAGGCGCTCGCCGAGGCCGGAGTGGACTTCCTCGTCGTCGACACCTCGCACGGCCACAACAGCAACGCGCTGAGCTGGATGTCGAAGATCAAGTCCAGCGTCGGCGTCGACGTGATCGGCGGCAACGTCGCCACCCGCGACGGCGCCCAGGCCCTGATCGACGCCGGTGTCGACGGCATCAAGGTCGGCGTGGGCCCCGGTTCCATCTGTACGACCCGTGTCGTCGCCGGTATCGGCGTCCCGCAGGTCACCGCCATCTACGAGGCCTCCCTCGCCGCCCGCCCGGCCGGCATCCCGCTGATCGGCGACGGCGGCCTGCAGTACTCCGGCGACATCGGCAAGGCGCTCGCCGCCGGCGCCGACACCGTGATGCTCGGCTCGCTGCTCGCAGGTTGCGAGGAGTCCCCGGGCGAGCTCCAGTTCATCAACGGCAAGCAGTTCAAGTCGTACCGCGGCATGGGCTCGCTGGGTGCCATGCAGTCGCGCGGCCAGGCGAAGTCGTACTCGAAGGACCGCTACTTCCAGGCCGAGGTCGGCTCCGACGACAAGCTCGTGCCCGAGGGCATCGAGGGCCAGGTGCCCTACCGCGGCCCGCTCTCCAGCGTCCTGCACCAGCTCGTCGGCGGCCTGCGCCAGACCATGGGCTACGTGGGCGCGGCCACCATCGACGAGATGGAGTCCAAGGGCCGCTTCGTGCGGATCACCTCGGCGGGTCTGAAGGAGTCGCACCCGCACGACATCCAGATGACGGTCGAGGCGCCGAACTACAGCCGTAAGTAGGTCTCAGGCTTCGGTCTCAGGCTTTGAAGGGCGGCCCCGGGGCATCCGGGGCCGCCCTTGTCGTACCCGTCGGGGATACTGGAAGGCGCTGCAACGCATCAGGGAAAGGCCACACACGTGACTGAGATCGAGATCGGGCGCGGCAAGCGCGGCCGCCGGGCGTACGCCTTCGACGACATCGCCGTCGTCCCCAGCCGTCGTACGCGCGACCCGAAGGAGGTCTCGATCGCCTGGCAGATCGACGCCTACCGCTTCGAGCTGCCGTTCCTGGCCGCCCCCATGGACTCGGTCGTCTCCCCGGCCACCGCGATCCGCATCGGGGAGCTCGGCGGCCTGGGCGTGCTGAACCTCGAGGGCCTGTGGACGCGGTACGAGGACCCGCAGCCGCTGCTCGACGAGATCGCCGGGCTGGACGTGGACGCCGCGACCCGCCGCCTCCAGGAGATCTACTCCGCCCCCATCAAGGAGGAGCTGATCGGGCAGCGCATCAAGGAGGTGCGCGACTCCGGCGTGGTCACGGCGGCCGCGCTCTCCCCGCAGCGCACCGCGCAGTTCTCCAAGGCCGTCGTGGACGCGGGCGTGGACATCTTCGTCATCCGCGGTACGACGGTCTCGGCGGAGCACGTCTCCGGTTCGCACGAGCCGCTGAACCTGAAGCAGTTCATCTACGAGCTCGACGTCCCGGTGATCGTCGGCGGCTGCGCCACGTACACGGCCGCCCTGCACCTGATGCGCACCGGCGCGGCGGGCGTCCTGGTCGGCTTCGGCGGCGGCGCGGCGCACACCACGCGCAACGTGCTGGGCATCCAGGTGCCGATGGCGACGGCGGTCGCGGATGTGGCAGCTGCCCGACGGGACTACATGGACGAGTCCGGCGGCCGGTACGTGCACGTGATCGCCGACGGCGGTGTCGGCTGGTCCGGCGACCTCCCCAAGGCGATCGCCTGCGGCGCGGACGCCGTGATGATGGGCTCCCCGCTGGCCCGTGCCACGGACGCGCCGGGTCGCGGCCACCACTGGGGCATGGAGGCCGTCAACGAGGAGCTGCCGCGCGGCAAGAAGGTCGACCTCGGCACGGTCGGCACCATCGAGGAGGTCCTGGCGGGCCCGTCGCACATCCCGGACGGCTCGATGAACTTCTTCGGAGCGCTGCGGCGGGCGATGGCCACGACCGGGTACAGCGAGCTGAAGGAGTTCCAGCGCGTCGAGGTGACGGTCGCGGACTCGCAGCACAAGCGGTAGGTCTTACGGCGACTGCAGGGCCGGTCACCCGGGTGGGTGGCCGGCCTTTTGCGTGCCCTGGGGCTTTGCAGGGCGGGCAGCGCGTGGGGTGGTGCGGGGGCGTGTGGTTGCGTTCGGCGTGGAAACGGGCTGGTCAGCCGGGCCGAGGGCGATAACGTCCGTGTCGGCGCCCCGGTCTTTGGAGCGCCCCCTTCCAAGGATGCAGTTCCAGACCCCGCTCCTCGGGGCCTGGCCCGACGTCCGACGGACCGTCTACCAGGCCACTGGGCGGTGCTGTGGAAGGGGGCGCCGATGGGTCGCCACCGTAAGCCCACCCGCTGGGACCGGATCCGTCTGTGGACGGTGAAGTGCCGGAGGAGGTGGATCTTGCGGATTTTCGGATGGTGAGCGGCCGCCCCCATAAGACCTAGGGGCGGACACTCCGTGAACCATCCAGGAGCCTGCCGCAGTAGCCGCTGCGGTGGGCTCCACCTGTAACCGTAAGGTACCCGCGGCGCCCCCCGCATGCCACCGGCTCCGGGGCCCGTCGCGCTCACGCGCCCCCCTTCACCACCGGTGCGCCGCCCCTTCGCAGGGCACCGGCAGCGTCAGAGCGCCGCCTTCTTGGCGCCGGTGAAGGCGACGTACGCGGCGATCGCGAAGAACAGGAATGTCAGCGGGTCGGCGTCCGCCTTCCAGGCCTCCTGGAGGACGTCGAAGTGCTGGAAGAAGAGTTCGCTGAAGCTCAGCGGGGTCTCCTTGGCGGCGATCACGGCCACGCCCACCAGCTGGCCGATGTAGACGGAGCCCAGCGACAGGATCGCGCTCGCGACCGGCAGCACGGGGTTGCGGCCACCGAGACGTCCTGCGGCGAGGCCGACCAGGAAGCCGACGCCGACCGCCGCCCAGCCGATCTCGTGCTTGGTCAGGCCGATGATCGCGCCGTAGACACCGGCGGCGGCCACGGCGGCGACGAAGGCGGCCACCAGACCGAGGCCGATGTTGTTGCGCACCGGGGCGGGGGCGGGGGCGGCCCCGTACGGGGCCCCCGGCGCCGGAGGCGGGGGTACGGCGCCCGGCTGCGGGGCGTACGGAGCGCCGTCGGCCGGCTGCTGCGCGTACGGGTTGCCGTCGACCGGCTGGGACTGCGGCTCGACAGGCGGCTGGGCAGGCGTTGGCGCTGACTGGCTCATGACAGAAATCCCCCCACGGGATGGAACAAGCGGAATGGTGAAGCAGAGAAGCGTGCGCACGACTGTGCGACGAGTGAGGGGAGGTTAACAGGTGGGTCCGACAGAGCCACCGCCGTTTTGACGTCAGAGGCGGTGCGCCGCTCCCGTTGGTGTGGCCCCCCGCGTGTCCAGCAGCAGCTGTGCCTTCACCGACAGGCCCTGGAGGTCGTACGTCCGGTGCTGCTGGAGCAGGATCGTCAGGTCCGCGTCGGCCGCCGCCTCGTAGAGGGAGTCCGCGCGGGGGACCGGGCGGTCCAGGACGCTCCAGGACGGGACGTGGGGGTCGTGGTAGCTGACGGAGGCGCCGAGTTCCATCAGACGTACGGCGACCTCCTGGGCGGGCGTGCCCTGCTGGTCGGCGAGGTCGGGCTTGTAGGTGACGCCGAGGAGGAGGATGCGGGCACCGCGCGCGGACTTGCCGTGCTCGTTGAGGAGGGCGGCGGCGCGCTGGACGACGTAACGCGGCATCTGGTCGTTGACCTGCCGGGCGAGTTCGACCATGCGCAGGGAGCGGCCGGCTCGGCTGAGGTCGCGGGGGATCGCGTGGCCGCCGACGCCCGGCCCGGGGCGGAACGCCTGGAAGCCGAACGGCTTGGTCTCCGCGCAGCGGATGACGTCCCAGAGGTCGACGCCGAGGTCGTGGCAGAGGACCGCCATCTCGTTGACGAGGGCGATGTTGACGTGCCGGAAGTTGGTCTCCAGGAGCTGGACCGTCTCCGCCTCGCGCGGGCCACGCGCGCGTACCACCTTGTCGGTGAGACGCGAGTAGAAGGCGGCCGCCGACTCCGTGCACGCGGGCGTGAGGCCGCCGATCACCTTGGGAGTGGTGGCGGGCGTGAAGTCCCGGTTGCCGGGGTCCACGCGGGTGGGCGAGTAGGCGAGATGGAAGTCGCGGCCCGCGCGCAGGCGTGACCCCTCTTCGAGGATCGGGCGCAGGAACTCCTCCGTGGTGCCCGGGGGCACGGGGGACTCCAGGATGACGGTGGTGTGCGGGCGCAGGTGTGTGCTCAGCGTCCGGGCGGCCGCCTCCACCTGGCTCAGGTCCAGGCCGCCGTCCGGGCCCGGCGGGGTCGGGGCGCAGATGACCGCCGTACGGACACGGCCGAGTTCGGCGGGGCCCGCGGCCGTCCGGAAGCCCCCCGAGAGCATCCGGCGCAGTTCCGCGGGGCTGAGGGAGCCGGCCTCGGGGCCGGTGCGGTAGCCGAGGGTGGAGATGCCGGCGGCGACAGCGGCCTGGGCCAGGGGCAGTCCGTAGGGACCGAGTCCGATCACGGCGAGGTCTGCGGGCATGGCGTGGGCCGTCCTTCCCAGTAACCGAAGCGGGACAGGTGCGCAAGCCCTGTGGACTGGACGAGCGAGCGCAATGTCAGACTAGGAGTAAATATGACCGAAATACGGGATTGATTCCGTGTGTCTTCCTGTGGGGTTGTGAGCCTTGGCCTACGCAGCGGTGAAAGTTATCCACAGGCTGAGGGCGACTGGTGGCTGAAGTCGGGCAACCCGGTCAGAATTTGGGCATGGGGGATACGGACCGGGCCACTCCTCAAGGGAGATCCGGCCCTGGACGGTGACCGGTGCGATCTACAGCTGGAGGCAGCAGTGGTGAGGACAGCGACACTGGGGCCGGCGCAGCGCGCCGAGTCACTCGCGGCGATGGCCGAGCGCGAACTGGACATCCTGGTGGTGGGAGCCGGGGTGGTCGGTGCGGGAACCGCGCTCGACGCGGTCACCCGGGGCCTGTCCGTGGGACTGGTCGAGGCGCGTGACTGGGCGTCGGGCACCTCCAGCCGCTCCAGCAAGCTGATCCACGGCGGCCTGCGCTATCTGGAGATGCTCGACTTCGCCCTCGTACGCGAGGCGTTGAAGGAGCGCGGGCTCCTGCTGGAGCGGCTCGCCCCCCATCTGGTGAAGCCCGTTGCCTTCCTGTACCCCTTGCAGCACAAGGGGTGGGAGCGCTGGTACGCCGGCTCGGGCGTCGCGCTCTACGACGCCATGTCGATGGCCCGCGGGCACGGTCGGGGACTGCCCGCGCACCGGCACCTGAGCCACCGTCACGCCCTGCGTGTCGCACCCGCCTTGAGGAAGGACGCCCTGGTCGGGGCGCTTCAGTACTACGACGCCCAGATGGACGACGCCCGCTTCGTGGCCACCCTCGTGCGCACGGCGACCGCCTACGGCGCCAAGACCGCCAACCGCGCGCGGGTGACCGGGTTCCTGCGGGAGGGCGAGCGGGTGGTCGGGGCCCGGGTGCAGGACGTCGAGGCGGGCGGGGAGTACGAGATCCGCGCCAAGCAGGTGGTCAACGCGACCGGGGTGTGGACCGACGACACCCAGGCGATGGTCGGCGAGCGGGGACAGTTCCACGTCCGCGCCTCCAAGGGCATCCACCTCGTCGTGCCCAAGGACCGCATCCACTCCTCGACCGGACTGATCCTGCGCACCGAGAAGTCCGTGCTGTTCGTCATCCCCTGGGGCCGGCACTGGATCATCGGCACCACCGACACCGACTGGGACCTCGACAAGGCCCACCCGGCCGCCTCCAGCGCGGACATCGACTACCTGCTGGAGCACGTGAACTCGGTGCTCGCGGTGCCGCTGACCCGGGACGACGTGCAGGGCGTGTACGCGGGCCTCAGGCCCCTGCTCGCGGGCGAGTCGGACGCCACCAGCAAGCTCTCCCGCGAGCACACCGTGGCGCACCCGGTGCCGGGGCTTGTCGTCGTGGCGGGCGGCAAGTACACGACCTACCGGGTGATGGCCAAGGACGCCGTCGACGAGGCGGTGCACGGCCTCGACACCAGGGTCGCCGAATGCGTCACGGAGGACGTGCCGCTGCTGGGCGCCGAGGGCTACCGGGCGCTGTGGAACGCGCGGGCGCGGATCGCGGCGCGGACCGGGCTTCATGTCGTCCGGGTCGAGCATCTGCTGAATCGGTACGGCAGCCTCGCGGAGGAGGTCCTCGACCTCATCGCCTCCGACGCCACGCTGGGCGAACCGCTGCAGGCCGCCGACGACTACCTGCGCGCCGAGGTCGTCTACGCCGCCTCGCACGAGGGCGCGCGGCATCTGGACGACGTGCTGACCCGGCGCACCCGGATCTCCATCGAGACCTTCGACCGGGGTGTGCGCTCCGCCCGTGAGGCCGCCGAGCTGATGGCGCCGGTGCTGGGCTGGGACAAGGACCAGATCGAGCGCGAGGTCGAGCACTACGAGAAGCGGGTCGAGGCGGAACGGGAGTCGCAGCTGCAGCCGGACGATCTGACCGCGGACGCGGCGCGGTTGGGGGCGCCGGACATCGCGCCGCTGTAGCCCGCCCGAAGCGAGGCCGACCCACATCACTCGAACGAGTGTCGTGAGCTGGGATCTTCGTTCGGGGACCGGTCGTTCTACGAGGTGCGGGGGCAGAACTCGGCGGCGAGCAGGGCCGGTTCGAGGCCGGGGTCTGCCACCGACGTCGTGTTCACGCGGAAGGTGAGGACGCGACGGCCGCCGACCGTGGCTGCGCTGCGCACGTAGCTGCCGGTGATGCGGCCGTTGTGCCCCCACACCGTCGTGCCGCACGGCAGCTTCACCGGGAACAGCCCCATGCCGTACAGGCCGTGTGCGGTGCGGGTGTCCGTCATCTCGTGCAGCCAGTACGGGGACAGCAGCCGGCCGCCGAGCAGTGCCGCGTAGAAGCGGTCCAGGTCGGCGAGGGTGCTCACCAGCTCGCCCGCGGCCCCGGCCACCCGCGGGTCGAGCGCGGTGACGTCGGACCCGTCGGCGGAGTAGGCGCGGCCGTGCGGGGAGGGGAGCGAGGTGCGCGCACCAGGAAAGGAGGTGCCGGTCAGGCGCAGCGGGGCGATGATCCGCCGCTCGGCCTCGGTGGCGTAGGAGTCGCCGGTGACCTGTTGGATCACCATGCCCAGCAGGACGTAGTTGGTGTTCGAGTAGGAGTAGCGGCCGCGGTCGGCCGGAGGGTGGGTGAGCGCGATACGGACGGCTTGGACAGGAGTGAGGGGGACCAGACCCCGGGTGTCGGTGGTGAAGTCGTGCAGGCCGCTGGTGTGGGTGAGCAGGGCGCGCAGGGTCAGCGCGCGGCCGTCGTTGCCGGCTCCGCGCACCAGGCCGGGCAGGTGCTGCTCCACCGTGTCGGACAGCTTCAGGCGGTGTTCCGCGGCCAGTTGGAGGACGACCGTCGCGATGAAGGTCTTGGTGATGCTGCCGGCGCGGAAGTGGTCGGCGCGGGCGACTCCCGGACCGGCCTCGGCGTAACGGGTCCCGCTCTGTTCCCGGGCCAGGAGCGCGGCGGCCGGAGCCCCGCCCTGCGCGACCAGTAGCGGAAGCACCGCGTCCGCGGGCGCGGCCGAGGGGGAGGACGCCGCCGGGGCCAGGGCGAGCAGCGCCAGGGTCACCGGGACGGCCAGTAGAGCCCGAAGTGGCGGCATCGCGGATCCTCCCTTGTCGGGGGCCATCATGCAGGGTCGCGGGGCGGGACGGTCAGGCGGTCCATGGGGGTGAGGGTGGGGGCGTGGTGGGGGAGGGGGGAGGGGGGAGGGGGAGGCCGGGGAGGGTGTGGTGGGCGCGCGGGGGCGGCGGGGGCGGTGCGTGGAGGGGCCATGGGCGGTGCGGGGGCCTTGGGGTGCGGGGGGCCTTGGCGGGGCCTTGGGGGTCCGGGACTGTCGGTGGGTGGGGGCTGTGTGTGGAAGTGGCCGTGGGCGGTGCCCGGGGTCTCTCGGGGTGCGGGAGGCGTGAGCGAGCGGGGGCCGTGCGTGGAGGGGGCCGAGGGCGGGCGCGGGCCTTGGGGTGTGGACTGTGTTGAGGGGGCCGAGGGAGGTCGGGACCTTTGGCGGTGCGGGAGGCGTGAGCGAGCGGGGGCCGTGCGTGGAGGGGGCCGAGGGCGGGCGCGGGCTTGGGGTGGGGACTGTGTTGAGGGGGCCGAGGGAGGTCGGGACCTTTGGCGGTGCGGGAGGTGTGAGCGAGCGGGGGGCCGTGTGTTGAGGGGCCGAGGGAGGTCGGGACCTTTGGCGGTGCGGGAGGTGTGAGCGAGCGGGGGGGCCGTGTGTTGAGGGGCCGAGGGCGGTGCGGGGGCCTTGGCGTGGGGGCTGTGTGTGGAGGGGGCCGGGGGTGGCGGGGGCCTTTGGCGGTGCGGGAGCTGTAAGCAGGTGGGAACTGTGTGTTGAGGAGCGCGGCGGGTCGGCGGGACTCGTGTGCCGGCATCGTCGGGCCGTGCCGCGGGCCGGGCGGAGCCAGGGGCACCCTGGGCGTCGGGCACTTGTCGGGTGAGGGACAATGGAGGCTCTGTCAGGGCGGGTTCATGAGGGGACGCATGTCGGACGCGGAGCGGGCGGGAGCATCCCGGCAGGACGAGAACAAGCGTCTCCTCGCCGGGCGGTACCGGCTGGGAGGAGTGCTCGGCCGCGGAGGCATGGGCACGGTGTGGCGCGCCGAGGACGAGACCCTGGGCAGGACGGTGGCCGTCAAGGAACTCCGGTTCCCGTCCAGCATCGACGAGGACGAGAAGCGCCGGCTGATCACGCGCACGCTGCGTGAGGCCAAGGCGATCGCGCGGATCCGCAACACCAGCGCGGTGACCGTGTACGACGTGGTCGACGAGGACGACCGGCCGTGGATCGTGATGGAGCTCGTCGAGGGCAAGTCGCTCGCCGAGGTCATCCGGGAGGACGGGCTGCTGGAGCCCAAGCGTGCGGCCGAGGTGGGTCTCGCGATCCTCGACGTGCTCAGGTCCGCGCACCGCGAGGGCATCCTGCACCGGGACGTGAAGCCGTCCAACGTGCTGATCTCCGAGGACGGCCGGGTCGTGCTCACCGACTTCGGCATCGCCCAGGTCGAGGGCGACCCGTCCATCACCTCCACCGGCATGCTGGTCGGGGCCCCTTCCTACATCTCCCCGGAGCGGGCCCGTGGGCACAAGCCGGGACCCGCGGCCGACATGTGGTCGCTCGGCGGGCTGCTGTACGCGGCGGTCGAGGGCGCCCCGCCGTACGACAAGGGGTCGGCGATCGCGACGCTCACCGCGGTGATGACCGAACCGCTGGAGGAGCCGAAGAACGCGGGGCCGCTCAAGGACGTCATCTACGGCCTGCTCACCAAGGACCCCGCCCAGCGGCTCGACGACAGCCGTGCGCGGGCCATGCTCACCTCGGTGATCCACGCGCCCGAGCCGAAGCCGGCCGAGCCGGAGCCGGAGCCGGCGGCGGACGCGACCCGGGTGGTGCCGTTGCCGGCCCAGCCGGAGGAGCGCGCGGGCGGGGAGCGGCTGCGTGGGGCGTTTCGTTCGGTGCGGAAGGCCGCCGGTGCGGCGGCGACGTCCGCGGCCGCGTCCCGCACCAAGTCCGGGAGCGGTACGGAGGGTTCGGGCGGCGCGGGCAAGGGCGCGGCTGCGGGCTCGGGGGGCGGGAAGGTGCCCGCCCAGGCTTCCGGGGCCGCTTCGACGGCCGCGGTCTCCCCGGCTGCTTCCGCCGCCTCTCCGGCTTCCTCGGCGCCTTCTGCCTCTCGGGAGAAGAGTGCTCCGGGGGCGGCCTCGGCATCGGGTGCCGCCACGGCCTCGAAGTCGGCTTCGGCGTCCGCTTCGAGTGCGGCGGCCGGGGTCCGGGACGGGAAGACACAGCAGGCCGACGCGGTGTCGGGCGGGCGGAGTTCGGGATGGCCCGTGATGACGCCGCCGCCGGACCTGGCGCCGAGGCCGGTGCCCAGGGCGCCGCTCACCGACGTGGTGCCCCGGCGGACGCTGGTGATCATCGCGGTGGTCGTGGTGCTCGCGGTCATCGGTACCGTGCTGGCCCTCACGCTCGGCGGGGACGACGGCAGCGACGGGGCCAAGGGCGGCGGCACCAAGGCGTCGGCGAGCGCGAGTTCCAGTGCCGACACCAAGGAGGACGAGAGCGGGGGCACCAAGACCGACGGGTCCACCGGCGGGTCCGCCTCGGCGGATACCGGTGCCGGGGCCGCGAACACGCCGAGTGCCGAGGAGAGCGGCCGGAGTTCGGAAGGGTCCTCCGGTTCCGGGGACTCCGCCGGCGGCGCCGCGGTGGTGTCGACGCACAAGGGGAGTCAGGGTTACTCGATCGGGCTGCCGGAGGGGTGGAAGTTCCAGACCAGCAGTTCCGCGGGCGACCGGTTCACCGGGCCCGACGGTCAGAAGCTGCTCGTCGGCTGGACCAGCGCGCCCAAGGGTGACCCGGTGGCGGACTGGGAGAGCCAGGAACAGGGCATGCGCCGCCCGCAGTACACCAGGATCCGAATAGACCAGGTGAGCTACCGGGGCTGGAACACGGCCGACTGGGAGTTCACCTATGTGGAGAGCGGTACGAAGTACCGGACGATCGACCGTGGATTCGTCGTCAACGACCATCTCGGATATGGGCTGATGTACACCGCGAAAGCCGCGAACTGGGGCACTGGGCTGCGCAAGGACACATGGCAGACGCTCGCTCGTACCTTCGAACCGAAGTCGTGACGCGCTGTGCGGTGAGCGGTTCTGCGTTTGGGCGGTGAGATCTGTCATCCCCTCTTTGCGGGTTGCCTCCGGCACGTATCGTGAGTGTTCGTGGACCGTCTGCATCCAGGTTCGGATGCGGAACGGGTCGCGAGGCGAACGGAATTGACCAACCGGGCGGCCGGGGGAGGCAACGTGGACGACTATGCGGGTCGGGTGCTCGCCGACCGCTACCGCCTGCCGCTGCCTCCGTCCGACGAGTACGAACTCACCGACACCCGCGCCTTCGACACCTACAGCGGACAGGAAGTCCTGGTCAGGCAGGTCCCGTTGCCCGAGGTCGTCGAGGCGGAAGTGCTCGACGCGGAGGGGCTGCCCGACGGTTTCACGGCCCGGGACCCCCGGGGTTCGCGGCGGACCTCGGGGCGGGGCGGTGCGCGCGGGCCCGCGGAACCCGCCGTGCGGCGGGCCGTCGAGGCCGCGCAGGCCGCTGCCCGGATCCCCGACCATCCGCGCCTCGACCAGGTCTTCGACGTGTTCGCCGAGGGCGGTTCGCTGTGGGTCGTCAGCGAGTTGGTGGCCGCACGGCCGCTGGCGGCGCTGCTCGCCGAGAAGCCGCTGACGCCGTACCGGGCGGCCGAGGTCGCCTCCGACGTGCTGATGGCGCTGCGGGTGCTGCACGCGCACGGCTGGGTGCACCGCAACATCACCGCCCGCACGGTACTGGTCTGCGACGACGGCCGGGTCATGCTCACCGGCCTCGCGGTCGGCGCGGCCGAGGAGGCACTGTGCGGCTACGACCCGGTGCCGGCCGAGGCGGGGGAATGGGGCGCCGGGGGCGGGGAGTTCGGGTCCGGTCCGGACGGCGGACTTGGGGAAGGCGACGGGCGAGGGGGGCCCGGGGGACCTGGCGGGCCTGATGGACACCGGGTGCCCGGGCAGACGACGAGCCCTGCCGGGACGCATGGCGGGGCGGGCGGTGCTCGTACGCCTCTCGGAAACGGTGACGCCGACGCGGCCTTCGGGCTGGGCGCCCACGGCGCGGGGCCGGGAGCGGGGGGTGCGCTCACCTTCGGTGGCGGTGACCCCGAGGCCGCCCGGCGGGCCGCGATCGAGGCGCGGGAGTCCCGCGGGCTGCCCGGCGCCGGGGTCGAGGCGACGAACGGATCCGGGGCGTCGGCGGAGGTCGCCCGCAGGGATCCCGACGGCGGTACGGACATCCGCGCCGCGCGGGCCGGGGCGATCGCCGCGTACCGCGCGGGCGCACGGGCCGCGGCCCGCGTCCAGGAGGCACAGAGCGGCAGGGCCGCCCTGCCCGGAGCCCGCCCGGCCCCCGAAGCCGGCCCCGCCGCACGAACCCGGGACGCCGACCCCGCCGTACAGGCCAACGGGGTGACGCAGTCGCCGTATCCGTCGGGCAGCGGCGGTCCGCAGTCGCCGTATTCCCCGGTCAACGGCCTTGCGCAGTCGTCGCATCCGGGCGTGACCGGTGTCGAGCAGGTGCCCGGGGCCGTCGCCCCGGGGCGGATCGCCGACCCCTATGGCGTGCGGCGGCCCGCGCCCTGGCACGGTGCCGTGCCGCGTGGTGGGGACACGGGACCCGTGGGTGAGGTGACCGCGCACGACGCGGTGCCCGCCGTCGAGCAGGCGCCCGCGCCCACCCGTTGGGAGGACCTTCCCCCGGCCGACGCCCCCGCCCGCCGTGGCCCGGCGACCGCGCTCGCCGCCGAGCGGGCGAGGCAGGCCCGGATGGCCGTGGTGGGACCCGTCACCGAGCGGTGGGCACCGGAGCAGGCCGGGCCGGTGCACGAGAACTGGCAGCTCGCCGCACCCATCGGGCCCGCGACCGACCTGTGGGCCCTCGGGGCGTTGTTGTTCCGGGCTGTTCAGGGGCACGCGCCCTATCCCGAGGAGTCGACGGCCGAGCTGGTGCAGCTGGTGTGCGCCGAGCCGCCCGCCTTCGCGGAGGAGTGCGGGCCGCTGCGGCCGGTCGTGGAGTCGCTGCTGCGGCAGGACCCGACCGAGCGGCTGGACTTCGAGGAACTGCGCGGCTGGCTGCGCTCGCTGGTGCGGTCCGCGCCCGAGCCGGAGGCCGGTGTCCATGTCGTCGCCGCGCCGCCCGTGGACGCGAGCCGGCTGCCGATCGTGCGGCGCCGGGGCGAGTTGGTGCGCAGGCGGCGCGCCGGGCTGCCCGCGACGCACGGCCGGCACAAGCGGGCCCGGGACGAGGCCGCTCCGTCACCGCGCCGCCTGGGCCGCAATCTGCTGCTGCTCATCCTGCTGGTGATGGCCGCGGCGATCGCGTACGCCATGTACTTCATGCCGAAGACGGACCCCGACGACGAGGGCGCCGCCCAGAGGACGGGTTCCACCAGTCAGGCCGGTCCGGCGCAGTCCCCGGAGGCCGGCGGTGCACCCCGGCCCGAGCCGACGAGCCCGGAGCCGACCACTCCCGGGCCGTCCCGGTCCAGCGGTGCCGCCGAGACGCAGACCGCGGGGCCCGAGGTCGCCGACGGCTTCGCCCTGCGCACGGACGCCGAGGGCTTCAAGGTCGCTGTGGCCAACGGCTGGGACCGCACCCCGAGGAACGGCCGCGGCCAGGTGGTCTACTCGCACGGCGGCTTCGAGCTGATCGTCGTCCCCGGGCGGGACACCGCGGCCGCGAACGGCGGCGATCCGATGGTCTACCAGCGGGAGAAGGAGCCCGAGCTCCAGCCCTACCGCGACTCCAGCTGGGCCACCGCCACCGGGCTGAAGTCGATCCAGGTGGGCACCAGGAGCATGGCCGAGGGGCAGTTCACCTGGACCGGCGACGACGGGCGCGAGTTGTACGTGCGCAATGTCGCGATCCTGATCGGCGGGAAGTACCACGTACTTCAGGTGCGCGGACCGGAGGCGGAGCGGGACGAGGTGACCCGGCTGTACGAGCAGGCGTCGGCCACGTACCAGGTGACCGGCTGACGGACGCCGTACCGGCGCCGTGGGTTCACTCGTGCTTCGCGGAAGCGACAACCGTCACAGTGAGGTCTCCTTGACGCCCCCCTGGTTCCCCTCGGCGCGGGCCGGTCCTTAGTCTGACTGCGTCAAGAGCATTGCGGGGAAACGTGAATCAGATGCAGGGCCTGCTCCTCGCGGGGCGCTATCGGCTCGCCGACCCGATAGGCAAGGGCGGCATGGGCCGGGTCTGGCGTGCCCACGACGAGGTGCTGCACCGGGCCGTGGCGATCAAGGAGCTGACCGCCGCGCTCTACGTTTCCGAGAGCGACCAGGCCGTGCTGCTGGCCCGCACCCGGGCCGAGGCGCGCGCGGCCGCCCGGATCAACCACTCGGCCGTCGTCACCGTGCACGACGTGCTCGACCACGACGGCCGGCCCTGGATCGTGATGGAGCTGGTCGAGGGCCGCTCGCTGGCCGACGCCGTCAAGGAGGACGGCCGTATCGAGGCGCGTGAGGCGGCCCGGATCGGGATGTGGGTGCTGCGGGCGCTGCGTGCCGCGCACTCCGCCGGGGTCCTGCACAGGGATGTGAAACCCGGAAACGTCCTCCTCGCCCGGGACGGCCGTGTCCTGCTCACCGACTTCGGGATCGCGCAGATCGAGGGCGACACCACCATCACCCGCACCGGAGAGGTCGTCGGCTCGGTCGACTACCTCGCCCCCGAGCGGGTCCGCGGCGCCGACCCGGGCCCGTCCGCCGACCTGTGGGCGCTCGGTGCCACGCTGTACACGGCCGTCGAGGGACGGTCACCCTTTCGCCGGACGACCCCGCTGACCACCATGCAGGCCGTGGTCGACGAGGAGCCCGCCGAGCCGCGTCACGCCGGTCCGCTCGGGCCCGTCATCGCCGCCCTGCTGCACAAGGACCCCGCCGTGCGGCCCGGCGCGGCCGAGGCCGAGCAGATGCTCGCCGAGGCGGCGGAGGGGCGGCGGCCGAGCGCGGCACAGGCGTATGTGCCGACGCAACACGGGGGTTCCCGCCATGAGCCGGGGGCGTACAACGGCGTACACAGCGGGGCCCACAGCGGCTCCCACAGTGGGCTCGGCACACCGGTCACGGGCACACAGGGCACGGCCACACCCGTCAGCGGAAACTCGTATCCCTCCGCCACAGGACCGTCGTACTCCTCGGGCTCGGGCCCGACGTACCACTCGGGCACTCCGTACCACCAGGCCACCGCTCCCACGGCCACCGCCCCCACGACCGTCGGCCCCACGACCGTCGGCCCTCCGCACCACCACGGCACCGGCCCCATGGCCCCGGCCGCCCCGCCGAGGCGTCGTCGGCTGCGCTCCGTCGCGCTCGTGGTCGCGCTCGCCGCGGTCGTCAGCGCCGGGACCGTGGTCGCGCTGCAGAAGTGGGACGAGGCACGGGGCACAGGCGCAACGGCCGGCACCTCCGCCTCGCCGAGCGCCGCGCCCAGCACCACGCCGGGTGCGGACACGGGCGGGGTCCGGGACGGCTGGATCCGGTACCCCGATCCCGTGGGCTTCAGCGTCTCCCTGCCCAAGGGCTGGAAGCGCACGGTCTTCGGCACCCCGGCCAACGGCCTCACCCAGATCGACTACTCCCCGGACGAGGGCAGGCACTTCCTGCGGATCGCCGTCGACACCGCGCCGGACTTCGACGACCCGCTCCTCCACCAGCAGAACCTGGAGAAGCAGATCGACGGGTTCAAGGACTACCACCGCGTGAGCATGGTCGAGAACACCTACCGGGACCGGCCGGGCGCCCGCTGGGAGTACACCTGGACCGCGCAGCCGAAGGACAACCCCTTCCCGGGGCCGCGCCGGGCCGTGGAGGAGATGTACATGTCCCGGGACGGCGTCGAGTACGCGATCTACATGTCGGCGCCCGCCACCAACTGGTCGGCCACCAGCGAGCAGTTCACGGCCGTGCTCCAGGGCTGGCGCGAGCCGAACAGCTGACGGAGTTGGCCGGTCACCGCCCCGGAGCGCGTTCGTCCGCTGCGGCATGATGGGGCGCATGGGGACCGAGGGGGACACCTTCCGTGTGATCGCGGGCCGTTATCGCCTGGAGGCGAGGATCGGGCGCGGCGGCATGGGCGTGGTGTGGCGAGCGACCGACCAACTGCTCGGCCGGCAGGTCGCCGTCAAGGAGATCCCCCTCGACGAGACACTCTCCGCCGAGGACGCCCGGTTGCAGCGCGAGCGCACCCTGCGCGAGGCCGGAGCGGTCGCCCGGCTGCGCCACCCGCACATCATGGTGGTCCATGACGTCGTCGAGCAGGACGAACGCCCGTACATCGTCATGGAGTTGATCGACGGCGGCTCCCTGGCCGACCGGATCTCCGCCGACGGCCCGGTCGACGCCGCCGAGGCCGCCCGGATCGGCGCCGACCTGCTGAGCGCGCTTCGCGCCGCGCACGCGGCCGGGGTGCTGCACCGGGACATCAAGCCCGCCAACGTCCTCGTCGAGTCCGGCACCGGGCGGGTCGTCCTCACCGACTTCGGCATCGCCCAGGTCGCGGGCGCCACCACGCTCACCGAGACCGGCTCCTTCGTCGGCTCGCCCGAGTACACCGCGCCCGAGCGGATGTCCGGCGTCAGGACCGGCCCGGAGGCCGACCTGTGGTCCCTGGGCGCGCTGCTGTGCACGGCCCTCAGCGGCGAATCGCCGTTCCGGCGCGACTCGTTGGGCGGCATCCTGCACGCCGTCGTCATCGACGAGATCCGGCCGCCCGCACAGGCCGCGCCGCTCCTCCCGGTCGTGCGGGGCCTGCTGGAGCGGGATCCCGAGCGCCGGCTGGACGCGGTGGAGGCGGAGCGGATGCTGCGGGCCTTCGCGGAGACGGGCCGCACGCCGCCGCGCCGGGCGCCCGAGCGCGCGTACACGCCGACCGAGCGGGACCTTCCGCTACGGCGTGCCGCGGCGCTGCGGGTTCTTCCGCTACGGCGGTCCCCGGCGCCGGAGCCGTCGGGGAGCGGCGGGTCCGCGGCACCGGCGCGGTCGAGGCGGGGCGTGCTCGCGGCGGCGCTGCTGGTCGCCGTGCTGGCGGGAGCCGGGGTGTCGGCGGCGGTGCTGCTGATGGACCGGGGCGGGAGCGACGGCCGTACGGCCACCGGGAGTTCGGCGCCCGGGACACCCGCGAGCGGCACCACGCGAACGGCGGAGCCCACGCCCACCTCCACCACGCCCACCGCGACCACGCCCGCCACCCCCGTCGCGACCCTCCCCTCGGCACCCTCCGGTTACCGCGTCGCCGAGGACCCCGCCGGGTTCGCGCTCGCCGTGCCCGACGGGTTCACCCGTCAGCCGCAGGGGGAGCGGGTCTTCTACCTCTCACCCGGGGAGACCTTCCGCCTCGGCGTCAAGGTCACCGACCCCCAGCCCGGCGGCCCGCTGGGCGTGATGCGGCGCGCGGCCGCCAAGGGCCCGGAGAGCAACCCCGGTTACCGCGCGGGCCGGGTCACCTCGACCACGCACCGCGGACACCCCGCCGCTCTCTGGGAGTTCACCTGGGACGGCTTCAGCGCGGCCGAGGGCGCCCGGCACACCTACGACCTGTGCTGGGAGGAGAACGGGCGGCTGTACGACGTGTGGGTGTCGGCGCCGGTCGGGAAGGTGCGGGAGGCCAGGGAGCACTTCGACGTGGCCGTCGACACGTTCACGCTGCCGTAGGGATACGTCACGGGTGTGTGACCGGAATGCGTCACCTCTGGATGCCTGTGTGCCTGGCGCGATATGGATGAACCCATGAGCGCCAGCGGGGGAGTCGGCCACGAGTCCGACGAGACGACGAGTTATGTTCTGCAACCTCCCAGGCCGCCTCAGCCGGAGTCGGGCGTCGGCCGGCTGATCGCGGGCCGGTACCGGCTGCTCGCCAAGCTCGGGCACGGTGGCATGGGCACGGTGTGGCGGGCCAAGGACGAGACGGTGGACCGCGAGGTGGCCGTCAAGGAACCCCGCGTCCCGGACCATCTTCCCGAACGTGAACGGGGTAACGCCTTCGAGCGGATGCGGCGGGAGGCGCGGGCCGCGGCCCGGCTCGACCACCCGTCCGTCGTGAACGTGCACGACGTGGCGGTCGTGGACGGCCGGCCGTGGATCGTGATGGAGCTGGTGCGGGGCCGTTCGCTGGGCGACGCGTTGCAGGAGGGCACGCTCGGGGCACGGGAAGCGGCGAGAATCGGCCTCGATGTGCTCGGCGCGCTGGAGGCCGCGCACGCGGCGGGCATCCTGCACAGGGATGTGAAACCGGACAACGTCCTCCTCGGCCGTCATGACCGGGTCGTCCTCACCGACTTCGGCATAGCCCAGATCGAGGGTGAGACCAACCTGACCGACACCGGTGGCTTCGTCGGCTCGCCCGAGTTCATCGCCCCGGAGCGGGTGCTGGGCCAGCGCCCCGGACCGGCCTCCGACCTGTGGTCGCTCGGCGTGGTCCTGTACGCGGCGACGGAGGGGGTCTCGCCGTTCCGCCGCAGCAACACCCCCGCGACCCTCCAGTCGGTCCTCAACGCCATGCCCGCGCCGCCCGCCGCCGCGCACGGACCGCTCGCCGACGCCATCAACGGCCTGCTCCAGAAGGACCCGGCGCGCCGCCCGAACGCCGCGCAGGTCCGGGCGCTCCTGGAGGCCACCGCGAACCCGCCCGCCCCCGAGCCCACGCAGATCGTGCGGACCGTGGAGGTGCCGGCGGCCGGCGGTCTCCGGCTGGGCCGCAGGGCGTGGCTCGGGCTCGGCGCGGCGGCCGTCGCGGCCGCGGTGGCGGCCTACCTGGTGATCGCGGACCCGTTCGCGGGACCGCTGCCGGACGGCTGGACGAAGAAGCACACCAAGGACGTCGCTGCGACCCTGGCGGTGCCGGCGGACTACCAGCCCGCCACGCCCGACCGGAAGACGGACAAGGCCCACTGGATCACGTACACCGACTACAGCGGCAGCATCTGGATCGGCCTGAGCCTGGAGCGCAGGGCGGAGGACACCGCGAAGGACATCGCCGGGTCCGCGGCGGCCGAGATGTACGACGACGACAGCCGGTTCAAGGAGAGCGGCGACTACGACCTCGACATGCCGGACACCGCGACGACCCGGCCCGAGGACACGACGTACCAGGGCGCCAAGGCCGCCCAGAACACCGTCACGTACACCACCACGGACAGCCAGCACCCGCGCCCGCGCGAGGTCCAGATCTTCTACTACCGCACCTCCACCGGCGACATGTACAAGCTCACCGTCAGCTATCCGGGCAAGGGGGACTTCACGGGGCGGGGGCGGGAGGTGGCACGGACGGCGATCGCGAATCTGGGGGTGGACCGGCTCTGAGGGCGGTGCGGCTCCGTCGCAATGGCGTTGTCAGTGGCGGCAGTTAAGGTCATCCTCCTGTGGGGCCCATGGGGGTCCGATCTTGGGGGAGGGATCGTGGGACAGCACATGTGGAAGCGGGCGGCGACGGTGGGGACCGCCGCGTTGCTCGCCGTCGGCGGGACCGGGGGCGTGGCCGCGGCGGAGGCCGACGCGGCGCCCGAGGCCCCCGTCGTCACGTCGACGGAGTACCCGGACGACGGCAACTGGCATGACGGTGTGGGCAATTACGGCACGTTCGTGATCGACTCGCCGTCCGACGACGTGGTGGCGTACCGGTACGCGTGGCTCGGCGGCCCGACCCGGACGCTCACGCCTCCCGAGCCCGGCGCCCCCGTGTCGCTGCGCTGGATGCCGCAGAAGGAGGGGGTGACCTACCTTCAGGTCCAGGCGGTCGACTCCGCGGGACACATCAGTGCCAGGGTCACCCACTACGCCAAGGTCCAGGACGGCCGCGCGGCCGTCACCCACTGGGATCCCGACAGCCCGTCCGGCGCGGTCACCGGCCCCGGCGTCACCCTCGGCGCCCCCGGCCCCTCCGGCACCACGGTCGCCTCGGCCGCCTCCTTCGACGGCACGGACGAGGCGTACGCGAGCCTCGGCACTTCGGCGGACCTCTCACGGACCTTCTCGGTCGACGCCTGGGTCCGTCCCGACCGCCTCGACGGCTCCACGACCGCCGTCAGCCACAGCGGCTTCTCGCTGGGCGCGGGTGGCTCGGCCTACTTCTTCGAACTGCCCAATCCGGACGGCGGCGACACGATCCGCGTGACCGGTGGCGCCCCGGAGGAGGGCGAGTGGGCGCACCTCACCGGCGTGTACGACGCCGAGCAGAAGACGGCGAGCCTCTATGTCGACGGGGCGTCCGTGGGGACGGTCGTGGGCGCCGTCGCTCCGGGCGGCACCGGCGCGCTGCGGCTGGGCGCGGACGGCGAGGGCGGCCACTGGCACGGACTGCTCACCGATGTGAACGTCTGGGACCGCGTGTTCGTGCCCGGGGAGATCACCGCGGCGGCGACCCGCGACGCCCAGCGCCTCGGCTACTGGGACCTGGAGTCGGCGACCGACGGGAAGAGCCCGGCGTACGCGGGCGGGGCGCCGCTGACCCTGGGCGGGGACGCGTCGATCTACGCGGCCACGGACGACTGCCCCTGGAACCCCGACTGCGCACCGGTGACGTACCCGATGGTGGGCAACGGCGACCTGCTGCTCGACGGCGACGGTGACTACGCCACCACGCCGACCGCGCTCACCCCGACCGACGCGGGATTCTCGGTGGCCGCGCATGTCCGCCTCCCCGAGGATGTCCCCGCCCGGGACATGACGGTGCTGTCTCAGCCGGGCGAGCACACCGACCTGTTCACCCTGCGCTATGTCGCCGCCTCGGGAACCTGGCAGGCCGTGGTGGCCCACGAGGACCGGGCGGACGCGCCGACCACGACGGTCAGCGCGCCGCTCGATCCCAACGCGCCGGCGGGCGACCAGTTCCTGGCCGTGGTCTACGACGAGAGCACCGACCAGCTGCGGCTGTACGTGGGTGACACCTACGCCGCGGACACCGCGGGCGTGACGGGGCTCGACACCTGGGCGCCCACCGGCGACCTCCAGGTCGGCCGCTCCCTCGCCGCGGGCGGTGGCACCGACCACCTCGCGGGCGAGGTCGACGACGTGCACACCTACGCCGGTGTACTCACCACCGCCCAGCTGGCGGCGCTGCGAGGGGGCGGCACCGACGCCTGAGCACGGATTCCGACAGACGCTCAGGAGGGGGCGGCATGGGTGAGGCGAGCAGCGCGGCACACGCCCTCGTCACGCGGTACGCACGCGACGGGTTCCTCACCCGGGCGAGTGTGGAGCGTGCCGAGTTCGAGGTCTGGGACCGGCTGACCCCGGGCCGGGTCCTGCTCGTCGCCCTTCGGACACTCCTCGCACTGCGTGCGGAGGACGGCCGGACCGACCTCGGCCGTCCGGTGCCGGGACTGGACGAGGAGGAAGCGGGGCTGATGGTCAGGACCCTGCTGGGGGACGCGGCTGCGGCCCCCGAGACCTCGCGCCGCGACCTGATCACGCTCGACCGGCTGCTGGGGCTGCTGACCTCCGTGATCGCCGAGGAGTCGCTGTCCGAGGAAGCGGTGGCCGCCCTCCTGGAGGCCGCGGAGGAGAGCTGCCAGGCCGTCGGACCGTGGGACGTGAGCGACGAGCGTCGGCCGCAGAGCGGTGAAATGGTCGATCTCGGGGGCCTGTTGGTGCCGACGGAGCCTGGTCTGAAGATCGAGCTCATGTCGTCGCGAGGGGACGGCTCCCTCGTCGGGGTCACCGTCATCCGCGGCCGGACGGCGATCCAGCTCCAGGCGTTCCGAGCGCTCGGAGACACCTGCTGGGCGACCGTTCGTGAGGATCTGGCCCGTAAGGTGCGCGGCTGGGGCGGTTCCGCGGAGGAGCGCGTCGGTCCGGCGGGGCACGAACTCCAGGCCGTCGCGCGGATCCAGGGGCCTCCCGGAAAGGACCGCCAGACCCTTCGGGTACTCGGCCACGACGGTCCGGGGTGGATCCTGCGCGGCATCGTGACGGGAGTCGGCGCGGAACCCGACAGCACCGAGGAGTGGCCGTACACCATGTTCCAGGGCACGGTGGTCCGCCCGCCCTCCACTGCCTCGGACACCGACCCGCTGATCCGGCTGCGCCAACCGGAGTCGGGCGTCTGAGCCCGTCGCTTAGACAAGGGCAGGACGCGCACGGTACTCATGTGCCATGAGTGAAGACGGCGAACACCCGCCCGACGGACGTCTGATCGGTGGGCGGTACCGGCTCGTCGAGCGGGTCGGGTCCGGGCCGGCCGGCACGGTGTGGCGGGCCCGCGATGAGCAGCACGAGCCGGACGAGCGGTACGTCGCCGTCAAGGAGCCCCGGCTGACCGGGGATCCGGAGGACGAGGAACGGCAGCGGGCCGCGCACCGGCTGCCGCACGAGGCGCGGGCCGCGGCGTGGGTCGACCATCCGTCGGCCGTCGCCATCCACGACGTACTCCTCGAAGACGAACTGCCGTGGATCGTCATGGAGTTGGTGGAGGGCGAGTCCTTGGAGGCGGCTCTGGCCGAGCGGGGGCCGCTGGCGGACGCGGAGGCCGCCCGGATCGGTCTCGCCGTCCTCGGGGCCCTCCACGCCGCCCACGGGGTCGGCATCGTCCACCGGGACCTCAAGCCGGCCAACATCCTCCTCGAAGCGGCGACCGGGCGTGTCGTCGTCACCGACTTCGGGATCGGCGGCGCCGGGCACGCGGACGGCCGGGAGACCTCCGCCGGGTTCGTCGCTCCGGAGTGCGCGTCGGGGCCCGGGGCGGGGCCGGCCTCCGATCTGTGGTCGCTGGGGGCGGTGCTCCGGATGGCCGTGGCGGACGCCCGGTCCGGTCCGCTGGGGCCGCTGCTGGAGAAGCTCCTCGTGACCGAGCCGGAGGAGCGGCCCCGGGCGGCGGACGTCGCCCGGGCGCTGGCCGAGGCCGCGGGGGCGAGCCTGCCGGAGTGGGCCGTGGAGGACCGGGCACCCGACCGCGCGGCCGCGGAAGCCCCGGCACCCGCCCCCGCGCCGTCCTCGACCGGCGCTCCGGACCCGGCCCCCGAGCCCCCCGAGCCCTCCGAACCCCGGCGCCTGACCGCCCTGGCCGCCTTCGGGCTCCTCCTCCAGAAAAAACCGGAGCGCGGCTGACCGGCGCTGATCATCCCCGCCCCAACCCGCTGATCAGCACATTCACCGCCAGTCATCACTGGCAGGGTGTGTGTACGTCGTGAACGCCCGTTACCGACGGGTACCCAAAGCCCCCGGTCCCGAATACCCTGCGGCTCATGACGGACGCGCAGGCCCCGGCCAAGACCGGCACGAACCCCCTCGCCCCCGCCCCGGAGGGCGCCCGTACGGCGGCCGACGTGGTCACCCCGGAGCTGGTCGCCCAGCTCACCAAGGGGGTGACCGGGTCCGGCCGCACCGCCAACCACACGCCGTTCACCGGCGAGAAGCTGGCCGACCTGCCCGAGTCCACACCCGAGGACGTGGAGAAGGCCTTCGCGGCGGCCCGCCAGGCGCAGACGGTGTGGGAGAAGACCCCCGTGCGGCAGCGCGCGGCCGTCCTGCTCCGCTTCCACGACCTGATCCTGGAGCGCCAGGCCGAAGTCCTCGACCTCATCCAGCTGGAGACCGGCAAGGCCCGTCTGCACGCCCACGAGGAGGTCCAGGCGGTAGCGGTCGCGGCCCGGCACTACGGCCGCAAGGCGCCCTCCTACCTGCGGCCCAAGCGGCACACCGGAGCCGTCCCCACCCTCACCAAGGTCACCGAACTGCGTCACGCGCGCGGAGTCGTCGGCCAGATCGCCCCCTGGAACTACCCCCTCGAACTGTCCGTCGGCGACGCGCTCCCCGCCTTCGTCGCGGGCAACGCCGTCGTGATGAAGCCGGACACCGAGACCTGCCTGACCGCCCTGTGGGCGCGCGACCTGCTGGTCGAGGCCGGACTGCCCGCCGAGGTGTTCCAGGTCGTCCTCGGTGAGGGCCCCGTCGTCGGCCCCGAGGTCGTCCGGCACGCCGACTACGTCTCCTTCACCGGCTCCACCCGCACCGGGCGCGAGGTCGCCCAGGGCGCCGCCGCCCGGCTGGTCGGCGTCTCCCTCGAACTCGGCGGCAAGAACGCCATGCTGGTCCTTCAGGACGCCGACATCGAGAAGGCCGCCGCCGGTGCCGTCCGCGCCTGCTTCTCCTCAGCAGGCCAACTCTGCATCTCCATAGAGCGGCTGTACGTCCACGAGTCGATCGCGGACGCGTTCGTCGAGCGGTTCGCCGCCCGCACGAAGGCCATGCGGCTCGGCACCTCCCTCGCCTACGGCGCCGACATGGGCTCCCTGGTCGGGGAGCGGCAGCTGGAGACCGTCACGCGGCACGTCGAGGAGGCCGTGTCCAAGGGCGCCAAGATCGTCGCCGGTGGCGTGGCCCGCCCGGACATCGGCCCGTACTTCTTCGAGCCGACCATCCTCGACGGCGTCACCGAGCCCATGGCCGTGTGCACCGAGGAGACCTTCGGCCCGGTCGTCTCCATCTACCGCTTCAAGACCGAGGACGAGGCCGTCGAGCTCGCCAACTCCACGCCGTACGGCCTCAATTCGTCGGTGTGGACGAAGGACGGCAAGCGCGGCCGCGAGATCGCCTCCCGGGTGCGGGCCGGCACGGTCAACGTCAACGAGGGCTACGCCGCCGCCTACGGCAGCGTCCAGTCCCCGATGGGCGGCATGAAGGACTCCGGCCTCGGCCGCCGCCACGGCTCCGAGGGCATCCTCAAGTACACCGAGGCCCAGACCGTCGCCCAGCAGCGACTGCTGCCGATGGCCCCCTCGCTGGGGATGGACGACGAGAAGTACGCGCAGTTCATGAGCCGGAGCCTGAAGGTGATGAAGGCGTTCCGCCTCAAGTAGCAGCACCCGTTCCGAACGACGTTCTCAACGAGGAGAGCACGTGCCACAGGACACCTACGACTACGACGTCATCGTCGTCGGCTCCGGCTTCGGCGGCAGCGTCACCGCCCTTCGCCTCACCGAGAAGGGCTACCGCGTAGGTGTCCTGGAAGCCGGCCGCCGCTTCACCCGCGAGACCCTCCCGAAGAACTCCTGGGACCTGAGGAACTACCTCTGGGCGCCGAAGCTCGGCATGTTCGGCATCCAGCGCATCCACCTCCTCGGCAACGTCATGGTGCTCGCCGGGGCGGGCGTCGGCGGCGGCTCCCTCAACTACGCCAACACCCTCTACGTCCCCCCGAAGCCCTTCTTCGAGGACCCCCAGTGGCGTGACATCACGGACTGGCAGGAGGAGCTGACGCCGTACTACGACCAGGCCCGGCGCATGCTCGGGGTCCGGCTCAACCCGACGATGACCCCCTCCGACGTCCACCTGAAGGCGGCCGCCGAGCGGATGGGCGTCGGCGACACCTTCCACATGGCCCCGGTCGGCGTCTTCTTCGGCGACGGCGAGGACGCGGAGGGCAGGACCAAGGCCCGCCCCGGTGAGCAGGTCGAGGACCCCTACTTCGGTGGCGCGGGCCCCGCCCGCAAGGCCTGCATCGAGTGCGGCGAGTGCATGACCGGCTGCCGGCACGGCGCCAAGAACACCCTCAACGAGAACTACCTCTACCTCGCCGAGAAGGCGGGCGCTGTCGTCCACCCCCTGACCACCGTCGTGTCGGTCACCGACGACTCCCAGGGCGGCTACGCCGTCGCGACCCTCCCCACCGACGACCGCCGCAAGGCGAAGGGCCGCACCTTCAAGGCCCGCCGGGTCGTCATCGCCGCCGGCACCTACGGCACCCAGACCCTGCTGCACCGCATGAAGGCGGGCGGCCAACTGCCGTACATCTCGGACCGGTTGGGCGAGCTCACCCGCACCAACTCCGAGGCCCTGGTCGGTGCCCAGACCGACAACCGCCGCTACCGCAAGGCGACCGGAGCGCCGAAGGTCGACTTCACCCAGGGCGTCGCCATCACCTCGTCCATCCACCCGGACGAGAACACCCACATCGAGCCGGTCCGCTACGGCAAGGGCTCCAACTCGATGGGCGGCCTGTCGATCCTCCAAGTGCCGTACGCCGAGGGGTCGTCGAGGGCCATGGCCTGGCTGGCGAACGCCGCGAAGCACCCGCTCCTCGTCCTGCGCTCCCTCTCCAACCGGCGCTGGTCGGAGAAGACCATCATCGGCCTGGTCATGCAGTCGCTGGACAACTCCCTGACGACGTACCTGAAACCGGACGGCGTCGGCAAGGGACTGCTCACCGCCCGCCAGGGCCACGGCGCCCCCAACCCCAAGCAGATCCAGACCGCTTCGGAGGCCGCGTCCGCGATCGCCGCCGACATCAACGGCTTCGCCGGATCCAACGTCGGCGAGCTGATGGGCGCCCCGCTCACCGCGCACTTCCTCGGCGGCTGCCCCATCGGCTCCTCCCGCGAGACCGGCGTCATCGACCCGTACCACCGGCTCTACGGCCACCCCGGGATCTCGGTCGTGGACGGCGCAGCGGTCTCCGCCAACCTCGGCGTGAACCCCTCGCTGACGATCACCGCACAGGCCGAGCGGGCGATGTCGTACTGGCCCAACAAGGGCGAGCAGGATCCGCGCCCGGCGCAGGGCGAGGCGTACGTCCGTCTCGCCGCCGTCGAGCCCAAGTCGCCGGCGGTCCCGGCGGAGGCCTTCGGCGCGCTGAAGCTGCCGTTCCTGGGGATGCCCGCGGTGCCGAAGAAGTCGTAGGACCCGCAGCGCCCTTGGAGTCCGGAAACGCCAAAGAGAAGGACCTGCGCCCCCCTCCGAGCACAGGTCCTTCTCTTTTTCTTGCGTCAAGCTGTCTGTACGGCCTTCAGGGCCCTACGACTCAGGCGTGGGCGCCGGCCGCACCCTTGCGGCGCTTGACGGCGAAGACCACACCGGTACCGGCGACGACGGCGAAGCCGCCGACCAGGCCGATGACCGGCAGGGCCGAGCTCGAACCGGTCTCGGCGAGCTGGCCGTCCACGTCGACGCCGTTGACGTCGGAGATGGGGCTCTTGCCGCCGGTCTGCGGCTTGGCGTCGTTCGGCTTGCCGGCGTCGGAGCCGGCCGGCAGGACCTCGAAGTAGTAGATGCCCATGTTCTCGTCGTCGGAGATCCAGCAGCCCTGGTCGTCCGAGTACTCGGCGAGACCGATGGCGATGCCGATCGCGCTCGGGACCTCGCGGTCGACCTTCACCCGCAGCTGGTAGCTGAGGGAGTCGCCGCCGTCGAGGTCGAAGGCGTTGAACGAGCCGCCCTCGCCGAACTGCGTGGCCACGTCGACCCAGGAGCCGCCCTGCTTCACCTGCACGGTGACCAGGTCGCTGTAGTCCTTCTCGAAGTCCCAGTCGACCGCGCCGACACCGACGATGGGCTGGATGCCCTTGATCGTCTCGTCGCCGGAGTTGCTGACGTTGAACTTGAAGTTCGTCCAGCCGCTGCCCGCCACGATGCTGTCGGGCAGACCGGTCAGCGAGCTGTGCAGCACGTCGCTGTCGCCGGGGACCGGGGCGTCCTCGTCGTCGACCTCGCACTGGTCGACGGGCTCGCCGCTCTCACTGGCCGACGGGCTGCTGCTGGCCGAGGCCGAGCCGGACGCGCCGGCCGACGGGCTGCCGCTGGTGGAGGCCGAGCTGGACGCGCTCGTGGACGGGCTGCTGCTCGCCGGCGTGGTCGCCGGGGTCTCCGGGGGCGTGGCCGGGTCGGCCGGGGTGCTCTCGGGAGCCGCCGGGGTGGTCTCGCCGGCGGGTGTGCTCTCGGCCGCGGTCGGCGTGGGGGTCTCGTCCGCGAACGCGCTCGGCGCGGCGAACAGGGCCAGCGGCGCTATCGCGGCGGTCGCGGCGGCGGCGGCCAGTGCACGACGAAGCTTCATGAAGACCTCGGAAGTCAGGTGTGCCGCACGTCCGCGACACGCGTCAGGGAGAGGCCTCCGCGTGTGGGGCGCGGGTGGGGCCCGTGGTTCATGAGGTTTGATCCACGACACCTGTGAATGGTTGTGCGAACGTTCACAGAAAACTTATGTGGGCTGAGTCACATACAGGTTCTCCTTGTGAACACGCTTTCCAAGGCCCTAGAACTGACCCACGTGTCAGAAGATCCCAAGATCCCGGATGACGTCTGGGAACAGTTCGCCCGTGACTCCGAACGGGACATCCGGGACTCCGCTCCCAAGGAGCCCTCCGCGCGGGCCCGTGAGGTGACGGAGCGGCTGCGGCGACAGGAAGCCCGCGGTGAACTGCCGGAGGGCTGGCGTACCGGGCCCGCCTGGCAGCAGAAGAAGAGCAGGCGTGGCCTGTGGGGCGTCCTCGGCGTCGCCGTCGCGGTCGTGGTGGCCGTCGTCGCGGTGAAGCCCTCGCTGGTGCCGGGCGACCCCTTCGGCTCAGGGACCTCCTCCGAGGCCGCGCCCTCGCCGCTGCCGCAGGAGACGGCGGCGCCGACCGCCGCGCCCTCCGCCGAGGCCTCCGAGATCCCGACCCTGGACGACCCGTTCGCCGGCTCGCCCGCCAAGCGCTGGGCCGACGGCGCCGCCGGGATCGCCGTACCGAAGGCGAAGGCCGTGGGCGGCCGGTCCGAGACGAAGGTCCAACAGGCGCTGGAGCTGACCAGAAAGCTCCTGGTGGAGTCGAACCTGAACCCGGCGACGCTCCGCGGCGAGCGGCCCGCGGCGGCCCTGGACGTGCTGGACCCGCTGCAGAAGAACGTCCACGGAGTCCTGGAGACCGCCCTGGGCAAGCCGGACAGGAAACACGACCCGTTGTGGATGTTCAGCCGCTTCGACCCCGAGCAGGTCCGGCCGGTCGGCGATGTCGTGAAGACCCGGGGCCGGATGACCTTCAAGGCCGGCGACCACGCCTCGGTCGCCGTGCACGCCGACTACACCTTCGTCTACCCGGTCGTGCAGACCAACGGCTCCACCGAGGTCACCCGCACCATCATCCGCCGCGTCCTCGACGTCGAGCTCTCCGACCCGGCCAAGTACCAGGTCACCCCGGGCAAGCTCTCCGTCGTGAAGTGGGACCAGGACATCAACAACTCGGCCTGCGACGTGTACGACGGCTATCTGCACCCGTCGTTCAGCTCGGCCGAGTCCACGGGCCCTGACCCCACGGGACCGACCACGGACCCGTACGACCGCAGCAAGCCCCTCGACGCGGGCCGCGCGGAAGGCTGCGGAACGGTATCCCGGGTCTGAGAAGGCGGGCAGGCGAAGGGCCCCGCGGGACGGAGCCGCGGGGCCCTTCTTTCGTCAGCACCGACGTCAGGGCAGCGCCGGTGCCTGGGAGCGGCGCCGGGGGGTTGCGCCGCTTGCTCTCTGTGTCTTTGTATGCGCCCGCAATGGTCTGGACCTCTGGCAGTACGGTGACGCACTACGAATGCGGTTGTCTGCGGAGGGACTTGGGGGCTTTCTAGGCATCGTGCTGGATGGACGCGGCCTCCGCAACCGTTTGACCCAGCCTTGTGCCGTTACTTGTCCCGCCGGCCGGCCCCGGGCGTCCCCGGAGCCGGCCGTTTCTCTTGGGTGACCGGGCTGCTGTCCCCTGCCGTCCGGTCACTTCCTGGAGCGAGGTCCCACGGCGCACGGCACGATCCGTGCGCCTCATCGCTCCAGCGAGCCACGCGTGGTTCTGTCGGGCCCGCCCCTGGCTGGCACGGACACCACAACCAACGAGGCGGTGCGCGCTGCGGTCACGCGCCGTACGGGTGAGGCGGGGCCCGAACTCAGATGCGACCCCTGCACAGTTCGAGCAGTGTCATGGCGAGGGAGGTGCCGGGCCTGCCGAGCGCCTGCCGGTAGCGGTCGAGGATCTCCATCTCACGGGAGAGGTGGACCCGCCGGCCGCCGGAGGCGATACGGGTCTGCTGGACGACGGAGGAGACGGCCATCCGTTCCTGGATCAGGCCGATGATCCGGTCGTCGAGCGCGTCGATGCGCTCGCGGGCGTCCGCGATGGTGGCTTCCGGTGGGGTGGTCGTTTCCGGTGTGGTGGTCACGTGGGGCTCCTGGGTGGGGTGGATGCCCCGGAGCGACAGGATCCGGAAAACCACAGGCGCCCCGGACCTTGTCGGCCCGGGGCGCCTGGGAAGTCGCTTGTCAGTTGCTCAAGCAGCACGACCATGGCAGCCGGCGGGCCGGGTGCCATAGGTAAACAGGAAGGTCGTCTGCGGGAGCATGGCAGCAGTATGCCGGGCCCCGCGGGGGCGTCCAACCCGGTTCGCATCCTGAGACGGAACTCGGCCCCGGCCCGGCCCCGCGGCTCCCGGTAGACTCGGCCCCACACACACCTCGCTCACCGCCGGAAGGCAACCCGTGTCATCAGCGAACCCCGCCGCCGCCCCCGACACCGTCCTGGTCGTCGACTTCGGTGCGCAGTACGCCCAGCTCATCGCCCGTCGTGTCCGCGAGGCCCGGGTCTACAGCGAGATCGTGCCGAGCACCATGCCGGTCGCGGAGATGCTCGCCAAGAACCCGGCGGCGATCATCCTCTCCGGCGGCCCCTCGTCGGTGTACGCGGAGGGCGCCCCGCGCCTGGACCGCGAGCTGTTCGAGTCCGGCGTCCCCGTCTTCGGCATGTGCTACGGCTTCCAGCTGATGGCCACCACCCTCGGCGGCACCGTCGACAACACCGGCGCCCGCGAGTACGGCCGCACGCCGCTCCACGTCTCGAAGTCGGGTTCCACCCTCTTCGAGGGCACCCCGGACGAGCAGTCGGTGTGGATGTCCCACGGCGACGCCTGCTCCGCCGCCCCCGAGGGCTTCACCGTCACGGCCTCCACGGACGTCGTCCCGGTCGCCGCCTTCGAGAACGACGAGAAGAAGCTCTACGGCGTCCAGTACCACCCCGAGGTCATGCACTCCACGCACGGCCAGCAGGTCCTGGAGCACTTCCTGTACCGGGGCGCGGGCCTCAAGCCGGACTGGACCACCGGCAACGTGATCGAGGAGCAGGTCGCCGAGATCCGCTCGCGCGTCGGCGGCAAGCGCGCGATCTGCGGTCTCTCCGGCGGTGTGGACTCCGCGGTGGCCGCGGCCCTGGTCGCGCGCGCCATCGGCGACCAGCTGACCTGCGTGTACGTCGACCACGGTCTGATGCGCAAGGGCGAGACCGAGCAGGTCGAGAAGGACTTCGTGGCCGCGACCGGCGTCAAGCTGGTCGTCGTCGACGCGGAGGAGCGCTTCCTGACCGCGCTCAAGGGTGTCTCCGACCCCGAGGAGAAGCGGAAGATCATCGGCCGCGAGTTCATCCGGGTCTTCGAGCAGGCCCAGGCGGAGATCATCGCGGACGAGGGCCCGGCGGTGGAGTTCCTCGTCCAGGGCACGCTCTACCCGGACGTCGTCGAGTCCGGCGGCGGCACCGGCACCGCCAACATCAAGTCCCACCACAACGTGGGCGGCCTCCCCGAGGACCTCGAGTTCCAGCTGATCGAGCCGCTGCGCAAGCTGTTCAAGGACGAGGTGCGGATGGTCGGCCAGGAGCTCGGGCTCCCGGACGAGATCGTCCAGCGCCAGCCCTTCCCCGGTCCCGGCCTCGGCATCCGCATCGTCGGCGAGGTCACCAAGGAGCGCCTGGACCTGCTGCGCGACGCCGACGCCATCGCCCGCGAGGAGCTGACGGCGGCCGGCCTCGACCGGGACATCTGGCAGTGCCCGGTCGTCCTGCTCGCGGACGTCCGCTCCGTCGGCGTCCAGGGCGACGGCCGCACCTACGGCCACCCGATCGTGCTGCGTCCGGTCTCCTCCGAGGACGCCATGACCGCCGACTGGTCGCGGCTGCCGTACGACGTCCTCGCGAAGATCTCGACGCGGATCACCAACGAGGTGGCCGACGTCAACCGTGTGGTCCTCGACGTGACGTCCAAGCCGCCGGGGACGATCGAGTGGGAGTGAGCCCGCTGTGAGGCTCAGGCGCGCCTGACCGTGCGCAAGGGCCGGCCGGGCTTCCAGATCTGGAGGACCAGGTACTTCTCGTCCTCGACGTAGGTCCGCACGACCTCCGTCAGCTCGGTGCGGAAGAGGTGGAACGGCTCCGGCGGTTCCACCTCTTCGGCGTATCGGGCCTTCGTCTCCGCGTCCTCGACCTCGAAAGCCCGCCCGGCGATCCGTACGTCGCCGCCGCCCATGGACTGCCCCTCCCCGGGGTTCGCCTGGAGCGCGAACCGCGGATCCCGCCGCAGGTCGAGGGCCTTGAGTGAGCCGGGCATCATGCCGAGCCACAGCTCGCCGTGCAGGAAGCGGACCTCCAGGCCGGTGGTGCGGGGGGAACCGTCCTTGCGGAGCGTGGCGAGGACGTGGTGGGGGAAGGCGCCGAAGCGCTCTTCGACGGTCTTGGCCAGGTCGGGATCCGCGGAGGTGAAAGCTGCCCAGTTCATGCTGGTCAGTCTTCCGCCGATACCCGACATCTCCTGTCGGGTATCCGGGGGTATCCGCTGGGTGCTGTCTCCTGTGTGCGCCATCTTTACAAACCACCCCTGTTCACCCGCGCTGACCGACGGTAACTTCCGCCCCGTAAAGCAACCCAGTGCTGGAGGAGCACATGCACGAGACGCCCCTCGGGCCCACTCCGCCGACGCCGCTGCCCACCGAGAAGCTGCAGTTCGCGATGCCGCCGATGCACGACTCCCTCCAGGAGGAGCGCCGGCACCGCAAGGAGCGGCTCGCCGGCGCACTGCGCGTCTTCGGCCGGCTCGGCTTCGAGGACGGGGTCTCCGGGCACATCACCGCACGGGACCCGGAATTCACCGACTGCTTCTGGGTCAACCCGTTCGGCATGCCGTTCAAGCACGTCACCGTGAGTGACCTCGTGCTCGCCAACTCCGACGGGCAGGTCCTCGAGGGCCGCTACCACGTCAACCAGGCGGCCTTCACCGTGCACTCCCAGGTGCACGCCGCCCGCCCCGACGTCGTCGCCGTCGCCCACTGCCACTCCGTGCACGGACGCGCCCTGTCCGCGCTCGGCGAGCTGCTCGACCCGATCAGCCAGGAGAGCTGCGCCTTCTACGAGGACCACGCGCTGTACGAGGCCTACACCGGAGTCGCCGTCGACGCCGAGGAGGGCCGCCGGATCGCCGCCGCGCTCGGCTCCCGCAAGGCGCTGGTGCTGCGCAACCACGGGCTGCTGACCGTCGGGGACTCGGTGGACGCGGCGGCCTGGTGGTTCCTGTCGATGGAACGCTCCAGCCAGGTGCAGCTCCTGGCCCGGGCGGCGGGACGTCCCGTGCTCATCGACCACCGGGCGGCGGTGGCCACGCGGGAACAGCTGGGCGGGGACCTGGTGGCGTGGATCAACTACCAGCCGACGTGGCAGGACATCAGCCGCAGCGAACCGGATCTGCTGAGCTAGAAGCCCCGGAGCACGGCGGCCTTCGTCGCCGCGAACTCCTCGTCCGTGAGCACCCCGTCGCGGTGCAGCTCCCCCAGCTCCCGCAGCCTGCGCAGGAGTACGTCATGGTGGTCGGCTGCGGGCGGTACGGCGGACGCCGCCGGCCGGGGCCGCAGGGTGCGCTCGTCGTCGTACTCGAGGCTGTTGCGGGTCGACGGGTGCGGCAGCCGGGCCGTGACCGCCGTCGCGACGAGGGCCGTGAGCAGGTCGCGGCGGGTGCTGCCCCACAGGTCCAGAGCGTACGGGTCCTTCTCCGGCGGCAGCTTCGAGAACGACGTCTCACGGGTCACGAACCGCATGAAACCGTCCTCGTAACCGGAGTTGGGCAGCCACTCCACCTGGACGAGGTCACCGACGTCGATGATTCGCGGGCCGGTCGCACGCTTGACGCGGTCGGAGGTGTCGGCCCAGTCGATGCGGACCTGGGTGCCGTCGAAGGAGACCGTGCCGTCGGAGGAGCGCACCGACACCGGGACCGGTGGACCGGGCAGCAGATACGTCTTCGTCGGCTCCTTCGGGATCTGGTCGAGGAGCAGGGCGCGGCGGATCTCCTCGGCCACGTACTCGGCGACCCCGGCGCGGTCGACGTCCACGATCAGCCGGTACGGGTCCGCCGGGTCCGGCAGGCGCCCGCCGGTCGCGTGCAGCAGTGGGTCCGCGCCCTCGCGCAGCCGCATCCGCAGCCGGCCGCGCTTGCGTTCCGGTTCGAACGCCACGCCCGAAATGGCCTCCAGGGGCACGGCGACCTCGCCGTACGTCTGCCGGAACAGCGGCACGGAGCGGTGGAGTCCCGGCGTGATTCTGACCGTTGTGCCGTCGAAGGCCCAGGTCCCGTCACGCTGGATGATCTCGGCCATAGGGAAATTCTCGCAGCCGGGTCAACACGGCGGGCCCCGCTTCACCCGCCCTGACCAGACCTGGCGGACGGGGGCGGTGTGCGGTAGGGCACAATTCGCTGTCGTCGCGGGGGAGTTGTCCGAGGTCTTCGGTGGGCCGTGGGTGTGGGCGTGGTCTTGGCCTCGGGCGTGAGGGTTTGTGGGCTGTGCGGTCGGTCGGCCGTGCGGGTTCGTGGGTCTGAATTCGCGGGTCGGATTTCGCGGGTCGGGATTCGTGGGTCGGGATTCGTGGGTCGGAATTCGTGGGTCTGAAGAGGCACGAGGATCGTGGGAAGGCGGGCGTCGGGCGTGGCGGTGCAGGAAGCGAGACAGGGCGCGGCCGGGGGCCTGCCCGGCGGTGCGCACGAGGGCGGCTGCACCTGCGGCGACTGTCCGCACGGGGCGCGGGCCGGGCACCGGCGAGCGGTGGCCGAATTCCTTCTGAAACGGGACGAGTTCGCCGCCGGGCAGGGGCTGCCCGCGGCCGTGGCGCACTCCGCGTCGGCCTCCCGGCAGTGGGTGTCGGAGGAACTCACCCAGTCCGCGGAGGCCGTGGCCGAACGGGGGCGGGCCGAGGGAGCCGCCTGGCTCGCCCGGCTGTGGCGCCGTACCGCGTACGCGGTGTGGGCGGCTGTCGTGGTGCTGCTCCTCGTCCAGGCGCTGACGGCCATCGGGGCGGGGTGGACCGCGGCGCGTACGGCCGGGCTGGTCGCGGCGCTCGTGGTCGCGGGTGCCCTGACCGCGGCGTCCTGGTTCCACCGGGCCCGGGGCGGGGTGCTCGCGCCGGTCATCGGTGAGGACAACCGGCTGTCCACCTCGCGGGCCGTCGCGGTGGCGTGGGTGCTGTTCGTCGCCTACGCGATGCTGGTCCTGGTGGGGCGGCTCGCCGCGGCCTCCGACGGCCGTGAGCGGGACACGCTGATCGCCGGGCTCGAACTCGCGCGGGGCGCGGGCATCGTGACCGTGCTGGCCGTGGTGTGCGGGATCGCCGTGCTGGTGCGGAGGGTGGTCGGGCTGCGGGTGCTCGGGCAACGGCTGCAGAAGGTCCGCGCGGACCGGCCGCGCGCCGCCGACCTGCTGACCGACGACTCCGGGCGCGGGGCCTTCGCCGACATCCAGTACGTCGTGATCGGCGCGGTCGCTCTGCTGTTCGCGTGTGTACGGCTGGCCCGGCGGCCGGACCAGTTGCCGGATCTGCCGTGGGGGCTGGCGGTGGTGGTGCTGGTGTCCGCGGCCACGTACGTGGCGGGGAAGTACGCCGAGGGCGGGCGGCCGGTGATCCTCTCCGTGGTGCGGTCGCGTGAGGCGGGTGACCTGGACGGGCCCATCCGCACCGGCGACGACATCGAGATCCGCGGCGCCGGGTTCGTGCCGCCGGGGGCGCAGCGGGCGGATCGGCTGGCCCGGATGGTGGTGCGGATCGGGCCGGTGAACGTGCATGTGCCGCTGGTGCCGGTGGCCGGGGGTTTCAGCAACCCCACGGACGAGGTGCTGACCGTGCCGGTACCGGCGGATGTGGAGCCGGGGCGGGTGGAGGTGCAGGTGGTTACGGCGGCGGGGGTGGAGACGGGGCGGTATGCGATTGATGTGACGGACTGAGGGGGCGGGTGCGGGTTCGGTGGGGGCGGGCGTTGTGCGCAGTTCCCCGCGCCCCTGATGCCTGCGGCGGCCTGTTTCGGTTCGGTGGGGGCTTGTGTAGCGCGTGCGGTGGGGTTGTGGGTCGGTGCCGGGGTGGGGGGTATCCGTCCTCGGTCCGGCGGCTCGGTCACTTGAGATGTCCTGGATAACGGACGCCGGCCGCTGCGGGCGGACACCCCCCACCCCGTCCCCTTCCCGCCGTCGGCGGCTTGAGGAGCGTCCACCGTCCCACCCCAGGGGCGCGGGGAACTGCGCGACCAGCCACAACGCACCCGCAC
>NZ_JBIAUQ010000024.1:0-128000 GCF_042893155.1 Streptomyces sp. NPDC001668
GCCGACTGCCTACGAGCGGCCCAGCGCAACGGCGACATCGACCCCGACGCGGACCCCGACGACCTCGCCTACCTCCTGCTGACCATCATCCGCGGCAGCGATGTCATGGGCGCGGCCGGCCACACTCCCGACCGCCTGACCTCGATCGCGGAAAGCGCATTCGCACTCCTGCCCCGCCCCCGCCACCCCTGACAAGGACACAGCCGATCTCGCCGCGCAGGCACCTGATGCGGCCGGCCCACATCGACGCCGCCGAAGCACGGCCCGCAGGTTCACGCACCGCCGGGCGGTCGCCTGGGCGGCCGGCGAAGAACCGCGCCCGCATCCAGCAGCGTCACCCGGCGCTCGCGGCACACGACAACTGCGACCACAACCGCCATAGTCCCCGCGAGGCCAGTAGGCAGCGCAGGGACGCCCGGCTGCCGTACACCTCCACCCACTCCCGGCCGAGGGCGATTGCGCCTTGCCCCGTGGAGAGCACCGCCTCCCACGTTCAGTGACCCGCCGTTGGTGACCGCTAGATTTTCTCACCGAAGGTTGAGTGATCGTTTAGGTCTGGATGCTGCACAAGTATGACTGCCTCCTACCGATCCCCGGATCACACAAGCCCAGCCGCATCGAAGAAAACCTCGGCGCCGCGGACGTCGACCTCACCGAGGACGAGTTCAGCCGCATCGAGGCCGAAGCCGCCACCGTCAAGGTCCATGGCCACCGCACTGACGTCGACATCGCCAAGCTCGCGGACCTCGACTGAGCGGTGATCGATCAGCGCGTCGGGGGGAGGCTCAGGATCGCCGGCGGTGGCGTCGTTCGTGAGTCGTCCGACGCTGACTGCTCAATCCGACGTGGGTCACCACGGGAGGTCCACGCCTTCCCAGAGCGTGAAGGTGCCGGTGGGTCCGTCGGCTCCGAGCCGGGCGACGCGCACGATCTCGCGGGCGGCCTCCTCGGCCGACTCCATGCCCTCGAAGTTGACCAGTGCGGTGTTGGCGAACCCCGGCGAGACGAGGTTGACTTTGACGTCGGTGTCCTCCAGTTCGATCATCATCGCCAGCGTCACGGCGTTGAGCGCCGTCTTCGACGCGGCATAGACGGGTTCGAATGTGGAGCGGTACGGGAAGTCCGGGCCAGCCATGGTTGTCAACGAGCCGAGTGCGCTCGTGACGTTCACGACGCGCGCAACAGGCGATTCGCGAAGCAGCGGCAGCATGGCCTGGAATACCGCCAGGGGACCGAAGACGTTCACCTCCCACACAGCCCGCACCTCATCGAGGGGGACGGTGCTCGCTTTCGACACTGCCCGGAGCTCGGACAGATCACGCACATCGGTGCGGGTGGTGGAGATGGCGGCGTTGTTGACGAGGAGGTCGAGTCGGCCGGTCTCGTCGCGGATCCGTTCGGCGGCCGAGGCGATCGACGTCGTGTCGGTCACGTCGAGCTGGAGCGCGTTGGCGCCCTCACCGATCTCTGCGGCTGCCTTCTCGCCGCGGGCGAGGTCGCGGGACCCGACAAACACGGTCACCCCATCGAAGACCAGCTCCTTCGCGACCTGCTTGCCCATGCCTTGGTTGGCTCCGGTGATCAGAGCAATACGGTTCGTAGGCACGAGGGCCCTCCTTCGGCTGACGTGGCGATGACGAACGAGCGCTCGTGCCAGTGCGCGTCGCGCTCTGTGACAACCGTGCGGCCCTCCCGGCCGACGGAGAAGGCCACCTCGATCCTGGGAGTGGCAGGACCAGGCAACGTCAGTCCGCGGGAACTATCGTCAACGAGTGTGACGAACGCGGCAGGCTCGGGGCGCGAGAACAGGCTCGGCGACTACTTGCGCGCTCGGCGGGAACTGGTGGCCCCGGAGACTGTCGGTCTGCCTGAGGACGAACGACGTCGAGTGCCGGGGCTGCGCCGCGAAGAAGTCGCCCTGCTCGCCGGCATCAGCTCGGACTACTACCTCCGGCTCGAGCAGGGGCGCAACCGGAATCCCTCGGTGCAGGTGCTCGAAGCCATCGCACGTGTGCTGCAACTCGACGAACCCTCCACCGAGCATCTCCTCAAACTGAGCGCCACGGCGCCACGTCGGCGTCGAGCACCCCGCCGCGAGACAGTCATCCCCCGCATCATGGAGCTCCTCCGCTCGATAGAGATGCCCGCGTTTGTCGCGGGGCGCTACATGGACGTGCTCGCGAGCAATCCGCTGGCGCACGTCCTCTCGCCGGAGCTCCGACCCGGTGAGAACCTGCTGCGTGCTGCATTCCTCGACGCGGATGACCGAATACACCTCGATCGAAACGACATGGTCGCGATGTTCCGCAAACGCGTCGGAGCCGATCTCGACGATCCACGGGCCGTGCAGCTCATCGGAGAACTGTCACTGGCAAGCGAAGCGTTTCGGCAGGCGTGGGCCCGCCACGATGTGCGGCCGGCCCGGGGCGGTCCCGTCCGCATCGATCACCCGCAGGTCGGTCCGATGGAGCTACACCTCTCCAAGCTCGCCGTCGACGACACCGGCGACCAGACGCTCGTCATCTACCACCCCACCGACACGCACCCGGAAAGCGCGGACCGGTTCACGCTGCTCGCGTCTTGGGCCGCAGAAACGCGACCCGTACGAGAGGAAGACGTCCGCGCGGTGGACGACTGACACCCCTCACCGTCGGCCCGGGAGCCGGAGCCAAGCAGTGGCAGGCCCTGGAGTACGGCGGCCCGGAATGGCAGAAGATCTGCTTCCGGCTCCGCAACAGCGTCGAGGGCTACAACGGCTACACCAAGAACCCCCTCGCCGAGCATCGAAGCCGCCGGCTCCCGTCGCATCCGCGGCATCGCGGCCCAGACGATCCTCCTGGCCTTCCAGCTCGCCCATGCCAACCGCCGCAAGATCATGAAATGGCTGGAGACGCTCGCGCTCGGCGAACGCCCCCGGCGCCGCACCCACCACAGGCGGAAGACCAAGGAACCCGGGACCTGGACACCCACCGGCCACCTGCCGTCGGCCGCATGAACCGGCCGAGGTCACCACAGCACCACCCGGAGAACAACCAGCAGCTCACATAGCAGGGCCCCGGCCGTGAGATACCTCACCGCCGGGGCCCTGCCGCGTCCCTGTCCGGGCCGCAGTCCATCACCACAACGAGGAACGGGCCCCCACCGGTGACTTTCGTCACTGGTGAAGACCCGTTCCGTCGGTTCTTCCTGGTGCGCGAGGGGGGAGTTGAACCCCCACGCCCTTGCGGGCACTGGAACCTGAATCCAGCGCGTCTGCCTATTCCGCCACCCGCGCATTGGGTGTGTCCTCGGGCCCCTCGCCTTGCGGTGCGGCGCCTTCCGACACGCAGAACATTAGCACGCTGGAGGGGGTGGGTTCACATCCCATATCCGTGGGCAGCCGCCCACCAGCGGCTTCTGTTGCGGTCGCCCGAACCGGGGTGCCGTCGGCCACGTATCAGCCTGTGCTTGTTCACGTATCAACCTCGTACCGGTAGCGCCCGTCTCCCCGGGAGCCGGTAGGGGTCCACAGTCAGGTGCGGGACACTGGTCTGCGGCCACCTCTACGATCCTTGACAGAGGAGTTCGACTGTGGAGTTCGAAGTCGAGCTCCACAGGGAACTTCGGAGGCGTCGACACCCGTCGACCGTGCCGACAGGGGGAACCAGCCGATTCACCGGCGCGTGGATACGATCAGTAAGCACTACCAGGTAAGCAGCAGGCGCAGTACCCAGGACGGCAAGGACGGAGGAGGTGCCTCATGGGAGTCCTGAAGAAGTTCGAGCAGCGTCTCGAAGGTCTGGTCAACGGCACCTTCGCCAAGGTGTTCAAGTCCGAGGTCCAGCCCGTGGAGATCGCGGGCGCGCTCCAGCGGGAGTGCGACAACAACGCGACCATCTGGAACCGCGACCGCACGGTCGTACCCAATGACTTCATCGTGGAGCTGAGCACGCCGGACTTCGAGCGGCTCAGCCCCTACTCGGGCCAGCTCGGCGACGAGCTCGCCGGCATGGTGGGCGACTACGCCAAGCAGCAGCGCTACACCTTCATGGGCCCGATCAAGGTCCACCTGGAGAAGGCCGACGACCTCGACACCGGTCTGTACCGGGTACGCAGCCGTACGCTCGCCTCCTCCACCAACCAGCAGGCCCCCGGCCCCGCGGCCCCGGCCGGACGGCCCGGCGCACCGGCACCCGGCGGCTACGGCTACCCCCCGGCCGCCCCGGCGGGCGCCCCGCCCATGCCGGCCGCCCCGCCTCCCGGCCGTGGCGCCCCCGGCGGCTACGGCTACCCGCAGCCGGCCCAGGCCCAGCGCCCCGGCGCCGGCGGCCCGGTCGGCGCGCCCGCGCCGGGCTCCCGCACCCGCCACTGGATCGAGATCAACGGCACCCGCCATCAGATCTCCCGCGCAACGCTGGTGCTGGGCCGCAGCACCGAAGCCGACGTGCGGATCGACGACCCCGGCGTCTCGCGCCGGCACTGTGAGATCCGGACCGGAACGCCCTCGACGATCCAGGATCTCGGGTCCACCAACGGCATCGTGGTGGACGGGCAGCACACCACCCGCGCTACGCTCCGCGACGGCTCGCGGATCGTCGTGGGCAGTACCACCATCATTTACCGGCAAGCCGAAGGGTGAAGCGGGGGCAATGTCAGAGCTGACCCTCACGGTCATGCGGCTGGGTTTCCTGGCCGTACTGTGGCTGTTCGTGATCGTGGCCGTGCAGGTCATCCGCAGCGACCTGTTCGGTACGCGCGTCACCCAGCGCGGCTCGCGCCGGGAGGCAGGCCGGGCCCAGCAGGCCCAGCGCCAGGCGCCCCCGCAGCAGCGCCAGCAGCCGGCCGCCGGGGGCCGCCAGCGCCGTAACGCCCCCACCAAGCTCGTCGTGTCCGAGGGCACCCTCACCGGCACCACCGTCGCGCTCCAGGGGCAGACCATCACGCTGGGCCGGGCGCACGACAGCACCATCGTGCTGGACGACGACTACGCCTCCAGCCGGCATGCCAGGATCTACCCGGACCGAGACGGCCAGTGGATCGTCGAGGACCTGGGCTCCACCAACGGCACGTATCTCGACCGGAGCCGGCTGACGACCCCGACACCGATTCCGCTGGGCGCGCCGATCCGCATCGGCAAGACCGTCATCGAGCTGCGGAAGTAGTGCTACATCATGAATAGGCGCGAGCGGAGCGAGCACGCGGCGTGGGCCCCCACCCCGGGTCCCGGCGCGCTCCCGACCGGAGGGTGGGCACCGTGCGGATGTACCCGGAGCCGACGGGCGAGGTGCGCATGAGTCTGTCACTGCGCTTCGCCGCCGGATCGCACAAAGGCATGATCCGGGAGGGCAACGAGGACTCCGGATACGCCGGGCCGCGCCTGCTCGCCATCGCCGACGGCATGGGCGGCGCCGCCGCCGGCGAGGTCGCCTCCTCCGAGGCCATCTCCACCATCGTCGCCCTCGACGACGACGTCCCCGGCTCCGACGTCCTGACCTCCCTCGGCGTGGCCGTCCAGCGCGCCAACGACCAGCTGCGCTCCATGGTCGAGGACGACCCCCAGCTCGAAGGCATGGGCACCACGCTGACCGCCCTGCTGTGGACCGGCCAGCGGCTCGGCCTCGTGCACGTCGGCGACTCGCGCGCGTACCTGCTGCGCGACGGCGTCCTCACTCAGATCACCCAGGACCACACCTGGGTGCAGCGCCTGGTCGACGAGGGCCGCATCACCGAGGAAGAGGCCACCACCCACCCCCAACGCTCCCTGCTGATGCGGGCGTTGGGCAGCGGCGAACACGTCGAGCCGGACCTGTCCATCCGCGAGGTCCGCGCCGGTGACCGCTACCTGATCTGCTCCGACGGCCTCTCCGGCGTCGTCTCGCACCAGACGCTCGAGGACACCCTCGCCAGTTACCAGGGCCCCCAGGAGACCGTGCAGCAGCTCATCGAGCTCGCGCTGCGCGGCGGCGGCCCCGACAACATCACCGTCATCGTCGCCGACGTCCTCGACCTCGACACCGGCGACACCCTCGCCGGGCAGCTGTCCGACCAGCCCGTCGTGGTCGGCGCGGTCGCCGAGAACCAGAACCACCTGCACGACAACGGCATCATGCAGACCCCCGCGGGCCGCGCCTCCGGGCTCGGCCGCCACGGCCAGGGCGGGGGCGGGGGCGGCGAGTACGGCGGGCCCGGCTCGTCCGACACCACCGGCTACATCCCCGCGGGCAGCTTCGGCGACTACTCCGACGACGACTTCGTCAAGCCCCGCAAGGGCCGCAAGTGGCTGAAGAGATCCTTCTACTCGGTCCTCGCGCTCGCCGTCATCGGCGGCGGCCTGTACGGCGGCTGGCGCTGGACGCAGACCCAGTACTACGTCGGCGTCAACGGCGAGCACGTGGCGCTGTACCGGGGGATCAGCCAGGACCTGGCGTGGGTCTCGCTCTCCAAGGTGTCCAAGGACCACCCCGAGATCGAACTCAAGTACCTGCCGCCGTACCAGCAGAAGTCGGTCGAGGGCACCATCGCCGAGGGCGGCCTGAAGACGGCCCAGAAGAAGATCGACGAACTGGGCGTCCAGGCCTCCGCGTGCAAGAAGCAGGCAGAGGCGCAGGCCACGGAGAGCAAGAAGAACTCCAAGACGGGCGAGGGCCAGGCCGGCGGCACCACGGGAACCACTCGGTCCTCCCTGGCGTCCAAGGCCACACCGACCCCGACGAGCACGACCTCCCCGTCCCCGAGCGCTTCCGCATCCCCGACGCCCACTCCCACCCCCGGCCCCACCCTCTCGGACGAGGAGAAGCAGGTCGTCGGGAACTGCGGTACGCAGTAGGCAAGCCGTGAGAGGCCCTGTCACACGATGAGCAGCAGTACTTCGAACACGTCGACGCACCACACGTCCACGATCGGCGCGATCGGCGCACCGAGCCGCCGCAACACCGAGCTGGCGCTGCTGGTGTTCGCCGTCCTCATCCCGGTCTTCGCCTACGCCAACGTCGGCCTGGCCATCAACGACCAGGTCCCCACCGGGCTGCTCAGCTACGGCCTGGGACTCGGCCTGCTGGCCGGCGTCGCCCATCTCGTCGTCCGCAAGTTCGCCCCGTACGCGGACCCGCTCATGCTGCCGCTGGCCACCCTGCTCAACGGCCTCGGACTCGTCGCGATCTGGCGCCTCGACCAGTCCAAGCTGCTCCAGCAGATCCACGTCGCCGGCGGCAAGGCCACCAACCAGCTGATCTACACGGCGATGGGCATCGCCCTGTTCGCCGTCGTCCTGGTCTTCCTCAAGGACCACCGGGTCCTGCAGCGCTACACCTACATCTCCATGGTCGGCGCGCTGGTCCTGCTGCTCCTCCCGCTGGTCCCGGGCCTCGGCGCCAACATCACCTACGGCGCCAAGATCTGGATCCAGGTCGGCAGCTTCACCATCCAGCCCGGCGAGTTCGCCAAGATCGTCCTCGCTGTGTTCTTCGCCGGCTACCTCATGGTCAAGCGCGACGCGCTCGCCCTCGCCAGCCGCCGCTTCATGGGCCTGTACCTGCCCCGCGGCCGCGACCTCGGCCCGATCATCGTCGTCTGGATGATCTCGATCCTCATCCTGGTGTTCGAGACCGACCTCGGTACCTCGCTGCTGTTCTTCGGAATGTTCATCATCATGCTGTACGTCGCCACCGAGCGGACCAGCTGGATCGTCTTCGGTCTGCTGATGTCCGCGGCCGGCGCCGTCGGTGTGGCCAGCTTCGAACCGCACGTCCAGACCCGTGTGCAGGCCTGGCTCGACCCGATGCGCGAGTACACGCTCAGCCGCAACGGCAGCAGCGACGGTCTCGTCCACTCCGAGCAGGCCATGCAAGCCCTGTGGGCCTTCGGCTCCGGCGGCACCCTCGGCACCGGCTGGGGCCAGGGCCACTCCGAACTGATCCGCTTCGCCGCCAACTCCGACTTCATCCTCGCCACCTTCGGCGAGGAACTGGGCCTGGCCGGCCTGATGGCGATCCTGCTGATCTACGGCCTGATCGTGGAGCGCGGCGTACGCACCGCCCTCGCCGCCCGCGACCCCTTCGGCAAGCTCCTCGCCATCGGCCTGTCCGGCGCCTTCGCGCTCCAGGTCTTCGTGGTGGCCGGCGGCGTGATGGGCCTGATCCCCCTGACCGGTATGACGATGCCCTTCCTGGCCTACGGCGGCTCCTCCGTCATCGCCAACTGGGCCCTCATCGGCATCCTGATCAGAATCAGCGACACCGCGCGCCGCCCGGCGCCCGCCCCCGCCCCCAGCCCCGACGCCGAGATGACCCAGGTGGTCCGCCCGTCATGAACAAGCCCCTGCGCCGGATCGCGATCTTCTGCGGCCTCCTGGTCCTGGCCCTGCTCATCCGCGACAACTGGCTCCAGTACGTCAAGGCCGACGCCCTCAGGGAGGACCCGGACAACCGCCGGGTGCTGATCGCGCGGTACGCCACCCCCCGCGGCGACATCATCGTCAACGGCAAGTCCATCACCGGGCACGCGGAGACGACGTCGGGCGACTTCAAGTACAAGCGCACCTACAAGGACGGCGCGATGTGGGCGCCGGTCACCGGCTTCGTCTCGCAGTCCTACGGCGCCACCCAGCTGGAGTCCATCGAGGACGGCATCCTCACCGGCAACGACGACCGGCTCTTCTTCCGCAACACCCTCGACATGCTCACCGGCAAGCCGAAGGAGGGCGGCAACGTCGTCACCACCCTCAACGCCGCCGCGCAGAAGGCCGCCTACGACGGTCTGAAGAAGCAGGGCGGCAAGGGCGCGGTCGCCGCCATCGAGCCCTCCACCGGCAAGATCCTGGCACTGGCCTCCTACCCGTCGTACGACCCGTCGTCGATCGCCGGCGGCAGCGACTCCGACGCCGAGGCCTGGAAGAAGCTCGACAAGAAGAACAACCCCGACGACCCGATGCTCAACCGGGCGCTGCGCGAGGTCTACCCTCCCGGCTCCACCTTCAAGATCGTCACCGCGGCCGCCGCCCTCCAGAACGGCCTGTACACCCAGGCCGACGAGAAGACCAAGTCGCCGCTGCCGTGGACCATGCCGGGCACCACGACCCAGCTGAAGAACGAGGGCAACATCCCCTGCGAGAACGCCACCATGCGGGTCGCGCTCCAGTGGTCCTGCAACACCGTCTTCGGCAAGATCGGCTCCGACCTCGGCAACGACAAGATGCTGGAGGAGGCCAAGAAGTTCGGCTTCGACGAGGAGCAGTTCACGCCGGTCCGCTCCAGCTCCTCGGTCTTCTCCGACGACATGGCGCCCTCCGAGGTCGCGCTCTCCTCGATCGGTCAGTTCAACACCGCCGCGACGCCGCTCCAGATGGCCATGGTCGCCTCGGCCGTCGCCAACGACGGCACCCTGATGAAGCCGTACATGGTCGACTCGCTCCAGGCCCCCAACCTCGACCCCCTCGAGCAGACCGAGCCGGAGAAGATGAGCGAGCCGCTGTCCCCGGAGAACGCCCAGATCCTCCAGTCGATGATGGAGACGGTCGTCGAGAAGGGCACCGGTACCACGGCGAAGATCCAGGGCGTCACCGTGGGCGGCAAGACCGGTACCGCCCAGCACGGCGAGAACAACAGCAAGAACCCCTACGCCTGGTTCATCTCGTACGCCAAGGTCGGCGACAGCGCGCCGGTCGCCGTCGCCGTGGTCGTCCAGGACGACAACGCGGTCCGCGAGAACATCTCCGGCAGCGGCCTCGCGGCCCCCATCGCCAAGAGCGTCATGGAGGCGGTCATCGACTCCAAGAAGTGACCCCGCTCACGTCGCCTCCACATCGGCGCACGTTGCGATACCGGTCCTGTATCGGGTGACGCACTTGGCCAGGTCACACAAAGCTAGCCGGGTACGGTAGGCCCGGAGTGCAGCCTCCGACGGCACACACGTGCCGGTCGGGACCGACGGAGAGGGCTGGTAGGAAGCTATGGAAGAGCCGCGTCGCCTCGGCGGCCGGTACGAGCTGGGCCAGGTGCTCGGCCGTGGTGGCATGGCGGAGGTCTACCTCGCCATGGACACGCGCCTCGGCCGCACCGTGGCGGTGAAGACGCTGCGCGCGGACCTCGCGCGCGACCCGTCCTTCCAGGCCCGGTTCCGCCGGGAGGCCCAGTCGGCCGCCTCGCTCAACCATCCCGCGATCGTGGCGGTCTACGACACGGGCGAGGACTACATCGACGGGGTCTCGATCCCGTACATCGTCATGGAGTACGTCGACGGCTCCACGCTCCGCGAACTCCTGCACTCCGGCCGCAAGCTGCTGCCGGAGCGCTCCCTGGAGATGACCATCGGGATCCTCCAGGCGCTGGAGTACTCCCACCGCAGCGGCATCGTCCACCGGGACATCAAGCCGGCCAACGTGATGCTCACCCGCAATGGCCAGGTCAAGGTCATGGACTTCGGCATCGCCCGCGCCATGGGCGACTCCGGCATGACCATGACCCAGACCTCCGCGGTCATCGGCACCGCCCAGTACCTCTCCCCGGAGCAGGCCAAGGGCGAGCAGGTCGACGCGAGGTCGGACCTCTACTCCACCGGCTGCCTCCTCTACGAGCTGCTGACGGTACGGCCGCCCTTCGTGGGCGACTCCCCGGTGGCCGTCGCCTACCAGCACGTACGGGAAGAGGCGCAGCCCCCGTCGGTCTTCGACCCCGAGATCACGCCCGAGATGGACGCCATCGTCCTCAAGGCCCTGGTCAAGGACCCCAACTACCGCTACCAGTCCGCCGACGAGATGCGCGCCGACATCGAGGCCTGCCTCGACGGCCAGCCCGTCGCGGCCACCGCGGCCATGGGCTCCGTGGGCTACGGCGGCTACCCGGACGACCAGCCGACCACGGCCCTGCGCTCCGACGCCGGCGCCACCACCATGCTCCCGCCGATGAACCCGGACGACGGCGGCTACGGCTACGACGACCGCCCCGACCGGCGCCGCCAGAAGAAGTCGAACACCTCGACGATCCTGCTGGTGGTGGCGGGCATCCTGGTGCTCGTCGGCGCGATCCTGATCGGCAAGTGGATCTTCAGCGGCGGCGGCGCGGGCAACGACCAGGTCACCGTGCCGAACCTCGTCAACCAGCCACAGGCCGACGCCACGAAACAACTGGGCAACATCGACCTGAAGGTCGGCGAGATCACGCAGAAACCGTGTGAGAACACGGCCAAGGGCAACGTCTGCGAGCAGAACCCGACCGGCGGCACCAAGGTCGACAAGAACACCGCCGTCAGCATCGTGGTGTCCACCGGGGCGCCCAAGGTGGCCGTCCCCAGCGTCCTCGGTCTGGACGTCGACAAGGCCACGCAGACGCTGGAGGACGACCAGTACCAGTTCGTCGTCAAGACCAAGCAGCAGGTGTCCACCGAGGAGGCGGGCACCGTCCTGAACCAGGACCCGAAGCTGGGCGCGGAGGTGGAGAAGGGTTCCACCGTGACCCTGACCATCGCCAAGGCCGAGGCGAAGTCCACGGTGCCGGACGTCGCCGACCGTACCTGTGACGAGGCCAAGGCACAGATGCAGGCCAACAACCTCGTCGGCAACTGCACCGAGATCGAGACCGACGACACCAACAAGATCGGCAAGGTCATCTCGACCACACCGCAGGCCGGCACCCAGGTCGACAAGAACTCGGCGGTCAACATCCAGATCGGCAAGCCGAAGGACAAGACCGAGGTCCCGGACGTCAGGAACCGCACGGTCGCGCAGGCCCGGCAGATCCTGAACAGCGCCGGCTTCACGAACATCCAGTTCGCGAACGGCAGCGACACGAGCGACACCGCGATCGTGCTCCAACAGGACCCGGGCGCGGGCAACGAGGTCGACGACCCGGGCAACACCCAGATCAACCTGACCACCGTGAGCTTCGGCAACGGCAACAACAACGGCGGCGGGAACAACGGCGGAGGCTTCTTCGGAGGCGGAAGCGGCTGATCGCCGCCTGCGGCCCCAGCACCGAGAAGAGCCGGACCCTGTACGGGGTCCGGCTCTTCGTTGCCATTCGCTCACTCGTAGTCGACCATCGTGCCGAACTGGCGGCCAACGGATACCGCAGTCGCGCTCCGCATCCTGCCGAAGCGGAAAGGCCCGAAGCCGCAAGAGCAAGTTGCGGCTTCGGGCCTTCTCCATGCTAGGTGAGTTCCTTCGGCAGCGTCCGCTCGCTGTCCACCTTCTCCGTGCGGACCAGCTCCCCCCACACCACATACCGGTACCGCGACGTGTACACCGGCGTGCACGTCGTCAGCGTGATGTAGTGGCCGGCCTTCTTCTTGCCGGACTCCTTGGGGATCTGGCCCAGGACCTTGACGTTGTACTTCGAGGTCTCGGGGAGGACGGCGTAGACCTTGTAGACGTACCACTCGTCCTTGGTCTCGAAGACGATCGGGTCGCCCTTCTTGACCTTGTCGATGTTGTGGAACTTCGCCCCGTGGCCGTCGCGGTGCGCGGCGAGGGTGAAGTTGCCGGTCTTGCCGGTGGTGGGGAGCGTGGCCTTGACGGGGTCGGTGTAGTAGCCGGCGACACCGTCGTTGAGGATCTTCGTCGAGGTGCCCTTCTCGACCAGGACCTCGCCGTTCCTCATCGCGGGGACGTGCAGGAAGCCGATGCCGTTCTTGGTGTCCAGCGCGCCGGGACCGGTGTCCCGGTTCTGCATCCAGCTGTCGCGGACCTTGTCGGCTTCCTTGTGCGCCGCGCGGTCGGCGACGACGTTCGTCCACCACAGCGAGTAGACGACGAACAGGCCGAGCACCAGGCCTGCCGTGATGAGGAGTTCACCGAAGAAGCTGACCGCCATGGCGATCCGGCCGGCGCCGCGGCGGCGCGGCGCGGGAGTGCCGGTGTTCTGCTCTTGGTCGGTGGTCGCTGCCACTAGTCATCTGCCCTTACTGGACGAGCGCATCCGGCTTGCCCTTGCTGCGCGGCCGTTCCTCGACCATCTTGCCCCAGACGATCAACCGGTACTTGCTGGTGAACTCCGGCGTGCAGGTGGTGAGGGTGATGTAGCGGCCGGCCGTGGTGAAACCGGATCCCTTCGGGATGGGGTCGATCACGCTCGTGTTGCTCGGAGACGTCACCGGCAGCGTCGACGTCATCTTGTAGACGAAGTACTCGTCCTGCGTCTCCACGACGATCGCGTCACCCGGGCTGAGCTTGTTGATGTAACGGAAGGGCTCGCCGTGTGTGTTGCGGTGCCCGGCGAGGGCGAAGTTGCCGGTCTTGGCGTCGGGCATCGCCGTCTTCAGGGCGCCCTCGCTGTAGTGCCCGACCATGCCCTTGTCGAGGACCTTCTTGTTGCTGACGCCCTCGGCGATCGGCACGACGACATCCAGCTTGGGGATGTGCAGCAGGGCGAAACCCTGGCCCGGCTCGAAGGTGCCCGGGGCGCCCTTCCCGCTCGCCCAGTCGTTCTGGAGGCTGCTCGCCTCCTTGTCCGCCGCCGCGTGCGCCCGCACGTTGGTCCACCACAGCTGGTAGCTGACGAACAGCAGCATCAGCACGCCGGTGGTGATGAACACCTCGCCGATCGCCCGGCTCGCGACGACCGCCGCGCCCGGTTTGCGCGCCTTGGCCTGCTTGCGGGCCTCCACGCGCGAGAGCGGCCTGCCGTCCGGCGAGTCCGGCGAGTCCTGCTCCGGCTGCGCTTCAGGGGCGGCCGCACCGCCATGACGCCCGTGACGGCGCTTGGCGGCCTTTCTGCGGGCCGCACGGCCACCCTGTGGGGATCCAGTGGCGGATGTGACGGAAGAGGCCGCAGAGGCGGATATGGGGGGCGGAGGCGGATCGGGTATCCGCAGCGCCACCGTCTCGTCGTCGGCCGGGGGCACATACGGCGCCGCCGCCCCACTCGACGACGCCCCGCCGAACGACTCCTCGGTGTACGGCTCCTGGACGTACGGCTCCTCCACGCGATGCTCTTCGGCGTAGGAGGCACCGCCCACGGGCCCCCCGCCGTACGCGTCCCCGCCGTAGGCATCACCGCCGTAGGACTCGTACGACGCGTCGCCGTACAAGTCCTCGCGCTCGGGGCGCAGGGCCGTCACGCCGTGGCCCTGCCCACCACCGGGGCGAGCCCCGCCGACCTCGCCACCGCGCCCTGGTCCCCGCACTCCACCAGCCAGTTGGCCAGCATCAGGTGACCGTGTTCCGTCAGCACCGACTCGGGGTGGAACTGCACACCCTCGACCGGGAGTTCACGGTGCCGCAGCCCCATGACGATCCCGTCGTGCGTCCGCGCGGTGACCTCCAGCTCGGCAGGCACCGTCGCCGGCTCCGCGGCCAGCGAGTGGTACCGGGTCGCCGTGAACGGAGTGGGCAGCCCGGCGAAGACCCCGCGGCCCTCGTGCTCGACCAGCGACGTCTTGCCGTGCAGCAGCTCGGGAGCGCGGCCCACGACACCGCCGTACGCCACCTGCATCGACTGCATGCCGAGGCAGACACCGAAGACGGGCACCCCGGTAGCGGCGCAGTGGCGCACCATCTCGATGCAGACCCCGGCCTCCTCCGGCGTGCCGGGACCGGGCGAGAGCAGGACACCGTCGAAGCCGTCCTGGGCGTGCGCCGTCGACACCTCGTCGTTGCGCAGCACCTCGCACTCCGCACCCAGCTGATACAGGTACTGGACCAGGTTGAAGACGAAGCTGTCGTAGTTGTCGACGACGAGAATGCGCGCGCTCACTGGTTGTCCACCGTCACATCGTTGAAGGGCAGCAGCGGTTCGGCCCACGGGAACACGTACTGGAACAGGACGTAGACCACAGCAACGACCAGCATGAGTGAGAGCAGCGCCTTCACCCACACGTTCCCCGGCAGATGCCGCCAGATCCAGCCGTACATGCCGTCCCTTCCGTCGCACCACGGCACCACACACACGCCGTACCGCACCAGACTAACGGCGCAGGGCAAGAGGCTTGCCGTCCTCCACAGGCTGTGTGGAGTCCAGGTGTGCCCAGACGATCAGCCGGTGACTGTGTCCCCACTCCGGATCGCACGTGGTCAGCGTGAGATACCGGCCGGGCCGCGTGTACCCGGATTTACGTGGCACAGGATCGATCACCTCAATGTCGGCGGGCACGGTTTTGTAAGGCCCTTTGTCGATCCGATACGTGAACCAGGTCGTTCCGTCGGTCAGCACGACCGCGTCCCCGCGCCGCAGCCTCGGGAAGTCCTTGAAGGGATCGCCGTAGGTCCGCCGGTGCCCGGCGACCGCGAAGTTGCCCTGCTGCCCGAGCTGCACGGTGTTGGCATAGTGGCCGAGGCCCTTCTTCAGGGTGCCGACCTCGGTGCCCTCGAGCACGGGCTTGTTCCACGTGAAACCAAGCCGCGGGATGTACATGATCGCGAAGGGCTTCCCGCTCCTGTACGGCGCCAGCCGCGCCGGAGCGGCGGACGCACCCGCGGTCGCCTTCGGCTGCCGCACGCTCCCCTGCGACCACTGGCTCTGCAACTGGTCGATCTGGTCGTCCATGACGGTGTCGGCCTTCACACCGGTCCAGAACAACACGTAGACGACGAACAACACGATCAGGGCGCCGACGGTGATGCACAGCTCGCTGACGGTCCTGACGACGACACGCACCGGCGGCTCCAGGGGCTCACACCGTGCTCACTCCACGGGCTTGGCGTACTGCAGATCCACTGTGCCCGAGTAGCCGGGAAGAGTCACCGTGCCGTCGTCGGCGACATTCCAGCCGAGGCCGTAGACGTTGACGTAGACCATGTAGTTCTGGATCGCCTTGGAGTCCGCGAGCGCCTGCTTCAGCTTCCCGGGGTCACCGACCGCCTGGATCTTGTACGGCGGCGAGTAGACGCGGCCCTGGAGGATCAGGGTGTTGCCGACGCAGCGCACGGCGCTGGTGGAGATCAGCCGCTGGTCCATGACCTTGATCCCCTTGGCGCCGCCCTTCCACAGGGCGTTGACCACGGCCTGCAGATCCTGCTGGTGGATGACCAGGTAGTCGGGCTGCGGCTCGGGATAGCCGGGGAGCTTGGCGGTGGCGTTCGGCGGGGCGTCGTCGAGCGTGACGGTGACCGCCTTGCCCTTGAGCTTCTGGGTGCCCGCCCGGTCCTCCAGGGCGGCGAGCTTGGCGTCCTCGGCCTTGGTGCTGCCGTCGTCGCGCTCGGCGAGCGACTCGACGTCCCGGCGCAGCGAACCGTTGGACTCGTCGAGCTCGCCGTTGTTGCGGCTGCGCTCCTGGATGAGGTCCGAGAGCTTCAGCATCGAGGCGTCCGTGCGGATGTCGGTGCCCTTGGCCGTGTTGAAACTCGTGAAGAAAATGAGCCCCGCCAGAGCGAAGACGCCCGCCGTGAGCACCCTCACCGGCCGGAAACCCCGCCTGTGGACAGGACTGGATCCGGACTGGGGGGAGTCGGCAGAATTGCTCAACGTACCCTTATCTCCTTCGGCGCCGCGGAAGCACTACGCTAACGGACGCCCGGGGGAGCGCTAAGAGTCCCCTTGTACGCTGCCCGGAGCCCGACCAGTTACCTGCGCGGCCACGCAGCGCATCGACAGGAGAGACCCTCGTGCCGAAGTCACGTATCCGCAAGAAGGCCGACTACACGCCGCCGCCGGCGAAGCAGGCGACCGCCATCAAGCTGAACAGCCGCGCCTGGGTCGCGCCTGTGATGCTGGCCATGTTCCTCATCGGGCTCGCCTGGATCGTCGTCTTCTATGTGACCGACGGCTCACTGCCCATCGATGCTCTGGACAACTGGAACATCGTGGTGGGCTTCGGTTTCATCGCCGCCGGATTCGCCGTCTCCACCCAGTGGAAGTAGCTCTCCCCAGGGGTTTCCGCTGAGTTATCCACAGCCTGAGCGATTTCCACAACAGGGCTGGGGAAAAGACGACGATCTGTGGATAACCCCTCTGACGTTGACGCCGGTACGACCATCGCACCAACGTCGCAAGCTTGTTCGCCCCCTGCCTGACCTGCGTAAACACGGGTCAGCGACAGGGGGCACAGCTGTTCCCGAACTCTATGCACAAGATCCGGGACTCTCTGTGGACAACGCCCGGCTCAGAAGGGTCGTACGGCCCCGTCAGGTCAGCTGAGCGGTTCTGAACAGGGTCATGCCCACGACGACCAGCAGGACCAGCGCACAGGTCCCGTACTGCACCAGCGCCCGCCGCTCACGCGGGGCGTGGACCATGCCGTAGCCCGTGATGAGCCCGGCGACGAGGCCGCCGATGTGGGCCTGCCAGGAGATGTTGAACGCCGGGTTGAAGGTGAAGATCAGGTTGATCACCAGGAGCGCGATGATCGGGCGCAGGTCGTAGTTGAGCTTGCGCATCAGCACGGCGGTCGCGCCGAAGAGGCCGAAGATGGCGCCGGAGGCCCCGAGCGTGGCCGTGCTCGGGGAGGCGAGCAGATAGGCCAGGGCGCTGCCCGCGAGGCCGGAGACGAAGTAGACCGCCAGGTAGCGGGCGCGGCCGAGGGCGGCTTCGAGGGGGCCGCCGAGCCACCACAGGCTCAGCATGTTGAAGCCGATGTGCCAGTACTCCTGGTGCGCGAACATCGAGGTCACCAGGCGGTAGTACTGCCCGTCCGCGACTCCCTCGGTGGGCTGGAACGGCGCCGGCGGCCAGGCACCGATGAGGCTGAGGTCGGTCGCGAGGGACGCCTTGGCCTGGATGGCGATGAACACCGCGACGTTGATCCCGATCAGGATCTTCGTGAACAGCCGGGGATCGGCCGTGACCGTACCGCCCGCGATGGTGCGGGGCCTGGCCGCGGCCGGAGCGGGCCCGCTGCCGCCCCCGTCGCGCACGCACTCGGGGCACTGGAAGCCGACGGAGGCACTGACCATGCACTCGGGGCAGATCGGGCGCTCGCAGCGGGTGCAGCGGATGCCGGTCTCACGGTCCGGGTGCCGGTAGCAGCCAGGCAGGTTCTGGGCCTCCGGTGTGCTGCCCGCCTCCTGATTCATGCCATCCCCTAAGTCGCCCTGAGTCGTCGTGCCCACGTGCACCGCCCCGCTCATCCTTACGGTTGAGCGGGGCGAATGGTTCCCTTCGTGGCGGTTGCCCCGGGCTCAGCCCTGGCGGGTCTCCACGACGACCTGCTCGATGACGACGTCGTTCACCGGGCGGTCGTTGGGGCGCGTGGTCTTGACGCCGGCGATGGCGTCGACGACCTTCTGGCTGGCCGGGTCGGTGACCTCGCCGAAGATGGTGTGCTTGCGGTTCAGCCAGGCCGTCGGGGAGACGGTGATGAAGAACTGCGAGCCGTTGGTGCCCGGCCCCGCGTTGGCCATGGCGAGCAGGTAGGGCTTGTTGAAGCCGAGGTCGGGGTGGAACTCGTCCTCGAACTCGTACCCGGGGCCGCCGATGCCGGTGCCCAGCGGGTCGCCGCCCTGGATCATGAAGCCGCTGATGACCCGGTGGAAGATCGTGCCGTCGTAGAGCCTCTTGGTGGACTTCTCACCGGTGCCGGGGTGCGTCCACTCGCGCTCGCCCTGGGCGAGTTCGACGAAGTTCTTGACCGTCTTCGGGGCGTGGTTCGGCAGGAGCCGGACTTCGATGTCGCCGTGGTTGGTCTTCAGGGTGGCGTAAAGCTGCTCGGCCACGATCTGCCTTCCGTTGTCTTCTTGTGCCCGACCGATCCTCGCACGGATCCGGCCGAGGAGGGTCCGGGCAGGGGCGCGGAGCGGCGATCCGTGGCATTGTCGTCGACAAGCTCCTGTTGCCACGTATTCATCCGTTATTGATCCGGATGCCCGCCCTCAGGTGCCGGGCTGCACTCCGGCAGGCATGATCCGTAAAAGGGTGGAAAGTCGAATTACCGTACGCCACCGAGGAGGAGGATCCCGTGACCCGCATCGACAGCGTGCGCGCCGCGACCGGCTCGGCGAAGGACAGCGTGCTGCACGCCGCGGAAGTGGTGGCGCCCTACGCCGACACGGCAAAGGACAAGGCCTCGCACTACGCGACGGAGGCACGCGTACGGCTCGCGCCGAAGGTCTCCCAGGCGACCGAGCAGGCGCGTGTCCAGTACGGCGCCCATGTGGCGCCGCGTCTGGAGCAGGCTCGTACGCATGTTCCGCCGAAGGTCGACCAGGCCGCCCACGAGGCCGCAGTCCGCACCCGCAAGGCGGCCCGGCAGGCCGCCGACTACTCCCGTCCGAGGATCGAGCAGGCCGTCGCCGCGGCCGGCCCGGTCCGCGAGGAGGCCACGGCCCGCAGCGTGGCCGCTCTGGCCGCCCTGCGCGGTCAGATCACGCCCAAGGAGGTCCAGAAGCTGGTCCGCAAGCACGAGCGGCGGGCCCGCGCTGGACGTCTTGCCCGGGCGCTGGCGGTCGTGGGCATCGTCGCGGGGGGCGCCTTCGCCGCATGGAAGTGGTGGGACAAGCAGGCCAACCCCGACTGGCTGGTCGAGCCGCCCGCCGCGACCGAGGTGCCCGAGACGGGCCGTCTGACGTCCGTGGACGGCAGCGGCCAGTCGGTCCTGGACCCCGAGGTCCAGGCGAAGGAGGCCGAGGAGGACGCCGCGCAGCACGACGAAGGGCGCTGACGCCGATACCGGCGTGTACCAGCGGTGGGGCGGATACTTCTCCGCCCCACCGTCGTGTTCACCCGACGGTGTGGCCGCGCCGGTACGGCGGGGCTCCGGTGCGTCACAGTCGCGGGGACACGTCTTCCTACCGGATGGACCGCCGCCCTGATGAAGCCCTCGCGCCGCGGGCCGCTCGCCCTCGCCGCCGTACTGCTGCTCCTGGCCGCGGCCTGCGCCCCCCGCGCCCCCGAGCCCGCGGCGGCTGTCGCGTACGGCGCCTACGTCGGCTACGAGCCCGCCGACATCGGCCGTCTCGGTGAACTCGGCGCCTGGCTCGGCGGGCCCGCGCCCCGGGTCGGGCACGTGTACCTGCCCGGCGACCGCTGGAGCAACATCGAGGGCGCGCCGCGCTACCTGGAGTCCTGGGCGGCCTGGCGACGGGCGGACGCGCGGCGGATGTTCGTCCTGAACGTGCCGATGCTGGAACACACGGAGGCCCATCTCCACGACAGCGCGGTCCGCGAACAGCTCCGGCGCGGCGCGAACGGCGACCACGACGGCCATTTCCGCACCCTGGCCCGGCGGTTGACGTCTCTGGGCGTCCCGGACACGGTCGTCGTCCTCGGCTGGGAGATGAACGGCACCACCTACACCCACCGCTGCGGCCCCGATCCGGCCGCGTGGAAGGCGTACTGGACGAGGATCGTGCGCGCGATGCGCTCGGTGCCCGGTCAGCGCTTCCGCTTCGAGTTCACGCCCACCCGCGGCCGCGACGCGATCCCGTGGCCGCGCTGCTACCCGGGCGACGAGGTCGTCGACATCGTCGGCATGGACGCCTACGACGCCCCGCGCGGCCTTGCCTTCTCCGACCAGGTGACCGAGCCGTATGGCCTGCGCGCCCACGTCCGCTTCGCCCGCGCCCACGGCAAACCCTTCTCGTACCAGGAGTGGGGCCTGTACGAGAACGGCGACAACCCGGCGTACATGCGCGGCATGCTCACCTGGTTCGCCCGCCAACGCCCGCTCTACCAGGCCGTCACCGACTACTGCCCGCACGGGGTGTGGGGCTGTGGCGCCCATCCGAGGTCGTCGGCGGTGTACCGCTCGCTGATGCGGTAGTCCGGTACGGGGGGGGCGGGGCCGCTCTGGCCGGTTCCAGTGCGTACTGCGGCCGCCGGGTACCGGCCGGAGGCCCGCCGCGGCAGGCCCCGCCGGACCGCTCCCACCGCGCGCACGAAAAACCCCTCCGCCCGCGTATCCGCAGGTCGGAGGGGTCTTTTGAAGTGGAGCCTAGGGGAGTCGAACCCCTGACATCTGCCATGCAAAGACAGCGCTCTACCAACTGAGCTAAGGCCCCGGGAAGAGGGACGTCCGCCGGAAGAACCACTTGCCGGTGGGCGCCGCAGACCAGAGTACCGGGTCACCCCCGGTATTCCGCAAAAAGATTGGGGGTCCCCGCGAACGACCACTCTCCGTAAGATGCTCGGCGTGGTTCGCTGTCGCGAACCACGGTTTTTTGGGGAAGCGATGGGGAGACGCACATGGACGCCGCACAGCAGGAAGCGACCGCAAGAGCGCGGGAACTGCAGCGGAACTGGTACGGGGAGCCGCTGGGGGCGCTCTTCCGCAAGCTCATAGATGATCTCGGCCTCAACCAGGCTCGTCTCGCGGGGGTGCTGGGACTGTCCGCTCCGATGCTGTCGCAGCTGATGAGCGGTCAGCGGGCGAAGATCGGCAATCCCGCCGTGGTCCAGCGGGTGCAGCTGCTGCAGGACCTGGCGGGGCAGGTCGCGGACGGCAGCGTGAGCGCGGCCGAGGCGACCGAGCGCATGGACGAGATCAAGAAGTCGCAGGGGGGCTCGGTGCTCAGCAACACCACGACCACGACGAGCAGTTCGGGCGCGCCGACGGTCAAGCGGGTCGTCCGCGAGATCCAGTCGCTGCTGCGTTCGGTGGCCGCCGCCGGGGACATCATCGACGCGGCCGACACTCTCGCCCCGACCCACCCGGAACTGGCAGAGTTCCTCCGGGTCTACGGCGCCGGCCGCACCTCGGACGCGGTCACGCACTACCAGTCCCACCAGAACTGAGCCGTCCCGTCCGGCCGCCGAAGGGGTTCGGCAGCCGGGTGAGGAGGCGGTACGAGGTGCCACGCAGGCGCCTCGGAGGAGCGCGGGGGGTCGCGCTCCTCACCGGGGGGTGACACACGGGGGTGTGTCAGCCACCGAGGAGACGAGGAACACGGGGCCGTATCTCTCATCCGGGAGGCCACGAGGGGTCGTATCGCTCATCACGGGGGAAGCAACGGGGGTAACCGCAGGGGGAGGAGCGACGCGCAGTCATGGGTGAGGTGTTCGCCGGCCGGTACGAACTGGCCGATCCGATCGGACGCGGAGGCGTCGGCGCCGTCTGGCGTGCCTGGGACCACCGGCGCCGCCGATATGTGGCCGCCAAGGTCCTGCTCCAGAGCGACGCCCACTCCCTGCTGCGCTTCGTCCGCGAACAGGCCCTGCGGATCGACCACCCCCATGTCCTCGCGCCCGCGAGCTGGGCCGCCGACGACGACAAGGTCCTGTTCACCATGGACCTCGTCGCCGGCGGTTCGCTGGTCCACCTGATCGGCGACTACGGCCCCTTGCCGCCCGCTTTCGTCTGCACCCTGCTCGACCAGCTCCTCGCGGGGCTGGCCGCGGTGCACGCGGAAGGCGTGGTGCACCGGGACATCAAGCCCGCCAACATCCTGCTCGAAGCCACCGGCACCGCCCGCCCGCGGCTGCGGCTGTCCGATTTCGGCATCGCCATGCGGCTGGGCGAACCCCGCCTGACCGAGACCAACCTCGTCGTGGGCACCCCCGGCTATCTCGCCCCCGAGCAGATGATGGGCGCGGAACCGGACTTCCCCGCCGACCTGTTCGCCGTCGGCCTGGTCGCCCTGTACCTCCTGGAGGGCGCCAAGCCCGACGCCAAGGCACTCATCCAGTACTTCGCCGCCCACGGCACCCCCGGCGCGCCCCATGGCGTCCCCGATCCGCTCTGGCAGGTCGTGGCCTCCCTCCTTCAGCCGGACCCCCAGGCCCGCTTCCGCACCGCCACGGGGGCCCGCAAGGCCCTCGCAGCGGCCAGAGAACTCCTCCCGGACCCCGGCCCCGACGACGAGTCCATCGAGATCTTCGACCAACTCGGCCCACTCCCACCGGGCTTCGGCCCACAGGGACCGCTGAAGCAGGCACCGGGCGTCGACCCGAACAGGACGCGCGGCGGGTCCGGTACGGGGGGAGGGGCTGCGCGCTTCGGGGCGAGTGCCGGAAGCAGGACGGCTTTCGGCGGCGATGGAGGCAGTGGGGTTCCTTCTCGGGGTGGCGGCGGAAGCGCGAGGGGGTTTTCCGACGGCGGAGGGAGTGAGGGGGCGTTCTGGCGGGGGGCCGGCGCTGATGGTGGAGCGGGGGCCGGGTCCCCTGGGGTCGGTGATGCTGCTGGTGCTGGGCCCGGCGCTGGATCGGGTGCCGATGTGAGGTCCGGCGGTGGCGCTGGACCGAGTCCCGGCTCCCCTGGGTCCGGTGATGCTGCTCGGCCTGGGCCCGGCGGTGGGCCGGATGCCCGTGAGGGGTTCGACGGTGGAGCTGGGCCCGGCGGTGGCGCTGGACCGAGTCCCGGCTCCCCTGGGTCCGGTGATGCTGCTCGGCCTGGGCCCGGCGGTGGGCCGGATGCCCGTGAGGGGTTCGACGGTGGAGCTGGGCCCGGCGGTGGCGCTGGACCGAGTCCCGGCTCCCCTGGGTTCGGTGATGCTGCTCGGCCTGGGCCCGGCGCTGGATCGGGTGCCCGTGAAGGGTTCGACGGTGCTGCTGGAGCCGGCGCCGGGGGCGGTGCCGGTGACGCGGGCAGGGTTCCGTCGTGGCCCGGCCAGGGCGGCGAGGTGGGTGCTCGGTCCGGTGAGCCGGGCGGGGCATCCTCCTGGTTCGGTGAAGGAAACGGAGTGGGATCGCCGCCGGCTGAAGCGGGTGCGGTCTTTTCCGGTGCCGACGCAGGGGATGGGTCGGCCCCTTCCCAGCGTGAGGGCGTATACAGAGCTCCCGCCCAGGCTGGAGAGGCCGGCGCGGCTCCCTCCTGGTCCGACGGAGGCAACGGCACGGAATTCCGGCCCGGTCAAGCGGGCGAGGCCTCCTTCCCGGCCGACGAAGGAGGCAACTCGGCCGCCTACCGGCCCGGAGACACGGGCGGGACTCCCCCCTGGTCCGGCGAAGGCCACAGGACGGGGCCCTGGCCCGGTCAAGCGGGCGAGGCCTCTTTCCGACCCGGCGAAGGAAACGGTCCGGCCCCCTACCGGTCCGGAGACACTGGCGAGGCTCCCCCCTGGTCCGGCGAACGCAACGGGATGGGACCCTGGCCTGGTCAACCGGCAGGAACCTCCCGACCCGTCGAAGGAACGGGACCGGCCCCCTCTCGGCCCAGGGACGCCAGTCGGCCACCCAACTGGTCCGGCGAAGGCGACGGACGGCCCTCCCACCCTGAGGTGCCAGGCGGGGCGTCCTCCTGGCACGGCGAGGGAGGTGGAACACCGTCCCGACCGCGCGAGGCAAGCGAGGCGCCATACCTGCGAGGTGGGGCCAATGGAGTGACCTACGGGCAGGACGAGCCGAACGGGCCCGCGCACCGGTCCGGCGAGGTGGATGAGCCCGCCTACCCGCCCGGCGAGGTGAACAGGCCCGGATACCAGCCCGGTGAACCGAGCGGCCCTGTCGCCCAGCCAGGCCATGCGAACGGCGCGGGGCCCTGGCCCGGCGAGGGCGACGAGTCGTCCTGGCCCGACCGGAGAGGCGGTGCTCCCTGGACCGGCGAGCACAGCCAGGTCTCCCGGCGTCCGGGGGAAGGCAGCCCCGCATCTCGGCCTGACGAAGGAAACCCACCGCCCTGGCAGGCGAAGGCCAACGCGACGTCCTGGCCCGGCGAATCGAACCCGGCACCGTGGTCCGGACAGGCCAATCCGCCGTCCTGGCCCGGCGAGGCGGGGCCTCCGCCCCTTCCAGGCGCCCAACCAAACACCGGCCCTGACGCGTCCTCTCCCGCCCCGGGGGGCGAAACCCCGTGGGCCACCTCCCACACTCCGCCGGCCCCCACCAACGGACCTTCCTCCGTGTCGGACACCGGCAGCTTCCATCTGCCGCCACCCCGGCCCACGGACTCCCGCTCCCAGCCCTTCACACCACCGGAGCGCCAAGCACAGCCGTACCACCACCCACAGGCTCCAGCACAACCACACCGGCCTGCCCCTGCTCACTCCGCCTACGTCTCCCCCCACGACCCCACACCCCCCACTCAAGTCCGACCCTCGCCCCGACCCCACACCCCGCACCAGCCGCACCCTGATGCCTCTACTGCTTCGTACACCGCTCAGAGCCCGCAGGTTCCGCATCCCGCCCCATCACTTTCGCGAGCACGCCGCGGCGGGCCACCCGCCAAGGTGGCGATACCCCTCCTGCTCCTGGCTCTGGCCTGCTACGCCGTGGGCTTCTGGGCACTCGCGCAGATCTGAGGCCCGGCGCTCCGGGCAGGACAGGCAGCAAGACACCCCCGAGCCCCGGCAGCACAAGCCAAAGTCCCCAGCCCGCCGCCGCCCCCCTCGCCCGCCCTACACCCCCGCAGCCCTCCGCCGCCCCACCACAACCCACACCCCGAGGACCACCAGCACCACGGTCCCCGCCCCGATCCCCCCGACAGCCACCAGCTTCATCCCGGCACCGGCACCGGCACCTCCACCGCCACCACCGCCGCTCGACCCCGCGTCACCGGCCGCTCCCGAACCCCGCCCAAGCAGCCCGACCTGAAAGATCCCCGAAGGCTCGGACTGCCCCGCGTAACCGGGCCCGCCCTTCGCCTCCCCCTTCACCCGCACCCGCAGCGTCAGCTCGAACGGCCCGTCACCGAACTCCTCGCCCACCCGCGCGGCCAGATGCACGACGAGGTAGTAGGACCCGGCGAACCGCATCCCGGCGACCCGGTCGGAAACGGCGTACCGGTTGTCGTACCCGACCGGCGGCACGGCAGCGAGCGCACCCGACTTCCGGCTGCCGTTGTAACTGATGCTCGTGTCGTCGACCAGCCCGCGCACGGGGTTGTACAGCGCCAGATTCACGCCCCCCGGCACGAACCCCCCGCCTTCCCCGCCACCACTCGCAGCGCTCAGTTCGGCGGTGGCGTACACCTGCTGTCCCCAGTCGACCGGCACCTCGTAGAACAGCGTCTGCCCAGGCCGCACGTCGTCGCGCCAGACCCCCTGCTCCAGGGCAGCCGCCGAGCCGAACCCCCCGCCGCCCCGCAGCCGCACGGCCTCACCACCGGGAGGCGAGGGCGTGGCCGAGTCCCAGGCCTCGGGCGCACTGGTCGAACCGGTCTTCCGCAGCCGCGGTTCCAGCACGGGGGCGAGTTCGAGGTCCCAGTCACCCGGCGTGGACTCGGTGCGCAGCACCCGCTCGACGACGACGTAGTACGTCCCGGCGCCCTGGCACAGCGACCGGCCCGACGGAAGCTGCCGCACGCCCCACACCGTGAGGGGACGCGGGCTGCGGCCGGCGCCGATGCTGGCGGTGTCCGCCGCGGAACAGACACGGCCGTCGGCGTCCTGCACGGACACCCTGACGCCTTCGGTGGGGCTGACCGCGGCGTCCTTCGGGGGTACGGCCGTCGCGGCGACGTACACGGTGGACGTGCCGTCCAGTGCGAGGCGGTAGTAGACCTTGCCTTCGCTCGGAAGCGAACTGCGGTAGACGGTGCCGGGTTCGAGAGGCTCGGCGTCGGCGGTGGCCGTGGCTCCGGTGACCGACGGGGCGTCTTCGGTGAAGGCGTACGAGGAAGCCGTAGCAGAGGAAGAACCCGTGGCTGAGGGTGAACCCGTAGCTGAGAAAGAAGAGGGAGAGGGAGAAGCGGAGGCCACGAAACCAGGAGCCCCCGGCGCACCGGCCACCAGCCCCAGCAGCACCCCCACGACGGCCACCCGCCACCACGCCGTACGCCGCCCCATCCCGCGCCACCCCTCCGTGCCCGCGCCCAAGCTCCTACGACCTCATCCGGCCGTCATACGACCGTCGTCGATGCGACAGGCCCGCCTCCGGCCACCCGTGCGGCCGGACGGCTGCGGCCGTGGCCCATCCTGCCCCGCCAGGCCCCCGCCCACCCTCGCAATCCGCACGGCCGTCCGAAACCCTCGGGCGGGTCAACGGCCACCGGTCACCGCTCCCCTGTCCCAGCGCCTCGCCAAGCCTCGGGCAACACAAAACCCCGACCGCAACAACGGCCGGGGTCTGCTCAGAATCGGATCTCGGTACTCACGAACCCGTGGGCACGGAGTCAGTCGCCTCCGTCCACAGATCCTGCTCGGCGCGATCCGCCTGGATCTGGCGGTACACGAGGAGCCCGCCGATGGCGGCCAGTGCGACCAGGAGCAGCTTCTTCACCGCGCTACCTCGTCTTTCCTTGACGTAGGGGACCTCTGGCGCCCGACTATACACACCGACCGATACCGATCGGTGACCTGCATCCGGGCCCTCAACTCCCGTCGGGAACGCCCCAGTAGAAGCGGAGCAAGGACCTCCGATCAGAGGGTGATCACATCCCCACGGATGGCCCCTTCGGCCTCTGTCGCCCCGGTTCTCCTCTTTTTCGTCCTCCATGCACCCATCCGTGTGGTGTTCATCTGAAGATCGACGCGCCACAGGCTCGGGTCCGTGATTTCGCGACGCCCATACACATCATGAGGAAAGTACGCAAATCGCCCAACCCGAAAGTGAGGGAACATGGCCCGGAACAAGGTCATGAAGCTGTGGACCGTCGTCATCACCGCCTTCCTGGCGCTGTTCACGGCACTCGGCCTCATCACGACGACCGCAGCCGCTGCCGTACCGCAGACCCAGCCGGCTCGCAACAGCGAGGTCGCACACCCGGAGCCCCTGGCGATGTCCCACGGCCTGTGGTCCTACGTCAGGTCCCTGCCCCCCACGATGAAGCAGCGCATCCGGGCCGAGGCCCACGGCAAGACGCCCAGCTGCCGCCCCCGCTCCCTCGCCGACACGGACACCGCCGCGGACACGGAAACGGAGGCGGACACAGCGGAACGGGCCGGAGCGGACTGCGGGTGAGTGCACCGCCCCGCTGGAGAAACACCGAAGACGGCATGAAGACGGACTGACGACGGAACTGACGACGGACTGAAGACGGCTAAGACGCACCGCCAGACGTACTGGCAGACGCAGTGGCACACGCAGTGGCAGACGTGCCGAGACGGATCGAAGAAGCACCGATGAAGCACCGAAGAGACGAAGTGGCGACGCCACGTACCCAAGCAGAACCGCGCAGGACGGACGCGCCAAAGAGTCCGGTAGAGCACCATCCTGCCGATCGCCGCCACCGCCATCCCCGTCCGGGGCTCGGCAGGCGTTCGTGCACCGGTGCTCCTGGCACGCTGAACGACTCGATTGCACAGCCCGCAGGAGCGCCCCCTGGACACCAAAAGACCCCCGGCCCTATGGACCGGAGGTCTTCTCGCTGGTGGGGCTAACAGGATTTGAACCTGTGGCCTCATCCTTATCAGGGATGCGCTCTAACCAACTGAGCTATAGCCCCGCCGCGCTCTGCGGAGTGTGTCCCGCGCGCTGACTCCTGAAGATTAGCGCACGACGTGGGCAGTCCCAAAATCGGTTCCCCGAGGACCGCCCCCGCACGCCCCCGCAGGTTGGGGGCAGCGTTACTCGTCCTCGGCCAGCGTCAGCTCGACGCCGCCGACGAAGCCCGCGGAGAGGTTGTAGATGAACGCGCCGAGGGTCGCGAGCGCCGTCGCGAGGACGACGTCGATGACCGCGATGATCGACGTGAACATCAGGACGTTCGGCAGGGAGAGGAACGCCTGCAGGTCGAAGCCGTTCGACTCGTTCGAGCCGGTCGCCTCGGAGATGGTCCCGCCGACCGTCGAGAAGACGCCCATCGCGTCCATGACCATCCACAGCACGGCGGCCGCGACAATCGTGCAGATGCCGAGCGCGATGGAGAGCAGGAAGCTGACCTTCATCACGGACCACGGGTCGGCCTTGGCCACCCGCAGACGCGCCTTGCGGGTACGGGGCATGGTGCGCGCGCCGGTGCGCGGGCGCCGTACGGCGCCGGTCGGCGCGGCCTGGGTCGAGTAGGCCTGCGGCGGGTGGTACGGGCCCGACTGCTGCTGCGGCTGCCGTTCCCCCGGCAGCGGAGAGGGCGAGGGCTGGGGCTGCACCGCGGGCTGCGGCTGGCCCGCCGCCTTGGGCGGTGCGGCGGGCGCCGTCGGCTGGGCCGGCGGCTGGGTGTCCGTCACAGGTCCCCCCTGGGATCCATGGGATCCATGAGTCTCGGGCGAGCGCGACTGGGTCGCGGGCGGCTTGATCGCCTTGAGTTGAGTCGTGTGCGTGTCCGTCGTGTGCGTTTCTGTCGGACCCGCAGCTGTCGGACCCGAGGCCGTCGGACCCGAGGCTGCGGGGCCCGCGGCTGCCGGACCCGCCGTACCCCGCGCATCTGCCGCACGCGCGGCAGAGCCACGGCCGCCGCCGTCCGCCTCCGTGCCGGGGGAGGACCCCCCAGAGGTTCCGGTCGATCCGGCGCCCGTGGCTCCGCTCACGATGACTCTCTCCTCGTGCTACTCGGCCGAGGGTGCCTCACCCTCGTCCGTGCCGATGGTCTCGGCGGCACCTTCGACGGTCTCGTCGTCGGCCACATCGCCGTCGACCTCCTCCGCCTCACGCCCCGCCTCGGCGTTACGTGCGATGCCGACCACGGCATCGCGCTTGCCCAGGTTGATCAGTTGGACGCCCATGGTGTCACGGCCCGTCTCCCTGACTCCGTTGACTCGCGTACGAATCACACCGCCGGACAGCGTGATGGCGAGGATCTCGTCGGTCTCCTCGACCACCAGCGCTCCGACGAGCGATCCGCGGTCCTCCACGATCTTGGCGGCCTTGATGCCGAGGCCGCCGCGACCCTGGACGCGGTACTCGTCGACAGGGGTCCGCTTCGCGTACCCGCCGTCCGTAGCAGTGAACACGAACGTACCGGGTCGAACAACATTCATCGAGAGCAGCTCGTCGCCTTCACGGAAGCTCATGCCCTTGACGCCCGAGGTGGCACGGCCCATGGGACGCAGGGTGTCGTCCGAGGCGGTGAACCTGATCGACTGTGCCTTCTTGCTGATCAGAAGCAGATCACTGTCGGCCGAGACCAGTTCGGCACCGATCAGTTCGTCGTCCGAACCGTCCTCGCGCTCCCGCAGATTGATGGCGATGACGCCACCGGAACGCGGAGAGTCGTAATCCTTCAGTGACGTCTTCTTGACCAGACCCGCCTTTGTGGCGAGCACCAGGTACGGCGCCGCGTCGTAGTCGCGGATCGCGAGGATCTCGGCGATCGCCTCGTCCGGCTGGAAGGCCAGCAGGTTGGCGACGTGCTGTCCGCGCGCGTCCCGGCCGGCGTCCGGCAACTCGTAGGCCTTGGCGCGGTAGACGCGGCCCTTGTTGGTGAAGAACAGCAGCCAGTGGTGCGTGGTGGAGACGAAGAAGTGGTCGACGATGTCGTCTTCCTTGAGCTTCGTACCGCGTACGCCCTTGCCGCCGCGCTTCTGGGCGCGGTAGTCGACGGCCTTGGTGCGCTTGACGTAACCGCCGCGCGTGACCGTGACGACGATGTCCTCCTCGGCGATGAGGTCCTCGATGGACATGTCACCGTCGTAGGGCACCAGCATGGTCTTGCGGTCGTCGCCGTACTTCTCGACGATCGCGGCGAGTTCGGCGCTGACGATGCCGCGCTGGCGGACCGGCGAGGCGAGGATCTCGTTGTACTCGGTGATCTTCGCCTGGAGTTCGTCGTGCTCCTGGATGATCTTCTGGCGCTCCAGGGCGGCCAGTCGGCGCAGCTGCATCTCGAGGATGGCGTTGGCCTGGATCTCGTCGATCTCCAGGAGCTCCATCAGGCCCCCGCGCGCGATCTCGACGGTGTCGCTGCGCCGGATCAGCGCGATGACCTCGTCGATGGCGTCCAGGGCCTTGAGGAGGCCGCGCAGGATGTGCGCCCGCTCCTCGGCCTTGCGCAGCCGGAACTTCGTACGGCGGACGATGACCTCGATCTGGTGCGCCACCCAGTGCCGGATGAACGCGTCCAGGGACAGCGTGCGCGGGACGCCGTCGACGAGCGCCAGCATGTTGGCGCCGAAGTTCGACTGCAGGTCCGTGTGCTTGTAGAGGTTGTTCAGCACGACCTTGGCGACCGCGTCCCGTTTGAGGACGATCACGAGTCGCTGGCCGGTGCGCGACGACGTCTCGTCCCGGACGTCCGCGATGCCGCCGACCTTGCCGTCCTTCACCAGGTCGGCGATCTTCTGCGCGAGGTTGTCGGGGTTGGTCTGGTACGGCAGTTCCGTGACCACCAGGCACTGGCGGTTCTGGATCTCCTCGACCTCGACGACCGCGCGCATGGTGATCGAGCCACGGCCGGTGCGGTACGCCTCCTCGATGCCCTTGCGGCCCACCACGAGGGCGCCGGTCGGGAAGTCGGGGCCCTTGATGCGCTCCATGAGCGCGTCCAGGAGCTCCTCGTGCGAGGCCTCCGGGTTCTCCAGGTACCACTGGGCCCCGGCCGCGACCTCGCGCAGGTTGTGCGGCGGGATGTTGGTCGCCATGCCGACCGCGATGCCGGCCGAGCCGTTGATCAGCAGGTTCGGGAAGCGGGCCGGCAGGACGGTCGGCTCCTGGGAGCGGCCGTCGTAGTTGTCCGTGAAGTCGACGGTCTCCTCGTCGATGTCACGGACCATCTCCATGGACAGCGGCGCCATCTTGCACTCGGTGTACCGCATGGCCGCCGCCGGGTCGTTGCCCGGGGAGCCGAAGTTGCCGTTGGAGTCCACCAGCGGCATCCGCATCGACCACGGCTGGGCGAGGCGCACCAGGGCGTCGTAGATCGAGGAGTCGCCGTGCGGGTGGTAGTTGCCCATGACGTCGCCGACCACGCGCGCGCACTTGTAGAAGCCGCGCTCGGGACGGTAGCCGCCGTCGTACATGGCGTACAGGACGCGGCGGTGGACGGGCTTGAGGCCGTCCCGGACGTCCGGCAGCGCGCGGGACACGATGACGGACATCGCGTAGTCCAGGTACGAGCGCTGCATCTCCGTCTCGAGCCCGACGGGCTCGACACGCTGGGCGATGACGCCGCCCTCTTCAGAGGTGACGGGCGTGTTCTCGTCGGTCATTGCGGGTGAGGATCCTTCCTGGTGCGGTCAGCTGAGACCGACTCAGATGTCGAGGAAGCGGACGTCCTTGGCGTTGCGCTGGATGAACTGGCGCCGGGCCTCCACGTCCTCGCCCATCAGGACGGAGAACAGGTCGTCCGCCTGGGCGGCGTCGTCGAGGGTGACCTGGCCGAGGACGCGGTGCTCCTGGTCCATGGTGGTCACGCGCAGCTCCTCGGCGTTCATCTCGCCGAGACCCTTGAAGCGCTGGATGGAGTCCTCGCGGACGCGCTTGCCGCGCTGGCGGCCCATCTCGATCAGCGCGTCGCGCTCGCGGTCGGAGTAGGCGTACTCGACGTCGTCCCGGCCCCACTTGATCTTGTAGAGCGGAGGACGGGAGAGGTACACGTGCCCGGCCTCGACCAGCGGCCGCATGAAGCGGAACAGGAAGGTCAGCAGCAGGGTGGAGATGTGCTGGCCGTCGACGTCGGCGTCCGCCATCAGAATGATCTTGTGATAGCGCAGCTTCTCGATGTCGAAGTCCTCGTGGACCCCGGTGCCGAAGGCCGAGATCAGCGCCTGGATCTCCTGGTTCTGGAGGATCTTGTCGATCCGCGCCTTCTCGACGTTCAGGATCTTGCCGCGGATCGGGAGGATCGCCTGGTACTCCGGGTTCCGGCCCGACTTGGCCGAGCCGCCGGCGGAGTCACCCTCGACGATGAAGATCTCGCACTTGGTGGGGTCGTTCGACTGGCAGTCGGAGAGCTTGCCCGGCAGGGACGCGGTCTCCAGCAGGCCCTTGCGGCGGGTCAGGTCGCGGGCCTTGCGGGCCGCCACGCGCGCGGTGGCCGCCTGGATGGACTTGCGGATGATGTCCGCGGCCTCGACCGGGTTGCGGTCCAGCCAGTCGGTGAGGTGCTCGTAGACGACCTTCTGGACGAAGGTCTTCACCTCGGTGTTGCCCAGCTTGGTCTTGGTCTGGCCCTCGAACTGCGGCTCGCTCAGCTTCACCGAGATGATCGCGGTCAGACCCTCGCGGATGTCGTCACCCGTGAGGTTGTCGTCCTTCTCGCGCAGCAGCTTCTTGTCGCGCGCGTACTTGTTGATCAGCGAGGTCAGCGCCGCGCGGAAGCCCTCCTCGTGCGTGCCGCCCTCATGCGTGTGGATGATGTTGGCGAAGGAGTACACGCCCTCGCTGTAACCGCCGTTCCACTGCATGGCGAGTTCGAGGGACAGGCTCTTGTCCTTGTCCTCGGCCTCCAGGTCGATCACGGTGGGGTGGACGACCTCTCCCTTGCGGGAGTTGAGGTACTTCACGAAGTCGACGATGCCGCCCTCGTAGTGGTACGAGACGGTCTTGACCTCGTGCTTCTCGTCCTCGCCCGCCTCGTCCGCGCCGGCGGTGGCCTTCGCCGACTCGCGCTCGTCGGTGAGGTTGATCCTGAGGCCCTTGTTGAGGAACGCCATCTCCTGGAAGCGCCGCGAGAGCGTCTCGAAGGAGTACTCGGTGGTCTCGAAGATGTCCGGGTCGGCCCAGAAGGTGACCGTGGTGCCGTGCTCGTCGGTGGCCTCGTGCTGGGCCAGGGGGGCCGTCGGCACGCCCAGCTTGTAGTCCTGCGTCCAGCGGTAGCCGTCGGTCTTGATCTCGACGGCGACCTTGGTCGACAGTGCGTTCACGACGGAGACACCCACGCCGTGCAGACCGCCGGAGACCGCGTAGCCGCCGCCGCCGAACTTGCCGCCCGCGTGCAGCACGGTGAGCACGACCTCGACGGCCGGCTTGCCCTCTGAGGGCACGATGCCGACCGGGATGCCACGGCCGTTGTCGACGACCCGGACCCCGCCGTCGGGGAGGATCGTCACGTCGATGGTGTCCGCGTAGCCCGCCAGTGCCTCGTCGACGGAGTTGTCGACGACCTCCTGCACCAGGTGGTGCAGGCCGCGCTCGCCGGTCGAGCCGATGTACATACCGGGTCGCTTGCGGACCGCGTCCAGACCCTCGAGGACGGTGATGGCGCTGGCGTCGTACGCCGTGGCTGAGGCCTCGGCGATTGCGGCCGGAGCCTCGGTGGACGGGATGTTCTCGTTGGGGTTGCCGGAATCGGCCACGAAGCGCCCTTTCTGGCACAGCACGAGCCGGGCTCGTCGGCGGGTTGCCGGAGCGGCTGCGGCATGTTGCGTTGGTAAGCCTTGATCAGCGTTGCTCAGCGTTTCCCGGGCGGTCCCCACGTTTGGGGCGGGATTGGCTTCCAGTCTACCGGTAGCGCCGACAGTGATGGGGGTTTGCCGGTACCTGAGTCCGCATGTGCCGCCCTCAACCGGCGTCTTCCGGGTCCCCATATGCGGAGCGGGGCTCCAAGAGGCTCACAGCGGCACTCAGCGCTTCCAGCTGTCAACCCTTGGCTACTTGGGAGTCAGGTCGAAATCCACCACCGCACGCGCTGCTACGACAAAGGCGTCGGCGGCGCCCCGAAGGCACCGCCGACGCCCCTGATGTGATGTCTGTCACCCGTAGGTGTCACCGGGTCCCGTGCTGCCGGGGGCACGCAGCGGACCGTAGCGACGGGCGGGCCCGCCCGGACCGTTCACCTTGATCATCTTCACGGCGCCGTGCCCGAGATCCTCGTTCAGACGGGCCACCAACTGCGGCGCGAGCAGCCGCAGGTTCGTCGCCCACGCCGTCGAGTCACAGCGCACGACCAGGACCCGCTCGTCCTCGTCGTACCTCTCCGGCGCACAGTGCTTGGCCACGTCCTCGCCCACGATCTGCGGCCAGCGCCCCATCACCCCGCCCACCGCGGCCGGGGTCTCCCAGCCGCGCTCGGTGATCAGGCGGTTGATGGCGGCACCGAACGCCATCGGGTCGCGTCCGTCGGCGCGCGCGCCGGAGCGCAGACCGCCTCCGCGCCGCGCCTGCCGCTTCTGCTGCGCCGCGTCCCCACGCGCGCGTGCCTGTTCTTTCGCGGCCCTGAGCGCCACGCGCGCGAGGTCGACGCCGGACGGCTCGGCGGGCTTGGGGATCTCCGCGGGCGGTTGTTCGTCGGTCATACGCGCTCCACCGTCCCCTCGGACACGCTGTACCGCGTCCCCGTCAGCACGTGCGGCACGTCGTCGTCGACCGCCGCCGTCACCAGGACCTGCTCACCGGGCGCGACCAGCTCGGCCAGACGCTCACGACGACGGGTGTCCAGCTCCGCGAACACGTCGTCGAGGATCAGCACGGGCTCGTTCCCCTCGGCCCTGAGCAGGTCGTACGAGGCCAGGCGCAGCGCCAGCGCGTACGACCAGGACTCGCCGTGCGAGGCGTACCCCTTGGCGGGCAGCTGACCGAGTTTGAGATTCAGATCGTCCCGATGGGGTCCTACGAGGGTCACACCCCGCTCGATCTCCTGCTTGCGCGCCTCCGCGAGCGCCGCCATCAGCTGCTCATGGAGAGCCTCACGCGTGTGTGCCTCGCCCTGCGCGGACGGCTTGTACTCCAGCGCGACCGGACCGCCGCCGGGCGCCAGTTGCTCGTACGCCTTGTCGGCCAGCGGCTGGAGCGCGGCGATCAGGTCGAGCCGCTGGGCGAGCAACTCGGCACCCACGCGCGCGAGATGCTGGTCCCACACGTCGAGGGTGGACAGGTCCATCGAGCGGCCGCCGTGCCGCCTCGCGAGGGCGGCCGACTTCAGCAGGGTGTTGCGCTGCTTGAGGACCCGCTCGTAGTCGGAGCGGACGCCGGCCATGCGCGGGGAGCGCGCGGTGATCAGCTCGTCCAGGAAGCGGCGCCGCTCGCCCGGGTCGCCCTTCACCAGGGCGAGGTCCTCCGGGGCGAACAGCACCGTGCGCACGATCCCGAGCACGTCACGCGGCCTGACCTGCGCGGACCTGTTGATGCGGGCCCGGTTCGCCTTGCCGGGGTTCAGCTCCAGCTCGACCAGCTGCTGCCGCTCGCCCTGCCGGACCTGCGCCCGGACGATCGCGCGGTCGGCGCCCATGCGGACCAGGGGGGCGTCGGAGGCAACCCGGTGGCTGCCGAGGGTGGCGAGGTAGCCGATCGCCTCGACCAGATTCGTCTTGCCCTGCCCGTTGGGGCCCACGAACGCGGTGACGCCCGGGTCGAGCGGCACTTCGACCCGGGCGTACGAGCGGAAGTCGGCCAGCGACAGATGCGTGACGTGCATGGTCGGGCGCGACCTCCCCCAGCTTGTGGACTGTGTGAACAGCCCTGTGGATTACTTCGTCTCGACCGCGTGGCCGCCGAACTGGTTGCGCAGCGCCGCGATCATCTTCATCTGCGGCGAGTCGTCCTGGCGGGACGAGAACCGCGCGAACAGCGAGGCGGTGATCGCCGGCAGCGGCACCGCGTGGTCGATGGCGGCCTCCACGGTCCACCGGCCCTCGCCGGAGTCCTGTGCGAAACCGCGCAGCTTGTCCAAGTGCTCGTCCTCGTCGAGGGCGTTGACCGCGAGGTCGAGCAGCCAGGAGCGGATGACCGTGCCCTCCTGCCAGGAGCGGAAGACCTCCCGGACGTCGGTCACGGAGTCGACCTTCTCCAGGAGCTCCCAGCCCTCGGCGTAGGCCTGCATCATCGCGTACTCGATGCCGTTGTGGACCATCTTCGCGAAGTGGCCCGCGCCGACCTTGCCGGCGTGCACCGCTCCGGCGTCACCCTCCGGCTTGAGGGCGTCGAAGACGGGCTGCACCTTGGCGACGTTCTCCGCGTCGCCGCCGTACATCAGCGCGTAGCCGTTCTCCAGGCCCCACACGCCGCCCGAGACACCGCAGTCGACGAAACCGATGCCCTTGGCGGCCAGTTCCCCGGCGTGCTTCTCGTCGTCGGTCCAGCGGGAGTTCCCGCCGTCCACCACGACGTCACCGGGCTCCAGGAGCTCGGCCAGCTCGTCGATGGTGGCCTGGGTGGGCGCACCGGCCGGGACCATCACCCACACGACCCGCGGGCCCTGCAACGCGTCCACAAGCTCCTTGAGGCTGTGGACATCCGCGAGGTCCGGGTTGCGGTCGTATCCGATCACGGTGTGGCCTGCGCGGCGGATCCGCTCGCGCATGTTGCCGCCCATCTTGCCGAGGCCGACGAGACCGAGCTCCATCAGTGGTTCCTTAGGTTGCTGTGGCGTGTGGGGCACTTTCGTACCCACGTACGAGCCTAAACCCGGACGCTCACGCACACCTGTGGGCATACGCGCTCAAACGTATGCCCTCACCTGGGGCTTTGACTCAGCCGCTCAGCCGCTCAGCCGCTGAGGCGCACCGGCATGATCAGGTACTTGTAGGCCTCGTCCGCCTCGGCGTCCAGGGCCGGCTTGCCGCTCAGCAGGGCGGGCTTGGTGGACGTCGTGAAGGAGAGCTGGGCCACCGGGGAGTCGATGGCGCTCAAGCCGTCCAGCAGGAAGGTCGGGTTGAAGGCGATCGAGATGTCGTCGCCCTCCAGCTGGGCGTCGACCCTTTCCACAGCCTGTGCGTCGTCGCTGGAGCCGGCCTCCAGGATCAGCACGCCCTGCTCGAAGCTGAGCCGCACCGGGGTGTTGCGCTCGGCGACCAGGGCCACACGCTTGACTGCCTCCACGAAGGGGGCGGTCTCGATCACGGCGATGGAGTTGAACTCCGTCGGGAACAGCGTGCGGTACTTCGGCAGGTCGCCTTCGAGCAGACGCGTGGTCGTACGGCGGCCCGCGCCCTCGAAGCCGATCAGGCCCTCGCCCGCACCGGAGCCGGAGAGCGCCAGGATCACGCTGTCGCCGCTCGTGAGCGCCTTGGCGGTGTCCAGGAGCGTCTTGGCGGGCACCAGGGCCACCGCGGACGCCTCGGGGTTCTCCGGCTTCCACAGGAACTCACGGACCGCGAAGCGGTAGCGGTCGGTGGACGCCAGCGTGACGGTGTCGCCCTCGATCTCGATGCGCACACCGGTCAGGACGGGAAGCGTGTCGTCGCGGCCCGCGGCGATGGCCACCTGGGAGGCGGCGGAGGCGAAGACCTCACCGGGAACCGTGCCGGTGGCGCTCGGCATCTGCGGCAGCGCCGGGTACTCCTCCACAGGCAGGGTGTGGAGGGTGAACCGCGAGGAGCCGCAGACCACCGTCGCCCGTACACCGTCTGTGGAAATCTCCACCGGGCGGTTGGGCAGGGCGCGGCAGATGTCGGCGAGCAGTCGGCCGGAGACCAGGACCGTGCCCTCCTCCTCGACCTCGGCCTCCACCGACACCCGCGCGGAGACCTCGTAGTCGAAGCTGGACAGGCTCAGCTGGCCTTCCTCGGCCTTCAGGAGAAGGCCGGCGAGGACAGGCGCCGGCGGACGGGCCGGGAGGCTGCGCGCCGCCCAGGCCACTGCCTCCGCGAGTACGTCGCGTTCCACCCGGATCTTCACTGTTGCCGCCTCCTGCTGTTGCCGGCGCTGCTCGGCCTGCCTGGCTTCGTCGTCTGTCTCGGTGTCGTCGGCCCCTGTGACGGGAAGGACACCGGGGAACAGTCTGACGCACCCCACTGACAGTAGGTGCCTCTCGGGGTCAAGTCGTGACGAGGCGCAGTCGGGCGCCGGACAGCGAGTTGTGCACAGGCCCCACTTCGAAACGGATTCCCAGCTCTCTCTAGTTGGGAGTAGTAGTAGGGGCTGTGGATACCGTGGATAACCCCGTTTTCCCAGCTCAGAGCGGGAATTTTGTCCACCGGCCCTGTGGGCGACGACGGTGGACAACCGGGTGTCTCTGTGGAGAACAGAAAGTTCTGCACACTCCGTGCACAGCCTGAGGCGACTTCTCCCCAGCACCGTCCCCAGCTTTACCCGTCTTTCCCACAGCCCAACCCGGCACCTTCGTGTGACGCCTTTCACTCGCCCCGGTGATCAGGCGCGTCGCGTTGCCGAACAGTGGACAGGCATGTGGAGAAGCTGTTGATCGCTGGGGACAACCGGCCCCAGCCTGTGGGTTGTCGGTGGACAACTCGATGCACAGCCTGTGGATCTTCTCTCTGTCCACAGTCTGTGGAGATCGTTCGTCCACGAATCCACAGCCACTTGACCTGGGCCGATGGTCTTTGGGCAGGGAGCCTGTGGACTGCGATCTGGACAACTTCGCAGTCCCCAGGATGTGGACGGCAGAAAGTCACCGAATCTGTGGAGGGAGGCCGTAACCCGGCGCGGAATCGAACAGCGGGCTACGGCGCCGTGACCTGTGGAATGCCGAAGGGCGCCCTCGGGAACTCGTCCCCAGGGCGCCCTTCGGTGCCGAAACCGGCGTAACTCTGCTTCCGTCAGCCGTTCTTGATGCGGTTCGTCAGCTCGGTCACCTGGTTGTAGATGGAGCGCCGCTCGGCCATCAGATTGCGGATCTTGCGGTCCGCGTGCATCACGGTCGTGTGGTCGCGGCCGCCGAACAGCGCGCCGATCTTCGGCAGCGAGAGGTCCGTCAGCTCGCGGCACAGGTACATGGCGATCTGGCGGGCCGTGACGAGCGCCCGCCCGCGCGAGGTGCCGCACAGGTCCTCGACGGTCAGGCCGAAGTAGTCCGCCGTGGCGCTCATGATGGCCGTCGAGGTGATCTCGGGCGCCGAGTCCTCCCCGCCCGGGATCAGGTCCTTCAGCACGATCTCCGTCAGGCCCAGGTCCACCGGCTGCCGGTTGAGCGAGGCGAACGCCGTCACCCGGATCAGCGCGCCCTCCAGCTCGCGGATGTTGCGCGAGATGCGGGAGGCGATGAACTCCAGGACCTCCGGCGGGGCGTTGAGCTGCTCCTGGACCGCTTTCTTGCGCAGGATCGCGATACGCGTCTCCAGCTCGGGCGGCTGGACGTCGGTGATCAGGCCCCACTCGAAACGGTTCCGCAGCCGGTCCTCCAGTGTCACCAGCTGCTTGGGCGGCCGGTCGCTGGAGAGCACGATCTGCTTGTTCGCGTTGTGGAGCGTGTTGAAGGTGTGGAAGAACTCCTCCTGCGTCGACTCCTTGTCCGCGAGGAACTGGATGTCGTCGACGAGCAGGATGTCCATCTCGCGGTAGCGCTTGCGGAAGCTGTCGCCCTTGCCGTCGCGGATGGAGTTGATGAACTCGTTGGTGAACTCCTCCGAGCTCACGTACCGCACGCGCGTGCCGGGATACAGGCTGCGCGCGTAGTGCCCGATGGCGTGCAGCAGGTGGGTCTTGCCGAGGCCCGACTCCCCGTAGATGAAGAGGGGGTTGTAGGCCTTGGCCGGCGCTTCGGCGACCGCCACCGCGGCCGCGTGGGCGAAGCGGTTGGAGGCGCCGATGACGAACGTGTCGAACAGGTACTTGGGGTTCAGGCGCGCGGTGGGCTCACCCGGTCCGGTCGCCGGCGCGGGCTGCGCGGCGAGCGGACCGGGGGCGCCGGTGGTGGGCAGGTTGGAGCCGACCGGGCCGCCGCGGTGCACATGCCCGGAGCCGGGCGGCGGATCGGGCAGGTCACGGCGGTTGTCGCGCTGGTCGTAGTCGGACCTGGGCTGGTCGTAGTTGGCGCGCGGCTTGTCGTAGTCGGGCCGCTTGTCGTAGTCCGGTCGCTGGTCGTAGTCGGAGCGCGGGCCGTCGTAGGACGGGCGCTCCATCTGCTGCGGGCGGTAGTCCTGCGACGGAGGGCCGTACGACTCCTGCGGGTACGGATCCTGCTGATACGAGTCCTGGGACGGCGAGGCGTACGGGTCGCGCTCCGGGAAGCCCAGTCTTTGCTGCTGCCAGCTGTACTCGTCCTGTGCGGGGCGCGGCCAGGCGCCGGGCTGGGGGCGCTGGTACTCCGAGGGGTAGGCCGGGCGGGCGGTCGGGAGCTGGTCCCGGGGGGCCTGGTCGCCCTGCGGGCCGGGGCGCTGCTCGTCGCGGTTCGGACGGGAGTCGTCGGCGCGGTGACGGCCGTAGCCCTCGTACTGGTTGTCGTACTGGCCGGAGGGGAGTTCCGGCTCCTCGTAGCGCTGCTGGGGCCGGGGGGCCGGAGGCGCGGGCGGCGGCGGAGGCTCGCCCGCGGAGTCGTCGACGGTGATCGCGATGCGGATCGGACGGCCGCACTCACGGCTCAGCGTCTCGCTGACGGCCGGGGCCAGCCGGCCCTCCAGTACGCCTTTCGCAAATTCGTTCGGTACGGCGAGCAGGGCGGTGTCGGCGACCAGCGCGAGCGGCTGGCAGCGCCGGATCCAGTGCTCGTCCTTCGCCTCCACGCCCTGGACGCGGCCCTCACCGAGAAGTTGCTCGAGTACGCGTGGCCACACTGCGGCAAGATCGGCAGGTACGTCAGCCACAGGGCACGCTCTCTCACGGGTCCCACGAACGTGTGGTTGTGGGACGAGTTGGGATTCAAATGGGGTGGAGCCGAAAGACGGGGGTCAAGGGAACGAATCGGAGTTCAGCCACGGTAGTCAGGGCGACGGGTGCGGTTCAAGTTGTTGTCCCCAGCCTGTGGATAGTGTCTCCCGGTGACCGCTGGTTTGACCGGATGGCGCAGCCGCGCGTACCGTAACCAGGTCGAGTTGTCGATGGCTGCTGCCGCCTGCCTCCGATGGGCACAGATCGCTTCGGGTGATCGGGAAGCGGTGCACTCGGGCGTTACTGCGAGCTACTCGTGGGCGCACGGTGACAGCCAGGACGGCACCCGCCACCACCGATTTATCTCTGGAGCCCCCGAGTGAGCAAGCGCACCTTCCAGCCGAACAACCGTCGCCGCGCGAAGACCCACGGCTTCCGTCTGCGGATGCGTACCCGTGCCGGCCGCGCGATTCTCGCGAACCGCCGCAGCAAGGGTCGCGCCAGCCTGTCCGCCTGATCCCGGTCAGGTCATGCCGTCGTGCTGCCCACCGAGAACCGGCTGAGGCGGCGCGAGGACTTCGCGACCGCGGTACGACGAGGGCGCCGGGCCGGCCGCCCGTCCCTCGTCGTCCATTTTCGTAGCGGTGCCACGGACCCGCACGCGCCTGGGGAGAGCGCTCCCCCGACGCGTGCGGGTTTCGTCGTGAGCAAGGCCGTGGGCGGCGCGGTCGTGCGCAACAAGGTGAAGCGCAGACTGCGTCACCTGATGCGCGACAGGGTCGCTCTGTTTCCCCCCGGTAGCCTGGTAGTAGTACGAGCGCTGCCCGAGGCGGGCGACGCTGATCACGAACAGCTGGCCCGAGACCTGGATGCCGCCGTTCAGCGGCTCCTGGGAGGGGGCGCACGATGAAGTACCCGCTGCTGGCGCTGATCAAGCTGTACCAGTGGACCATCAGCCCGCTGCTGGGGCCGGTGTGCAAGTACTACCCGTCGTGCTCCCACTACGGCTACCAGGCCATCGACCGGCACGGCGCGATCAAGGGAACGGCACTCACCGCCTGGCGCATCCTGCGCTGCAATCCGTGGTCGCTGGGCGGTGTGGACCATGTCCCGCCGCGCAGGCGTCCGCGGTGGCACGAAATGCTGCGTAACGCCTGGCGTGCACGTAGGGGCGGGTCCTCCGCCGCCTCGGCCACCGAGGGACAGACTCCTTCGAGCCCGGCCGCAGAGACTCCGTCCCATGCCCAAGGAGCATGATTAGTGGACACGATTGCCAGTCTTTTCAGCTTCATCACGACACCCGTCTCCTGGGTCATCGTTCAGTTCCACACGGTGTACGGCAAGATCTTCGGCCCTGACACCGGGTGGGCCTGGGGCCTGTCGATCGTGTCTCTCGTGATCCTGATCCGTATCTGCCTGATCCCGCTCTTCGTGAAGCAGATCAAGTCGACGCGGGCCATGCAGACGCTCCAGCCCGAGATGAAGAAGATCCAGGAGCGCTACAAGAACGACAAGCAGCGTCAGTCCGAAGAGATGATGAAGCTGTACAAGGAGACGGGCACCAACCCGCTCTCCTCGTGCCTTCCCATCCTGGCGCAGTCCCCGTTCTTCTTCGCCCTGTACCACGTGCTCAACGGCATCGCGACGGGCGACACGATCGGTGTCATCAACGAATCGCTGCTGGCCAGCGCCCGTAAGGCGCACATCTTCGGCGCCCCGCTCGCCGCGAAGTTCAAGGACGGCTCCGCCACCGTCCAGGCGCTGGGCGCCACGGTCACGGACGTGCGGGTCGTCACCGCGGTCATGATCGTCATGATGTCGGCGTCGCAGTTCTACACGCAGCGCCAGCTGATGACGAAGAACGTCGACACCACGGTCAAGACGCCGTTCATGCAGCAGCAGAAGATGCTGATGTACGTCTTCCCGGTCATGTTCGCCGTCTTCGGCATCAACTTCCCCGTCGGTGTCCTCGTCTACTGGCTGACCACCAACGTGTGGACCATGGGCCAGCAGATGTACGTCATCCACAACAACCCGACCCCGGGTTCCAAGGCCCAGGCCGCCTACCTGGAGCGCCTCACCAAGCACGTCACGACCCACGGCAAGGCCCGCAAGCGCAGCGAGCGCACCATCATCAAGGCGATCGTGGCCAAGGGCCGTGACCGCAACGAGTTCGAGCGCAAGTTCATCAACGGTCTGAACAAGGCGGGCCTGGCGGCCCAGGCCGACGGCTCCGTGATCCAGAGCGAGTCCCAGGCCGCGGTCCAGACCGAGGACGGCTCGACGGCCAGCGCGGCCACCCCCAAGCGCCAGCAGCCCAAGCGGCAGAGCAAGTCCCAGCGGCAGTCGGGAGCGGCGACGGCCGGCGCGAAGGCGGCCGGTGACGACCAGTCGTCGGAGCCGACCTCGCTGACCAAGTCCGATGAGCCCGAGGACGCCAAGCCCGCCGCTCCCGCCAAGAAGCAGACCGGCGGCGGTACCCGCAGCAAGGCCCAGTCCGGACAGCGCAAGGGTCCGCAGCGGCCCAAGTCCCCGTCCAAGAAGTAAGAAGGAGTCCATCCCGTGACGGAAGGCACCACCTCCGCCGCTGCCGAGGGCGCAGACACCCTGACCCGCCTGGAGCAGGAGGGTGAGATCGCGGCGGACTACCTCGAGGGTCTGCTCGACATCGCCGATCTCGACGGCGACATCGACATGGACGTCGAGGCCGATCGCGCCGCTGTCTCGATCATCAGCGACGCGGGCGGCCGTGATCTGCAGAAGCTGGTCGGCCGTGACGGCGAGGTGCTGGAAGCCCTGCAGGAGCTCACCCGCCTGGCCGTGCACCGGGAGACCGGGGACCGCAGCCGGCTCATGCTCGACATCGGCGGTTACCGGGCCAAGAAGCGCGCCGAGCTCTCGGAGCTGGGCGCCAAGGCCGCCGCCGAGGTCAAGAGCACCGGCGAGTCCGTGAAGCTCGACCCGATGACGCCGTTCGAGCGCAAGGTCGTGCACGACGCGATCAAGGCCGCCGGGCTGCGGAGCGAGTCCGAGGGCGAGGAGCCGCAGCGCTTCGTCGTCGTGCTTCCCGCCTGATCGGTCCGTACGTTCCTCCGGCCCCGTCTGTAGAGCAGGCGGGGCCGAACTTTGTCAGCCTGATAGTTCTGGTGCTCGGCGCCCGGTGCGCTGATGCGGTACGGAAGGACGGTTCCCCGTGACGGAGGCAGCGGAGCTTCCCCCCGCGCCCGAGCAGGCGCGTGAGGTGTTCGGCGATCGCTTCGAGGACGCGGTGCGCTACGCCGAGCTGCTTGCCGAGGCGGGGGTGCAGCGTGGGCTCATCGGCCCGCGTGAAGTGCCCCGCCTGTGGGAGCGGCATCTGCTGAACTGCGCTGTGCTCTCGGAGGTCGTTCCCGAGGGTGTGACGGTGTGCGACGTGGGTTCCGGTGCCGGTCTGCCCGGTATTCCTCTGGCCCTCGTCCGTGAGGACCTGAAGATCACGCTGCTGGAGCCGCTGCTGAGGCGCACGACCTTTCTGACGGAGGTCGTGGAGCTGCTGGGCCTGGACCATGTGACGGTCGTGCGAGGCCGTGCCGAGGAGGTCATGGGCAAGCTGACCCCCGTGCATGTGGTGACAGCGCGGGCCGTGGCCCCACTGGACCGGCTGGCGACGTGGGGTGTCCCGCTGCTGCGTCCCTACGGGGAGATGCTCGCCCTCAAGGGCGACACCGCCGAGGAGGAGCTCAAGGCGGCGGGTACGGCCCTGAGCAAGCTCGGTGCCGTGGAGACCTCCGTCCTGCATGTGGGCGAGGGAGTGGTGGACCCGTTGTCCACGGTGGTGAGGGTCGAGGTCGGGGAGAGCCCCGGCGGTGTGCGCTTCGCGGCCAAGCGCGCCAAGGCGGCTCGCACCAGCCGCACGCGCCGACGCCGCTGATCCGTCCTGACGACGAGACGTACTCCACACAAGCTGCCAAACCTATGCATGCCGGAGTGTCGCGGCAGAACGGGCACGGCTGCCCTGCATCGTGTTTCACGTGAAACGTCGCTCACTGCTGCACGGCATCATCAGCCGGGGCCGCGCCGCGGCCGAACCCCGCGACCGGAAGCCTCTCGGGTCACTCGGAGAGGTAACGGAGTTGTCCACAGAGGTGGATTTCTCCACAGAACAACAGGCCTCACTGGTTCACGACCCCGAAGACATGGGAGGCTCTGTTCATTGCGAGCCTGAAGTCGAGGAGAGTGAATCCTTGCGGTCCGACGCCAACATCGCGGGACCGATGACCGATCCGGTCCCCGGTCCCCGAACCGAGTCGATGGGGGACGATGTTTCACGTGAAACACCGCCCCCGATGGACGACACTCCGATCGGTCGTGCTGCCCAACTGGCGGTAGAGGCTCTTGGCCGCGCCGGCGAGGGCCTGCCACGGCCCGAGCAGACCCGGATCATGGTCGTCGCCAACCAGAAGGGCGGAGTGGGCAAGACGACGACGACCGTCAACCTTGCCGCTTCGCTGGCTCTGCACGGCGGCCGTGTCCTGGTCATCGACCTCGACCCCCAGGGCAACGCATCCACCGCGCTGGGGATCGACCATCACGCCGAAGTCCCTTCCATCTATGACGTCCTGGTCGACAGCAGGCCGCTGGCCGAGGTCGTCCAGCCGGTCCCTGATGTCGAAGGTCTCTTCTGCGCCCCCGCCACCATCGATCTGGCCGGTGCCGAGATCGAGCTGGTGTCCCTGGTGGCCCGTGAGAGCCGACTGCAGCGAGCGATCCAGGCGTACGAGCAGCCTCTGGACTACATCCTCATCGACTGTCCGCCCTCGCTCGGCCTGCTGACGGTCAACGCGCTCGTGGCCGGTGCGGAGGTCCTCATCCCGATCCAGTGCGAGTACTACGCGCTGGAAGGTCTGGGACAGCTGCTGCGCAACGTCGATCTGGTGCGCGGTCACCTCAACCCCACCTTGCACGTATCGACCATCCTGCTCACCATGTACGACGGCCGGACGCGCCTCGCGTCCCAGGTCGCGGACGAGGTGCGCACCCACTTCGGCGACGAGGTGCTGCGGACGAGCATTCCCCGCTCCGTCCGTATCTCCGAGGCGCCGAGTTACGGCCAGACGGTACTGACCTACGATCCCGGATCGAGCGGTGCCCTGTCCTACCTTGAGGCAGCACGAGAGATCGCGCTGAAGGGCGTCGGCGTCAGCTATGACCCGACGCAGGCGCACATCGGCGCACAGAGCAACCCGAGCATGGTGGAGGGGATCCAGTGAGCGAGCGACGGAGGGGGTTGGGCCGTGGTCTCGGCGCATTGATCCCCGCTGCCCCGACGGAGAAGACGCCGACTCCGGCGGCGATGGGAGGCGCTGGTTCGGCGTCTCCGACATCCGTTCCGGTGCTGACGACCGACCGTGGGGTGGCCGCGGCGAAGGTGGCCACGCTGCCGCCTGTTTCACGTGAAACCGAGGAGCCGTCGGTCAACGGCTACCCGGAGACGCCCGCGCCTCCGATGGGCGCCCATTTCGCGGAGCTCCCCCTCGACTCCATCACGCCGAACCCGCGCCAGCCGCGTGAGGTCTTCGACGATGACGCGCTCCAGGAACTGGTCACCTCCATCAAGGAGGTCGGTCTTCTCCAGCCGGTCGTCGTACGACAGGTTGGTCCCGCCCGCTATGAGCTCATCATGGGCGAACGGCGCTGGCGTGCCAGCCGTGAGGCCGGCCTGGAGGCGATCCCTGCGATCGTGCGGGCCACGGAGGACGACAAGCTCCTCCTGGACGCCCTCCTGGAGAACCTGCACCGTGCTCAGCTGAACCCGCTGGAAGAGGCAGCCGCCTACGACCAGTTGCTGAAGGACTTCAACTGCACGCACGACCAGCTGGCGGACCGCATCGGGCGCTCCCGTCCGCAGGTCTCCAACACCCTGCGCCTGCTGAAGCTCTCGCCGGCGGTGCAGCGCCGGGTGGCCGCCGGGGTGCTCTCCGCCGGACATGCCCGCGCCCTGCTCTCTGTCGACGACTCGGAGGAGCAGGACCGGCTGGCCCACCGGATCGTCGCCGAGGGACTGTCGGTGCGTGCGGTCGAGGAGATCGTGACCCTCATGGGCTCGCGGCCGCAGACCGCCCAGCGACCCAAGGGGCCGCGTGCCGGCGCCCGGGTCTCTCCGGCGCTGTCCGACCTCGCGACGCGTCTCTCGGACCGTTTCGAGACGCGGGTAAAGGTCGACCTGGGGCAGAAGAAGGGCAAGATCACTGTCGAGTTCGCCTCGATGGAGGACCTTGAGCGCATCCTCAGCTCCCTCGCCCCCGGTGAGGGACCGGTTCTGCAGAAGAGCCTGCTGGACGACGGAGCCGAGGAGACGGAAGCCTGAGCCAGGCCTCGTCAGGGTGGAAGCGCCCACGCGAAGCACCAAGAGCGGGTCGTGTCCGGTGTATCCGGGAACACGGCCCGCTCTTTGCTTTCAGGCGGTATCGATGGAATCGCTGGGTGGATACGATGCGATTGGGTGCGGCACATCCACCCGGCAGCACCTCTGAGGGGAGGCAGGGGCCATGCGAACGATGAGCCGAAGCGGACTGGTGAGCGCGGGCCTGGGACTGGGGGCGGTCGGCGGATTCGTCGGCAGCCTGCTCAGGGAACGGAGCGCTCTGACGGCCGCCCGCGACGCGGCGGGCGAAGGAAGCGAGGAACAGCCTTCATGGGGCGTCGGCTCGTACCGCTCACGCTGGACAACCTTCAGGACCTACCCCGGCGTTGCCGCTCGTGTGTCTTCTGGGAGTTGGATCCCGTCAGCGGAGAAGCCGCGGTAAAGGCGGGAACATCCGCCCTGGAGAAGGAAGCCTGGATCTCCGCCGTCCTGCTGGACTGGGGATCGTGCGGCCGGGTCGTCTACGTCGACGACGTACCGGTCGGCTTCGTCCTCTACGCCCCTCCCGCGTACGTGCCTCGCTCGACGGCATTTCCCACGAGCCCTGTCTCTCCGGATGCCGTCCAGCTGATGACGTCGTTCATCATGCCGGGCTATCAGGGGCAGGGGCTGGGCCGGGTGATGGTCCAGACAGTGGCCAAGGATCTGCTGCGGCGGGGCTTCAAGGCCATTGAGGCCTTCGGCGACGCCCATTGGAAAGAGTCCGCCTGTCTGCTTCCGGCGGATCATCTCCTTGCCGTGGGCTTCAAGACGGTCAGGCCTCATCCCACGTACCCGAGGCTCAGGCTGGAGCTGCGCACCACGCTCTCCTGGAAGGAAGACGTGGAGATGGCACTCGACCGGCTTCTGGGGGCGGTCCAGAAGGAACCGGCGCTGCGTCCGCTGTAATGCGATGGGGCCGGCCCTTTCGGGCCGGCCCCATCGTGTTTCACGTGAAACATCACTCAGCGAACATCACTCAGCGATGAAGTCCTCGAGGTCGCGGACGATCGCGGCCTTCGGCTTGGCGCCGACGATGGTCTTGGCGACCTCGCCGCCCTGGTACACGTTCAGCGTCGGGATGGACATGACGCCGTACTTGGCGGCCGTACCCGGGTTCTCGTCGATGTTCAGCTTGACGACCTCGATCTTGTCGCCGTACTCGGAGGCGATCGCCTCGAGGGACGGCGCGATCTGACGGCACGGTCCGCACCAGGCGGCCCAGAAGTCCACCAGGACGGGCTTGTCGCTCTTCAGGACGTCCTGCTCGAAGGAATCGTCGGTCACATTCTTCAGGGTGCCGGCCACGGCGGGCTCCTTAACTGGTTGGTGCGGTGGGGCGGGATGGGGGTCAGACAGCGGTCTTCTCGGGCTCCGCCTTCTCCTCGTCGGCGAGGGCGGCGAGGAAGCGCTCGGCGTCGAGAGCGGCGGCACAGCCGGTGCCGGCCGCGGTGATCGCCTGGCGGTAGGTGTGGTCGACCACGTCGCCGGCGCCGAAGACACCGGTCAGGTTGGTGCGGGTCGAAGGCGCCTGCACCTTCAGGTAACCCTCACCGTCCAGCTCGAGCTGGCCCTTGAACAGTTCGGTGCGCGGGTCGTGGCCGATCGCGATGAACAGGCCGGTGACCGCCAGGTCCGAGAGCTCGCCGGTCTTGAGGTTGCGCAGCTTCAGGCCCGAGAGCTTCGGGTCACCCTGGATCTCGGCGACCTCGCTGTCCCACACGAACTTGATCTTCGGGTCGGCGAAGGCGCGCTCCTGCATCGCCTTGGAGGCACGCAGGGTGTCCCGACGGTGGACGATCGTCACGGACTTGGCGAAGCGGGAGAGGAAGGTCGCCTCCTCCATCGCGGTGTCACCGCCGCCGATCACGGCGATGTCCTGGTCCTTGAAGAAGAAGCCGTCACAGGTGGCGCAGAACGAGACACCGCGTCCGCACAGGGCGTCCTCGTTCGGCAGACCGAGCTTGCGGTGCTGCGAGCCGGTGGTGACGATCACGGCCTTCGCCCGGTGGACCGTGCCCGAGGTGTCGGTGACAGTCTTGATGTCGCCCGTCAGGTCGACGCTGACGATGTCGTCCGGGATGAGCTCGGCGCCGAAACGCTCGGCCTGGGCCCGCATGTTGTCCATGAGCTCGGGGCCCATGATGCCGTCCTGGAAGCCGGGGAAGTTCTCCACCTCGGTGGTGTTCATCAGCGCGCCACCGGCAGTGACGGCGCCCTCGAACACCAGCGGCTTCAGCGACGCGCGCGCGGTGTAAAGCGCCGCCGTGTAGCCGGCGGGCCCGGAGCCGATGATGATCACGTTACGGACGTCGCTCACAGCTGGGTTCCTCGTCTCTGGACTGCGTCGTCGGACCGGTGGAGCCACTCAGAACTCTCACCCCACCCAACGGATCCTAAGGGGCGCGCATTCCCGGTGTGTCCGGGCACACGGAGAGGCCGCACCCTACGAGCCACCACGGCGGGGCGGAGACGGAGCGTCAGCTCTCAGGAGTGCGTGTAGGACTGCTTCAGCAGGATCTTCGCCTTGCCGGTGGGCGAGTCCTTCATGCAGGACGCATCCATGATGTACGCGGTGACGCGGGTGCCGTCAGAGGGGTCGCGCAGGACCACCAGAAGCGCGTCCTTCCCCTTGTAGACGCCGTCATCGGTCGCGAGGGGACGGCCGGTGCTGTCGAGGCCCTTCTGGACACATGCAGGCACCTCGGGCGTCAGCAGAACCCTGGGGCCCCCGGCGCTGGGAATGCCCAGCGTCCCCATGTCGGTGTGCGGAGCCTTGGACCCGCCACTCGCGTTCTTCTCGGAGAGAAGGTCCGAGACCTCCTTCTCCAAGCTGCCGGCGGAGAAGGTGTCAGCAGCAGCGGTCGCGTGCCCGCCTGCCGGATCTTTCGACGTGCTGTCATCCAGCGCAGACAGCAGGACGGAGCCGAATCCCAGGGCGGCGACAGTGAAGACGGCGCCGAGGACGGCAACCTTGCGGCGCCCGCTCCTCTTGCGGTCCTTGCGGCCGGGTCCGGTGGTGGCAGTACGGGCGTGTCCCGTGGGACGGTCGGTGGGCGATGTTTCACGTGAAACATGCGCGCTCTCGACCGGTGCCGATGCGTTCACGGCCTCGGGGGCAGTGGCCTGCAGCAGAGCCTCCGCGGCGAGAGCGGCGTCGATCCGGCCGGCGACGTCGTCAGGCATCCGTGTCGGGCCCGGCAGTGTCCCGAGCAGTCCGCGGATCTCCTCCAGCGATGCGTGAACGTCGGCGCAGAGCTCGCACTCGTCCAGATGCCGGCGTACATCGGTGGCCTTGGAGACCGGAAGGATGCCTTCGGTGAGGTCGGAGATCTCCGCGACGTCCGGGTGCCCGGCTGTGTCTGTCGAGGAAGTCACGCTCGCCCACCTCCGCCCTTCACTGCAGCTGAATCGCTTGGTCCCGAATCCGGCGGGCCCTGTGACGGAGGTCCCGCTGCGGGTGGGACGGATGTCCCCTGAGTCCGGTTCCGTCCAACGTCCCCTTCTCTGCCGTCTCCGGCGTTTTCCGGCCGCAGGTGGGTGAGAAGGGGGAGCAGTCTGGCTCTGCCTCGGGCGCAGCGGCTCTTCACCGTCCCGGTCGGCACGTCGAGCATGCGGGCGGCTTCGGCGACGGGGTAGCCCTGCATGTCCACCAGGACGAGGGCGGCACGCTGGTCGGGCGGGAGCGTGCCGAGGGCCTCCAGGAGCTGGCGGTGGAGGTCGTTGCGCTCAGCGGGCGCCGAGGCGGACTCGTGCGGCTCCAGGAGCTGCTCCAGGCGCTCGGTGTCGTCCACGGGGGAGGTCTTGCGGGAGGCTGCCTTCCGGGCCCGGTCCAGGCAGGCGTTCACCGTGATCCGGTGCAGCCACGTCGTGACCGCCGACTGACCCCGGAAGGTGTGGGCTGCCCGGTAGGCGGACACCAGGGCGTCCTGAACGGCGTCAGCGGCTTCCTCACGGTCCCCGAGCGTGCGGAGGGCCACGGCCCACAGCCGGTCCCGGTGCCGCCGCACGAGCTCACTGAAGGCGTCGGGGTCGCCGTCCACGTGCCGGGCCAGGAGGTCCTGATCGCTGGTGTCGCCGTACACGGTGTCATCTGCCATCGGACCCCCTCCCCCTTGTCTGCGGTGAGCTCTCAGCCGGTGAACTTCACGTTGGTGATGGCCTGCTTGTAGCCGGGGTCGCTGAAGTTCGCCGAGTCGGCCCCGGAGTAGGGCAGGGCGGTGAGCCACACAAGGACGTACCGCGACTTCGCCGGCTTGCCGACCTTCACTGTGGCCGTGGTGCCCTTCGTGGTGGCTGAGCCGATCTTCTTCAGAGAGTCCAGCGACGCCGGCGTGAGCGAGTCGGCCGCGTACAGCGCGACCGTCGTGTGATCGCCGCCGTACCGCAGGGACAACGTCGCGGCCGACACTTCCTGGGCGGAACCGAGGTCATAGACGATCCCGACGCCGGGCTTGATCACTATCTTGGGACCGTCCTTGTAACTGCTGGTCCGCCATCCCGTCGTCATGCTGGCGTCGTACGTCAGCTGCACATCACCGGGATGCTGCGCGTCGCCCTCGGCCACGTACTCCTCGGCGCCCTCGATACTGAGCGTCTTCGTCGGCTTCGGCGCGGTGCTGTTCTTGTCGCCGTCGTCGGTCGTCTGGGTCTGGTTCTCGTCCGATGTGCCGCCCCGGTCCATCAGGGCGTCCGCCAGCTGCCAACTGCCGAGGCCCAGCGCGGCGATGAGGAGCGCGGAGACCGCCCACTTCAAGGCCCGGCCTGTGCGGCTCTGCAGCGGTGGGGGCGGAGCAGGGACCGGCTGGGTGACGCCGGGGTGCGGTGCGGGGCGGCCGTATGTGCCCTGTTGGTACGTCGTGCGCTGGTACTCGGGTGGCGCCGTGAACGCCGGCTCGGGCGGGCGGATGCGGGGCATCTCGCCGATCGCCTTGACCAGTTCCTCGGGCGTCGTGCACGCCGACTCGTGCCGGGAGGCCGTCGCACCGTCGTTGGCGAGGGCCCGCATCGACAGCTCGGACAGCCCACGGTGGACGCCCGCCCGCACCTGGTCGGGCGCGATGAGACCGACGTCCTTGGGCAGACCGGCGAGTCCGTAGGCGTCGCTCTCGTACGGCCAGCGCTGGGTGAGTGCCGCGTACAGGAGGGCGCCGATCGCCTCCGTGTCCGTGCGCTGCGGAGTCTCCGAACTGACGCCCCGCAGCGCGGCGTTCACCGCGAGGCCGCGGATGCGCCACTGACCGCTCGACGTACGCAGGACCGCGTTCGGGTTCAGCCGCAGATGCGCGAGCCCCTCACGGTGGGCCGCGGCCATGGCGGACGCCACCTGACTGACCATCTGGTAGGCGTCGTACACCTCCAGCGGGCCCGGAGCGAGGAGGGTGGTCAGCTCGGTCGCGTCGGGCAGCCACTCGTGGACGACGTAGACGAGGTCGTTCTCCTCGACGGCGTCCAGTACCTGGACGAAGCGCGGGTCACCGAGCAGCGCGGAGGAACGGGCCGCGGCCAGGACGGAGCGCGCCCGCGCATGGTCCGCCGGCAGGATGTGCACGCCGACGGCCCGACGGAGTTTCTCGTCGACGGCACGCCAACTGCTGAAGCCGTCCAGACGGGTGACGCACTCCTCGAGTCGGTAGCGTCTGGCGAGCTTGTGGCCGCTGTGCAACTCCGGCGGTGACGCCTTGCCAGGACTCCCGGTCCCGCCACTCCCCTGTGCCTCGACGTCTTCCGTGTCCCGCTCCCGGTTCTTGGCCACGCCGTCGGCCGTGGGCTGGTCCGCCTTGGCGGTCAGCGGTTCGTCACCGCTGGTGTCTGCCACGTCGACGGCAGCCGTGCTCCGTTCCGCCACCGTCGTTCCCTGCCTCCCCATTCATTGCGCGCCGTGCGACGCAGAATCCAATTGTGCCCACAGTCCGACGCTATGCACGACACACAGAGACGGACGATGGTTGTGCGCGTACCCCTGCCTCAGCGCCCCAGACGCCCCCGGACCATGCCGACCAGTGAGTTCAGTTCCTCGATCCGCATCTTGCGCGCGGCGACGAAGAAGATCCCGAGCAGAACCGCTCCACCCGCGATCAGAGCGGTGAACGAACCGACGACTCCCTGACCGAGCGAGTGACCGATGCCGTAGCAGGCCGCTCCGCTGAGGAGCGCGGCCGGGATGGAGGCGATGCAGAGCCGGGCGTAGGTCCGCAGGACACGGTTGCCGTCCAGGTCGCCGCCGAGGCGCTTGCGCAGCCGGTTCCAGGCGACGCCGACGCCGATCGCGTACGCGAGGCCGTAGGAGGCGGCCATGCCCGCCACGGCCCAGCGCGGCGGCAGTACCACGTAACACAGGACGGACGCGCCCGCGTTCACCGCTGCCACGATCACCGTGTTGTAGAAGGGGGTCCGGGTGTCCTCGTAGGCGTAGAAGGCACGCAGGACGACGTACTGCACGGAGTAGGGGATCAGACCGAGGCCGAAGGCCATCAGCGTGTACCCCATGTTCGTGGCCTCGCCGGTGCCGGAGGGGCCGAAGATCAGCGTGCACATCGGGATGCCGAGAGCGAGGAACCCGAAGGAGATCGGCACGATGGCGACGGCCGTGGTGCGCAGACCCTGGGAGATGTCGTCACGGACGGCGCCGCTGTCTCCCTCGGCCGCCGAGCGGGCCAGGCGTGGCAGCAGAGCCGCCATCAGGGAGACGGTGATGATGGCCTGCGGCAGGCCCCAGATGAGTTGGGCGTTGGCGTAGGCGGACAACCCGGTGCCGTCGACGGGAGAAGCCTTGCCGGAGGCGGTGGACAACTGGGTGACGACGAGTGCGCCGGCCTGGTTGGCCAGGACGAACAGGACGGTCCACTTGGCGAGCGTCACGGCCTTGCCGAGTCCGTGGCCGCGCCAGTCGAAGCGCAGCCTCATACGGAAGCCGGTTTCGCGCAGGTAGGGAATCATCGCCAGCGCCTGCACCACAAGGCCGAGCAGGACACCGATGCCGAGCAGGCGCTGCCCCTCGGGCGGGATGTTCGTGACCTCCATGCCGGAGTCGGACGCGGTGCCGTAGACCCACATGAACATGCCGAGTGTCACGATGATGACGATGTTGTTGAGGACCGGCGTCCACATCATCGCGCCGAACTTTCCGCGCGCGTTGAGGATCTGGCCCATGACCACGTGGATGCCCATGAAGAAGATCGAGGGCAGGAAGTAGCGGACGAAGGTGATGCCGACCTCGTTGGCCGCCGGGTCGCTGGCCACCGAGTCCGACAGCAGCTGGATCAGGAACGGGGCGCCGAGGACCGCGAGGGCGGTCAGACCGCCGAGCGCCACCATCACCAGGGTCAGCAGCCGGTTGGCGTACGCCTCGCCGCCGTCCTCGTCCTCTTTCATCGCACGCACGAGCTGCGGCACGAACACGGAGTTGAGGCCGCCGCCGACGGTCAGGATGTAGATCATCGTCGGCAACTGGTAGGCGACCTGGAAAGTGTCACCGAGCACGCCGACACCCAGCGCCGACACGATCAGCGCCGACCGGATGAAGCCGGTGAGCCGCGAGACCATCGTGCCGGCCGCCATCACGGCGCTCGACTTCAGCAGACCCCCGGCCTTCCCGCCCTTCTTCGCAGCAGCGGGGGCTGCGGCAGGGGCCGCGGCGGCCGCCGCAACCGGCGCGGTACCGAGGTTCATCGTCTCGTCGGCCGAGGGTGCGCGGACGGCCGGGGCCTGGAACTGCGGCACGGGCGACGGTGAGGGTCCGCCCGGGGCCGGAGCCGGGCCGGGCACCGACGGGGGATCCGTCGGGCGGCCGCCTTGCTGCTGGTCGCGGAAGAGGTGGGCGAAGGCGTCCGGCTCGTGGCGTTCCTCGCCGGCCTGGCTCATCAGGTCGTCGACCCCCACGAACTGGGTGGTGCGAGGGTTGTCGCCGTACGGCAGGTACTGCGTGGGGCCCTCCGGCTCGGGTGCCGGGGTCTGCGCCCACACGTGCGGGTCGGGGGCGTACGGAGACTGGGGCGGCTGGGAGTACAGCGGCTGCTGCGGCTGTTGGGTTCCGGGCGGCGGCGGGGGATGCGCGGCACGGTCGTAGAGCGCCTCGGCCACCGGGTCCTGGGCGTGGAGGTCCTGAGCCCGGTAGGGGTCCTGGTCGTAGGCGTCCTGGAGGTACATGTCCGCGGGAGCCTGCGGCGGCACCTGGCCGGGCTCGGGCGGCGGGCCTTCGGGGCGGTCCGAGTTGCCCGCGCCCTGACCGCGATCACCGTCGTACGGCGCGTTCATGGTTACCCCACCTCATCGTCCCGGGCCCACCGGCCACGACATCCTCAACGGTCCACTCTCTCACCCGTGCCGGACGGGTCAGCGCTTTCCGCTGCGGTGTCCGCTGTCAGGTCACTCGGCTGCTCCGGGGCGTCTGCCCCGGTGCCGGTGCCGGACTCCTCCTTGAGACGGTCCCCGGGGGCCTCCGGGTTCTCCGGGCCGTCCACGGCTTCGTCCGTCGCGTCGTCGGGGCCGTTCTCCTCGGCCTCACGAGCGGCCGCGCGCTTGCGCTGGGTGTACATCCGGAATCCTGCCAGCACCAGCAGCAGCACGCCGCCACCGATGACCAGCATCACCGTGGCCGTGAACTCGGTGACCTTCACGTCGAACCTGACGGCCTCGCCGTAGGGCCGGCCGTCCTCCGTGTACAGCTGGGCGACCACGGAAGCCTTGCCGTTGGCGTTGGCCGTCGTGGTGAACTTCACCGTCTGGCTGTGTCCGCCCGACACCTCGACCGGCTGCTCGTCGTAGCGGTCGCCACCGATCTCGAGCCGGTTCGGGCTCAGCGAGGTGAGGCGCAGCCTCAGGTGCTCCACGCCCTGCACCAGGTTGTTCTGGACCGTCACGGGGATCGTGGCGCTGCGGCCGGAGAGCTTGGTCTCCGACTTGTCGATCAGGCTGACCTGGGAGATCAGATCGTCGAGGTAGGCCTCCACATCGCTGCGGAAGCCGCTCGCCTCTGCGGCGCGGCCCCGCCACGACGTGGACATCTCGCGGTTCACGGCCCGCCCGAAGGGGGTCACGACGCGGGACTGGTCGGAGAGGATCACCTTGAACTTGTCGAGCTTGCCCTGCGTGCTCGCGATCTGCTGGAAGGCCCACTTCGGCAACTCCTGCTTGCGCAGCGAGGAGGGGTAGGCCGACGCCGACGGCACCTTGGTGGTGGCTTCGGGGTCGGGCTTGGCCGCGGCCGCCGCCGTGAGCCTCTGGGACTGGGACCAGTTCCCGTCCTGCAGCGCGGTGACCGCCTCGGCCATGGTGGCGGCCTGGCTCGCTGAGGGCATGCGCTGCGGGGCGACGACGATGCTGCGCTGCTTGTCCGTCTGCAGGTCGAGAGCGAGGCTCTGGGCGAGGAACCGCTGGACGGCGAGCGTGGCCGAGGAGGCCCTCGTCAGATCTCCCTGGAACGAGGTGGACAGCCGCGCGTCCGCCACCACCGCCGTGGTGCCGCCGCCGATGGGACGGGCCGCGGAGGGTGTGTACGACAGTCCGGCGGTCTCCTGGAGGCTGTCGCTGCGGGCGATCACCTTGTCGGCGCCCGCGGAGGTCGCGACCTTGACGATCGAGGGGTCCACCGCGCCGTTCACGGGCCAGGCGAAGTCGGTGCTCGGCGTCACGTGGAGCACGGTCCGCACCGTGGTGGCGGCGACGTCGGTGGCCTCGTCGAGGTGGCTGAGCGAGCCGCTGACGCTCGTGCCGTTGTGAGCCAGGGAGGCGAGGTCGGGATCGGCGAAGGGGAGCGCGACGACCTCCTTGTCCTGCACCGCCTTCTGCAGCCTGGCCAACCACTGCTTGGCCAGCGCCTGGTGGGAGCCCGCAGTGGTGGTGTCGCCCTCGCCCTGGACCCGGTAGCTGCGGGTCATCGCGTCGACGGACGCCAGCAGGTCCGGGTCGATCACCCATGTGACGTCCAGGTTCTCGCCCAGAGACAGCATCTGGTCCAGCCGGCCGCCTGCCGAGATCTCCTCGGCGAGATCGTCGTTGAGGAAGACCGGTGTCTGCTGCGCGTTCGAGCCGGTCTCCGCCGTCATGTGCACGGTGGAGATGAGCGGCCACAGGAACGTGGTCTTCGTCTTCGGGTCCGCCTCGTCGGACTGCCAGGGCAGGAAGGTCCGCTGGACGCCCAGCGTCTTGTCCCACGGCTGTGCGGAGGTCTTGCCCGAGAGGGAGACGGCGAACTGGTAGACGCCGGCGTCGCCGAGGCCCAACTCGTCTACCGGCACGGAGATGGAGAAGGGCTGGGCCACCCCGGGGGCCAGCTTGGCGAACTTCGCCACGTACTTGCCGCCGACTTCGGATCCCGTGGCGCCCTGCAGCGAGTTCTCGTCGTCGGCGACCGTGTCGATCGACGAGCGGGTGTTCAGCTCGGGGCCGACCTGCAGCCCCACGTGGGCGGCCGTGACGGTCTGCTTGCCGTTGTTGGTCACGGTCCCCGACACGGTGAGAGTGTCACCCTCCGTAGGGGCGCTGGGGCTGAGCGTGTCGACCGCGACGGACACCGATCCGGAGTCGTCGGCGGCCTGAGCGGGCGGCGCGGCGGGAAGCTGGCACAGCCCGGCCAGCAGAGGAACCCCTGCGAGCAGGGCCCCGGTGCGCCGCAGCCAGCGGCGGGCAGGTGAGGGACTCGTCCCCTGGAAGTCTGCCGCCTCGGCCACGCGCTCGCCCGTCCCTCGTCGTCGTCAGTGGTCGTCGGAATGTGCGTCCACGCATGGTAACGATGCGCGCTGAGGGGAAGTGCCGCGGACTGCTCCACAAGATCGGGGGGCGCTGCCGCACTGTCCCGAATGTGCACGTATAAAGGGGAGCATGCCCGTGAGTCTCCGGAGCAGACCTTGTGCAGGTCCGGGTGGCGAGTCTGTGCACGTTCAATGGAGGCGCCCGGGCCTGCCCGGGCCACGTACCCTCTTCTGTTGTGCCGAACGCCAACGAAGACAGCCTCAGTGCCCCGAGTCAGGTGCAGGACCACGCGGTGAACGAACTGATCGAGGTCGCACCTGTCGCCGACGACCTCGCCCGCCGCTTCCAGGAGGCCGGGTTCTCCCTCGCCCTGGTCGGCGGCTCGGTCCGGGACGCGCTGCTCGGCCGGCTCGGCAATGACCTGGACTTCACGACCGACGCCCGTCCCCAGGACGTTCTGAAGATCGTTCGGCCGTGGGCGGACGCGGTGTGGGAGGTCGGGATCGCCTTCGGCACTGTGGGAGCGCAGAAGGACGGTTACCAGATCGAGGTGACCACCTATCGGTCCGAGGCGTACGACCGGACCTCACGCAAGCCCGAGGTGTCGTACGGCGACTCCATCGAGGAGGACCTCGTCCGGCGCGACTTCACCGTGAACGCGATGGCCGTCGCTCTCCCGGAGAGGAAGTTCATCGACCCGCACGGCGGCCTCGACGATCTCGCGGCGCGGGTGCTGCGGACGCCGGGCACTCCGGAGGCGTCCTTCTCGGACGACCCGCTGCGGATGATGCGGGCCGCGCGTTTCGCCGCTCAGCTCGACTTCGAGGTGGCACCCGAGGTGGTCACCGCGATGACGGAGATGTGCGGGCGCCTGGAGATCGTCTCGGCCGAGCGGGTCAGGGACGAGCTGAACAAGCTCATCCTGTCCGCCCATCCGCGCAAGGGCCTGACCCTGCTGGTCGACACAGGGCTCGCCGAGCATGTCCTGCCCGAGCTTCCGGCCCTGCGTCTGGAGAGCGATGAGCACCACCGGCACAAGGACGTCTACGAGCACACGCTGATCGTCCTGGAGCAGGCCATCGAGCTGGAGAAGGAGGGACCCGACCTGACCCTCCGCCTGTCCGCGCTGCTCCACGACATCGGCAAGCCGCGCACCCGGCGCTTCGAGAAGGACGGCCGGGTCTCGTTCCACCACCACGAAGTGGTCGGAGCGAAGATGACCAAGAAGCGGATGACGGCGCTCAAGTACTCCAACGAGCTGGTGAAGGACGTCTCGCGGCTCGTCGAACTCCATCTGCGCTTCCACGGATACGGCACCGGGGAGTGGACGGACTCGGCGGTCCGACGTTATGTGCGGGACGCGGGCCCCCTGCTCGACCGACTCCACAAGCTGACGCGCTCGGACTGCACGACCAGGAACAAGCGCAAGGCGGCCGCGCTGTCGCGTGCCTACGACGGTCTGGAGGAGCGGATCTCCCAGCTGCAGGAGCAGGAGCAGCTGGACTCGATCAGGCCCGACCTCGACGGCAACCAGATCATGGAGATCCTCGGCGTGGCACCCGGTCCTGCGGTGGGTCGCGCCTACAAGCACATGCTGGAGCTCCGGCTGGAGAACGGGCCGATGGAGCGTGACGAAGCGGTGGCCGCGCTCAAGGAGTGGTGGGCCGCGCAGGGGTGAGGCTGTGAAACGGGGTCATGTTTCACGTGAAACATGACCCCGAGCGCACCGAGGGGCGATGTTTCACGTGAAACATCGCCCCTCATCGTGTCGTCGCCATCCGTCGTTCCTTCGTCATCGCCTTCGTCATCGTCACGGCGATCGCTGCGTAGAGGACGGCGACTGTGACCACCAGGGTCACTGAGCGGCCGTCCGGCGGCAGGATCAGTGCGGCTACGGCCGCGGCGCTCACGAAAGCGACGTTGAACAGGACGTCGTAGACGGAGAAGATCCGGCCCCGGAATCCGTCGTTTACGGAGGACTGCACGATCGTGTCCGTGGCGATCTTCGCGCCCTGGGTGATGAGGCCCAGCACGAACGCCGCGATGAGCATGGGGGCGGTGGCGAAGGGGAGTCCGAGGGCGGGCTCCAGTACCGCGGCGGCTGCCGCGCACACGGCGATCCAGCGTTCCGGTCCGAGTTTCCCCGCGGTCCAAGGGGTGATGACCGCGGCGACGAAGAAGCCGGCGCCGGAGATTCCCAAGGCCAGCCCCAGCAGGGCGAGTCCGTCGTCCGGATCGGATGTCAGGGCGTACCGGCAGAGCATGAGCACCATGACGAGCAGAGCGCCGTAACAGAACCGCATGAGGGACATGGCGCCGAGCGCCCGGGCCGCCGACCGGCGTGAGGGCGCGGCCAGATGCCGGACCCCGGCGGCCAGGCCGCGGGCCGTTCCGGTGAGGGCGGCGCCGAGGCGGGGCCGGGTCAGCTCGCGGTCCGGGCCCAGCAGTTCCGGTGGCATACGCAGTGCCGCGAGCGCACCGCACAGGTACAGCCCCGCTCCCAGCAGCACCACGGCCGCGTCGGAGTCGGCGACCAGCAGCCGTACGACGAAGGCCAGGCCGCCGCCCGCGGTCGCGGCGAGCGTTCCGGCTGTCGGAGAGAGGGAGTTGGCGATCACCAGCCGCTCCTCGTCCACGACACGGGGCAGTGCGGCGGACAGGCCGGACAGGACGAAGCGGTTGACGGCGGTGACACACAGGGCGGAGACGTAGAAGAGCCAGTCCGGGACGTGGCTGAGCATCAGGACGGCCGTCGCCGAGGCCAGCAGGGCGCGCACGAGGTTGCCGTAGAGGAAGACCTGGCGGCGGCGCCAGCGGTCCAGGAGAACGCCGGCGAAGGGCCCCACCAAGGAGTAAGGGAGCAGCAGCACCGCCATCGCGGAGGCGATCGCCGTGGCCGAGGTCTGCTTCTCCGGGGAGAAGACGACGTACGCGGCGAGGGCGATCTGGTAGACGCCGTCCGCGCCCTGGGAGAGCAGACGCACGGTGAGCAGGCGTCGGAAGTCCCGGAAGCGGATAAGGACACGCAGATCGCGGACGACGGGCATGGGGCACAGCCTCACATACGGCGAGGGTCCCCGGGTGGTACAACCCGGGGACCCTCTATAGCCCTGGCAGGAGCGTTTTGAGTGAGCCTTAGCGCTCGACTTCACCCTTGATGAACTTCTCGACGTTCTCGCGGGCCTCGTCGTCGAAGTACTGGACCGGCGGGGACTTCATGAAGTAGCTGGAGGCCGACAGGATCGGGCCGCCGATGCCGCGGTCCTTGGCGATCTTCGCGGCGCGCACGGCGTCGATGATGACACCCGCGGAGTTCGGGGAGTCCCAGACCTCCAGCTTGTACTCCAGGCTCAGCGGCACGTCGCCGAACGCGCGGCCCTCAAGGCGGACGTAGGCCCACTTGCGGTCGTCGAGCCACTGCACGTAGTCCGACGGGCCGATGTGGACGTTCTTCGCGCCGAGATCCCGGTCGGGGATCTGAGAGGTCACGGCCTGCGTCTTGGAGATCTTCTTGGACTCGAGGCGCTCGCGTTCGAGCATGTTCTTGAAGTCCATGTTGCCGCCGACGTTCAGCTGCATCGTGCGGTCCAGGACGACACCGCGGTCCTCGAACAGCTTCGCCATGACGCGGTGCGTGATGGTGGCGCCGACCTGGGACTTGATGTCGTCACCGACGATCGGGACGCCCGCCTCGGTGAACTTGTCCGCCCACTCCTTGGTACCGGCGATGAAGACCGGGAGGGCGTTGACGAAGGCGACCTTGGCGTCGATGGCGCACTGGGCGTAGAACTTCGCCGCGTCCTCGGAGCCGACGGGCAGGTAGCAGACGAGAACGTCGACCTGCTTGTCCCTGAGGACCTGGACGACGTCGACCGGGGCCTCGGCGGACTCCTCGATGGTCTCGCGGTAGTACTTGCCGAGGCCGTCGAGGGTGTGGCCGCGCTGGACGGTCACGCCGGTGTTCGGCACGTCGCAGATCTTGATGGTGTTGTTCTCGGAGGCGCCGATGGCGTCGGCGAGGTCGAGACCGACCTTCTTCGCGTCGACGTCGAACGCCGCGACGAACTCGACGTCACGAACGTGGTAGTCGCCGAACTGGACATGCATCAGCCCGGGGACCTTCGACGCCGGGTCGGCGTCCTTGTAGTACTCGACTCCCTGAACCAGCGACGCGGCGCAGTTGCCCACGCCGACGACGGCTACGCGAACCGAACCCATTCCGGTTGCTCCCTGTGTGTACGAGTGAGGCCCTGGCAGGGACCTCACGTGGCGGTGTCGCCGGGCGTATCCGGCCCGGGGGTGTCCCCGGACCGGGGCAGGACGCCCGGCGCTCCCTCTGTGGTGTCGCGAGCGGTTTCTCCGTGGACGGGGCCCTTCAGGTCCCGTCCGGCCCGCTCGCTCTCGATGAGCTCGTTCAGCCAGCGCACTTCGCGCTCCACGGACTCCATCCCGTGGCGCTGGAGCTCAAGCGTGTAGTCGTCGAGGCGCTCCCGGGTGCGTGCCAGCGAGGCACTCATCTTCTCCAGGCGCTCCTCCAGCCGGCTGCGGCGGCCTTCGAGGACTCGCATGCGCACGTCGCGCGAGGTCTGCCCGAAGAAGGCGAAACGAGCGGCGAAGGTTTCGTCCTCGTACGCGTCGGGGCCCGTCTGCGAGAGCAGTTCCTCGAAGTGCTCCTTACCTTCCGCCGTCAACCGGTAGACGATCTTGGCGCGACGCCCTGCGAGTGGTGCGGCGAGGGCGTCCTCGGTGGTGTTTCCCGGTTCCTCGATCAACCAGCCGTTGGCGACCAGCGTCTTGAGGCAGGGGTAGAGCGTGCCGTAGCTGAACGCCCGGAACACGCCGAGCGACGTGTTGAGACGTTTGCGCAGCTCATAGCCGTGCATCGGGGACTCGCGGAGCAGGCCGAGCACGGCGAATTCGAGGATCCCGGAACGCCGGCTCATCGTCGCCTCCTCGTCACTGTCTCGCCCCGATGTATCGACTCGATACATCAAGACGATAGAACGCCCTTCCGGAAGCGACAAGTGGGGGGACGGTGAACGGGATCACAACAAGGATTCATGCGAACCAAGTTGCCCGGTTTGGGGTGAACTTCGGGGCTCGGCGAGTTTTGACGATGCGTAGTCTGTGCGACATGCACACCACCGGGAATCGAGTGACGCCTGGGGGGCGTCGCTGTCCCGGTGCGGTACGGATGAATGCGGGACCGACCACATCCGTACTTCGGGGGGACCGGAAACCAGCCGCCGTTTCCAGGCGCGCACGGGTGCGCCTGCCCGAGGAGTAGTCGTTCGATGAGCGAGCACCGTCGCAAACCGCCGCAGCCGCAGGGAGGCGGACGTGCCGCGGCCCGACGCGGCCAGTCCGGCTCGTCCTCCGGCCGCCGCGCGGCTCCGCGAGGCGCCACCGGGTCTCTTGCCGACTCCTATGGGACGAGCTCCCAGGAGTCGGCTTCGTACGGCCTGGAAGGCGAGGAACGTACGTACAGCGGCCGAGCCGAGGCCCGCCGTGCGGCCCAGAGAGGCACGGGCGGTGGTCGCCGCAGAGGGGCGGAGCCGGCACGAGGGGGCCGTCGCGGGGCGCCTGCGGGCCGCGGCCGCGCGTCCGACCCGGGCAAGAAGCGCCTCATCGACTATCCGCGCGCCGGCAAGTACGGCGTGGCGCGCTGGGTGCCCTCCTGGAAGCTGGTGACGGGCCTGTTCATCGGCTTCATCGGAAGCCTGGTGGCGGTCGCCGGCGTGGGTTACGCCCTCGTGAGCATTCCGAACGTCGCCGAGACCGCGACCGCGCAGAACAACGTGTACTACTGGTCCGACGACACCGAGATGGTCTCCACCGGTGGTGAGACCAACCGTCAGATCGTCAGCCTCGCGCAGATCCCCAAGGCGATGCAGTACGCGGTGGTCTCCCAGGAGAACAAGACCTTCTACACCGACAGCGGCATCGACCCCAAGGGCATCGCCCGCGCCGTGTTCAACATGGCCAGGGGAGGCAACACCCAGGGTGGCTCCACCATCACCCAGCAGTACGTCAAGAACGCGCGCCTGAACGACCAGTCACAGACCATCACGCGCAAGTTCAAGGAGATCTTCATCTCCATCAAGGTGGGCGCCACGGTCAACAAGGACACGATCATGGAGGGGTATCTCAACTCCGCGTACTACGGGCGCAACGCGTACGGCATTCAGGCGGCCGCGCGCGCTTACTTCAACAAGCAGGCCAAGGATCTGGATCCGGGCGAGTGCGCCTTCCTGGCCGCCATGCTGAAGGGCGCCACGTACTACGACCCGGCGGGCGCGATCTCCATCGACCCGACGGGTGCCACGCCCGACGCCAACAAGAAGCGGGCCCTGCGGCAGATGCAGGACACCCTCGACAAGATGGTCGAGTACGGCCACCTCAGCGCGGCCGAGCGGGCCAGGTACACCACGCTCCCCGCCGTGAAGAACCCCCGGTCAAACACCCAGCTCAAGGGGCAGATCGGCTATCTGGTCGACCTCGCCAAGGCCTACCTGATCAACAACAACATCATCAGCGCCGACAAGCTCCAGCAGGGCGGCTACTCGATCTACACAACCTTCGACAAGAAGAAGGTCAACGAGCTCGAGGCGGCGGTCAAGAAGGTCCGCAAGGAGAACATCGATCCCAAGAAGCGGCCGGACAAGGACACCTACGTCCAGTTCGGCGGCGCTTCCGTGGAGCCGTCCACCGGTGCGATCCGGGCCTGCTACGGAGGCGAGGACGCGACCACCCACTTCACCAACAACTGCGACTCGACCGGTGCCCAGGTCGGTTCGACCTTCAAGGCGTTCGTCCTCGCCGCGGCGATGAAGTGGGGCGTGCGCGATCCGGACCTCGGTGAGAGCCAGGCACAGGACGAGCGCACGGTCGTCAACGCGAAGAGCCTGTTCAGCGGCAAGAACGATCTCAAGATCGAGAACTACGACGGCTCGATCTGGAAGAACGAGGAGGGCAAGGAGTGGCTCCAGGAGAACGACGGCAAGCAGTCCTACGGCTCTCCGCCCAAGTACCAGATCGACCTTCGTGAGGCGATGCGGGAGTCGGTGAACTCCGCCTTCGTGCAGCTCGGCATGGACGTCGGCCTGGACAAGGTGAAGGAGGCGGCCATGGACGCGGGTCTCAAGGAGAACAGCCTGGCCGGCACCAACTATCCGTCCTTCTCCATCGGTATCTCCGACCCCAGTGCGATCCGTATGGCGGGTGCGTACGCCACCTTCGCGGCCAGCGGCAAGCAGAACGAGCCGTACTCGGTCGAGAAAGTCACGAGCATCGACGGTGACGTCTTCAACCACAAGGCGAAGCCCAAGGAGGCCTTCGAGAAGAAGGTCGCCGACAACGTCACCGACGTGCTCAAGACCGTGGTCGACAAGGGCACGGGTACCAACGCCCAGCTGGCCGGCCGTGAGGTGGCCGGCAAGACCGGTACCACGGACGGCAACAAGTCCGCCTGGTTCGTGGGGTACACCCCGCAGCTGTCCACGTCGATCACGATGTTCCGGCTGGACGACGACGAGAGCAAGAAGAACCGCACGTTCCTGGAGATGTACGGAACGGGTGGCCAGGAGAAGATCCACGGTGCCTCGTTCCCGTCCGAGATCTGGCACGACTACATGGAGCAGGCGCTGAAGGGCCAGAAGGCGATCGACTTCCCGACGCCGGAGCCCATCGGTAAGATCGTCAACGAGGAGCCGAGCCCGACTCCCACGCCGACGCCCACGGAGACCGAGTCGGCCACCCCGACTCCGACCCCGACGCCCAGCCAGTCGCTCATCACCCCGACGCCCACGGCGACCGAGACCTGCCGGTTCGACTGGCAGTGCAGCGACACGGGCGGTACGGACAACGGCGGCACCGACGGAGGGGTGAGCTCGACGCCCACGGCCACATCGACGGACCTGAACGGCGGCAACACCAACGGCAACGGCAACGGCAATGGCGGCCTCTTCGGCGGCCCGGGCGGATAGGCGCCACATGCCCCGTTGAGGGTGTTTCACGTGAAACATGGGCCGTCGCACCCACCAGGTGCGGCGGCCCTCGGCGTACTCCTGGACTCGTACGGCAGGATGGGCCGCATGCCCAGTGCTGAATCGACGCCAGCGAGCGTGCACGACTCGGACCCAGTGCGTCCGACCAAGGACGACGAGGTCTCCCGGAGCGGCAGCGAGTTCATCGGTGGCCCTCTAGGGCGGCGCGCCCTGCTGGGGACCTCCTGGTGGACGCCCGTCCGGGTCATCGCGCTCGTGGCCATCGGCGTGTTCGCGCTCGGCCTGGTCCAGAAGGCGCCCTGCTACAACGGCGGCTGGTTCTTCGGTGCCAGCACCCAGTACACGCACGCGTGCTATTCGGACATCCCGCACCTGTATCAGGGCCGCGGCTTCGCCGACGGACTCGTCCCGTACTTCGACAAGCTCCCCGGCGACATGCAGTACCTCGAATACCCGGTGCTGACCGGTGTCTTCATGGAGGTCGCCGCCTGGCTCACCCCCGGGAGCGGCAGCATCCAGGACCAGGAACAGTGGTACTGGATGGTCAACGCCGGGATGCTGATGGTCTGCGCGGCCGTCATCGTCGTCTGCGTGAGCCGTACGCACGCCCGTCGGCCCTGGGACGGCCTGCTGGTCGCCCTGGCTCCCGCCTTCGCGTTGACCGCCACCATCAACTGGGACCTGCTGGCGGTCGCTCTGACGGCCTCCGCGATGCTGATGTGGGCGCGGGGCCGCTCGCTCGCCTTCGGTGTCCTCCTGGGGCTCGCCACGGCCGCCAAGCTCTACCCGGTCTTCCTGCTCGGGCCGCTGTTCGTGCTGTGCTGGCGGGCGGGCAAGTGGCGGGACTTCGGCAAGGCCCTGGCCGGCACGGTCGTCTCCTGGCTCGTGGTGAACCTGCCCGTGATGTACTTCGCCTCCGACGGCTGGTCGAAGTTCTACACGTTCAGCAAGGAGCGGGGCGTGGACTTCGGCTCCTTCTGGCTGATCATGGCCCAGAAGTCCTCCGACCCGCTGAGCACCGAGACCGTCAACATCTTCGCCACGCTGCTGGTGCTGCTGTGCTGCGCGGGCATCGCGGTACTGGCCCTGACCGCTCCGCGCCGACCGCGGTTCGCCCAGCTCGCCTTCCTGATCGTCGCCGCGTTCATCCTGACCAACAAGGTCTACTCACCGCAGTACGTCCTGTGGTTGGTGCCGCTGGCCGTACTGGCCCGGCCGAAGTGGCGGGACTTCCTCATCTGGCAGGCGTGCGAGGTGACGTACTTCCTCGGGATCTGGCTGTACCTCGCGTACACGACCAGCGGCGACGCTCACAAGGGTCTGCCGGCCGACGGCTACTACTGGGCCATCGGAGTGCATCTGCTGGGCACGGCCTACCTGTGCGCGGTGGTCGTGCGCGACATCCTCATGCCGGAACGGGACGTGGTGCGCGGGGCCGGCGACGACGATCCCTCGGGCGGTGTGCTCGACGGAGCCGAGGACGTCTTCGTACTGGGCTCCGCCGCCCATCCGCCGCGGCACGCGGCCCAGTTCGACGGACCGCAGGTGGAGTGGGGCGGCGACCGCAAGCACACCGACGGTTCGCTCTGAGCGAACAGCCCCTGTATGGCGTACGCCGGTCGGGCCGCATACGAAAAGGCCGTACACGGACATCCCCGTGTACGGCCTTTTCGTATGCGGTGCTGAAGGTGCTGCTCAGCGGTCGACGATCCGGTCGAACTGTGTGGTGGTGTGCCGCAGATGGGCCACCAGCTCCTCGCCGACCTTCGGCTCCGGGGCGTCCGAGGGAACGAACAGGATCGAGACCTGCATGTGCGGCGGTTCGGCGAACCAGCGCTGCTTGCCGCCCCAGACGAACGGAGAAAGGTTCCGGTTGACCGTGGCCAGGCCGGCCCGGGCTACCCCCTTGGCGCGCGGCATGACGCCGTGCAGGGCCTTCGGGGCCTCCAGACCCACACCGTGCGAGGTACCGCCCGCCACGACGACCAGGAAGCCGTCGGAGGCCGCCTTCTGCTGCCGGTAGCCGAACCGGTCCCCCTTGGAGACACGGGTGACGTCCAGGACGGCGCCGCGGTACTCGGTGGCGTCGTGGTCCCCGAGCCAGAGCCGGGTCCCGATGCGGGCCCGGAAGCGGGTCTGCGGGAACTGCTGCTGCAGCCGGGCGAGGTCCTCGGCCTTGAGGTGGCTGACGAACATGGTGTGCAGCGGCAGCCGGGCCGCGCGCAGCCGGTCCATCCAGCCGATGACCTCCTCGACGGCGTCCGAGCCGTCGGTGCGGTCGAGCGGCAGGTGGATCGCGAAGCCCTCCAGGCGGACGTTCTCTATGGCGGCGTGCAGCTGCGGCAGGTCCTGCTCGCTGATGCCGTGCCGCTTCATCGAGGACATCACCTCGATGACCACGCGGGCGCCCACCAGTCCGTAGACCCCGTCGATCGACGACACCGAGCGGATGACCCGGTCGGGCAGCGGTACGGGTTCCTCGCCCCGGCGGTACGGCGTCAGCACCAGCAGGTCACCGCCGAACCAGTCCTTGATCCGCGCGGCCTCGTAGGTCGTGCCGACGGCGAGGACGTCCGAGCCCAGCCGGGTGGCCTCCTCCGCCAGCCGCTCGTGCCCGAAGCCGTAGCCGTTGCCCTTGCAGACCGGGACGAGCCCCGGGAACTGCTCCTGCACGTGCTTGTGGTGCGCCCGCCAGCGCGCGGTGTCGACGTAGAGCGTGAGCGCCATGGCCGGACCCGGAACCTTTCTAGTGGCTGCGGTGTATCAGAGGTATGCGAGCTATTGAAGCGAACAGCGCGACGTCAGCGGCGCGACATGTAGATGTCGAGGGCCTTGTGGAGCAGCTTGTTGAGCGGGAAGTCCCACTCGCCCAGGTACTCTGCGGCCTGGCCGCCCGTGCCCACCTTGAACTGGATCAGACCGAAGAGGTGGTCCGTCTCGTCCAGCGAGTCGGAGATGCCCCGCAGGTCGTAGACGGTCGCGCCGAGCGCGTAGGCGTCCCGCAGCATCCGCCACTGCATCGCGTTCGAGGGCCGGACCTCACGGCCGATGTTGTCGGAGGCGCCGTAGGAGTACCAGACGTGGCCACCGACGATCAGCATGGTTGCCGCCGACAGGTTCACGCCCTCGTGCCGGGCGAAGTACAGCCGCATCCGGTTGGGGTCCTCGGAGTTGAGGGCCGTCCACATGCGCTGGAAGTACGACAGCGGGCGGGGCCGGAAGTGGTCACGCACCGCCGTGATCTCGTACAGCCGCTGCCATTCCTCGAGGTCCTCGTAACCGCCCTGGACGACCTCGACGCCGGCCTTCTCGGCCTTCTTGATGTTGCGGCGCCACAGCTGGTTGAAGTTCTTGTGGACCTCTTCCAGGGACCGGTTCGCGAGCGGCACCTGGTACACGTAGCGGGGCTGCACGTCACCGAAGCCGGCTCCCCCGTCCTCACCCTGCTGCCAGCCCATGCGGCGCAGCTTGTCGGCGACCTCGAAGGCGCGCGGCTCGATGAAGTCGGCCTCGATGTCGCGCAGGCGCTTCACGTCCGGGTTCTGGATGCCGGCCTTGATGGAGGTGGCCTCCCAGCGCCGGATGATCACCGGTGGCCCCATCTTCACGGAGAACGCGCCCTGGTGCTTGAGGTGCGCGAGCATCGGTTCCAGCCACTCGGTCAGATTCGGCGCGAACCAGTTGATGACCGGGCCCTCGGGCAGATAGGCGAGGTAGCGCTTGATCTTGGGCAGCTGGCGGTAGAGGACGAGACCCGCGCCGACCAGTTCGCCGGTCTTCTCGTCGAACCAGCCGAGGCTCTCCGAGCGCCACTCCGCCTTGACGTCTGCCCAGGCAGGAACCTGCATGTGGCTCGCCGAGGGCAGGCTCTGGATGTACGCCAGATGCTGCTCGCGGCTGATCGTCCTCAGGGTCAGGCTCATTCGGGGCGCTCCTCGGGCTGGTGTGTCCCCATGGGTACAAGGGCTCCGGCTCTCGCGCCGAAGCCTACTGCGCCTTGCGAGCGCCTCGACTGGGCATACGGCACCCGCGCCCCGGCTCAGGGGCCGCCGAGGCGTTCCGCGGTGCTTTGGGTGGTGTCAGGGGGACGGTGCCCGTGGCGTCAGTTGATGACCCCACCGAAGAGGCCGCCGTGCGCCATGCCGAGGAAGAAACCGACCGCTGCGGCGCCGAGACCGAGGATCAGTCCGAAGCGCTCACGGGTCGTCTCCGAGACCCACTGGCCGTACGCGCCGGTGAGGATACCCACCAGGCCGGTCCAGGAGCTGAGCAGGTGCAGGTTGTGGAACATCGCCGAGACGAAAGCCGTGACGCCCAGCACCAGGGTCACCGCGAGCAGCGTGTCCTGGAGGGGGTGGGGCTTTCCGTCCGTGGCGAAAAGGCCTCCGGCGGTGTTGGGTCGCATTGCCTGTGCCATAGGGCACCTCCTGCGGAAGACGGCGCACCGTAGCGCCATACACACCCGATGGGTACAGAGTGACCGCCCTCGGGGCCGGATTTCAACCGGAAGCCGGTGTGCGGGTAGTCTGTACCGTCTGCACGGTGTCTGCCCATGTCACGACCGGGTCTACCGCGAGGAAGCCCCGATTGTCAGTGGCGGCCGATACCGTTGCGTACGCATCACAACCCTCCTGCCACGGAACGACCGTGGCCGTTGAGTCCAAAGGAGGTGGGTTCCACATGCGTCACTACGAGGTGATGGTCATCCTCGACCCCGATCTGGAGGAGCGCGCTGTCGCCCCCCTGATCGAGAACTTCCTCTCCGTCGTCCGTGAGGGCAATGGAAAGGTCGAGAAGGTCGACACCTGGGGCCGTCGTCGGCTCTCGTACGAGATCAAGAAGAAGCCCGAGGGCATCTACTCGGTCATCGACCTGCAGGCCGAGCCTGCGGTCGTCAAGGAGCTCGACCGCCAGCTGAACCTGAACGAGTCGGTCCTCCGGACCAAGGTCCTCCGTCCCGAGACCCACTGAGCTTCCGCTCAGCTGATCCCGGGATTCGAGTAGCAGCAACCAAGCAGCCAGAGCAGCAAACCCGCCGAGAGGTTCCCCATGGCAGGCGAGACCGTCATCACGGTCGTCGGCAATCTTGTCGACGACCCCGAGCTGCGCTTCACCCCTTCCGGTGCGGCGGTCGCGAAGTTCCGTGTCGCGTCCACCCCCCGCACCTTCGACCGCCAGACGAACGAGTGGAAGGACGGCGAGAGCCTGTTCCTGACCTGCTCGGTCTGGCGTCAGGCGGCGGAGAACGTCGCCGAGTCGCTCCAGCGAGGCATGCGCGTCATCGTGCAGGGCCGGTTGAAGCAGCGGTCCTACGAGGACCGTGAGGGCGTCAAGCGCACGGTCTACGAGCTGGACGTCGAGGAAGTCGGCGCCAGCCTGCGCAGTGCCACGGCCAAGGTCACCAAGACGGCCGGCGGTGCCGGACGTGGTGGCCAGGGCGGTTTCGGCGGCGGTGGCGGTGGCGGCCAGGGTGGCGGCGGCTGGGGCGGTGGCTCCGGCGGCGGTCAGCAGGGCGGCGGCGCTCCCGCCGACGACCCCTGGGCGACCGGCGCTCCCGCCGGTGGCAACCAGGGCGGCGGTGGCGGCGGCTGGGGTGGAAACTCCGGCGGCGGCGGAGCTGGCGGCGGCTACTCGGACGAGCCCCCCTTCTAGGCCTTCGGCCGAGGGGTGGGTCGTACCCACACTTCTTGATCACACAGGAGAAACACCATGGCGAAGCCGCCTGTGCGCAAGCCTAAGAAGAAGGTCTGCGCTTTCTGCAAGGACAAGGTCACGTACGTGGACTACAAGGACACGAACATGCTGCGGAAGTTCATTTCCGACCGCGGCAAGATCCGTGCCCGCCGCGTGACCGGCAACTGCACGCAGCACCAGCGTGACGTCGCCACGGCTGTCAAGAACAGCCGTGAGATGGCGCTGCTGCCCTACACCTCCACCGCGCGATAAGGGAAGGGTGACCGACTAATGAAGATCATCCTCACCCACGAGGTCTCCGGCCTCGGTGCCGCGGGCGACGTCGTCGACGTCAAGGACGGTTACGCTCGCAACTACCTGATCCCGCGGAACTTTGCGATCCGCTGGACCAAGGGTGGCGAGAAGGACGTCGAGCAGATCCGTCGTGCTCGCAAGATCCACGAGATCCAGACCATCGAGCAGGCCAACCAGGTGAAGGCCCAGCTCGAGGGCGTCAAGGTCCGTCTGGCCGTCCGCTCCGGCGACGCCGGTCGTCTCTTCGGTTCCGTCACCCCGGCCGACATCGCTTCCGCGATCAAGGCTTCCGGTGGCCCCGAGGTCGACAAGCGCCGCATCGAGCTGGGTTCGCCGATCAAGACGCTCGGCGCCCACGAGACGTCTGTGCGTCTGCACCCCGAGGTTGCCGCCAAGGTCAACATCGAGGTCGTCGCGGCCTGATCGCTGCGTTTGGTTTGAGCAGTTCCGAAAGGGGCCGCACCTTCAGGGGTGCGGTCCCTTTTGCATGCTCGGCGCGAGCAGGGAGCTTGCGGTGTTTCACGTGAAACGTGACGGCCCACGATGTTTCACGTGAAACGGTCAGCGGGTAGCGCCGACGACGATCCAGCGGCCCGAGCGCGCTCGCAGCCAGAGCGTCAGCATCCGAAGCATCATCATCAGCGTCATCGCGGCCCACAGCGCGGTGAGACCGCCTCCCAGTGCAGGCACGAGCAGAGCTGTCGGGGCGAAGACCGCCAGGGTGACGATCATGGCCCAGGCAAGGTACGGCCCGTCGCCTGCTCCCATCAGCACGCCGTCCAAGACGAAGACGACACCGCAGATGGGCTGGGAGAGAGCCACGATCACCAGCGCGGGCAGGGCGGCGTCCTTGACCGTGGAGTCACTGGTGAACAGGGGGAGGAACAGCGGCCGGGAGAGTACGACGAGTATGCCGAGAGCGACTCCGACCGCGATACCCCACTCGACCATCCGGCGGCAGGCATGGCGGGCGCCTTCGGTGTCGTTGGCGCCCAAGTAGCGCCCGATGATGGCCTGTCCGGCGATAGCGATGGCATCCAGTGCGAACGCGAGGAGGCTCCACAGGGACAGGATGATCTGATGGGCGGCGATGTCGGAGTCACCGAGGCGGGCTGCGACGGCAGTGGCGATCATCAGGATCGCCCTCAGGGACAGCGTGCGGACCAGCAGAGGGACGCCGGCCTGGGCGGAAGCCCTGATCCCTGCGGCGTCAGGGCGCAACGTGGCTCCGTGTCTGCGGGCACCACGGACGACGACCACGAGATAGGCGGCGGCCATGCCGCACTGGGCGATGACTGTGCCCCAGGCGGAGCCGGCGATGCCGAGGTCGGCGCCGTAGACGAGCCCCACGTTGAGGGCGGCGTTGGCGACGAAACCGGCGACGGCGACGTAGAGGGGGGTCCTGGTGTCCTGCAACCCGCGGAGCACGCCGGTCGACGCGAGCACCACCAGCATGGCCGGGATACCGAGGGCCGAGATCCGCAGATAGGTGGTCGCGTACGGAGCCGCGGTGTCCGACGCACCGAAGAGCTCCACGATGGAGGGTGCGGTGGGCAGGACGACGGCGATGACGGCGGCACCGAGCAGCAGCGCCAGCCAGATGCCGTCCATGCCCTGGCGGATGGCGGCTTGGAGGTCGCCGGCTCCAACTCGCCGGGCGACGGCGGCCGTAGTGGCGTAGGCGAGGAAGACGAAGACACTGACAGCTGTCGTGAGAAGGGCCGACGCGATACCGAGACCGGCGAGTTGGGCGGTGCCCAGATGGCCCACGATCGCGCTGTCGGCCATGACGAAGAGGGGCTCCGCGACAAGTGCTCCGAAGGCTGGGACGGCGAGTGTGACGATCTCGCGGTCGTGCTGCCGCCGGATGGCTTTGGAGGTCGCGGAGGCCTGTGTCATGTGCACCAATCTAATCGTCCACAGGTAATGGATGCAACCGAGATTGGACCCTTACTCGCGTTCAGGCTGTGCGTGTCACCGCGTACAGTTCGAACTGATCTTGAGCCGACCGGGAAAGTTTTTCTTCTGCACAGCCGGTGGACGGTGAAGGTGCAGGTCAAAGCCCTTCTTTGAGGGTGGGGTGGAGCTTGTTCACAGGGCTGTCCACCGGGTCGTGCACAGGTTTTGCCGAGTTCTCCACAGCATCCGGGCCGTCGTCCACATGGCCTGTGGATAACCAGATTGGCTGACGGTGCCCGCGGGCCTACCGTGGTCCGGCGCCCACTCCGTCCGTCGGCCGGGAAACCATCACAAAACCGACGCGCCAGAACCGGAGTTGGGCGTCTCATTTGTCAGTGCCGTGCCGTAGAAATGAGAAGCACGGCGAGGTCCGCTCGGCGGACGGGAGGAGGTGGCTCGGTGAGTATTTCCGAGCCCTTGGACGACCCGTGGGCCGACAGCGGTCCCAGTGATCGTCTGCCTTCCTCGCGTCGCCGCGGCGACGGGGGCCGGGGGCGCGACGAGCAGCACGACCGCGGCAGGGACAGCGGCGAGTGGGACGGCGCAGGCACGGCCTTCGAACGGGTCCCGCCCCAGGACCTGGACGCCGAGCAGTCCGTCCTCGGCGGCATGCTCCTGTCCAAGGACGCCATCGCGGACGTCGTCGAGGTCATCAAGGGCCACGACTTCTACAAGCCCGCCCACGAGACGATCTTCCAGGCGATCCTGGACGTCTACGCCAAGGGTGAGCCGGCCGACCCCATCACGATCGCCGCCGAGCTCACCAAGCGCGGTGAGATCAACAAGGTCGGTGGCGCATCGTATCTGCACACCCTCGTCCAGACCGTTCCGACGGCGGCGAACGCCGAGTACTACGCGGAGATCGTCCATGAACGGGCGGTCCTGCGGCGCCTGGTGGAGGCGGGGACGCGGATCACCCAGATGGGATACGCGGCCGACGACGACGTCGACGAGATCGTCAACCGTGCCCAGGCCGAGATCTACGCGGTCACCGAGCAGCGCACCAGTGAGGACTATCTGCCGCTCGGCGACATCATGGAGGGGGCGCTCGACGAGATCGAGGCGATCGGCTCGCGCAGCGGCGAGATGACGGGTGTGCCGACCGGCTTCACCGACCTCGACTCGCTCACCAACGGCCTGCACCCGGGACAGATGATCGTCATCGCGGCCCGCCCCGCCATGGGAAAGTCCACCCTCGCCCTCGACTTCGCCCGCGCGGCCTCGATCAAACACAACCTGGCCAGTGTCATCTTCTCCCTCGAGATGGGGCGCAACGAGATCGCGATGCGTCTCCTGTCGGCCGAGGCGCGGGTGGCCCTGCATCACATGCGGTCCGGCACCATGACGGACGAGGACTGGACCCGCCTGGCACGCCGGATGCCCGAGGTGTCGTCCGCCCCGCTCTACATCGACGACTCCCCGAACCTGTCGATGATGGAGATCCGGGCGAAGTGCCGGCGGCTGAAGCAGCGCAACGACATCAAGCTCGTGATCATCGACTATCTGCAGCTGATGCAGGCCGGTGGCTCCAAGCGTCAGGAAAGCCGTCAGCAGGAGGTCTCGGACATGTCCCGTAACCTCAAGCTCCTGGCCAAGGAGCTCGAGGTCCCGGTGATCGCGCTCTCGCAGCTCAACCGTGGTCCCGAGCAGCGCACGGACAAGAAGCCCATGGTGTCCGACCTGCGTGAGTCCGGCTCCATCGAGCAGGACGCCGACATGGTGATCCTGCTGCACCGCGAGGACGCCTACGAGAAGGAGTCGCCGCGCGCGGGCGAGGCGGACATCATCGTGGGCAAGCACCGTAACGGCCCCACGGCGACGATCACCGTCGCCTTCCAGGGCCACTACTCGCGCTTCGTGGACATGGCCCAGACCTGACGGCGGCGGCTCGTCGCATCGCGCTGGCCACCGGGGCAGCGGGGACCGGCAAGAGCGCCCTCGAGGCTAAAGAAGTCGACGTCCGCGCACTTGGCGGGATCCACTGGGAGCATGACGACATCTCAGGAAGCGTTGCTCCCCGGCACGCGCCGGGCGCTGCTGCACCGGATCGCCGTGGCGCAGTCGGAGGGCAGGGCACCCTCACTGGTGGCGGCGGTCGTGCGGGACGGACGCACCGTGTGGCACGGTGCGCGTACCTCGGTGGACGGGCACGGGCCGGACGAGACCGTGCAGTACCGCATCGGCTCGATCACCAAGACCTTCACCGCCGTCCTCGTCCTGCGCCTGCGTGACGAGGGGCTGCTACACCTCGGCGACCCGCTGGAGAAGCACGTACCCAGCACGGGAGCGGGGGAGGCCACCGTGGCCGAACTCCTCGCCCACACCGGTGGACTGGCGGCCGAGTCCCCCGCGCCCTGGTGGGAGCGCACCCCCGGCTCGCTGCGTCCCGAGCTCGCCGACGTCCTGGGCGAGCAGCCCTTCCTGCATCCGGCCGGACGCCGTTTCCACTATTCGAACCCCGGCTACACCCTGCTGGGAGTGCTCGTGGAGAAGCTGCGCGGGGCTCCGTGGGAGGAGGTACTCCGGCGCGAAGTGCTCGCACCCCTGGGTCTCGGCCGCACGAGCGTGCACCCGCAAGCGCCGCACGCGGGCGGCTGGGCGGTCCATCCATGGGCCGATGTGATGCTGCCCGAGCCTTCCGAGGACCTCGGTCGGATGGCTTCCGCAGGACAACTCTGGTCCACCACAGCGGACTTGGCGCGCTTCGCGGACTTCCTGGCGAAGGGTGACGACCGGGTGCTGTGTGCGGAGACCGTACGCGAGATGCGCACACCCGCCGCGCCGGCCGGGACGGGGGAGCTGGCGGATGGCGCCACGTACGGGCTCGGACTGCAGATCCAGCACCGCGACGGGCGGCTGCTCGTGGGCCATTCGGGTTCGCTGCCGGGCTTCCTCGCGAATCTCACGATCAGTGTGGCGGACGACGTGGCCGCGGTCGTGCTGGCCAACTGCACGTCCGGCCCCCTGCTGTCCGTCGTAGGAGCCGATCTCGTACGGATCGTCGCCGAGGCCGAGCCCAGGATCCCCGAACCCTGGCGCCCGATGCGCGAAGCCGACTCGCCGGCGCTGGAGTTGGCGGGCCAGTGGTACTGGGGAACGAACGGCTTCGGCCTGCGGCTCACGGCGGACGGGCTCGCCTCGCTGGAGCCCTTGTCGGGCGGAGGCCGGCGCTCCCGGTTCCGGGCCAACGGCGACGGCACCTGGACCGGCCTGGAGGGCTACTTCCAAGGGGAGCGCCTGAAGGCCGTACGGCGGCCTGACGGATCCGTGGACCACCTGGACCTCGGGTCCTTCGTGTTCACTCGGCAGCCGTACGACGAGGGAGCTTCCGTGCCCGGTGGAGTGGATCCGGAAGGGTGGCGAGGCGTCGGCTAGAAGTCCTGGCCGATCGAATGAGCGGCGCGCTGTTTCACGTGAAACAGCGCGCTTTGCTGTGCGAGGAGCGGACGGCCAGAGGAATCACAGGGCCAGCTTGAAACCCACGTGTGAGGCCGTGAAACCGAGCCGTTCGTAGAAGCGGTGGGCGTCCGTGCGTGTGGTGTCGGACGTCAACTGAACCAACTGGCAGTTCTGGCGCCGGGATTCCTCGATCGCCCACTCGATGAGCCGGGACCCGAGTCCACTGCCACGTTCGTCGGCGTGGATGCGCACCCCTTCGATGATCGACCTGGTGGCGCCCCGTCGGGACAGTCCCGGAACGATGGTGAGCTGAAGGGTGCCGACCACGCGACCCTCACGCGTGGCGACGACCAGATGCTGGTTCGGGTCGGCGGAGAGGCGCTCCAGTGCGGCCAGATAGGGGTTCAGGTCGTCAGGGGACTCGCGCTGGGCGCCCAAGGGGTCGTCGGCGAGCATGCCGACGATCGCGGAGACGTCGTCCGTTGTAGCGGGCCGAATTTCAAGATCTCCCATGTCCGCACCCTATGTCGGGTGCCCGTGCACCGGCACCGCAGGTGTGCGGAGGGCTTCACGGCTTGTACGAGGGGGTGACTTCGGGGTTCTGGGCGGCTCGGTCGAGGGCGGTAGGAACCGATCGGGATTACCGCTGCTTGCAAGTAAAGAGCGTCTGCAATTATTGTGAGGGTGCGCAACATGCTCCTGCAATCATCTGGGAAGGTTCACCCCCATGCCGCTCGCGCTCCTGGCCCTCGCGATCGGGGCCTTCGGAATCGGAACGACCGAGTTCGTGATCATGGGGCTGCTGCCCGAGGTCGCGGACGACTTCGGGGTCTCCATCCCCACCGCCGGATTCCTGGTCACCGGCTACGCGCTCGGCGTCATGTTCGGCGCCCCGCTGATGACAGCCCTCGGCACCAGGATCTCCCGCAAGCGGATGCTGATGCTGCTGATGGGCCTGTTCATCGTCGGGAACCTGCTCTCCGCGCTCGCGCCGGTCTTCACCGTCATGCTGATCGGCCGCGTGGTCGCCTCCCTCGCCCACGGAGCCTTCTTCGGGATCGGCTCGGTCGTCGCCGCCGACCTGGTGGCCCCGGACAAGAGGGCCGGAGCCATCGCGATGATGTTCACCGGCCTGACCGTCGCCAATGTCGTCGGTGTCCCGCTCGGCACACTGATCGGCCAGAGCGCAGGCTGGCGCCTCACCTTCACGATCGTCGCGGCCCTCGGCGTCGTCGGCCTGATCGGCGTCGCCAGGCTCGTCCCCGACATGCCCCGGCCGGAGGGCGTGCGCCTGCGCCACGAGCTGGCCGCCTTCAAGAACGCCCAGGTGCTGCTCGCGATGGCGATGACCGTCCTCGGCTTCGGCGGTGTCTTCGCAGCCATCACCTACATCGCCCCGATGATGACCCATGTGGCGGGCTTCGCCGACGGCTCGGTGACCTGGCTGCTGGTCCTCTTCGGCCTCGGCATGGTCGCCGGCAACCTCGTCGGCGGCAAGTACGCCGACCGGGCCCTGATGCCCATGCTGTACGTCTCCCTGGGCGCCCTGGCCCTCGTGCTCGCGCTCTTCACCCTCACCGCGCACCACAAGGTCCTGGCCGGCGTCACGATCGTCCTCATCGGAGCCCTGGGCTTCGCCGCGGTGCCGCCGCTCCAGAAGCGGGTCCTCGACCAGGCACACGACGCCCCGACGCTCGCCTCAGCCGTCAACATCGGCGCCTTCAACCTCGGCAACGCCCTCTCCGCCTGGCTCGGCGGCCTGGTCATCTCGGCCGGTTTCGGCTACACCGCCCCCAACTGGGTGGGCGCGGCCCTGGCCGCGGGTGCTCTCCTCCTCGCCTTCCTCTCGGCCGCGCTGGAGCGCCGGGACAACGCCCCCAGCACCGTCGTCGCAGGGGCCATGCCGGCGGACCAGCGGACCGCGGTGCACCACTGAAAGCGCGCGGCCCGCAGCCGGGCACGACGACGGCGCCGGTTCCCCGAAGTCCGGGGTGCCGACGCCGTCGTACCGACGTGCCTCAGACCGCCGCCACCGTCAGCGGAGCGAACCGCCGGCTCCAGTCGCCCGGCAGATCCGCGATCCCGTACGTCATGACCGAGTTGTGGGTGACCGACGCGAGACCGCGTTCCCTGGCCCACACCCGTAGCTCTTCGTGCCGTACGTCGATGTCCGTACGCAGGGGACGGTCGGTGCCTGCGGCGAGCGATGTGAGGAGGGCCTGGGCCGTCTCGGTGTCACGGGCGATCAGTGGTCCCACGACATGGGTGTCCATGTTGGGCCAGGCGGCCGCGTACCCGATGATCCGGCCGCTGTCCTCGGCGACGCGGAACTGGTCGGCGAAAGCGGGCAGCCGGGTGATGAGGTGCGTGCGATCCGTGCCGAGCACCTCCTCGTCGAGCCGGAGAACCGCGGCGACGTCCTCGGCGGTGGCCGCACGTGTGCTCACCGACGGCGCCGGGCCGCCCGGAGTGAAGTGTCCACGGAGCATCTCCGCCCGGCCGATGACCTTGAAGCCCAGTTCCTCGTAGAGCGGGCGTCCGTAGGGCGTCGCGTGAAGAGTCAGCGGGGTGGTGCCCATCGCGGAGAGGATGTGACGCATGAGCCGACGGCCGATGCCCTGGCGGGCGTGCCGTTCGGCGACCAGCACCATTCCGATCGCTGCCAGGTCGGGCTCGCTGTAAGGGCCGTACTCAGTGACCACGCAGGCCGTGACGAGGCCTCCGTCGGGATCATCGATGCCGTAGCCCTTCCCGGCCGCGAGGAGGAGGCCCCACTTGTGCTCCTCGCGTGGCCACCCCCGGTCCTCGGCCAAGTCGGCGCAGGCGTTGAGATCACGGAGCGTCAGACGGCGGATGGGGAGGGCGGTGAGAGAAGGAGTCGGCACGCAGGTCAGGCTGTCCGACAGGTGCCCTCGGCGTCCACCCGTTTCCCGGGGTGCGTACAAGCTTTTGGCCATGTCGTGGCGGAGCGCACAGCAGGCGAGCAGATGTCGGGTGTTTCACGTGAAACATCGGAGAACGGTGACCGTCCGGCGCGCACCACTAGCCTCAAGAACATGGCGAGACTTCATCTCTTCGACCTCGATGGCACCTTGCTCCACGGGACCAGTGCGCCCGTGCCGCGACGACATGCTCCTCGGTCAGGGACGCCCACAGCTCGTACACCTGCTGCGCGTAATCCGCCGGTAGCTTTCGAAGGTGCTCCGTGGCTGGCCCGCATTCGCGAGGTCTGGGCGGAGATCAGGGAACAGGGCGACTACTGCGCGGTCGTGTCCCTGTCGCCGTCATTCTTCGTGGAACGGCTGACGGGTTGGGGAGCTCATGCCGCGCACGGGTCCCGTTTTCCAGCCGTCCCCTTTACCGAGCCCGTGGATCCGGCCGGAGTACTCAGCGCTGCTGCCAAGGTGCTGATAGCAGATCGCCTGTGCGAGCAGTTCGGAGTGACACGGGCGGACTGCATTGCCTATGGCGACTCGTCCTCCGACAAAGACCTGTTCGTTGCGGTGCCGATCTCCGTGGCGGTCAACGCGGACCATCATCTGTCCGATATCTCGACCCATTCGTACCAGGGCATGGATCTGTGGGAAGCCTATGAATTGGTGCGCCACGCCCAGTGATTGAGGCATGGTGCGGGGCCCTGGCCCGTACGGGGATCTCGCAGGTGATGACCGACGCGGCTGCCGCGGAGGAACTGTGCGCACCGGCGGCCAGTACACAAGCCTGGAGACGTCGTGGTGGCCGCGTATATGGCGGCCCTACTCCTTCGCCTCGGCACCCGCCGGACGGCCTGCTGTCGTTCTACGTGAAGGCCGCCCCCGCGGGCTGGGTCTCCCGCGACGTCAGGCTCGGGCCGCCGACGGGCTCCATGACCGTGGACCACACCGCTGACAGCGGACTGCTCTGCCTGGGCGGCGGCGGTACCGGCACAGCCCCGACCAAGGCGCTGGTCGAGGACGTGGCCGAGCACGGGGCCCGTCCATCGGTAGGCGAGGGGTCAGCCCAGGTCCGGTGCGTGCATGGCCCGTACGCCCTCGATGTTGCCGTCCAGGTAGTGGCGCAAAGACAGCGGGACCAGGTGGACGGAGGCGATCCCGACGCGGGTGAACGGCACCCGGACGATCTCGTACTCCCCGATGGGCTCGTCCACTTCGGGACCGTGACGGAGAGAGGGGTCCATCGACTCCAGACGGCAGACGAAGAAGTGCTGCACCTTCACTCCCGTCGCGCCTCCGTCGTCGCCGATGTGTTCGACGGTGTCCACGAAGCAGGGCACCACGTCGGTGACCTTGGCGCCGAGTTCCTCGTACACCTCGCGGTGCAGGGCGTCGACGACGGTCGTGTCCGTCGGCTCGACTCCACCGCCGGGAGTCAGCCAGTAAGGATCCATGCCGGGTTTTGTGCGCTTGATCAGGATCAGATCGTCGCCGTCGAGCAGGACGGCACGGGCGGTGCGCTTGACCACGGGTCGGACGGTCATGGGGGGAATGTGGCCCGGATGGTTCCACGTGAAACATCGCGTGCTGTCACCGGCCGGGATCGCTGCGTGAAGAGCGCAAAACCCCTGGTCAGCACCAGTCGGCCGCGGCTCGCAGCAGCCATTCGTGCGCCCGCGCGATATGCGGCATGGCCAGGGTGCCGGTGCGCACCACCAGGAAGTAGGTCCGAAGCGGGGGCACGGCGGGCTCGTGCAGTGCGACGACGTCACCGCGCTCCAGGGCTGTCGCGCACAGATAGCGGGGCAGCACCGCGAGGCCGGCGCCCGCTACCGCGCAGGCGAGGACCGCCCGCAGGTCGGGGACGACGACGGTGCCGGGTGCCGCAGGGCGGGAATCGAAGACGGCGGCCCAGTAGCGCGAGACGAAAGGCAGGGACTCGTGCACCTCGATCACGGGGACGTGCTCGAACACGGGGGCCGCGCCGGCCCAGCCCGGCGCGGCGACCAGGACGTGCTCCTCGTCGCAGAGCGTGCTCGCCGTGAGCAGCGCACCCCGCGGACGGGCCGTGGTGATGGCCAGATCATGATGCCCGGCGGCAAGACCCTCCAGGGTCTCCTCGGCGTTCCCGAAAGAAGCTCGCAGGGCGAAGCCCTGGCCATCCTCGCCGGTCAGCTCGGTGAGCGCCGGCAGCGCCCGTTCGGCGGTGAACTCGGGAGGCCCCGCGAGATGCAGTGTGCGCAGGGACGACTCGTCGTCGAGCCCGGTCTCGGCGATCTCGACCAAGGCGTCCAGATGCGGCGCGGCCTTGTGGGCGAGTTCGTCGCCGATGGTCGTGGGGGTCACGCCGCGGGCCTGCCGTAAGAACAGGGGACGGCCCAACTGCCGCTCCAGGGTGCGGATCTGCGAGGTGACGGCCGGTTGAGACAGTCCGAGCAGCGCGGCGGCGCGGGTGAAGGAACCGGCCCGGTGCACCGTCACAAAGGTGCGCAGCAAGGCCAGATCCATGGCGACGCCCCCTTCCCTGCCCTTCTCCCGGCCGGACAGAGGCCCAACTATAAATATGTCGATAGGTCTCTGTCGCTACTGTGATTGGACACTGACACAGAGTCAACTAGCCTTGTTCGCGCGGTTCTTCGCGCGCGGAACCGGGGCGGTCCGAGCCACGAGGGGGGAGGCTCGGACCGTCCGTTGTACGTAGTCGGACATGGCCGGACGACCGTGCAGCCTCCGACGAAACGGTCAGTCGGCCGACTCGTCCAGCGCACGCAGCACATCCGCCACCAGGTCCTCGGGATCCTCCGCCCCGACGGAGAAGCGGATGAAGCCCTCCGGCACGTCGTCGCCGCCCCAGCGCCGGCGTCGCTCGGCCGTGGAGCGCACCCCGCCGAAGCTCGTCGCGTCGTCCACCAGCCGCAGCGCGTCAAGAAAACGGTCGGCACGCGCGCGCGTGGGCAGCGTGAAGGAGACCACGCATCCATAGCGCCGCATCTGCTGCGAGGCGATCTTGTACGAGGGGTCGTCGGGCAGTCCCGGGTAGCGCAGCCCGCTCACCTCGGGGCGCGTGCGCAGCGCTTCGGCGAGCACCAGGGCGCTCGCGTTCTGCCGGTCGACCCGCATCTGGAGGGTGGCGATCGAGCGATGCGCGAGCCAGGCCTCCATGGGCCCCGCGATCGCCCCGACGATCTTCCGCCAGCGGCGTACGGCGTCCATGGCCTCGCCCTCGCGGCCGGTGACGTACCCGAGGAGGACGTCTCCGTGCCCCGTGAGCTGCTTGGTGCCGCTGGCGACGGAGAAGTCGGCGCCGAGCTCCAGCGGGCGCTGTCCGAGCGGGGTGGCGAGCGTGTTGTCGACGGCGACGAGCGCCCCGCGCGCGTGTGCCGCCTCCACGAGCCGCCGGATGTCGCACACGTCGAGACCGGGGTTGGACGGGCTCTCGAGCCACAGCAGCCGCGCGCCGCCGAGGAGGTCGAGCTGGGCGTCGCCGCCGGTCGGCGCGGTGCGCACCTCGATGCCGTACGCCTCCAGCTGGGCGCGGACGAGCGGCAGCACCTGGTAGCCGTCGCTGGGCAGGACGACGGTGTCCCCGGCGCGCAGCTGCGAGAAGAGCACGGCGGAGATGGCGGCCATGCCCGAGGCGAAGACCAGCGTCTCCACACCGTCCTGTCCCGGCGCCTCCAGCTCGCCGATGGCGCGCTCCAGCAGGCTCCAGCTCGGGTTCGTGTCGCGGCCGTAGGTGTACGGGCCGTCCACCTCGCCCGGCAGATGGAAGTGGGCGGCGAAGGCCGGGCCGGGCAGGGTCGGTTCGTTCTTGACCGCCTCGGGCAGTCCGGCCCGTACCGCGCGCGTGCCTTCCCCGTTGTCCGCGTCCCTGGCGCTCATGCCACCCGTCCTTCCGTCCGCTCACGCACCTCGGCGAGCAGGCCCTCGCTCGCCGCCTCCACCATCTCAAGGCACTCCTCGAAGCCGTCCGGGCCCCCGTAGTACGGGTCCGGAACGTCGAGGTCGTCGCCCGCGGCGGGGTCGTACGCACGCAGCAGCCGGACCTTCGCGGCGTCCTCGGGCGTGGGTGCGAGGCGTCGCAGGGCCTTGAGATGGCCGGCGTCGAGGGCGATGACGAGATCGAGGCGGGCGAACCAGGAGGGCTGGAACTGGCGGGCCGTATGGGCGCCGTCGTAGCCGTGCTCCTCCAGGACGGACACGGTGCGCGGGTCCGCGGCGTCGCCCTCGTGCCAGCCGCCCGTACCGGCACTGTCCACCTCGACCAGGCCGTCCAGGCCGGCCTCCGCCAGGCGGGCGCGGAAGACCGACTCCGCCATCGGGGAACGGCAGATGTTGCCCGTACAGACGAAACAGACGCGGTAGGTCATGCCTCCTCAGTCCTCGTCGGGCAGGACGACATGCAGGGCCCAGGACACGATCGAGATGATCAGGCCGCCCAGGACGGCGGTCCAGAACCCTTCGACGTGGAAGCTCAGGTCGAGCTTGTCGGCGAGCCACGAGGTCAGCAGCAGCATCAGCGCGTTGACGATCAGCGTGAACAGGCCGAGGGTCAGGATGAACAGCGGGAAGGTGAGCAGCTTCACGACCGGCTTGACCAGCCAGTTCACGAGGCCGAACACCAGCGCGACGAGGATCAGCGTCCAGACCTTCTTGCCGGTGCTGTCACCGGTCAGGGTGATCTTGTCGAGCAGCCATACGCCGACCGCCAGAGCACCCGCGTTGGCGATCGTCTTGACTAGGAAATTCTTCATGTGTCTGATCGTGGCAGAAGAGATCGGTTACGGGTACGACGAGGGCGGACTAAGTCGATGAAGGCATTCCGGTTGGATGAACTGGAGGCGGAGCGCGCCGCCAACGACGGCGCCTATCTGCAGTTCCTGCGTGAGCGGAACATGTCGGTCGGCCTGTACGCGCTCGACGCGGGTGCGCAGGACCCGCAGCAGCCGCACCACCAGGACGAGGTCTACTTCGTGGTCAGCGGCCGGGCCGCGATCACCGTGGGCATGGAGACCACCCAGGTGGCGCGTGGCAGCGTGGTGTACGTACCGGCCGGCGTCGCCCACAAGTTCCACCACATCAGCGAGGACCTCAGGGTCATGGTGGTGTTCTCTCCCCCGGAGAGCTGACCCGCGGCCTCGGGGTTCCCTAGGGGATCAGTCAGGGGAGGACAAGGGGTGCGAGGCCCCCGCTGGAGCACCTGCCCGGCCTAGCATCGAGTGCAGGACATTGGTGGATCCGGTACCAGAGGGGCCGGACAGTGCCGGACTGCAGAGAGGTAAGGACGATGGGAGAGATCTTCGCGGGGATGCCGTGGTGGGTGAAGTGGATCGCGGTGCCGGTCATCGCCCTGGTCGTGTTCGGCGGCCTGATAGCCACCGTCGTCGGTTTCGTCATCGGCCTCCTCTTCAAGCTGCTGGTCTTCGTGGCCCTGGTCGGCGGACTCGTCTACGTCGTACGGAAGTTCATGTCGAGCTCCTCGTCGCGCAGCGACTGGTGAGCGCCCGGGGCGGGCGGGGCGACCGGTAACAGGAACCACCTGTTCCCTCGGGCGGGGGAAGTTTTCCGGACGGGCCGTATGCGCGCGGTGGCGGACCGTTAAAGTCCGGAACTCGACGCGGGGACGACCCCGCGAGCGGCGTACACCCCCTCCCGTGTTCCCCCCCCCCGCACGGGCTGCCCCCTCGCGCTCCGGGAGTGACCCTTGGCCACGGTTGACACCGCACCCGCACAGACCGACGCCCGCCCGCCGACGCCTCCCGCACAACCGACGGCCTCGGGACGACTGACGGCTCCCGAAGGTCCGGGTCCGGTACCGCCCGCACAGCCGACAGCCCCGGCACGGCCGTCAGCTCCCGCACGGACCTCCACTCCCGCTTCCGCACGGACCTCCACTCCCGCTTCCGTGCGGACATCCGTTTCTGTACGGCCGTCGGCTCCCGTACCGCCGTCAGCTGCCGGACGGCCGTCGGCTCCTGTACGGCCGTCAGCTGCCGGACCGCCGTCGGCACCCGTCCAGCGGCACGCGGCGCTCTCCTCCGAACCTGCCGAACCGACCCACTCGGCGACCCTCATCGGGTCGGTCCAGCGCGCGATGCGCCTGCTCGAGTCCGTCGCGGAACACCAACACGGAGCCCCCGCCAAACAACTCGCCCGCGAGACCGGGCTGGCGCTCCCCACGGCCTACCACCTGCTGCGCACCCTCGTGTACGAGGGTTATCTGCGCCGCGACAAGGGCCTGTTCTTCCTCGGGGAGGCGGCAGAGCGGCTGAGCAGCAGCGGAGCCGAGCAGAAACGTCGCAGCACCGTCGTCGAGGCGCTCGCGCACTGGCGTGACCTGATCGGCGTACCGGTGTACTACGCGCAGTACCGCGACGGTGAGATCGACGTCCTCTGCGTATCCGACAGCCCCGGCAGCCCGGCGGTCGAGGAGTGGGCCGACTTCCGTGAGACCGGGCACGCCCACGCCATCGGGCAGTGTCTGCTGGCGCAGCTCGACGACGAGGCCCGGCGCGACCACCTCCACCGGTACCCCGTGCGGTCCATCACCCCGTACACCGTGCGCGACGGCCACAGCCTGCTCCGGCGTCTCGAACGGACCGCGCGGATGGAGCCGGTGATCGAGCGTCAGGAGTACGCGTTGGGGACGGTGTGTGCGGCGATTCCGATCACGTTGGGTAATACAGCGGCAACGATGGCCATCTCGCTTCCCGCCCATCAGGCGGACCGTCTGCCGACCGCAACCCAGCAACTACAAGCGGAAATCGGGCGTCTGATGGGTTCGCTCGCGATCTCTATCAGTATCTGAAAACTCACTCCTTGTGATCTGTCGTACACGTTCAGCAAGATGCCACCAGTGTCAGAGGGATCATTCCCGGCCAATGAAGGCAGATGACGGGGTAGGCGATGCGCGAGTCGGTACAGGCAGAGGTCATGATGAGCTTTCTCGTCTCGGAGGAGCTCTCCTTTCGCATTCCGGTGGAGCTGCGCTACGAGGCCTGCGATCCCTACGCGGTCCGATTGACCTTCCATCTCCCGGGCGACGCCCCGGTGACCTGGGCTTTCGGGCGTGAGCTGCTGATCGACGGGGTGGGTAGGCCTTGCGGGGAGGGTGACGTACGGGTCTCGCCCGCCGGTTCCGACCTGCTGGGCGACGTCCTGATCAGGCTTCAGGTCGGCGGCGACCAGGCCTTGTTCCGTTCGTCGACGGCGCCGATCATCGCGTTCCTCGATCGCACCGACAAGCTGGTCCCGCTGGGCCAGGAGGCCGCGATGGCCGATTTCGACACCCACCTCGACGAGGCGCTGGACCGGATTTTGGCGGAGGAGCAGAGCGCGGGCTGATGCCTTGCGGCGGCAGAGAGGTGGCGGAACGCTTCCTCTTGGAGCGGGAGGGTGCAGGAACGCTTCTGCCGGGGTTGGGACTGGGTGTGGGGTGGGGCGCGAAGTGTTCGGGGTCGGGCGCGGCCCTGCTCGCCAGGATCGCGGGCGACCATTTCCAGCGCGTGTAGACGCACGGGTTCCACGGAGACCAGGCCCCCTCGTGGGAGCCGGGAGCCGGGAGCCGGGAGACGGGAGCCAGGAGACGGGAGCCTCTGTCTGGCTCGTGGGCCCCTCTCAGTGCTTGCGCCGCCGTCCCTTCCCTCCGCGTCCCGTTGCCGGCCGGCTGTCGGCTGTGCCGGCGCTCGCACTGGTCGCCGGTACAGGCGTAGGCGCTCCAGCCGCCACGCCCACCGTCTCCGCCCCCGGACGGTCGGCCGAGACCACCAGGGCCGCGAGGGCCGTGGTGACCGGTACCGACGCGACGAGACCGATGGAGCCGACCAGCGTGCGCACGATCTCCTCCGCCACCAGCTCGCTGTTGGCGACCGTCCCCACGCTGGACTGCGCGATGGAGAAGAGCAGCAGCAGCGGCAACGCGGCGCCGGCGTAGGCGAGGACGAGCGTGTTGACGACGGACGCGATGTGGTCCCGGCCGATACGGATACCCGCGCGGTACAACCCGCGCCAGCCCATCGTGGGGTTGGCCTCGTGCAGCTCCCAGACCGCCGAGGTCTGTGTGACCGTCACGTCGTCGAGGACACCGAGTGAGCCGATGATGATGCCGGCGAGCAGCAGACCGCTCATGTCGATCGACGGGTACAGGCCGTGGATGAGCCCGGTGTTGTCGTCGGTGTTGCCCGTGAGCGCGGCCCAGTCGATGAACACCGAACCGAGGATGCCGATCAGCACCAGGGAGATCAGTGTGCCCAGTACCGCCACGGAGGTACGGGCCGACAACCCGTGGCACATGTAGAGGGCGATCAGCATGATGGCGCTCGACCCGATCACCGCCACCAGCAGCGGGTTCGAGCCCTGCAGGATGGCGGGAAGGACGAAGAAGTTCAGCAGCAGGAAGCTGACGGCGAGGGCGACCAGCGCCATGACACCGCGCATCCGGCCGACGATCACGACGGCGAGTGCGAAGATGCCGGCGAGCACGGCCATCGGGATCCGGCGGTTCACATCGGTGACCGAGTACTGGAGATCCCTGGGGGCGGAGGGCTCGTACGCGACCACGACCTTCTGCCCCTCGTGCAGCTGCCGCGGCTGGTCCGGCTGGACGATCTCCGTGAAGGTACGGCCCGTGTCCTTGCCGGTGTCGACCCGGATCGTCGCCTTCTTGCAGGTGCCGTTCGCCTGTTGCTCGGCGGACGAGCCCTCGGCGGTGGACGTGTCCCCGGTCGGGGCCTCCCCCGAGGCGTTCACCGACTTGCAGCTGACGCTCACGACCTTGCTGACCGTGGCCTGCTGGGTCTGCCGGTCGAAGCCGACCCCGGTGCGCTCGTGCGCCGGCGCGCCACCGGGCCAGAGCACCGCGAGGCCCACCACGACGGCCGCGCCGAAGGGGATCAGGATCGCCGCGATGACCTTGCGCAGGTGCTTGGAGACGGGGGCCGCCGGGCCATGGCTGTGGGAGTGACCGTGGCCGCCACCACCTGATCCGTGGCCGTGGTCTTGGCTACCGTCCCTTGCCACGTGGTCGTGGCCGCCGCCACCGCCGGATCCGTCACCGGAGCCATGGCCGTGGTCGTGACCGCCACCACCACCCGATCCACGCCCGTGCCCGCCGCCGACGGCGTCCCCATGACTGCCGGAGCCCTGACCGGGCCCCCCGCCGACACCGGGCCCGTACTCGTGCCGGTGCCCGTCGTCGACCCCGTGCCCCGGATCACCCCCGTGCCCGTGCCCTTGCCCGTGCCCGAAGGCGTCCCAGCCACCGGTATCAGGTCCATCGGTGCGGCCGTCGCCACTTCTCGGCCCACCCTCGGGCCCACCTCCCGGCCGACCTCCGAGCCCTCTTCCGGGCAGGCCGCCCGGGCCGTATCCAGGGCCGTTTCCGGAGCCCGGTCGGCGCGGAGGCTCGGGCGGCGGGTACGGGGGCTGATGTGTCGTGGTCACCGACCGATCATCGCAAGAACGACAGGGGCCCTCTGTTCACCGCGCCCGAATTGACGCTAGCGTGGTGCCACCTTTTGTACACGCGGGAGCTCGGAGCACCGGGCTGAGAGGGCGCTGACCTCCGTCCCAGCGATGTTTCACGTGGAACATCACCTCAAGCGAGTGACGTTCCCCACGAAACGTCGGCAGACGGAAACCGCTGCGTCGACCGCCGAACCTGTTACCGGGTAATGCCGGCGTAGGGAGTAGGTCTCATGACCATCAAGGACGCGCGCACGCCTGCCTCCGAGCAGAACGACCAGAACGAGCAGAACGACCAGAACGAGCAGAACGACCAGCTCGACACGGAGGCCGGGAAGTCCATCGGCTGGCACAAGGCGTACGTCGAGGGCTCGCGCCCCGATCTGCGGGTGCCGGTCCGTCAGGTGCACCTCACCAACGGGCAGTCGGTCACGCTGTACGACACCTCGGGCCCGTACACCGATCCGCTCACCGAGACGGATGTCCGCCGGGGCCTCGTGCCGCTGCGGGAGAACTGGATCGTCGCCCGCGGGGACACCGAGGAGTACGCGGGCCGGCCCGTGCGCCCCGAGGACGACGGGATCAAGCACACCTCACCGCGCGGCGGCCTCCGCAACCTCGACGCGGTCTTTCCGGGGCGGCCCCGCCAGCCGCGCCGCAGTCGTGACGGCAACGCGGTCACACAGCTCGCGTACGCCCGCCGCGGCGAGATCACACCGGAGATGGAGTACGTGGCCATCCGGGAGAACGTCTCTCCCGAGGTCGTCCGTGAGGAGATCGCGGCGGGCCGCGCGGTGCTGCCGGCGAACGTCAATCACCCGGAGATCGAGCCGATGATCATCGGCAAGCGGTTCCTGGTGAAGGTCAACGCCAACATCGGCAATTCGGCGGTGACCTCCTCCATCGAGGAGGAGGTCGAGAAGATGACCTGGGCGACCCGCTGGGGAGCCGACACGGTCATGGACCTTTCCACGGGCCGCAACATCCACACCACTCGCGAGTGGATGCTGCGCAACTCCCCCGTCCCCATCGGCACGGTGCCGCTCTACCAGGCCCTGGAGAAGGTCGACGGCAGGGCCGAGGAGCTGACCTGGGAGATCTACAAGGACACGGTCATCGAACAGGCCGAGCAGGGCGTGGACTACATGACCGTCCACGCGGGCGTGCGCCTGCCGTACGTACCCCTGACGGCCAACCGCAAGACGGGCATCGTCTCGCGCGGCGGCTCGATCATGGCGGCGTGGTGCCTCGCGCACCACAAGGAGTCGTTCCTGTACGAGAACTTCGAGGAACTGTGCGAGATCCTCGCCGCCTACGACGTCACGTACTCGCTGGGCGACGGCCTCAGGCCCGGCTCGATCGCGGACGCCAACGACGAGGCGCAGTTCGCGGAGTTGCGCACGCTCGGGGAACTCAACCGGATCGCGAAGCGTTTCCACGTACAGACCATGATCGAGGGCCCGGGACACGTCCCGATGCACAAGATCAAGGAGAACATCGACCTTCAGCAGGAGATCTGCGATGAGGCTCCGTTCTATACGCTCGGCCCGCTGACCACCGACGTCGCGCCGGCCTACGACCACATCACCTCCGGCATCGGCGCCGCGATGATCGCCTGGTGGGGCACCGCGATGCTCTGCTACGTCACGCCCAAGGAGCACCTGGGCCTGCCCAACCGGGACGACGTCAAGACGGGTGTCATCACCTACAAGATCGCCGCTCACGCGGCCGACCTCGCCAAGGGACACCCAGGCGCCCAGGAGTGGGACGACGCCCTCTCCGACGCCCGCTTCGAGTTCCGCTGGGAGGACCAGTTCAACCTGGCCCTCGACCCCGACACGGCCCGCGAGTTCCACGACGAGACCCTCCCGGCCGAACCGGCCAAGACGGCCCACTTCTGCTCCATGTGCGGGCCGAAGTTCTGCTCGATGAAGATCTCCCAGGACATCCGCCGCCGTCACGGCGCCAGTCAGGAGGAGATCGCGGAGGGCATGGCGCAGAAGTCGAAGGAGTTCGCAGCGAGCGGCAATCGCGTGTACCTGCCGCTGGCGGACTGAGGTCCGTAGATTGGCGCTGTTCCGGAGGGTGGGTGGCTTCGGGGCAGCGCCATCGTGCGTTTCGGGGATGGGACGAGGGGGGGCGGAGTCTTGATCGTTCTGAGCGTGACGGAAGAGGCGCAGTCGCTGGTGTGGGACGGCGACGATCTGGTCGACGTGGTCGGTGGTGGCCGCTGGTGGGGTCCTGATGGCGTGGAGCAGTGTGCCTCGGTCATCCGTAGGTTTCCCTTCGACCGGAGCGTCGTCTCCCCGTCCGGTCGCTACTCCGTCGTCTATGCCGAGCGGGGTACCAAGGCGCTGCTGCTGGAGGGTGACCGGCTCGTCCGTGAGCTGAACCGCAGCTACTACCAAGCTGATGCCTTCGACTATCCGGTGGCGCTCGGGACGTTGCCGGACGGCCGCGAGGTGCTGGTGCACTGCCCGGAGGAGTACAACGTCCTCGAGATCGAGGACGCGGAGACGGGAGAGCGGCTCACCAGTGGTGAACGTGATCCGAAGGACGTCTTCCACTCGCGGCTGGAGGTGAGCCCGGACGGGACGCACCTGCTGTCGGCCGGCTGGTTCTGGCATCCGTACGGGGTCGTCGAAGTCTTCGACCTGGTCGGTGCGTTGACGGATCCCGCTGTGCTCGATGGCCGTGGCGTGCTGCCGTCGGACCCGGGCATCGACGCGGAGGTCGTCTCGGCCTGCTGGCTCGACGGTGACCGCCTGGCCGTGGCGACCGGGGAGGAGTTCCTCGACGACGAGGAGAAGCCTGCCCTGGGCCCACGGCAGTTGGGTGTGTGGTCGCTCTCCGCGCAGCGGTGGATCCATCGCAGCAGGGTCGGTTTCCACATCGGCACTCTGATCGCCCGGGGCGACTCGGTCGTCTCGCTGTACGGGCATCCGCGGCTGATCGACGTCACGACGGGTGCCGTAGTGGCGGAATGGCCGACCGTGGAGGTGCCCCGGAGAGACGGCAGCTACGGGGTCACGCACATTCCGACGCCCGTTGCCGCCCTGCACCCGGATGGCATCCGCCTGGCCGTAGCGCAGCCGGAGGGCATCGCGATCATCGCCCTGCCGGTCGTCGACTGATGCAGGCGAACCGCCGACCGTGGGCGGCGGACCGCCGGCGGGTGGCCCGCGGCCGGGTCTTCGGCTTGCGCTCCCCATGGTGGGGGCGCAAGCCGAGGGGCGGTGCCGGATGTCATTCCGGCTGGTGTTCCGGCCCCCCGAAGTCCGGACTGGTGTAGTCCGGGCTCGTGAAGCTCGGACGGGCACCGGAGGCTCCGTCGTCCGGGCTGCTGAAGCCGGGGCGGTCGTAGCCGAGGCTGGGCATCCGGCTGGTCGGTGCGGGCGGTGCCGTGTGGTGCAGTGCGGCGGTACCCGGGTCGGCCAGTGCGTCCCTGAGGAAGGGGAGGATGCCGCGTTCCAGCAGGGCCTCGCGCCAGGCGTCCCTGGCCCGCGCCACCTCCTCGCTCAGCTCGCCGTATCCCGCGTCCGGCGAGGGCCGGTTGCGCAGGGCGGTGATCAGCAGGCCGCCGGCGGCGACCAGGATCGCGACCGCGGTCAGGGCACCGAACACCCATCCGATAGTGATCATGGCGGGGGCGACCGCCGGCGGAGGGCTGAGCATCTGGAGGATGTAGCCCACGAGCAGGAAGATCGCCGCGGCTATGCCGGCGAGGACAGGTGTCAGAACTGCGGCGACGGCGACGGCGCCCGCACCGGCGGTCTCGGCGACCTCTCCCATGGTGGTGGCGAGCCCCATCGCACCCGTGCCCGACTCGGCGGGGCCGGGTTCGTGCACGGACGACAGGGTGGACGGCGCCGGGCGGCGCTGTTCCTCGCGGACCTTCACGTAGTGCTGGTACTCGGTCGCCGCGGCCGCCGTGATGAGTGCGGTGGCGTTCAGCGCCATGGTGCGCAGCTGTTCGGGGTTCAGCCGCTGTCCGACAGCGGCCAGTTCGGGACGGTGTGGTGCGGAGCGCAGCGCCTCGTCGAGGATCCGCTCGTACTCCTGGCGGTCCTCGCTGTGCAGGTGCTGCGGAACGCTGTTCATGTGCATCCCCCGATGCTCCGTAGGGCTTGGGGCTCGCATGCCAACGAGCCGTCGGGCAGAAACGGAGGGGAGCCTGCTACGGATAAGCCGATGGTAGAGCGGTGACGGCACAGGGTGACAGGGGGTTTCCAGAAATTGGCCTCTGGCCTGCGCTCTCGACGGTCAGTCCGCCATGGGGGAATGTCTGCCCCGTGAATGCTCAGATATCCAGGGGCAGTTGCTGGACCAGCAGTTTTCCGGCCATGGTCACCCCGCCGTCCATCGCGATGGCCAGTCCGTCGGCGTAGACGTGCGGTCCCTCGACCACCGGACCGGATTCGTCCTCGCCGTCCTCGGAGCCCACTTCGCCGAGCAGATACGGGATCGGACTGTGGCCGTGGACGATGCGGGTGCCGCCGTACGTGTCGAGCAGGGAGCGCACATGGTCGGCGCCGCCTTCGTCGCGGAAGGAGAAGCGCTTGGTGAGTTTGCGGAACAGGTCCCACACCTCGTCCGCGTCGTTGCGCGTGAGGGTCTCGCGGACGGTGTCGTTGACCGCCTCGATCGAGTCGCCGTAGTCGAGGTAGGCGGTGGTGTCGGAGTGCACGAGCAGGTGCCCGTCGACCTCCTCTACGGCGTCCAGGCGGGCCATCCACTGCAGGTGGTGGTCCTGGAGGCGGTCCATGTCGGTCTTCTGGCCGCCGTTGAGCAGCCAGGCCGCCTGGAAGGTGGCGGTGCCCGCGCCGGAGTTGACGGGGGTGTCGCCGAACCGCTTGGCGCCGATCAGCAGCAGCTCGTGGTTGCCCATGAGGGCCTTGCAGTAGCCGCCCGCCGCCGCGGCCTCCGCGGACAGCCGCATGACGAGGTCGATGACGCCGATGCCGTCGGGGCCGCGGTCGGTGAAGTCTCCGAGGAACCACAGCCGGGCGGTGCCGGCGCACCAGTTGCCCGCGGCGTCGACCAGGCCCTTGTCGTGGAGTGCGGCCATCAGTTCGTCGAGGTAGCCGTGGACGTCGCCGACGACGAACAGCGGACCGGGACCCTCCTCCGGCTGCGCGGCGGGGTCGGCGGCCGCCTGGAGTCCGTCACCGGGGCTGATGACGGGCAGGTCCTGCTCGGTGGGGGTGTACCCCTCCGGGTAGGCGTCCTCATGGGCCGGGGCGACGTCGCCGGGGTGCACGCTGTGGCCGTACGGACCGGTCTCGTTGACGTACGCGGGCACCCGGAAGTCGCGCAGCACCGCCGTGCGCTCCACCTCGGGTCCCTGACCGGCCCCCTGAGTCATCAGACCCCTCCACCATCGCGCCGCATCTGCACCGCTTCGGACTGCCTGGTCGCAGCGGCCCGCGGTGTCGTGGGCCCATCATAGGAATGCGGATCGCGCCGTGTGATGACCCAGGGGTGGTGAATCGGAGCAAGACTCCTGTCCACCGCGGCATTCGCCCCGATTGGGCCGGGCTTCGCCCCCTTGCCCGGCCGCCCGTCGGCTACTCCTCCTCGGGCGACCGCGGCGGGCTGACCGTCGTGCGCGGGGCCCGTCGCTGGGACGAGGTGCGCACGATCAGCTCGGTCGGTATCACCTGCTCGACCGGTTGGTCCGATTCGACCCCCTCGATGGCGTCGATGAGGAGCTGGATCACTGCCGTACCGATGCGCCGGGGCTTGAGCGAGAGCGTGGTGACGGGCGGCTCGGTGCTGGCGTACACGGTGGACTCGCTGCAGCAGACGATCAGCAGGTCGTCCGGGACGCGCAGCCCGTAGCGGCGGGCGGCGGCCAGCAGGTCGGTGCCGTTCGGGTCGAACAGGCCGTAGACGGCGTCCGGCCGGTCGGGGCGGGCGAGGAGCCGGTCGGCGGCGACGGCGCCCGCGCACGGATCGTGCGCCGGGTAGGCCTCGTAGACCGGATCCTGGCCCACGCGCTCGCACCAGTGCAGATAGGCGGTGGTCGACAGATGGGTGTACGTGTCCGTCGTCGTCCCGGTCAGCAGGCCGATGCGGCGGGCGCCGGCGTCGGCCAGGTGGTCGAGGATGCCGAGGACGGCGGCCTCGTGGTCGTTGTCCACCCAGGCGGTGACCGGGAGCGCGCCGGCCGGGCGGCCGTCGGAGACCACCGGCAGACCCTGCCGGACCAGCTCGCTGACGACCGGGTCCTGGTCGGAGGGGTCGATGACGACCGTGCCGTCCAGGGCGACGTTCGACCACACGTCGTGGCGCGAGGTCGCGGGCAGGATGACGAGGGCGTAGCCGCGGGCGAGCGCGGCGGAGGTGGCGGCCCGCGCCATCTCGGCGAAGTACGCGAACTCGGTGAAGGTGAAAGGTTCATCCCCGTACGTCGTCACGGTCAGGCCGATGAGTCCCGACTTGCCGGTACGGAGGGTTCGGGCCGCGGCCGAGGGCCGGTAGCCCAGTCGGTCGGCGACCTCCCTGACATGGCGGCGGGTGGCGTCCGGGAGCCTGCCCTTGCCGTTCAGGGCGTCGGAGACGGTCGTGATGGAGACTCCGGCGGCGGCGGCCACGTCTCTGATGCCCGCCCGGCCCGGCCGACTGCCTCGACGTGAGGTTTCCGCGCGGCTCACCTGGTGCTTCCCTGCTGCTGTCATGGCGAGCCGATAGTAGGGCTCATGCGGTGGGGTAGGGCGGACGCATATGCACGCGTTGACAGGCACGTTTCTGCAAGGTCATCAGGCGTCAACTACCTGTGAAACAAAGCCAGTTAAACGATCCAATGGCACTACGTAACTTGTCGGCACGCATGAGCCTGCCAAGTCTCCGATGTTTCGAAGAGGTCTCAACTCACCTTCACGGGTGACGCGCGCCACGGCGCAAGCCACCGGCGCATAGATATATGTGGCCGCGCCCCCTGTTTCGTCTGCCTTCGTACAGTGATGCCCCTGATGCCTGTGGGACAGATGGGGTGCGCGGGCCACCGGCGGTCACGTCACGCCGCACCGGTACGCACCGGCGCCCAATCCTCATAAGGTGAGCAGCATTGGAACCGGTGGTCATGAGGAGGACTGCGGTGAGCGAGACGAGCCCCAAGCTGCGCGCCGAGCTGGAGGGTATCCCCACGTACAAGCCGGGCAAGCCCGCCGCGGCCGGTGGTGCGGTGGCCTACAAGCTGTCCTCCAACGAGAACCCCTATCCGCCGCTGCCGGGTGTGCTGGAGACCGTGACGGCGGCGGCCTCCTCCTTCAACCGCTACCCGGACATGGCCTGCACGGGCCTGATGGAGGAGTTGTCCGAGCGCTTCGGTGTCCCGCTCGCCCACCTGGCCACCGGCACCGGTTCGGTCGGCGTCGCCCAGCAGCTGATCCAGGCGACCTCGGGACCGGGCGACGAGGTGATCTACGCGTGGCGGTCCTTCGAGGCGTACCCGATCATCACGCAGATCAGCGGGGCCACCTCGGTACGGGTGCCGTTGACCGAGGGCGATGTGCACGACCTGGACGCGATGGCCGACGCGATCACCGAGCGGACCCGGCTGATCTTCGTCTGCAACCCCAACAACCCGACGGGCACCGTCGTGAAGCGGGCCGAGCTGGAACGATTCCTCGACCGGGTGCCGAGTGACGTGCTGGTGGTGCTCGACGAGGCCTACCGCGAGTTCATCCGCGACCCCGAGGTGCCGGACGGTGTGGAGCTGTACCGCACACGGCCGAACGTCTGTGTGCTGCGCACCTTCTCCAAGGCCTACGGCCTCGCCGGCCTCAGGGTCGGCTTCGCGATCGCCCACGAGCCGGTGGCCGCGGCGCTGCGCAAGACCGCGGTGCCCTTCGGGGTGAGCCAGCTCGCTCAGGAGGCGGCGATCGCCTCACTGCGGGCCGAGGACGCACTCCTGGGCCGGGTCGGCTCCCTGGTCTGTGAGCGCAACCGCGTCGTGGAGGGGCTGCGGGCCCAGGGCTGGACGGTGCCGGAGACCCAGGCCAACTTCGTGTGGCTGCGGCTGGGGGAGCGCACGGCCGACTTCGCGGCGATGTGCGAGCAGCACGGTGTGGTCGTGCGGCCCTTCGTGGGCGAGGGGGTGCGCGTGACGGTCGGGGAGGCCGAGGCGAACGACATCTTCCTGAAGGTGGCGGAGGGCTTCCGCAAGGAGCTGTGACGCGCTGGTGAGTGCGGCTGAGGGCCGGGGTTTCACGTGAAACCCCGGCCCTCGGTGCGCCAGGGGCCGACCGGCCCCTGCAGATGTGACCTATCGGACCCGGTGAGGGACCCCCCGCCCATCCCGTGTCGAACTGCCATGCGTCATAATTGCTTGTGAATGTGAACGCTTTCACAAGCGCTTCGCTTTGCAAGCGTTTGTTCCACAAGCCTGTGAGGTAAGGAGCGGCGACGTGGACCTGGCTCTGGCGCCGGAGACCCTGGCGCGCTGGCAGTTCGGCATCACCACCGTCTACCACTTCCTGTTCGTCCCCCTGACGATCTCGCTGGCCGCCCTCACGGCAGGCCTCCAGACCGCCTGGGTGCGTACGGAGAACGAGAAGTACCTCAGGGCCACCAAGTTCTGGGGCAAGCTCTTCCTGATCAACATCGCGATGGGTGTGGTCACCGGCATCGTCCAGGAGTTCCAGTTCGGCATGAACTGGTCCGACTACTCGCGCTTCGTCGGCGACGTCTTCGGTGCCCCGCTCGCCTTCGAGGCCCTGATCGCCTTCTTCTTCGAGTCCACCTTCATCGGCCTGTGGATCTTCGGCTGGGACAAGCTGCCCAAGAAGATCCACCTGGCCTGCATCTGGATGGTCTCGATCGGCACGATCCTGTCGGCGTACTTCATCCTCGCGGCCAACTCCTGGATGCAGCACCCGGTCGGCTACCGGATCAACAAGGCGAGGGGCCGTGCCGAACTCACCGACTTCTGGGCAGTGCTGACCCAGAACACCGCGCTCGCCCAGGCCTTCCACACGCTCAGCGCGTGCTTCCTGACCGGGGGCGCGTTCATGGTCGGTGTCGCGGCCTTCCACCTCTTCCGCAAGAAGCACATCCCCGTGATGAAGACCTCGCTGCGGCTGGGCCTCGTCACCGTGGTCATCGCCGGCATGCTCACCGCGATCAGCGGTGACACCCTCGGCAAGGTCATGTTCAAGCAGCAGCCGATGAAGATGGCGGCCGCCGAGGCGCTGTGGGACGGCCAGGACTCAGCGCCGTTCTCGATCTTCGCCTACGGCGACGTGGAGAAGGGCCACAACACCGTGGCCATCGAGATCCCGGGCCTGCTGTCCTTCCTGGCCAACGACGACTTCACCTCGTACATCCCCGGCATCAACGACGTCAACAAGGCCGAGCAGCAGAAGTACGGGCCGGGCGACTACCGGCCCAACATCCCCGTCACCTTCTGGGCGTTCCGCTGGATGATCGGCTTCGGCATGACGTCCTTCGCCATCGGCCTCGCCGGACTCTGGCTGACCCGCAAGAAGTTCATGCTCCCGCAGCACCTGAGGGTCGCCGACGACGAGGTGCCGCATCTGGTCCTCTTCAAGAACAAGGCCCTCAGCCCCAAGCTCGGCAGGCTCTACTGGCTCGCGGCGATCTGGACCCTGGGCTTCCCGCTCATCGCCAACTCCTGGGGCTGGATCTTCACCGAGATGGGCCGTCAGCCCTGGGTCGTCTACGGCGTCCTGCAGACCCGGCACGCGGTCTCCCCCGGCGTCTCCCAGGCCGAGGTCCTCATCTCGATGCTCGTCTTCACAGCGCTGTACGCCATCCTCGCCGTCGTCGAGGTCAAGCTGCTCGTGAAGTACGTCAAGGCCGGCCCGCCCGAGCTCACCGAGGCCGACCTCAACCCGCCCACGAAGATCGGCGGCGACACCCGTGACGCCGACAAGCCGATGGCCTTCTCGTACTAGGCCGAGGGAGATCGAGTCATGGAACTTCACGACGTCTGGTTCGTGCTCATCGCCGTCCTGTGGACCGGCTACTTCTTCCTGGAGGGCTTCGACTTCGGAGTCGGCGTCCTCACCAGGCTGCTCGCCCGCGACCGGGCCGAGAAGCGCGTCCTGATCAACACCATCGGTCCCGTCTGGGACGGCAACGAGGTGTGGCTGCTGACGGCGGGCGGCGCGACCTTCGCCGCCTTCCCCGACTGGTACGCCACCCTCTTCTCCGGGTTCTACCTGCCGCTGCTGGTCATCCTGGTCTGCCTGATCGTCCGGGGGGTCGCCTTCGAGTACCGGGCCAAGCGGCCCGAGGAGAACTGGCAGCGCAACTGGGAGACCGCGATCTTCTGGACCTCGCTCATCCCCGCGTTCCTGTGGGGCGTGGCCTTCGGCAACATCGTGCACGGGGTGAAGATCGACCAGCACTTCGAGTACATCGGCTCCCTCTGGGACCTGCTCAACCCGTACGCCCTGCTCGGCGGACTGGTGACGCTGACACTGTTCACCTTCCACGGAACGGTGTTCACGGCCCTGAAGACCGTGGGGGAGATCCGGGAGCGGGCCCGGAAGCTGGCCACCCGGGTCGGTCTCGTCACGGCCGCGTTCGCGCTGGTCTTCCTGCTGTGGACGCAGGTCGACAGCGGTGACGCCAAGAGCCTCGTCGCGCTGGTGGTCGCCGTGGCCGCACTGGTCGCCGCGCTGGCGGCCAACCAGGCCGGGCGTGAGGGCTGGTCGTTCGCGCTGTCGGGCGTCACCATCGTTGCCGCCGTGGCGATGCTCTTCCTGACGCTCTTCCCGAACGTCATGCCGTCCTCGCTCAACGCGGACTGGAGCCTGACGGTCACCAACGCCTCGTCGAGCCCGTACACGCTGAAGATCATGACCTGGTGCGCGGGGATCGCCACGCCGATCGTGCTGCTCTACCAGGGCTGGACCTACTGGGTGTTCCGTAAGCGCATCGGCACCCAGCACATCGCTGAGACCGCGCACTGAGGTGTGTTTCACGTGAAACCAATCGACCCGCGTCTGCTCCGCTACGCCCGGGCCACCCGCCTCTTCCTGGTGGCCGTCGTCGGTCTGGGAGGCCTGGGCGCCCTGCTGGTCATCGCTCAGGCGATGCTCATCGCCGAAGTCGTGGTCGGCGCGTTCCAGCACGGCCTGGCGGTCACTGAACTCCGCACTCCCCTGCTGCTGTTGGCGGCCGTCGCCGTCGGCCGCGGGCTGGTCTCCTGGCTCACCGAGCTCGCCGCGCACCGGGCGAGCGCGGCGGTGAAGTCGGAGCTGCGGGGGCGGCTGCTGGAGCGGGCCACGGCTCTGGGGCCCGGGTGGCTGAGCGGGCAGCGGACCGGGTCACTGGTCGCCCTCGCCACCAGAGGAGTCGATGCCCTCGACGACTACTTCTCGCGCTACCTCCCGCAGCTGGGCCTTGCGGGGGTCGTGCCGGTGGCGGTGCTGGCGCGGATCGTGACCGAGGACTGGGTCTCGGCCGCCATCATCGTCGGGACCCTGCCCCTCATCCCGGTCTTCATGATGCTGATCGGCTGGGCCACCCAGTCCCGGATGGACCGTCAGTGGCGGCTGCTGTCCAGGCTGTCGGGGCACTTCCTGGACGTCGTCGCGGGGCTGCCGACCCTGAAGGTGTTCGGCCGGGCCAAGGCACAGGCCGAGTCGATCCGCCGCATCACCGGCGAGTACCGGCAGGCGACCATGCGGACGCTGCGGATCGCCTTCATCTCCTCCTTCGCCCTGGAGCTGCTGTCGACGCTCTCGGTGGCGCTGGTCGCCGTGACGATCGGGATGCGTCTCGTCCATGGTGAGATGGATCTGTACGACGGCCTGGTCATTCTCATCCTGGCCCCCGAGGCGTATCTGCCCCTGCGGCAGGTGGGCGCGCAGTACCACGCGGCGGCGGAGGGACTGGCGGCCGCCGAGGAGATCTTCTCGGTACTGGAGACCCCGGTACCGGCGACGGGCACGGCCGTGGTGCCCGCCGGAGCGCTGGCCTTCGAGCAGGTCACGGTCAGGTACCCGGGCCGCTCCGGGGACGCCGTCACGGACGTGTCCTTCGAGGTCGCGCCCGGGGAGACGGTCGCCCTGGTGGGGCCCAGCGGCGCCGGCAAGTCGACACTGCTGAACGTCCTGCTGGGATTCGTACGGCCTGCCGAGGGACGGGTGCGCATCGGGGGAGCCGATCTCGCCGAGGTCGACCTGGAGAAGTGGCGCGCGCGCATCGCGTGGGTGCCGCAGCGGCCGCAGCTGTTCGCCGGGACGATCACGGAGAACGTACGGCTGGCACGACCCGACGCCGACGAAGCAGCGGTACGGCGGGCGTTGGGCGACGCGGGGGCGCTGGAATTCGTCGACGCGCTTCCCCTGGGGGCCGACACCGTGCTCGGTGAGGACGGGGCCGGGCTGTCCGCCGGGCAGCGGCAACGCCTCGCGCTGGCCCGGGCGTTCCTCGCGGACCGGCCGGTCCTGCTCCTCGACGAGCCGACGGCGGCGCTCGACGGAGCGACCGAGGCGGAGGTCGTGGCAGCGGTACGGCGGCTGGCGGCCGGGCGGACGGTGCTGCTGGTGGTGCACCGGCCGGCGCTGCTCGGCGTGGCGCACCGGGTCGTCCGGCTCGCGGCCCCCGCGGCACCGGCTCCCGTGGACGCCACGGCCAGGACGGCCACGGCGCGCGCCGTGGAGGACAGCGGCTCCGCCGAGGCCGAGCCAGGGACGACAGAGCAGCCGGCGGAGGGGCGCGGAGCTCTCGCCCGCGTCCGCGCCATGTCCGGCCCCCGGCGAGGCCGGCTCCTGCTCGCGTTGCTGCTCGGCAGCCTCGCCCTCGGCAGTGCCGTGGGGCTGATGGCCACCTCGGGGTGGCTGATCTCGCGGGCCTCGCAGCAGCCGCCCGTGCTGTATCTGATGGTGGCCGTGACGGCGACCCGGGCCTTCGGTATCGGGCGGGCCGTGTTCCGGTACGCCGAGCGGCTGGTGTCGCACGACGCCGTGCTGCGGATGCTCGCCGACACCCGGGTCGCCGTGTACCGGCGCCTGGAGCGGCTGGCCCCCGCAGGCCTGCGTACGGCCCGCCGGGGTGATCTGCTCTCGCGGCTCGTCTCCGACGTGGACGCCCTCCAGGACTACTGGCTGCGCTGGCTGCTGCCCGCCGGTGCGGCTGTCGTGGTGTCGGCGGCCTCCGTGGGGTTCACGGCCTGGCTGCTGCCGGAGGCAGGGGCCGCGCTCGCCGTGGGTCTGCTCGCCGCCGGTGTGGGCGTCCCGCTCGTCACGGCGGCCGTGGCGCGCCGTGCCGAGCGCAGGCTCGCCCCCGCCCGCGGGGAACTGTCGACCCGCGTGACCGATCTCCTCACCGGGACCGCGGAGTTGACCGTCGCCGGTGCCCTGCCGGCCCGTACCGCCGAGGCACGGCGGGCCGACGGCGTCCTCACCCGGATCGCCTCCCGCGCCGCCACCGCCACCGCGCTCGGTGACGGCCTCACCGCCCTGATCTGCGGCCTGACCGTGACCGCGACCGCCCTAGTAGGCGCTCAGGCGGTCGCCTCGGGGCGGCTCGGCGGGGTCGTCATGGCCGTGGTCGTGCTCACTCCGCTGGCGGCCTTCGAGGCCGTCCTCGGGCTGCCGCTCGCCGTCCAGTACCGCCAGCGGGTGCGCAGGAGTGCGGAACGCGTCCACGAGGTGCTGGACGCGCCCGAGCCGGTACGGGAGCCGGAGCACGCGCGCCAGGCGCCCGCCTCGCCGTTCCCGGTCGTGCTCAAGGGACTGGCCGCCCGGCACGAGGGCCAGGACCGGGACGCGCTGGCGGGCCTCGACCTGACCCTCGCCGAGGGCCGGAGGATCGCCGTGGTCGGCGCCTCCGGCTCGGGCAAGACGACGCTCGCGCAGGTCCTGCTGCGCTTCCTGGACGCGGACACCGGCACCTACACCCTGGGCGGCGTGGACGCCTACGGGCTGCACAGCGACGACGTACGGCGGCTGGTGGGGTTGTGCGCGCAGGACGCCCACCTCTTCGACAGCTCGGTGCGCGAGAACCTGCTCCTCGCGAAGAAGGACGCGACCGAGGACGAACTGCGGGACGCGCTGCGACGGGCCCGCCTGCTCGACTGGGCAGAGAGCCTGCCCGACGGGCTCGACACCCTGGTCGGCGAGCATGGGGCGTGGCTGTCCGGAGGCCAGCGGCAGCGTCTCGCGCTGGCCCGCGCGCTGCTCGCCGACTTCCCCGTCCTGGTCCTGGACGAGCCGGCCGAGCATCTCGACCTGCCCACGGCCGACGCGCTCACCGCCGATCTGCTGGCCGCCACCGAGGGCCGTACGACCCTCCTCATCACGCACCGCCTGGCGGGGCTTGAGTCGGTCGACGAGGTGGTCGTACTCGACGGCGGCCGGGTCGTGCAGCGGGGTTCCTACGCGGAGTTGACGGCCGTGGAGGGGCCGTTGCGGGGGATGGCCGAGCGGGAGGCGGAGTCGGAGCTGCTGGTGGGAGCGCGCTGAGACAGAGCTCCGGAAGGCCGGTCCGGCTCACTGGATGAAGCAGGTGCCGCACTGACCCGTCCGCAGCAACGTGTCCCCCGGCCGGACGACGTGAACAGGACCGGGTCCCGCTGCCCGGGACAGGATCGCTGACATGCGATCACCTCGCCGTCATCCGCTGCTCGTTCCGGCGCTGCTGTGTGCGTGCGCGGTGCTGGTGGCTCGTCCCGCGGGGGCCGCAGGGGACGGTGTGGGCCGCCGCGAGGCCGGTGACCCGGGGGTCAGCGCTCAGGTGGTGCGGCTGTACCAGGACGCGGCGCTGGCGACCCAGCGGTACGAGGCGGGGCACCTGGAGGCGGAGGCGCAGCGGGCGCGGGCACAGCGGTTCGAGCAGCTCCTGGGCCGGGAGCGCCGGGAGATCGCCGTGCTGCACGAGGATCTCGGACGTATCGCCCGGGCCCAGTACCGCGACGGCGGCGGTGTCCCGCTCACCGCCCAGCTCATCTTCGCGGACGACACCACTGAACTGATGCGAGGTCAGCACGTCTTCTCGCGGACCTCGCTGGCTCTCGACAACGCGGTCGAGAAGAGCCGCCGGGCCGAGGCCAGGCTCGCGGCGGACGAGGCGAAGGCAGCGGACGCCTGGCGGACGCTGGAGCAGCGCAACGCCGGACTCGCCGCGCTGAAGCAGGACATCGAGCGCAGACTCGAAGAGGCTCGTGGGCAGTTGCAGGGACAGGCCGACGCCTCCGTGGCGGCCGGGTCGTGTCCGGGGGCCGTACGCCTGGAGCAGCCGCAGCAGGCCCCGGCGGGCGCCTGGGTCACGCCGGTGGCGGTGTACGAGCTGTCCGCCGGGTTCGGCAGTGGCGGGTCGCGGTGGGTGAACCGGCACACAGGGCAGGACTTCGCGGTGCCGATCGGCACGCCGGTCCGGGCGGTTGGGGCGGGGCGGGTGGTGAAGGTGTCCTGCGGCGGCGCCTTCGGCATCGAGATCGTGGTCGAGCACCCGGACGGCTACTACACGCAGTACGCCCATCTCGCCGCCGCCACCGTCGACCAGGGGGAGAGCGTCGTCCCCGGGCAGTGGATCGGCCAGTCGGGCACGACCGGCAACTCGACCGGCCCGCACCTGCACTTCGAGGTGCGGGTCACGCCCGAGACGGGCTCAGCGGTGGACCCGGTGCCGTGGCTGGCGGCACGCGGGGTGCCGGTCGGCTGAGCCGGGCCGCGTCGACGGCTACAGCCGTTCCAGCATCCGCTCGATCACGACGGCCACCCCGTCGTCGTTGTTGGCGACTGTCTGGCCCGAGGCGGCGGCGATCACGTCCGGGTGGGCGTTGCCCATCGCGTACGACTGTCCCGCCCAGGTGAGCATCTCGACGTCGTTGGGCATGTCCCCGAAGGCGACGACCTGCTCGTGCGAGATCCCGCGCTCGGCACAGCACAGGGCGAGCGTGCTGGCCTTGGAGACGCCGGGGCCGCTGATCTCCAGCAGGGCGCTGGGGCTGGACCGGGTGACGTTGGCGCGGTCGCCGATGGCCAGGCGCGAGAGGGTGAGGAAGGCGTCCGGTTCGATCGAGGGGTGGTAGGCGAGGATCTTCAGCACCGGCTCGGCGGCACCGGGGCCGTCCTCGGCCAGCAGTTCCTCGGCGGGGGCGAGGTTGTCCGGGATCTCCATGTGCAGCTTGGGGTAGTCCGGCTCCTGGTGGAAGCCGTAGGTCTGCTCCACCGCGTACACCGTGCCGGGGGCCGCCTCGCGCAGCAGCCGTACGGCGTCCAGCGCGTTCTCCCGGGCCAGCTCGCGCACCTTCACGAACCGGTGGGCGCCGGGGCCGCCGTGCAGGTCGACCACCGCCGCGCCGTTGCCGCAGATGGCGAGGCCGTGGCCGTGGACGTGGTCGCTGACGACGTCCATCCAGCGGGCCGGCCGGCCGGTGACGAAGAAGACCTCGATGCCGGCCTCCTCGGCGGCGGCGAGGGCCGCGACCGTGCGGGGGGACACCGACTTGTCGTCGCGCAGCAGAGTGCCGTCGAGATCGGTGGCGATCAGGCGCGGCGGTATGTCGGCGGCCGGGGTCTCGGGCTCTCGAGTCGCTGAGGTCACCGGGTCATTCTCCCGCATATGCCTGCACGACCGGGCGGGCGCCCGCACAGGTGAGACAAAGATGACGCGGGGGCGGGCCAAGGGTGACGCGGGGGCGGCCCCACCCGCCCCGGGGCTGCCGCCTCAGCCCAGCTGTGCCGGCGCTTCCATGGCGATCCGCTCGAAGACCTTCTCGTCGGCGGCGAAGTCCGAGTCGGGGATGGGCCAGTGGAGCACGAGTTCCGTGAAACCGAGCTCCTGATGGCGGCCCGCGAAGTCGACGAAGGCGTCGAGGGACTCCAGCGGGCGGCCGCGGTCCGGGGTGAAGCCGGTGAGCAGGATCTTGTCCAGGGTCTTCACGTCCCGGCCGAGCGCCGCACAGGTGTCGGTGAGCCTGTCGACCTGGCCGCGGAGGGCATGGAGGGACTGTTCGGGCGTGCCGTTCTCGAACAGTTTCGGGTCGCCGGTGGTCACCCACGCCTGCCCGTGGCGAGCGGCGAGCTTCAGGCCGCGGGGCCCCGTGGCGGCCACGGCGAAGGGCAGCCGGGGCCGCTGGAGGCAGCCGGGGATGTTGCGGGCCTCGTGCGCCGAGTAGAAGTCGCCCTCGTAGGACACGGAGTCCTCGCGGAGCAGGCGGTCGAGCAGCGGGACGAACTCGGCGAGCCGGTCGGCGCGCTCGCGCGGGCTCCAGGGGTCCTGACCGAGCGCGGTGGCGTCGAAGCCGGTGCCGCCCGCGCCGATGCCGAGGGTGACGCGGCCGCCGGAGATGTCGTCGAGGGTGATCAGTTCCTTGGCGAGGGTCACCGGGTGCCGGAAGTTCGGCGAGGTCACCAGGGTGCCCAGGCGCAGCCGGTCGGTGACGCCCGCGGCGCCGGTCAGCGTGGGCACGGCACCGAACCAGGGGCCGTCACGGAAGGTGCGCCAGGACAGGTGGTCGTAGGTGTATCCGGTGTGGAAGCCGAGCTGTTCCGCCCGCTGCCATGACGCACGCCCTCCCTCGGTCCAGCGACGGTAGGGGAGGATCACGGTGCTCAGGCGCAGACTCATGTGTCCGAGCGTATGCGCCGGACCGTGTTTCACGTGAAACAGTGACTCACGGTCACTGTCTGCGGCCGCTGAGCCAGGGGCTGAGCCCGACCGTGATGAACTCCTTGTGCACGCGGTCGCCCGGGAGGGGCACCATCAGGAAGTGGCTGGGCGGGAAGCGGCGTGCCTTCACCCAGGCGTGGCCTTCGTAGAGGGCGCGGAGGAAGGCGGGGACGTCGTCGCGGGCGATGTCGGGGCACTCGACGCCGTCGACGGTGATCAGGGCGTCGTCGTCCGGGAACAGGCGCACATCCACCCGGGGCCGGCCGCCGAGTTCGACGTAGGCCTCGTGGGGCAGGGTGCCGTCCGGGTCGGTGGTGACGCCGACGCCCGCGGCGCTGCGGCGCGAGGTCTGGTCGGCGCCGATGTCGTGGCTCACCTCGATGGCGAGACCGTACTCGGCGGCGAGGGCGCGGAGTGCGGTGACGGCGGCCTCAGTGGTGGGCAATTGGTCCATACCACTGATCATGCCTGGGTGGGGTCAGTGCGACTCGGGAAACCGCAGATAACGCGGCGGCACGGCCCGGGTCAGCCAGACCCCGTTGGCGCTGACGTGGAAGACGTGGCCGTCGCGGTGCATGGCCGCCGCGTCCACGGAGAGCACGACGGGACGGCCGCGGCGGGCACCGACCCGGGTCGCGGTCTCGCGGTCGGGAGACAGGTGCACGTCATGCCGGTTCATGGGGCGCAGTCCCTCGGCGCGGATGGCGTCCAGGTGGCGGGCCACGGTGCCGTGGTAGAGGTACGGCGGCGGGGTCGCCGGGGGCAGTCCGAGGTCGACCTCGACGCTGTGGCCCTGGCTGGCGCGGATGCGGGTGCCGACGATGGCGAAGCGTTGTTTGTCGTTCGCGGCGACGACCTGGTCCAGCTCCTCACGGCTGATGCGGAAGTTGTGCGCGGCGGTCGCGGCGAGCAGGGCGTCGATCTCGACCCAGCCCGCCTCGTCGAGCGTGAGCCCGATCCGTTCGGGCTGGTGCCGCAGGTGTTTCGAGAGGTACTTCGACACCTTCACGGTGCGTCTTTCGTCCATGGCGCCAGGGTGCCGGGAGAGACGTGAATCACGCGAATGATTTTGGGCCGGATGTTTGATCCACAACCAACTGTAGTTATCCACAGGTTACTTGGCGTTTCTGTGGACAACTCCCTGTCATGTCAGCCCTCTTCGTCAAGATCGACAGGGGGCCGTCCACTTGACGTGAGCGCATCCAACGCCCTTGCCCGCACCTCCCGTTCAGCCGCCAGCACAAAGAACTCCGCCGCCCGCTCCGCCCCAACCAGCCCCTCCACCGCCCGCATCGTCTCCTCGGGCACGGCCACGGAACGTGACGCAGGACGCCCCTCCGGCGTCTCCCCGGAACCGAGGTGGCGCCGCAACTGCCGTACCGCCAAGGTCCGCATCGCGCGCGCGAGTTCGGCGTCCACCGTCTGCTGCGCGAGAGGCCGCAGCCGCCGTACGAGAGAGGCCGCTTCGGCGGCGTCGGTGTCGGTCGGCCGGTGCGATCCGTCCAGGTAGCGGGCGAAGAGATGCTCGGTGGTGAACTCCAGGAATCTCGCGGCGATGTGCTCGACCTGCCCCCTCAACTCCCGCAGGTGGCCCGAGATCGCGGAGAGCGGCACCCCCGCGGCATGCAACTCCACGGCCACGGCGAGCTCTTGGGGGCTCGGCACGAGGAAGGTGTTCTCGTCTCCCGGCACCGGCTCCAGCACGCCGAGTTCCACGGCCTCGGCGACCGCGGCCTCGTCGGAGCTGCCGCCGAAGCGGGTGTGCAGTTCGGCGCGGGAGATCCGGACGGCCTCCTCGTCGGTCCACGGGCCGTCGACCTCGGCGACCAGGCCGAGGATCCCGCCGAGGCCGCGGCCGGAGTCGTAGGCCTCCAGGAGCTCCTTGATGGAGGCCAGGCCGTAGCCGCGGTCGAGGAGGTCGGCGATCTGGCGCAGCCGGGCGAGGTGGGTGTCGGTGTAGATGTTGGCGCGGCCGCGGCGCTCGGGGCGGGGGAGCAGCCCGCGGTCCTGGTAGGCGCGGATGGTGCGGACGGTGGCGCCGCTGAGGTGGGCGAGGTCCTCGATCCGGTAGGCGGGGGTGTCGCTCACGAGGCCGCCCTCGCCGCCGGTGACCGCTTCAGGTACTCCACCGCGCGGCTCAACGACCCTTCCCGTGACGGGTGGTAGGACCGCCGCAGGTAGCGCGGTACGGCCGCGCCGAGCTCTCGCCAGGCAGGCAGCAGGCCCTTTCGCACGGCCTTCTCGTGCTCCTTGAGGGAGTAGCGCAGCCGGCCGGCGAGCTGGGGGTCGTGGCGCATCAGGTAGGCCGTCCCCCATGCCCACAGGTACAGCATGACCGGGGCCGTCACCGCCATGCCCGCGATCCGGCGGGCGTAGCGGGGGGTGCCGGTGCCGCCGCAGTGCTGGTACATGTCGAAGGCGACCGCGCGGTGTTCGACCTCCTCGGCGCCGTGCCAGCGCAGCAGGTCGAGCATGACCTCGTCGGCGCCGGCCCTGTCGAGGCTGTCGGCGGCCAGGACCCAGTCGCCGAGCACGGCCGTGAACTGTTCGATCGCGGCGATGACCGAGAGCCTGAGGCGCAGCCACTCGCGCGCGGGGACGGGCGCGCCCAGGGGAGGTCGCTCGCCGAGCAGGCGCTGGAAGAGGAAGTCGACGTACTTGGTGAAGTCGGCGGTGCCGAGGTGCTGCGCGGCCAGGTGGTCCAGTACGTGGGTGTGCTGGACGCTGTGGGTGGCCTCCTGTCCCATGAACCCCTTGACGTCGGAGCGGAGTTCGGCGTCCGTGACCTGCGGCAGAGCCTCCTTGAAGACCTTCACGAACCAGCGCTCCCCCGCCGGCAGCAGCAGGTGCAGCACGTTGATGACGTGGGTGGCGGTGGGCTCGCCGGGGATCCAGTGCAGGGGCGTGCGGGACCAGTCGAAGGACACGCGGCGTGGGGCGATCCCGTGGCTCACAGGGGTGGCTCCAGCCGTGCGAGGGCCCGGAGCGCCTTGGGTGCCCATCGGGCCAGGGCGCGTGTGCCGCGGGCCTCGGGCGTGACCGGTACGACGGCCTGGTTGCGCACGACCGCGCGCAGGATCGCGTCGGCGACCTTCTCGGGCGGGTAGTTCCGCAGCCGGTAGAGGCGGGCCGCGCGGTTCTGCCGGCGTTTCTCCTCGTCGGCGTCGACGCCCGCGAAGCGTGCGGTGGAGGTGATGGAGGTGTTGACGAAGCCGGGGCAGATCGCGCTCACGCCGATGCCCTGGCCGGCGAGTTCGGCGCGCAGGCTCTCGCTGAGCATGAGGACGGCCGCCTTGGAGGTGCCGTAGGCGGCCAGTGCCTTGGAGGGCTGGTAGGCGGCCGCGGAGGCGGTGTTGACGATGTGGCCGCCCTGTCCGCGCTCGGCCATCTGCCTGCCGAAGAGCCGGCAGCCGTGGATGACGCCCCACAGGTTGACGTCGAGGATCTTCTTCCAGTCCTCGGTGGTGGTGTCGAGGAAGGAGCCGCCGAGGCCGATCCCGGCGTTGTTGACGAGGACGTCGACCACGCCGTACTCGGCGGCGACCTTGTCGGCGAGTTTCTCCATGGCCTGTTCGTCGGAGACGTCGACGGTCTCCGCCCAGGACTTCGGGGCGCCGAGCAGCCGGGACAGTTCGGCGGTGCGGGCGGCGGACTCGGCGTCCCGGTCGACGGCCACCACGCGCGCGCCCGCCTCGGCGAAGGCGAACGCGGTGGCCCGTCCGATGCCGCTGCCCGCGCCGGTGACGAGGACGAGCTGTCCGCCGAACCGGTCGGCGTACTTCCCGGTCGCCCGCACGGGGGGTCGGCCGCCCTCGACGGACGTCACGAACTCCGTGATCCACGCGGACACCTGGTCGGGCCGGGAGCGGGGGATCCAGTGCTTGGCGGGGAGGGTGCGCCGGGTCAGCTGCGGTGCCCACTGCTCCAGACCGTCGTAGAGCTTCTCGGAGAGGAAAGCGTCCCCGAGGGGCGTGATGAGCTGCACGGGCGCGTGTGCGTACGCGTCGGTGCGCGGGCGGCGCAGCCGGGCCCGGACGTTGTCCCGGTACAGCCAGGCGCCGTGGGCCGCGTCGGTGGGCAGCGAGGGGGTCGGGTAGCCGTCGGCGGGCACCTTCTCGGCGCGCTCCAGCATGCGGGGCCAGGCCTTGCCGAGCGGGCCGCGCCAGGCCAGCTCGGGCAGGGCGGGGGTGTGCAGCGCGTACACGTACCAGGACTTGGCGCCCTGGCCGAGGAGCTGGCCGAGCCGCCGGGGGGTGGGGCGCCTGACGCGGCCGGCGATCCAGTGGCCGAAGTGGTCGAGGGAGGGGCCGGACATCGAGGTGAAGGAGGCGATGCGGCCCTCGGTGCGCCCCACGGTGACGAACTCCCAGGCCTGCACCGAGCCCCAGTCGTGGCCGACCAGGTGCACGGGCCGGTCCGGGCTGACGGCGCCCGCCACGGCCAGGAAGTCGTCCGTCAGCTTCTCCAGGGTGAATCCGCCGCGCAGCGGCTTCGGTGCCGTGGAGCGGCCGTGGCCGCGGACGTCGTAGAGGACGACGTGGAAGCGGTCGGCGAGGCGGGCGGCCACCGGCGACCAGACCTCCTTGCTGTCCGGGTAGCCGTGCACCAGGACGACGGTCGGCTGCCCGGGGTCGCCCAGTTCGGCCACGCACAGTTCGACGCCGCCGGTGCGTACCCGGCGCTCGCGCGCACCTTCGAGCAAGGTCACTTCTCCTCCGCCCAGCGCCGCACGTGCGGCAGGTCGTCGTCCAGCCAGAAGGCGCTCTGCTCGGGGTCCGCGGAGTCGGTGACGACCAGGATCTCCTCGAACTTCGCGCCCGTGCCCCGGAATCCGAGGTGGGGTTCGACCGCCCACAGGCCCGGCTGCGGCGGGTGGTCGGAGAAGCGGTACGGGGACCACAGGGGCGACCAGCCCTCACGGTGGCCGTGCAGCGCGTCGGCGGCCAGCCCCTTCAGGGACTGGACGCCGAACCCGAAGACGTGGGGTGACCAGCGGCGCTGCCTGACCCGGTCGACCTTGTGGGCGATCACGCCGAAGGGGTACGCGCGGTGCCGGTTGGCGTAGCCCTGGCGGACCATGAGGCGGTCCACGTCCTCGTAGATCTCGCGCAGTGACCGCCGCTCACGGACCTCGCGCAGGATCAGCTCGCGGTGTGCCTCCAGGTCGGCCATCAGCCGGTCCTGGACGGGGTTGACGCCGAGCGAGCCGGAGTAGCCGATGTCCGCGGTGCAGCCCTCGTACACCGGGGCCATGTCCAGGATGAACGGCATCCCCGGCTCCAGGCGGCGGTCGGTGGGGAAGAACTGGAGCGGGACGCGGAAGCCGGTGAACGCCGTGCGGTCCCCGAACCAGGCGAAGGGCAGATGGAACCAGTCCCGGACCCCCCGCCCGCGCAGCCAATCGCGCTGCATGCGGGCGGCCTGCCGCTCGCTCACGCCGGGCTCCAGACGGGCCGCGACCGCTTCCGCGCACTCGTACGCCAGCCGCTGGACCTTCCTGAACCCCCGCAGCCCTGCGGGAAGTTCGCTGCTCAGCGCCGTCGTCATACCGTCCGCCCCCGTCGATCGCGGTACGTGTCCGTAACGTGACACTGTCGAATGTGACAGTTGTCAGAGGTTGCGTCAATAGGGGGGATGAGACCTCAGGGTGACCCCTAGGTGCCCGTACGTCTGGAGTCTGATGCCGAGACAGCTCTCCGGAGTGACGACCGGCGTGGCCCACGTCACTACTGTCGACGGTGTGACTGTGATCGCGACCGAAAGCCTGACCAAGCGGTTCCCCCGGGTGACCGCGCTTGACCGGCTCTCCTTGGACGTCGGACCCGGTGTGACCGGACTCGTCGGAGCCAACGGAGCCGGCAAGTCCACCATGATCAAGATCCTGCTGGGCCTGTCCCCCGCCACCGAGGGCCGTGCCGAAGTGCTCGGGCTCGACGTCGCGACCAAGGGCGCCGCCATCCGTGAGCGGGTCGGCTACATGCCGGAGCACGACTGCCTGCCGCCCGACGTCTCGGCCACCGAGTTCGTCGTGCACATGGCCCGCATGTCCGGCCTGCCGCCCACCGCCGCGCGCGAGCGCACCGCGGACACCCTGCGCCACGTCGGCCTGTACGAGGAGCGCTACCGCCCCATCGGCGGCTACTCCACCGGTATGAAGCAGCGCGTGAAGCTCGCCCAGGCCCTGGTGCACGACCCGCAGCTGGTCTTCCTCGACGAGCCGACCAACGGCCTCGACCCGGTCGGCCGCGACGACATGCTGGGCCTGATCCGCCGTATCCACACCGACTTCGGCATCTCGGTCCTGGTCACCTCGCACCTGTTGGGCGAGCTGGAGCGCACCTGCGACCACGTCGTCGTCATCGACGGCGGCAAGCTCCTGCGCTCCAGCTCCACCACCGACTTCACCCAGACCACGACGACCCTCGCGGTCGAGGTCACCGACACCGACGAGCACCCCGACGGCACCCGCGCGGTGCGCGAGGCGCTCCACGCGCGCGGGGTGGAGATCCTCGACGCCCAGAGCGGACTGCCCGGCGCCGGCCACATCCTGCTGCTGACCGCACAGGGCGAGGAGACCTACGACGTCGTCCGGGACGTCGTCGCCGACCTCGGCCTCGGCCTGGTGCGCATGGAGCAGCGCAGGCACCACATCTCGGAAGTCTTCACGAACGAGGACGAGCGCCGGAAGGAGGCCGTCGGCCATGGCAGTTGAGAACCCGGTCACCGCGTCCGCGGGCGACCAGACCCGCATCCACAACATCGGCTACCGCGCGTACGACGGCCCCCGCCTCGGCCGCTCCTACGCCACCCGCTCTCTCTACTCGCAGTCCCTGCGCGGCGCCTACGGCCTCGGCCGGTCGGTCAAGTCCAAGGTGCTGCCGATGCTGCTGTTCGCGGTGATGTGCGTGCCCGCGGCCATCATGGTGGCCGTCGCGGTCGCCACCAAGGCGAACGACCTGCCGGTCGAGTACACGCGCTACGCGATCATCATGCAGTCCGTGATCTGCCTGTACGTCGCCTCGCAGGCCCCCCAGTCGGTCTCCCGCGACCTGCGCTTCAAGACCGTGCCGCTGTACTTCTCGCGGCCCATCGAGACGGCGGACTACGTGCGCGCGAAGTACGCGGCGCTGGCCTCCGCGATGTTCATCCTGACCGCCGCCCCGCTGATCGTGCTCTATGCGGGCGCGCTGCTGGCCAAGCTGGACTTCACCGACCAGACCAAGGGCTTCGCACAGGGACTCGTCTCCGTGGCGCTGCTCTCGCTGCTCTTCGCCGGTATCGGCCTGGTCATCGCGTCGGTCACCCCCCGCCGGGGCTTCGGCATCGCGGCCGTGATCGCCGTGCTGACCATCTCCTACGGCGCGGTCTCCACCCTCCAGGCCATCGCCGACGCCCAGGGCAGCACCGGCGCCATCCCGTGGATCGGCCTGTTCTCGCCGGTGACCCTCATCGACGGTGTGCAGTCGGCCTTCCTGGGCGCGACCCCGGCGCTCCCGGGCGGACACGGCCCCTCGACCGGCCAGGGCGTGGTGTACGTCCTGCTCACCCTGGGCCTGATCGCCGCGAGCTACGGCCTCCTGCTGCGCCGCTACAAGAAGGTGGGACTGTGACCACGCTCCAGATCGACCATGTCTCCCGCTGGTTCGGCAACGTGGTCGCCGTCAACGACGTCACCATGACGATCGGCCCCGGCGTCACCGGCCTCCTCGGCCCCAACGGCGCCGGAAAGTCCACCCTCATCAACATGATGGGCGGCTTCCTCGCCCCCTCCACCGGCACCGTCACCCTCGACGGACAGCAGGTGTGGCGCAACGAGGCCATCTACCGGCACATCGGCATCGTCCCCGAGCGCGAGGCGATGTACGACTTCCTCACCGGCCGCGAATTCGTCGTCGCCAACGCCGAGTTGCACGGCCTCGGCGCCAAGGCCGCCCAGAAGGCGCTGGCCACGGTCGAGATGGAGTACGCGCAGGACCGCAAGATCTCCACGTACTCCAAGGGCATGCGCCAGCGCGTGAAGATGGCGTCCGCCCTGGTCCACGACCCCTCGCTGCTCCTGCTCGACGAGCCGTTCAACGGCATGGACCCACGCCAGCGCATGCAGCTCATGGACCTGCTGCGGCGCATGGGCGACGAGGGCCGCACCGTGCTGTTCTCCTCGCACATCCTCGAAGAGGTCGAGCAGCTCGCCTGGCACATCGAGGTCGTCGTCGCGGGCCGGCACGCGGCCAGCGGTGACTTCCGCAAGATCCGCCGCCTGATGACGGACCGCCCGCACCGCTATCTGGTGCGCTCCAGCGACGACCGTGCCCTCGCGGCCGCGCTGATCGCCGACCCGTCCACGTCCGGCATCGAGGTCGACCTCACGGAGGGCGCGCTGCGCGTCCAGGCCGTCGACTTCGGCCGTTTCACCGCGCTGCTGCCCAAGGTCGCGCGTGACCACGGCATCCGGCTGCTCACGGTCTCGCCGTCCGACGAGTCCCTCGAGTCCGTCTTCTCGTATCTCGTCGCGGCGTAGGAGGCCCAAGATGTACGACCCCACAGTCGCCCGACTCACCTACCGGGCCCTGCTCGGCCGCCGCCGGGCCCTCATCCTGGGCGCCCTGCCGGTGCTGCTGATCCTGATCTCCGTGATCGTGCGCGCCCTGGTCGGCGCCGACGACCAGACCGCCTCCGACCTGCTGGGCGGGCTCGCGCTCGCCACCATGGTGCCGATCATCGGGGTCATCGCGGGCACCGGCGCGATCGGTCCGGAGATCGACGACGGCTCGGTGGTGTACCTGCTGTCCAAGCCGGTCAAGCGGTCGACGATCATCTTCACCAAGCTGATCGTGGCGATCGCCGTCACGATGGTGTTCTCGGCCCTGCCGACGCTGATCGCCGGCTTCGTCCTCAACGGCAACGGCCAGCAGATCGCCGTTGCCTACACGGTGGCCGCGCTGGTCTCCTCGATCGCCTACGCGGCGCTCTTCCTGCTGCTGGGCACGGTGTCCCGGCACGCGGTGGTCTTCGGTCTCGTCTACGCGCTGGTCTGGGAGGCCCTGTTCGGCTCCCTGGTCTCCGGGGCGAAGACCCTGAGCGTCCAGCAGTGGTCGCTGGCCGTGGCCCACAAGGTCGCGGGCGGGGACCTGGTCACCTCGGACGTCGGACTGCCCACGGCCACGGTGCTGCTGGTCGTGGTGACCGTCCTCGCCACCTGGTACGCGGGACAGAAGCTGCGGTCGCTGACGCTGGCGGGCGAGGAGTAGGGGGCGCCGCCTCTGACGCCCGGCTTATTGACAGGGGCTTCACCTTTGTCCGGGCACACTGGACAAAGGGGAAGGTCCGGCTGCGAGTTGAAGGGAACGGGCATGGCAGACGACTGGGACGACCTCGTGCTGGACGAGGACTTCATACGCTCGGCCGAGACCTCCGAGCCGTCTGCCCGGGCCCGTATGCTCGCCGCGCGCTGGCGCCGGGAGTCGCCCGAGCCCCAGCCCTGGCGCTCCGACGAGCCGCCCGCAGGGTGGTTCTTCAGCAAGCGCCGCAAGCGGTGGGGACGCCGGTAGTTCGAACACCCGGCCGTTTAATTCGGTGGCGCCCAACGGGGCGTACGGGCACGATGGTTGTGTTCACCACGTTCTGGGAGAGGAGCCGGGCGATGTCCATGCACGACAGTACGTCCAGCTCCCGTCGGGGCGGCCCGCGGAGGACTCCGGTGTAGTTACGCCACCGTCGAGTCCACCCGCAGGCACTGCCCGGGGCGGCCGCTTCGAGCACGCGATGTCGCTCTCGCGTGAGGCCGCCCACCCGGAGGATTGGCCGAGTGGTAAGGCACTGGCTTGCGCTGTGTCACATCAGAAGCGAGTCAAGGTCGGGCCTGGAAAGCCCGCGCACGTTCGAATCGTGCATCCTCCGCGAGACGTTGCCCCTGTGACCCGGCCGGGCTTCTCAGGCTGGTACGCCGAGAAGTTCCACCGTCAGCCGAGCAGCCGCTCCAGGACCACCGCGATGCCGTCCTCCTCGTTGGAGGCCGTCACCTCGTCGGCGACCGCCTTGAGCTCCTCGTGCGCGTCCGCCATCGCCACGGCATAGGACGCCCAGGCGAACATCGGGATGTCGTTGGGCATGTCGCCGAAGGCGATCGTGTCCGCGGCCTTCAGCCCCAGCCGGCGGGCCGCCAGGGACAGACCGGTCGCCTTGGACAGGCCCAGCGGGAGCAGTTCGACGATGCCCTCGCCGGCCATCGCGACCGTGACGAAGCCGCCCGCGGCCCGCTGGGCCGCCTCGGCCAGCTCGTCGTCCGAGAGCGTCGGATGCTGTATGTAGATCTTGCTCAGCGGGGCGGCCCACAGCTCCGCGACATCGGTGAGCGGCACCGACGGCAGCGCGCCGGTCACCGCGTATCCCGCGCCGACCAGCACCTCCCCGTCCAGCCCGTCCCGGCTCGCCGCCAGGTACAGCGGACCGACCTCCGCCTCGATCTTCGCGAGGGCCACACCGGCCAGCTGCCGGTCCAGCGTCACCGACGTCAGCAGACGGTGCTCGCCTGCGTCGTACACCTGCGCGCCCTGGCCGCAGACCGCGAGACCGTCGTAGCCGAGGTCGTCGAGGATGTGCCGGGTCCAGGGGACCGCGCGTCCCGTCACCACGATGTGGGCGGCGCCCGCCGCGGTGGCCGCGGCGAGCGCGTCACGGGTGCGCCGCGAGACCGACTCGTCGGAACGCAGGAGCGTCCCGTCGAGGTCGGTCGCGATCAGCCGGTACGGAAACCCGCTCACTTGGCGACCGGCTCCAGCAGCTCCCGGCCGCCCAGGTACGGCCGCAGCACCTCGGGCACCCGCACCGAGCCGTCGGCCAGCTGGTGGTTCTCCAGGATCGCCACGATGGTGCGCGGTACGGCGCACAGGGTGCCGTTGAGCGTCGCCAGCGGCTGGACCTTCTTGCCGTCGCGCATACGGACGGACAGGCGGCGGGCCTGGAAGCCGTCGCAGTTGGAGGCCGAGGTCAGCTCGCGGTACTTGCCCTGGGTCGGGATCCACGCCTCGCAGTCGAACTTGCGGGAGGCGGAGGCGCCGAGGTCGCCCGAGGCCACGTCGATGACCTGGAAGGGCAGCTCGAGGCCGGTCAGCCACTGCTTCTCCCACTCCAGGAGCCGCTTGTGCTCGTTCTCGGCGTCCTCGGGGGCGACGTACGAGAACATCTCGACCTTGTCGAACTGGTGCACGCGGAAGATGCCCCGGGTGTCCTTGCCGTAGGTTCCGGCCTCGCGGCGGAAGCACGGCGAGAAGCCCGCGTAGCGCAGCGGCAGCTGGTCGGCGTCCAGGATCTCGTCCATGTGGTACGCGGCGAGCGGGACCTCGGAGGTGCCGACCAGGTAGTAGTCGTCCTTCTCCAGGTGGTAGACGTTCTCCGCGGCCTGGCCGAGGAAGCCGGTGCCCTCCATGGCGCGCGGGCGGACCAGCGCGGGAGTGAGCATCGGCGTGAACCCGGCCTCGGTGGCCTGCGCGATCGCCGCGTTGACCAGCGCGAGCTCCAGGAGCGCGCCGACGCCGGTCAGGTAGTAGAAGCGCGAGCCGGACACCTTGGCGCCGCGCTCGACGTCGATGGCGCCCAGCGCCTCGCCGAGCTCCAGGTGGTCCTTGGGCTCGAAGCCCTCGGCGCCGAAGTCGCGGATGGTGCCGTGCGTCTCCAGGACGACGAAGTCCTCCTCGCCGCCGACGGGGACGTCGGGGTGGACGAGGTTGCCGAGCTGGAGCAGGAGGCGCTTGGTCTCCTCGTCGGCCTCGTGCTGTTCGGCGTCGGCCGCCTTGACGTCGGCGGCGAGCTGGCCCGTCTTCTTCAGCAGCTCGGCCTTCTCGTCCCCGGTGGCCTTGGGGATGAGCTTGCCGAGCGCCTTCTGCTCGGAACGCAGCTCGTCGAAGCGGACGCCGGACGACCTGCGCCGCTCGTCGGCAGACAGGAGGGCGTCGACGAGCGCGACGTCCTCTCCACGGGCGCGCTGGGACGCGCGCACTCGGTCGGGGTCCTCACGGAGCAGGCGAAGGTCAATCACGCGGTCAAGGCTACCGGTGCGGGGATACGGCCCACGACTCACTATTCCCGGCCGTACCGAATCATGGCTTACGTTCTGTTATGGGTGAATTGCGCAGGGTGTCAAGGAAAGAAACCCACCGTCCCCGGGGCGGGGCAGGTGCGGGGCGTGGGGTTGACTCGACTCCCTTGTGGAGAGCGGGATTTGGCGCACGGTTGTCCACAGGGATCCACACCCTCCGAAAAGTTATCCACAGGCTGTGCGGAGGATCTGTGGATTTCGGAATTGATCACTCCGAAACCTGGGGATCACGTCGAGGATTCCCCTTGCAAACCCGTATTTACCCCTACTTTCGAGTGGAAAGTGGTCACTCCAAAGGGTTACTCAAGGGAAAAGAATGGACGAAGGGTGATGTGCGCGCCTGTGAACGCGCGAGAGGTCTGTAGGCCGATTTGTCGACAGGGTCGTACTTTGGTGTCGACTTGTCCCCAGGTCGAGAAGCCAGCCTGTGGACAACTTCTGTGGATAACTAAAATCTGCAGGTAGGACAGGTCAGAATCGCCCGTCCTGGCACCGGGCCACCCAGTCAGAGGCCGCCATGAACTCCTCGTCCGAGGTGCCGGCCAGCGGCGCCCCCAGGTCCGCCGGCTCCTTGTCCGCACGCGGGTACGAACCGAGGAAACGCACCTCGCGGCAGATCCGCTTCAGCCCCATCAGGGCCTCCGCCACCCGGCGGTCGGTGATGTGCCCCTCGGCGTCGATGCAGAAGCAGTAATTGCCGATGCCCGCGCCCGTGGGCCTGGACTGGAGCAGCATCAGGTTGATGCCGCGGGTGGCGAACTCGCCCAGCAGGTCGCGCAGTCCGCCGGGGTGGTCGTCGCGCTGCCACAGCACGACGGAGGTCTTGTCGGCGCCGGTCGGAGCGGCGGGCCGGGCCGGGCGGCCGACCAGCACGAACCGTGTCTGCGCGTTCTCCGCGTCGTGGATCCCGGTCTCCAGCGCCTCGAGGCCGTACCGGGCCGCCGCGAACTCGCCCGCGAAGGCCGCGTCGTACTGGCCCTCCTGGACCAGCCGGGCCGCGTCCGCGTTCGAGGCGGCCGACTCCCAGTGGACGTCGGGGAGGTTGTTCTTCAGCCAGTTGCGCACCTGCGGCTGGGCGGCCGGGTGCGCGGAGACCGTCTTGATGTCCGTGAGCGCCGTGCCCGGCCTGACCAGCAGCGCGAAGGTGATCGACAGCAGCACCTCGCGGTAGATCATCAGCGGGGCGCCCGCGACCAGTTCGTCGAGGGTGGTGGTGATGCCGCCCTCGACGGAGTTCTCGATCGGCACGAACGCCGCCTCGGCCTCACCCGCGCGGACCGCGTCCAGCGCGGACTGCACCGACACGTAGGGGATCAGCTGCCGGGTCGCCGCCTCGGGAAGCGTCCGCAGCGCGACTTCGGTGAAGGTGCCCTCGGGGCCGAGATACGCATAGCTCGCTGGCATGACCTCACCCTAATGGCCCTTGTGGACGGGCACGCATTTCTCTCCCGACCGGGTGAACCGGCGTGACCTCATCCCTCCAGCAGCCGCTGCCCCACGTACTCCCCTTCCGCCGCCCCGCCCGGCACCGCGAACAGACCGCTCGACTCGTGCCGGATGTACGGGGAGAGCGCGTCGCCGCGGTCGAGCTTGCGCTGGAGCGGGACGAACCCGCGCAGCGGGTCCGCCTGCCAGCACACGAACAGTAGCCCGGCGTCCGGTGTCCCGTCCGCGTCGATGCCGTCGTGGTACGAGAACGGGCGGCGCAGGATGGCCGCGCCTCCGTTCTGGTCGGGCCGGGTGATCCGGGCGTGCGCGTTGACCGGCACCAGCAGATCCCCCTGCGCGTCGGTCTTCTCCAGGTTCATCGGGGTCGTCTCGGTGCCCCCGGACAGCGCCGCGCCGTTCGTCTTCCGGCGTCCGATGACGGCCTCCTGGGCCCCGAGCGACAGCTTCTCCCAGTCGTCGAGCAGCATCCGGATCCGCCGTACGACGGCATAGGAGCCGTTCGCCATCCACGCGGGCGTGCCGGACTCCGGGACGAAGAGGCGCTGGTCGAAGTCGGGCTCGCTCGGCTTCGGATTGCGGGTGCCGTCCAGCTGGCCCATGAGGTTGCGGGCCGTCATGGGGTGCGCCGTGGCCCCCGGCGTGCGGTTGAAGCCGTTCATCTGCCAGCGGACCTTGGCCGCGCTGCCCGCGTCCTTCTGGATCGCGCGCAGGGCGTGGAAGGCGACCAGGGCGTCGTCGGCGCCGATCTGCACCCACAGATCGCCGTTGCTGCGGGCCTTGTCGAGCTGGTCGGAGGAGAAGTCGGGCAGCGGGTCAAGGGCGACCGGACGCTGCTTCTCCAGCCCGGTGCGGGAGAAGAAGCTGTGCCCGAAGCCGAAGGTCACGGTCAGGGAGGAGGGCCCGGCGTCGCGGGCCACCTCCGTGTCGTGGGATCCGGCGGCCTCCCCCGCCATCAGCCGCCGAGCCGTCTCGGACCAGCGGCGCAGCAGCGCGGCGGCCTCCTTGCGGCCGCCGCCCGCCGCCAGGTCGAAGGCGACGAGATGGCCGCGGGCCTGGAGGCCCTCGGTGATGCCGGGCTGATGTTTCCCGTGAAACATCACCTCGCCGCTGCCGACCGAGGTCAGCGGAGTGGCGGCGGCGGGCGCGGCGGCATAGCCCACGGCCCCGCCGGCCGCACCGAGGACGAGCCCGGTGGCGCCGGCGGTGCCGAGCAGGGCACGGCGTGAGATGCCTGCCCCCGACGAGGGGCGCTCCTGCGCCGAGGCGCCTTCGTCGACGACGGGGAGGGACTGTTCAGCCATGGTGCGGGTCAGCCGATCTGCGCGTTCTTGGAGACGGTCGTCTGGTCGATGTCGGAGGTCCGCACGGTCACGGCGACCTTCCAGTCACCCGCCATGGGGATCTGCACGTTGCTCGCCGACCAGTGGCCGGTGGAGATGCGGTCGGGGGTGACGGTCAGCGGCCCGATCTTCTTGGCCTCCAGGGTGAGGGCGACCTTCACCTCGGGGATGTCGAAGGCACGGCCGTTGGGCCGCTGGACGTAGACGTGCATCTCGTTGCCGCCCACGCGCGCGGGGTCGACGTCGACCGTGACGACACCCTTGCCGTCCGTGCCGCCGGTGTCGAAGGACATGTCCAGCGTGACCGCCCCGGACCCGGCCGACGAGGAGGACGAAGAGGAGGAGGACGCGGACTTGGCCGCCTTGGCGTCCTCCTCGGTACGGCCGGGCTCGGTCTGCGTCAGCACGGTCGTGACCGCCAGCAGCACGACCGCGACCCCCGCCTCGGCGAGCACCGAGCGGCGCAGTCCGAACCGGTTCGGATCGGCGTCGCGTGTCCGCTTCTGCCGCGCGGTGTCCATCGCGGCCTGCTGCCGGGCGAGCTGAGCGGCCCGCTTGGAGTCACCGGAGGGCCTGGAGCCGCCCCCCTTGGACCCGCCCCCCTTGGACTTGCCGGAGCCGGCGGCATTCGCGGTCACCCGCTCCTTCTGAGGTGCCCGCTTGCTCTGCCGTACGACGGTGTCGGCGAGCTGCGCGGTCCACCGCCGGGAGATGAACGCGACGCCGACCATCAGCGCCACCAGCCCGATCTTGACCAGCAGCAGCTGCCCGTACCGGGTCCCGGTGAACGCCGACCAGGAGCCGAGCTGCCGCCAGGACTGGTAGACGCCGGTGGCGACCAGGGCGACGACGCTGCCGAAGGCGACCTGGGAGAACCGTCGTACGGCGGCCGACTCGATCGGCGCGTCCGAGCGGTACAGCGCGACGAGCAGCGCGGTCAGCCCGCCGAGCCAGGTGGCCACGGCCAGCAGGTGGACGACGTCGACGGGCATCGCGATGCCCGCCTGGAGCCCGACCGAGGCGTGCTCGGCCATCGCCCAGCTCGCCGCGAGCCCGGCCGCGACGACGGTCCCGCCGATCGCGAGCCCGAAGGTGAGGTCCCGCTTCTCCTCGTCCTCGCGCTTGTCGTACGCCCCGAAGAGCACGGAGATGAACAGGGCCGCCGCCGCGAGCAGCAGCAGCCGGGAGACGAGGGCCGCGCCCGCCTTGGTCTGGAGCACGTTCCCGAGCAGCTCCAGGTCGAAGATGTCGCCGACCTTCCCGGAGCCCGTGTAGGAGCCGCGCAGCAGGAGCAGCAGCAGGGTCGCCGAGGTGAGCGTGAGCCAGCCGCCGACGACGAGCCGCTGCATGGGCCGCACTCCGGCGCCGCGCTGCCAGCAGCCGAGTACGAAGGCGGCGCCGCCGACCAGGACGATGAAGCCGGCGTACGACATGTACCGCCCGAAGCCGTACAGCCAGCCGACGACCCCGCCGCCCGCAGTGTCCCCCGAGACGGAGACGGAGGTGGTCGAGGGGGCGCCGATGGAGAAGGTGAAGGCGCCGGCGACGGGGTGGCTGTCGGCGGAGACGACCTGGTAGGTGACGGTGTAGGTGCCGTCGGGCAGGCCGCCGTGGAGTTTCACGCCGTACGTCGTGCCGCCGGCCTCGAACGGCTTGCCCTGCTGGACGGGCTTGCCCTTGGGGTCGAGGACGCGCAGCGAGTCGTTCGACAGGGCGACCTTCTCGGAGAAGGTCAGTGAGACCTGGTCGGGCGCCTTGTCGACCACCACCCCCTGCTGGGGGTCGCTGCCGGTGAGCGCGGCGTGCGCGGAGGCAGGGCCGGCCGTGGTCAGCAGCAGGCCGCACACGGCCAGGAGCAGCAGTACCAGGGTCCGGACGCGGGGGGCGATGGTCTGCGTCAAGGTGATCCCTCCCTCAGTGTCCGGTCTTCGGGACGTAGGTCGCCGACTTCACCGGCATCTTCACGACGACGGGGCCGGACTTGGCGAAGTGCAGTTCGACGGTGACCGTCTGACCCTGCTTCGGAGTCTGCTTCAGCTTGTCGAACATCAAGTGGTTGGCGCCGCTTTTGAACACGAGTTGACCGTGGGCCGGGACGGAGAGGCGGGAGACCTCCTCCATCGCGCCGCCGGTGGTCTCGTGCATGGTGACTTCGCCGTCCTCGCTGGTGACCGAGGTCAGCTCGTCCTTGGACGAGCCGGAGTTGGAGATGGTCAGGAACCCGGCCGCCATGTCGGCGGAGACGGGCTGCGGGATGTAGGCGCCGGAGACGGTGAGCCCTCCCGAGGAGCCGTCGGCATCCGAACACCCCGCCAGCAGCAGGACCGCCCCGGTCAGGACGGCGAGCCCGGTGGAAGAACGTTTCACGGGTTCTGCCCCTTGATGATCTTGGGCAGGTCCTTGGTGTAGTCGTCGACGGTGGCGTCCTCGCCGTACAGGACGTACCCCTTGTCGGTCTTCGGGGAGAAGGCGACGACCTGGGTGCCGTGGACGGAGACGGTCTTGCCGGTCTTCTTGTCCTTGTGGGTGGGCTCGATGGAGATGCCCAGGGTGCGGGCGCTCGCCTGGATGGTGGCGAAGTCGCCGGTCAGGCCCACGAAGGTGGTGTCGATGCCCTTGAGCCACTTGCCGAGCTCGGCGGGGGTGTCGCGGGCCGGGTCGGTGGTGACGAAGACGACGGTCAGCTTGTCCTGCTCGGCCTTGGGGAGCTGCTTCTTCGCGACGGCGATGTTGTTCATCGTCAGCGGGCAGATGTCGGGGCAGTGGGTGTAGCCGAAGTAGACCAGCGTCGGCTTGCCCTTGGTCTCCTTGCGGAGGTCGTACTTCTGGCCCTTGGTGTCGGTGAGGACCAGGTCCGGCTTCTCGAACGGCTGGTCGAGGACGGTGGCCGCCTTGTCCGAGCCGGCCTCCTCCGAGACCACGGAGACGGGCGAGCCGCTGTCGTCACCGCCGCCGCAGGCCGAGAGGGTCAGCGTGGCGGCGGCGACCAGCGCGGCCGCGGCGAACGTCTTCTTGCGCATATCAAAATGTCCCAGATGTAAGAATTTCGGTGTGTGCCGGGGCCCTACGACCCCGGCACACGTCCCGCTGGTCGGATCAGGCGTCGCTGCGTCGACGGCCGGCGAGCACGCCGTAGGCCACGCCCAGGGCGCCCACGACGATGCCGACCACGCCGAGGACACGGGCGGTGGTGTCACTGCTGTCGCTGTCGGCCGCCTCGGTGCTCGCTGCGGCGTTCTCGGTCTTGGCGTCCGCCTCCTCGGCGGCCGACGAGCCGTGGTGCCCGTCCCCGGAGGCCGCGGACAGGGCGAGGACGGGGGCCGGCGTCTCGGGCTCCTCCGCGCCGTCCTCCTGGACCTCGATCCAGCGCACGACCTCCTTGTTGGAGTAGGTCTGGATCGCCTTGAAGACCAGTTCGTCGGCGTCCTCGGGCAGGGCGCCGACGGAGACCGGGAACTTCTCGAAGTAGCCGGGCTGGATGCCGCTGTCCTTGGTGGCCGCGGTCCAGGTGACCTTGGAGACGGCCTCGGTGATCTGCTCGCCGTGCAGTTCGAGCGGCTTGGCCAGCTTGGACTTGGTGACCTGGATCTTCCAGCCCGGCATCGGCTCGGGCATGACGGAGGCCAGCGGGTGGTCGGCCGGGAAGTTGACCTCGAGCTTGGTGGTGGAGGCGTTGTCGCGCTCGTTGGGGACCTTGAAGTCCACGACCGCGTAACCGCCCTTGGCGGCGGTGCCCTCGGCGGCCACGCTGACGTGCGCGAAGGCGGGCGAGGACAGGACGACGACGGCGGTGGCGGCGACGGCGCCGGTGGCGGCGAGACGAGAAGCCTTCATGAAGGGCACTCCGCTTCGAAAGGGATTCCGCTGAAGGAAGGGAATTCCGGTGACAAGGGGATACGCGTGCACACACGCGCGTGCCGCACGACGGCGGCCCCCGTGTCCAGGTCCCTCGGCAAGCGGAGTGGAAGTGGAGCGGTGGTCGCGTCGCGTCAGGCGGCGAGAACGAGTCCGGCGGCGGCCGGCGGGCCGCGCCTGATCACCGTGTGCTGGAGTGCCCCGGTACGCGGTCGGGGCGGCGCGAGCCAGGCCGCCGGCGGGGTGCGCGGCCCGGTCCCGGGCGCTCCCGGCAGCCCCGCGCGCAGGGCCCGCACCAGCGCGAGCGCCCCGCGCAGGGACCGTACGAGCGCCGCCTCCGCGATCGAATGCGCCGAGCACGCGGACAGTTCGGCGAGCCGCAGCAGCGCCAGGTCCCCGCGCCGCAGCAGCCACCCGGCGACGACGGCCGCGATGACATGCCCGAGGACCATCGGCAGGGACGGCCAGACGGCGGACCCTGAGACGGCCTGCGTCGCGTGGTGCGCGGTATCAGGCGTGCCCGGGCCCCGGTACAGCCGTGCGTCGGTGAGGAGCTTCTGGGCCTGCGCCGGGCTGATCGCCGCGGCGGTGGTCCCGCACAGCAGGCGCGCGGCCTGCTGGACCAGCGCGGTGTCGGACGCCGGCTGAGCGGAGGGCATCGACGCCATCGACGTCATCGTCGTCGTACCGTGCTGCCCGAGCCCGAACAGCACATGCAGCACGGTCTGTCCGGCCGCGAGCAGTGTCGCGATCCCCGCCAGTGAGCGCTCGCGCCCGGCGAGAGGTGCCACGAGGAGAACGACCCCGGCGAACCCCGCGCCGAGCGTCCACAGCGGAACCGTGGCGCAGGAGGCGATCGAGTGACCGGCCGCGGCCAGCACGACGCAGACCGCGGCGAACACCGCGGCCCGCAGAACCCGGAGATCCCCTCCGGAGCGCGCGTGGGGGGCAGTCATGGCGGGCTCATCATCGCACTGGGCTCATGGACGCCATACGGCAGGTCCACAAGATGACGTACGGGTCGTACGACCGGAAGGTCACTTTGGGCCCGAGCCGCCCCACATACACCGTTCTTTACGCCGACCGCATCGCCCGTATGGGCGGCATCACGTCAACAATGTGCTTACACCCGGGCACGGGCGGCAATACGTAACGGTATGTCGAGCCGCGGCCAGGAGGCTGGAGCATGAGCATCTGGTGGTCACTCCATCTGCGGCGCGAGGCTGCGAGCGTGCCGCTCGCCCGGCGTCTGCTGCTCGGCACCATGGAGACCGCGGGCGTCGACCCGGACGTCTCCTACGACCTCTCCCTCGCCCTCAGCGAGGCCTGTGCCAACGCCGTGGAGCACGGCGGGGAGAGCGGCCCCCAGGACTCCTCGGCGGCGTACCGGGTCACCGCCTACCTCGACGGCGAGAAGTGCCGCATCGAGGTCACCGACTCCGGCCCGGGCTTCCCGCCCGTGCGGCCCCGCCTCACCCCCGTGGAGGCGGAGAACGGCCGCGGGCTCTGCCTCATCCACGAACTCGCCGACCACGTCCAGATCGGCAACAAGCCGGGCCGCGGCGCCGTGGTGAGCTTCGACAAGATCCTCAAGTGGCGCGAGGGCGCTCCGCTGATGGCGGTGTGACCGTTCCTAGAGACTGAGCGGGAGTGAGTCCTGTTGCCAGGATTCGTGCTCAGCCGAACGTCCCGAACGGTGTTGGGTGTTCTGGTTGCCCGCTTTCGCTCCGCGTCCGGGCGGCACGTATCTGGTGCGTGGTCCGGGAACGGGAGGGCGGGGTTCCTCGCGCCCAGGGGCACGCCGCTCGGCCTGGACGGTCCGATGCCCGTGCACATCGCTCTGGTGTGCACGGGGCGGTGTCGTCCGTCGCCGGATCGGGTGTCCCTGGGCGCGCCGTCC
>NZ_JBIAUQ010000025.1:0-125234 GCF_042893155.1 Streptomyces sp. NPDC001668
GCGGCCAACGGCCCGTCCTGGCTGGCGCCGACCTGACCCACCCAGGGGCGCGGGGAACTGCGCGACCAGCCACAACGCACCCGCACCCGCCCGACCACCGCACCCGGCACCCCCATAGGCGCCCCGCCCAAGCCCAGCGCAGCGGTCCCGTAGCATGGCCGCACGAACGATCGAGGGGGAACGTGGGCATGACGGACGGAACGCAGGCGAACGGGGAGGGCGGGGGCGGGCGGGACCCGTGGGCGCCGCCGGAGAGTGGGCCTTCGCTGGAGAAGAGCCCGCCGCCCGGCGCCGGTCAGCCGCCGTCGCCGTCCGTGCATGATCAGGCCACGGTGACGTCGGTGCCGAACGACGGTTACGGTTTTCCGCCGCCCGCAGCCGCGGGGCCCGCCCCCACCCCCGGGTACGGCTATCCCGCGCCGGAGCAGGGCGCCTCCGTGCCGCCCCCGCCCATCGGGCCCGAGGGCCCCGGCGCTCCCGCCGGCTACGGCTACCCCGGTTACCCGCAGAGCCCGCAGGGGTACGGCGGTTGGGCCCCGCCGATGCCCCCGCAGAACGGCATGGGTGTCGCCGCGATGGTGCTGGGCATCCTGTCCTGCGCCCTGTTCTGCATGTACGGCATCCTCTCGCTGGTGCTCGGGGTCCTCGCCATCGTGTTCGGGATCAAGGGGCGCAAGCGGGCCGAGCGGGGTGAGGCCACCAACCACGGGCAGGCGCAGGCCGGGTTCATCATGGGGATCATCGGGACGATCCTCGGCATCGCCGTGATCGTCCTGCTCGCCATCGGCATCACCGCCGCCATCAACTCGGACGACGAGCCCGACTACTACGACGGCTCCCTCGCTGTGGTGGCAACGGCCGGTCCGGTCGCGTAGCACCGGTCCGGGAGGACGCGGGGGACTGCCGGGGATCCGGTGGTCCCCCTCAGGCGTTTCTGAGGCGGTCTCTCGCCTCCATCAGGGCGAAGCCCAGGAGGTTCGGGCCGCGCCAGCGGGCCGGGTCGCCCGCCGCCTCGTCGTCCGCCGCGAGGCCGATGCCCCACACCCGGTCCACCGGGCTGGCCTCCACCAGGACCCGGTCGCCGGTGTTCAGGAGGAACTCCCGCAGGTCGTCGTGGGCCGTGAACTTGTGGACGCTGCCCTCGACGACCATGGCGAAGCGCTCGCGCTGCCAGGTCTGCTCGTCGAAGCCGCGGACCAGGCGGCCCGCCGCCTTGGCCTGGGACGGGTGGCCGGCGGACACGGCCCGGCGCTCGGCTTCCCGATCTTCGAAAAGGCGCGCCTTGCCCGCCATCATCCAGTGCTCGGCGGTCGCATAGGTCACCCCGTCGACCACGAACGGTGACGGCCACCACTGGCTCAGACAGCTCGCGCCGACTCGGCCGTCCGGACGCGGGCGGTGGCCCCAGAAGTGCAGATACTTGATCTTCGCTCCGGCCCGGACCTGATGGACCAGGGCATCCTGTGAATCGATCTTCCCCGTGATCTTCCCCATGCACGCCAGTCTGGCAGGAGCCACTGACACTCCGTCCTGCCTTTTCCGGGGCGACTCGACACCTGGTCGACAGATTCCGTCGCGTAACCGAAAGGCAACAACGGAATCACTTGTAGGAGTGTCATTGCTCTGTCAGGATCGGCACTCAAATCGAGCTGGAGCTACGCCACCCGCCCGCGGTAGCCGCGGGGTCACGGCGGAGGAGAGCGACATGCACAACCCGGGCAGTGCCACCCCGGACCGGTTCGCGGCCCAGGAGCGGTTCGCCGACGGCGCGCAGTTCATCGGAGGGCGTCTCACCAAGGGGACCTCCGGCCGTACGCACGCGGTCGTGGATCCCGCGAGCGGAGAGGAGGTGTTCACCTATGAGCTGGCCGGCGTCGAGGATGTCGACGCCGCGGTCGCCGCGGCTCGCGCGGCCTTCCCGGGGTGGGCGGCCGCCACTCCCGGTGACCGTTCGGACGCCCTGCACCGGTTCGCCGCCGTGCTCGCCGACCGGGCCGAGGACTTCGCCCGCGCGGAGTCGCTCCAGTGCGGGAAGCCGCTGAAGCTGACCCGGGAGTTCGATGTTCCGGGCACCATCGACAACACTTCCTTCTTCGCCGGTGCCGCCCGGCATCTGCAGGGGCAGTCCGCCGGTGAGTACTCCGGGGACCACACGTCCTACGTGCGGCGGGAGCCCATCGGGGTCGTCGGGTCCATCGCGCCCTGGAACTACCCGCTGCAGATGGCCGCCTGGAAGATCCTCCCGGCGATCGCCGCGGGCAACACCATCGTGCTGAAGCCCGCCGAGATCACCCCGCTCACCTCGCTCCTCTTCGCCCAGGCCGCCGCCGACGCCGGGATTCCCGACGGCGTCGTCAACATCGTCACCGGGACCGGGAAGGAGGCGGGGGAGCGTCTTGTCGGGCATCCCGACGTGGCCATGACCTCGTTCACCGGGTCGACCGCTGTCGGCAAGCGGGTCGCGGAGATCGCCACCGCCACCGTCAAGCGGCTGCACCTGGAGCTGGGCGGCAAGGCTCCCTTCGTCGTCTTCGACGATGCCGACCTGGACGCCGCCGTCCACGGGGCCGTCGCCGGCGCGCTCATCAACACCGGGCAGGACTGCACGGCCGCCACGCGCGCGTATGTGCAGCGGCCGCTGTACGAGGCGTTCGTGGAGCGGACCGCCGCCCTCATGGAGACCGTCCGGCTCGGTGACCCGTTCGCCGCCGGCACCGATCTCGGGCCTCTCATCTCCCACCTCCAGCGGGACCGGGTCGCCGGGTTCGTCGACCGTGCGCGTGCCTACGCGCGCGTGATGGCCGGGGGAGAGGCTCCGGAGGGGGAGCTGGCCAAGGGGGCGTACTACCGGCCCACTCTCGTCGCCGACGCCGCCCAGGACAGCGAGATCGTCCAGTCCGAGATCTTCGGGCCTGTTCTTGTCGTGCTGCCGTTCGACAGCGACGACGAGGGCATCCGGCTCGCCAACGACACCCCTTACGGGCTCGCCGCCTCCGCCTGGAGCCGCGACGTCTACCGGGCGAACCGGGCCACGCGGGAGATCAAAGCCGGGTGCGTGTGGGTCAACGACCACATCCCGATCATCAGCGAGATGCCCCACGGCGGGTACAAGGCGTCCGGCTTCGGCAAGGACATGTCCTCGTATTCGTTCGAGGAGTACACGCAGATCAAGCACGTTATGTTCGACAACACGGCGGTCGTCAGGAAGGACTGGCACCGCACGATCTTCGGGGACCGGCTGTAACCGATTTCCGGCTACCGCCGGGTGACGTATTCAGGCCGCCCGACCCGCGGCCGCCCACCTTCCCGAAAGGGCACCAGCGCATGGAGCAGTACGAGCCCGACCGCCTGTCCCCGGCCCGAGTGGCCGCCATGCGGCGCAGCTTCCGAAACGGCCGGGCCGCCATGACCCGGCGGTCCCTGTTGCGCGCCTCCGCGGGCGGCGCGCTCGCGGTCGGCGGCCTCGGGACGCTGAGCGCCTGCGGCATCCCCGCGGCCGGCAACACCCAGGGCGGGGTCTCCGCGGAGGACCACTCGGCCAAGGAGAAGACCGTCAACTTCTCCAACTGGACCGAGTACATCGACGTGGACGAGAGCGAGAAGCACCACCCCACGCTCGACCAGTTCAAGAAGCAGACCGGCATCTCGGTGAAGTACACCGAGGACATCAACGACAACGTCGAGTTCTTCGGGAAGATCAAGCCGCAGCTCGCGGCGGGGCAGGACACCGGGCGCGACATCATCGTGCTCACCGACTGGCTCGCCGCCCGGCTCATCCGGCTCGGGTGGGTCCAGAAACTGGACGCCTCCAACCTGCCCCACGCCTACGCCAACCTGTCCGCGCAGTTCCGCGACCCGGACTGGGATCCGGGACGGGCGTACTCCTATGTGTGGCAGGGCATCTCGACCGTCATCGCCTACAACAAGAAGGCACTCGACGGCGTCGAGGTGAAGTCGATCTCCGACCTGCTCGACAACGCCAAGCTCAAGGGCCGGGTGGGCTTCCTGTCGGAGATGCGCGACAGCATCGGCATGACCCTGCTCGACATGGGCAAGGACCCGGCGCACTTCACCGCCGACGACTACGACGCGGCCATCGCGCGCCTCCAGAAGGCCGTCGACAAGGGGCAGATCCGCCGCTTCACCGGCAACGACTACACCTCCGACCTGACCAGCGGCGACTTCGCCGCCTGTGTCGCCTGGGCCGGGGACGTCGTACAGCTGAAGGCCGACAGTCCGGACATCGACTTCATCATCCCGGACAGCGGATACATGACGTCGACCGACAACATGCTGATCCCCAACAAGGCGCGCCACAAGACGAACGCCGAGCGGCTCATCGACTTCTACTACCAGCCGAAGCCTGCCGCCGAGCTCGCCGCCTACATCAACTACGTGTCTCCCGTCGACGGCGTGAAGCCCGAGCTGGAGAAGCTCGACCCGGATGCGGCGAACAACCCGCTGATCATCCCCGACAAGGCCATGGCCGCGAAGTCGCACGCCTTCCGCTCGTTGAGCGCGAAGGAAGAGACGGCCTTTGAAGAGAAGTTCGCGAAGCTGACTGGGGCGTGATCACCGTGACGAACAAGAACACCGACAACAGCGGAGACGTCCGCCTCGCAGGGATCAGCAAGACCTACGACAACGGCTTCACCGCCGTACAGCCGCTCGACCTGACCGTCCCGCAGGGCTCCTTCTTCGCCCTGCTCGGCGCCTCCGGCTGCGGCAAGACGACCACCCTGCGCATGATCGCCGGCCTGGAGGAGCCCACGACGGGCACCGTGCACCTCGGCGACCAGGAGGTCACCCGGCTGCCGCCCTACAAGCGGCCGGTGAACACCGTCTTCCAGTCCTACGCCCTCTTCCCGCACCTCGACATCTTCGAGAACGTCGCCTTCGGTCTGCGCCGGCGTGGCATCAAGTCGGTGAAGAAGCAGGTCGAGGACATGCTGGAGCTCGTGCAGCTGGGTGAGCAGGCGCGCAAGAAGCCGCACCAGCTGTCGGGTGGCCAGCAGCAGCGGGTCGCGGTGGCGCGGGCGCTGATCAACACGCCCAAGGTCCTTCTGCTGGATGAACCGCTCGGCGCCCTCGACCTCAAGCTGCGCCGCCAGATGCAGCTGGAGCTCAAGCGGATCCAGACCGAGGTCGGCATCACCTTCGTGCACGTCACGCACGACCAGGAGGAGGCCATGACCATGGCCGACACGGTCGCCGTGATGAACGCGGGCCGCGTCGAGCAGCTCGGCTCGCCGACCGACCTGTACGAGAACCCGAACACCACCTTCGTCGCCAACTTCCTCGGCACCTCCAACCTCATCGAGGCCGAGGTCGACTCCAAGAGCGGCGGCGAGATCGTCCTGAAGGCGGGCGGGGGGAAGCTGGTCCTTCCCGAGGCGCGCTACTCCGGGCCCACGGCGACCGGTGGGAAGGTGCTCGTCGGCGTCCGGCCCGAGAAGATCGCCCTCACCCACGCCGACGAGGCCGGCGAGATCCCTGACGGCCGCAACCGGATCACCGGGAAGATCGCCGATTCCAGCTTCATCGGCGTCTCCACGCAGTACGTCATCGACAGTCCCGTCTGCCCGGAGTTCGAGGTCTACGCCCAGAACATCGACCGCGACGACCGGCTCGTGCCCGGCGCCGAGGTCGTCCTGCACTGGAACCCGGCCCACACCTTCGGACTGGACGCCGCCCAGGACATCGACGCCGGCATCCAGGAAGAGGCGACGGTCTGATGGCGACGCTCACCGAGGCGCCCCCGCCTCTGACCCCGACCGCGCCGGAGAAGAAGCCCCCGCGCAAGAGGGGCCGCTTCACGCCGTACTGGCTGCTGCTGCCCGGCATCCTCTGGCTGCTGGTCTTCTTCGCGCTGCCGATGATCTACCAGGCCTCCACCTCCGTGCAGACGGGCTCCCTGGAGACGGGCTACAAGGTCACCTGGCACTTCGCCACCTACTGGGACGCGCTGTCCGCGTACTGGCCGCAGTTCCTGCGCTCGATCCTCTACGCCGGTGCCGCGACGATCCTGTGCCTGGTGCTCGGCTACCCGCTCGCGTACCTCATCGCCTTCCGCGCGGGACGCTGGCGGAACCTGATCATGGTTCTGGTGATCGCGCCCTTCTTCACCAGCTTCCTGATCCGCACCCTCGCCTGGAAGACGATCCTCTCGGACAGCGGCCCGGTGGTGAGCGCCCTCAACACGCTGCACGTCCTGGACGTCACCAACTGGCTCGGCTGGACCACGGGAGACCGCGTCCTGGCCACGCCGCTCGCGGTGGTGTGCGGTCTGACGTACAACTTCCTGCCCTTCATGATCCTGCCGCTGTACACCTCCCTGGAGCGGATCGACGGGCGGCTGCACGAGGCGGCCGGCGACCTGTACGCCAAGCCGGTCACCACCTTCCGCAAGGTCACCTTCCCGCTGTCGATGCCGGGCGTGGTCTCCGGGACGCTGCTGACCTTCATCCCGGCGGCCGGCGACTACGTCAACGCCGACCTGCTCGGATCCACGGACACGCGCATGGTCGGAAACGTCATCCAGACGCAGTTCCTGCGGATCCTGGACTATCCGACGGCCGCGGCTCTTTCCTTCATCCTGATGGCCGCGATTCTCTTCATGGTCACGTTCTACATCCGTAGGTCCGGCACGGAGGATCTGGTTTAAATGGCCTTCGTCAACTGGCTCAAGCGTCATCTCGTCGTCATCGCGGGACTGATCACGCTCGGATATCTGCTGCTGCCGAACGTCGTCGTCACGGTGTTCTCCTTCAACAAACCGAAGGGCCGCTTCAACTACGAGTGGCAGCAGTTCTCCACGGACGCCTGGAAGGACCCCTGCGGGGTCGCCGACATGTGCGGCTCGCTGTCCGTCAGCCTCCAGATCGCGTTCTGGGCGACGATCGGCGCGACCGTCCTCGGCACGATGATCGCCTTCGCGCTGGTCCGCTACCGCTTCCGCGCGCGCGGCGCCGTGAACTCGCTGATCTTCCTGCCGATGGCGATGCCCGAGGTCGTCATGGCGGCCTCGCTGCTCACCCTGTTCCTCAACATGGGCGCCCAGCTGGGCTTCTGGACGATCCTCATCGCCCACATCATGTTCTGCCTGAGCTTCGTCGTGACGGCGGTCAAGGCGCGCGTGATGTCGATGGACCCGCGCCTGGAACAGGCCGCGCAGGACCTGTACGCCGGGCCGTTCCAGACCTTCGTCCGGGTCACCCTGCCGATCGCCGCCCCCGGAATCGCCGCGGGCGCGCTGCTCGCCTTCGCGCTCTCCTTCGACGATTTCATCATCACCAACTTCAACGCGGGCTCGACCGTCACCTTCCCCATGTTCGTCTGGGGTTCGGCACAGCGCGGAACTCCCGTCCAGATCAATGTCATCGGCACGACCATGTTCCTCGTCGCCGTCCTTCTGGTCCTGACCTCCATGGTCATCAGCAATCGCCGTAACAAGCAAAAGGCATAAGTCTTCTCGACAGGCCTTTCGCAGCACCCTGTAGGGAGTTGAAATCATGGCCCCAAGCGCCATGAGCCGTTGGACAAAGGCACTTTCCGAAGCCCAGCCGGTGCCGTACTGGCTGGACGACCCCGGCAGGCCCCACCCCGAGCCCGCCCTCACCGGCGCCGAGACCTGCGACCTGCTGGTCGTCGGCGGTGGCTACAGCGGACTGTGGAGCGCGCTCAACGCGAAAGAACGCGACCCCGAGCGGGACGTCGTCCTGCTGGAAGGCCGTGAGGTGGGCTGGGCCGCCTCCGGTCGCAACGGCGGCTTCTGCGCCGCCTCCCTCACCCACGGACTGCCCAACGGGCTGACCCGCTGGCCCGACGAGATCGTGAAGCTCCAGGAGCTGGGCGCGCGCAACCTCGACGAGATCGAGAAGGCGGTCGCCCGGCACGACCTCGACTGCGAGTTCGAGCGCACCGGCGAGATCGACGTGGCGACGGAGGCGTACCAGGCCCGGGAACTCGCCGACTGGTACCAGGAGCTCCAGGAGAAGGGCCTCGCCGACGGCGTCGAGTTCCTGGACGCCGACGGGGTGCGCGAACAGGTCGCCTCACCGACCTTCGAGGCGGGGCTGTGGGACCGCCGGGGCGTGGCCATGCTCAACCCGGCGAAGCTGGTCTGGGGCCTGAAGCGGGCCTGCCTCAGACTCGGCGTCCGGATCTACGAGCACACCCCCGCCCTCACCCTGAGGCCCTACGGCGCCGGCATGGCCGTACGCACGCCGTACGGTTCGGTCCGGGCCAGGAAGGTCGCGCTCGGCACCAACATCTTCCCGAACCTGGTCAGACGGGTGCGGGCGTACACCGTGCCGGTCTACGACTACGCGCTGATGACCGAGCCGCTGAGCGGAGAGCAGCTCGCGGCGCTCGGCTGGAAGAACCGCCAGGGGCTCGGGGACTCGGCGAACCAGTTCCACTACTTCCGGCTCTCCGCCGACAACCGCATCCTGTGGGGCGGCTACGACGCGGTCTACCCGTACGGCGGTCGCGTCCGCGCCGAGTACGACGACCGTCCGGAGACCTACGCCAAGCTCGCCGGGCACTTCTTCACCTGCTTCCCGCAGCTGGAGGGCGTCCGCTTCACCCACGCGTGGGGCGGCGCGATCGACACCTGCTCGCGGTTCTCCGCGTTCTACGGCACCGCGCACCAGGGCAGGGTGGCGTACGCGGCGGGGTACACGGGTCTCGGTGTCGGGGCGACGCGCTTCGGGGCGGACGTGATGCTGGACCTGCTGGCCGGGGAGAGCACCGAGCGGACCTCGCTGGAGATGGTCCGCAGGAAGCCGCTGCCCTTCCCGCCGGAACCCTTCGCCTGGACCGGCATCGCCCTGACCAAGTGGTCGCTGGCCCGCGCCGACGCGCACGGCGGGCGGCGCAACCTGTGGCTGCGGACCATGGACAAACTCGGTCTGGGATTCGACAGCTGAACGGTCGTAGGTGATCTGATTCACTCCAACGGGTGGTCAGAACCCGCGTAATGCTCCCCGGGAAACCTCCCTCTCTCTCGTGACGCAACCAGTGTCGACGAGAGAGAGGGAGGTCTTTTCATGACAGGGGCGAAGACGGCGGTCGAGTGGCTGGCATCCGTCGCACCGGATCCCGAGGCCTGCCGCTGGGAGTGGGAGCGCAACCCCCTCGGGGTCGCGCTGCTTCCGGCGGGCAAGGCCTGGGACGTACTGATCCTGCCGGGCGAGCTCGGCTATCCGACCCTCGACGTCCTCACCCGCATCCTCGACCAGCTCGGCCCGGTGCTCGTCGACTTCGGCGACGCGCGGATGGGCTTCTTCGTGCCACCGGGCACCGCGGCCCGCTGGCTCGGCACCGGCATCCGTACGGCCGGGGCCGGCACCTGGATCGTCGTGCCGTACCCGGGCCGGGTGGCCGGGGGAGGCGTGCGCTGGCTGGTCCCACCGGACGGCTCCGGCGTACTCATCGATCCGGCGCTGCTGGAACTGGCGATGCACGAGGCGGCGGCGGGCCTGGCGACGGAGGACGAGAGCTGACCTGACGGTCCCGCCACACCCTCGTCGGCCACCCGTGCGGCCGACGCGGACCGGGCGGGCAGCCCTGTGCACAGGGGGAGTACGACGCTGCGGGCGTCCCCCGCCGGCAGCGGCGACGCCCGGTGTGCCCGGGGGGTCAGTGACGGTTGTGCCCGGGCCGGGAGGAGGCGGAACGCGCGGAGCAGGGTGGCGCAAGGGGCGGTTGTGCTGGGCCGGGAAGAGTCAGGATCTGAGAGCGACGGGGCCGTGCGGTGGGGGTGAGACGGCTGGGGCGGCCTCCGGCCGGCAGCGGCGATGCTCGGTGTGTCCAGGGGGCAGTGGCGGGTTGTGCTGGGGCCGGGAAGAGGCGGAACGTGCGCAGCGGGGTGGCGCAGGGGAGTGCGGCGCCGGTTGTTTCCGTCGGCGGCGGCGACTTCCGGTGCCCAGGGGGTCGGCGGTGGTGCCCGCGGGCGGTTGTGCTGGGGCGGGAAGAGTCAGGATCCGGGAGCGACAGGGCCGTGGGGTGGGAGTGAGACGGCTGGGGGCGTCCTCCGGCCGGCAGCGGCGATGCCCCGGTGTGCCCAGGGGGCGGCGATGGCTGGGTGAGTGGTTCAGGGGCGGTGGTGCTTGGTGACCCAGTCCGCGTCTGCCACTCCGGTTCCGTGCGAGGTGCCGAGGTGGTTGGGCGAGGCAGCGGCGACGTTCAGGGGGTCCAGGAGTTCAGTGGCGGCTGAGTCGTGCGAGGAAGAGGCGGAACGCGAGCAGCAGGATCGTGCACAGGCACCAGCTGCCCACCACGTCCAGGGGCCAGTGCCAGCCGCGGCGGACCAGGCCGAAGGAGACGCCGAGGACGAGTAGGGCGTACACGATGACCAGCGCGCGGCGGGTCCGGATGGACCGGAGCCAGGGGAGGACGAGGAGGGTGGCGGCGCCGTACGCGATGGCGGCCGTGGCGGTGTGGCCGGAGGGGTAGTAGCCGGTCCCGGGCGAGACGGGGGTGCCCGGGCGGTCGGTGAGTTCCTTGAGGGGGACGACCAGGGCCGGGACCAGGGCCATCAGGACGGCCGCCGCGGTGGACGGCAGCCACCATCGGTCTGTACCAATCCGGCGGGCCTGCCAGGCCGCGTAACCGAGGGCGACCAGGAGGACCGGGACCGCGACCTCGACATTGCCCAGGTCGGCGAGGGCCGCCGAGAAGAGGTCCGGGTGGACCAGCGCGCGGCTGACCCGCTCGTCGGCACGCAGAAGCGGCCCGTCCTCGACGACCTGCCAGGTGATCAGGGCGAAGAGGAGGGCCGGGATTCCGAGAAGGATGAGGAGGAGGGCCGGCCGCCCCGGAACAGGGGGGGTGGTTCCGGGGCGGCCGGTCGGATCGGTTGGTCGGCCGCCCCGGGGGGTTTGGGGCGGGCGACTGTCCGATCGGTGAGGAGATCCGGAGCCGGAGGCTCCAGTTGTGTGCGCGAGGGCACGACCAGGTCGAAGCTGGGGAGGCCCCGGCCTGATGTCACCCACAGTCCCCTGTGGGCGGGGTGTATCTCTCATCTGGGTAGAACCTACGGCAGCGCGGCGGCGTACGACAGGCAGAATCCCATCCTCACCGCCACCTCGCACACCTTCTTCACACCCTCTGCCTCTCGCCACCGCAGCCCCGGAATCCCAAGGGCCGTCAGGCCTGTGACCCCTGATGTCGGAAGGGGTCAGTCCACTTCCGGTCGGCAGTGTGCCTGCTGTGGCCTCAGATGCGGGTGAAGGCCTGCTCGATGATGTCGAGGCCCTCTTCGAGCAGTTCCTCACCGATGACGAGCGGAGGGAGGAAGCGCAGGACGTTGCCGTAGGTGCCACAGGTCAGGACCAGCAGGCCCGCCTGGTGGCAGGCCTTGGCGAGCGCGGCGGTCGCCTCCGGGTTCGGCTCCTTGGTCGTACGGTCCTTGACGAGCTCGATGGCGATCATGGCGCCGCGGCCGCGGATGTCGCCGATGACGTCGAACTTGTCCTGCATGGCCGTCAGGCGGGCCTTCATCGTGGCCTCGATCGCCTTCGCCCGCGCGTTGAGGTCGAGCTCCTTCATCGTCTCGATGGCGCCCAGCGCGCCGGCGCAGGCCACCGGGTTGCCGCCGTAGGTGCCGCCGAGGCCGCCCGCGTGGGCGGCGTCCATGATCTCGGCACGGCCGGTGACCGCGGCGAGCGGGAGACCGCCGGCGATGCCCTTGGCGGTGGTGATCAGGTCCGGGACGATGCCCTCGTCCTCGCAGGCGAACCACTGGCCGGTGCGGCAGAAGCCGGACTGGATCTCGTCGGCGACGAAGACGATGCCGTTGTCCTTCGCGAACTGGCTGATCGCCGGCAGGAAGCCCTTGGCCGGCTCGATGAAGCCGCCCTCGCCCAGCACCGGCTCGATGATGATCGCGGCGACGTTCTCCGCGCCGACCTGCTTGGTGATCTGGTCGATGGCCTGGGCGGCGGCCTCCGGGCCCGCGTTCTCCGCACCGGTCGGCCAGCGGTAGCCGTACGCCACGGGGACGCGGTAGACCTCGGGGGCGAAGGGGCCGAAGCCGTGCTTGTACGGCATGTTCTTCGCCGTCAGCGCCATGGTGAGGTTGGTGCGGCCGTGGTAGCCGTGGTCGAAGACGACGACGGCCTGCCGCTTGGTGTACGCCCGCGCGATCTTGACGGCGTTCTCGACGGCCTCGGCGCCGGAGTTGAACAGAGCGGACTTCTTGGCGTGGTCACCCGGGGTGAGCTCGGCGAGGGCCTCGGCGACCTCCACGTAGCCCTCGTACGGGGTGACCATGAAACAGGTGTGGGTGAAGTCGGCGAGCTGTGCCGTCGCCCGGCGTACGACGGCCTCGGCGGAGGCGCCGACGGAGGTCACGGCGATGCCCGAACCGAAGTCGATCAGCCGGTTCCCGTCGACGTCCTCGATGATCCCGCCGCCCGCGCGCGCCGTGAAGACGGGCAGCACGGACCCCACACCCTGCGCGACCGCGGCGACCCGGCGGGCCTGCAGCTCCTGCGACTTGGGTCCGGGGATGGCGGTGACGAGGCGGCGCTCCTGCGGAAGTGCGGTCATGAGGGGCTCCTGGGGGTGTTGCGGGCGGAGGTGTCGCGGACTCTGTCCAGTCTTTTCTCGCAGGCTAGGGCGGAGGAGGAGGGGTGGGCATGCTCCATGTGGGCGTTGTCGGCGGGGCGGGTTGTCCGTGGTGGACATAGCCGGTTTCCGGAGCGGTGTGACGGCTCGGCGCCGCAATCGGTGAACTCCCCTTGCGGGCGCGTTAGATTGGCCGCTGACGGTGGACGGAACGGCTGGTCAGGGAGCAGGGGCGATGGACAGCGACGGGACGCAGGACGCGCGGGGTACGCATGCGAATCCTGTGCCGCGGGCACGGTCCGGGATGCCGCCGATGCCGTCCCGGGCACCCGGAGTGCCCCCGGTGCCCGACGGTTCGGCGTTTCTGAGCTGGCTGCGGGCCCCCCGCCCCGAGGCCCCGCCCGGTGTGTGGAGGTTCGGTCACCGGGTCCGGCCGGAGCAGGAGCCGGAGCAGATCCCGACGCGGCAACTGCTCAGCGGCGCCGTGATCGGGTTCCTCTGCGGATGGCTGCTCTGTTCCCTGCTGTACAACGGCTACCTTGGCGGCTTCTGGCTGTGGCCCTGGTACGTGATGGCTCCGGACTCGTGGACACTGGGGCGAGCGGGGTGGCTCAGCTCGCTTTCCTATGTCTATGAAGGGCTCTTCTTCGCCGCGATCTTCGCCGTCTTCGGAAAGATCAGCCGCTGGGGCGAGGTCTGGCGCCGCTTCGGCCCCCCGGCCTGGCGTCCCGCCGCGCCCGCCCACGAACCTCCCCCCGCCCCCGAAGAAGACCCCGTCGAATGGCCCCAGCTCCGTGCCGCCGGTGCCGTGGACGCCGCTGAGCGGCTGGCCGCGGAGGCCAGGGCCGGGTTGATGCGGGATGTGGACCATGCCCGGATCGCGCGGGCCTGGCAGGGGGTGCGCAGTGGTCGGTTCGGGCTGGCCACGTTCACCGGTGCCGTGCTCCAGGACGGCTCCGCCGCCTGTCTGCACCCGTCAGGGGAGCGGGACCTGCCCACGAGGCTCGCTCGGCACGACCTGCTGACCGGGCAGGTGCGGCTGGGGACCACCGCCGACGACGCCCGCAACCCGTACGCCTACCGGGGAGCCGGGCTCGGGCTCGGGCCCGAGCTGCTCGGGACCTCGCTGCTCGCCGTCGGGCCGGCCGGGTCCGGGAAGACCGGGACCGTCATCAGGCCGCTCGCCGAGTCGCTGTGTCTGCACGCGCTCGCCGGACGGGCCGCCGTCGTGGTGATCGGCGCCGCGGGCGCGGGGCTCGGACCGGCCGACGCCTACGACGTGGTCGTACAGATCGGCAATCCGGAGTCGGTGTACGACCTCGACCTGTACGGGGGGACGACCGACCCCGACGAGGCCGCGGCCGTGCTCGCCGAGGCGCTGGTCGGGGATCTCGCCGAGCCCCACCAGGGCGGTGACACCCGGCGGTCCACCACGGTGCTCGCGCAGCTCCTCGGACCGTTCCGGGCGGTCCACGGCCGCTTCCCCTCCGTACCGGAGCTGCGGGGGCTGCTCGACGGAGCGCCCGGGCCGATGGCCGCGCTGCGCAAGGGGCTCGAGGACTCGGGTCAGGCGTCGCTGCTGCGTGAACTCGACGCGCGGGAGCGGCAGATGGGGAACCCGGGGGATGTGGGCGGGATTCTCGCGGACCGGGTCGCGCTGCTCGACCGGCCCGCGTTCGCCGCCTTCTTCGACACGTCCGGGCAGTCGCGGCCGTTCTCGCTGAAGGCGCTCGACCATCCGGTCCGGGTCCGGATCGACCTGCCCCAGCGCGGGCACGCCGACGCCTCGCGGATGCTGGCGCGGCTGGTGCTCGCGCAGTTCACGGCGAGTGTCGCGGTGCGGGAGGACCGGTCGCTGTTCGCCTGTCTGATCGTCGACGACGCCACGGGGGTCGTGACGCCGGAGGCCGTACGGGGCATCCAGCGGCTGCGGTCCGGCAACGCCGGGGTCGTGCTGACGCTGCGCACCCTGGACGACGTACCGAGGCCCTTGCGCGGCCCGCTGCTCGGGGCCACCGGGTGCCGGATGGCGCTGTCCGGGCTCACCCCGTGGGACGGGCAGGACTTCGCCGAGGTGTGGGGCAAGGAGTGGATCGAGGCGCGGGACGTCACCGACCGGCAGATCATCGCCGAGACCCCGGCCGGCAAGGTGCTGCACGCCGTGCGCCGGGTCATCACCGGCAAGGCGCCGACCGCGCGGGCGGTGACCGTGCGGCAGGTCGAGCGGGAGCGGTGGTCCGCGTCCGAGCTGGCGCACGGGGTGCCGCCCGGGCACGCGGTGCTGTCGCTGACCACGGTGACGGGCGAGCACGCGCCGCCGCTGCTGGTGGATCTGCGGGGATGACGTGGCGGGGACGACGTGGCGGGGATGACGTGGCGGGGACGACGTGACCCGATGACCGTACGGTGAGGCAGAATCGTCACAGGTCGTTCATACACGGCGGCCAAAAGATCGCAGCGACCGGCGATCACCGCACCCTGACGCTCTGAAGGCCCCATGCCCCCCACCCTCGCCTCGCTCGTCCACCACTCCGCGCTCAAGCTGACCGTGCGCGCGGGCGAGGACCGGCTGGACGTCCCCGTCCGCTGGGCGCATGTCAGCGAGCTCGCCGATCCCGTGCCCTACATGGAGGGCGGGGAGCTGCTGCTGATCACCGCGCTCAAGCTGGACGCGGAGGACCCGGAGGCGATGCGCCGGTATGTGAAGCGGCTGGCCGGGGCGGGGGTGGTGGGGCTGGGGTTCGCCGTCGGGGTCAATTACGAGGAGATCCCCGCGGCCCTCGTCGACGCCGCCCGCGAGGAGGGGCTCCCACTGCTCGAAGTGCCGCGCCGCACGCCCTTCCTGGCCATCAGCAAGGCCGTGTCCGCGGCGATCGCGGCGGATCAGTACCGTTCCGTCACCGCGGGCTTCGCCGCCCAGCGCGAACTGACCCGGCAGGCCCTGGCCGACGGCCCGGAGGGGCTGCTCGCCGCGCTCGCCGCCCAGGTGGACGGCTGGGCGGCGCTGTACGACGCCTCGGGCGCCGTCGTCGCCGCCGCGCCGGAGTGGGCGGGCCGACGGGCCGCACGTCTCACCGCCGACGTGGAACGGCTGCGGGAGCGGCCCTCGCCCGCCTCCTCCGTGGTCGGCGGATCCGGCACCGCCGACAACGACGACCGGGTGGAGCTGCACTCGCTGGGCACCGGGCGGCGGCCGCGGGCCGCGCTGGCGGTGGGGACGGCGTCCGCGCTCGGTACGGCGGAGCGGTACGCGGTGCACTCGGCGATCGCGCTGCTGACGCTCACCACCGAGCGGAACCGCTCCCTGTACGCCGCCGAGCAGCGGATCGGGGCGGCCGTGGTACGGATGCTGCTGGCGGGCGAGCCTGAGCACGCGCGCACGGTCGCGGGTGATCTGTACGGCGGTCTCCTGGACGCGCCCTTCCGGCTGATCGTGGCGGAGACGGCCGCCGTGTCGTCCGTACGGATCGGCGCCGACGCCCCCGCCCGGGTCCCGTCCGCCGCCGCGCTGGCGGCGGCTGCCGGCGCGAACGGCGACCCGCTCGGGGCGCTCACCGAGCTCGTGGAGTCCGCGGCGGCCCGCTCCGGGGAGACCGTGCTCGTGGTGCCGGAGGGGGAGCGGCTGGTGGTGCTGGCCGCGGACGGCGGGGCCGCCGTCACCGCGTGCGGGGAGTACGCGGTGGCCGTGGAGGCGGCGCGGACGCGTGAGCAGACGGGCGCCGGGGACGAGGACGAACTGGTCGTCGGCGTCTCGGCCCCCGTGGGACCGATCGCCGCCGCGGCCGCCTACACGCAGGCCGAACAGGCACTGTCGGTCGCCCGGCGGCGGGGCCGGGTGTACGTCGAGCACGAGCAGCTGGCCTCCGGTTCGGTGCTGCCGCTGCTCGCCGACGACGCGGTGCGGGCCTTCGCAGGCGGGCTGCTGCAGCCGCTGTACGAGCACGACGCGACCGGCCGCGGCGACCTGGTCGCCTCGCTGCGGGCCTGGCTCTCCCGGCACGGCCAGTGGGACGCGGCCGCCGCCGACCTGGGCGTCCACCGGCACACCCTGCGGTACCGGATGCGCCGGGTCGAGGAGATCCTCGGCCGGTCACTGGACGACCCGGACGTGCGGATGGAGCTCTGGCTGGCACTGAAGACGGTGTCGGCGGAGTAGGCACCCAGGAACCCGGGCATCTGGGCACCCAGGTCCCGCCCAGAGCGCCGGACCGGGCCGAACCGGGCCGAACCGTAGTGTCCGGGTCCCCCACTGCTCCACCCCGGACAAAATCGATCCCGCCCTCCCGGCCCTACCGTGGGGACATGACTTCCACCCACGCCTTCTGGCTCGCCGGCCGCCAGGTCACCGGCGAGGACACCTTCGACGTCACCTCCCCGTGGGACGGCCGGCTCGTCGGCGCGGTCGCCGTGCCGAACGACGAGCAGATCGAGGAGGCCGTGGCCGCCGCGTACGCCGTACGGGACGAGTTCGCCGCCACTCCCGCCCACGTCCGCGCCGCCGCCCTCGACCACGTCAGCCGCAGGCTCGTCGAGCGCACCGAGGAGATCGCCCAGCTGATCTCCGCCGAGAACGGCAAGCCGGTCAAGTGGGCCCGGGGGGAAGTCGGCCGCGCCGTCTCGGTGTTCCGCTTCGCCGCGGAGGAGGCCCGGCGGTTCAACGGCGGTGAGGCCCAGCGCCTGGACACCGACCTCGGCGGCCAGGGGCGCCTCGCGCTGACCCGCCGCTTCCCGAAGGGGGTCGTCCTCGGGATCGCGCCCTTCAACTTCCCGCTCAACCTCTGCGCCCACAAGATCGCCCCGGCGATCGCGGCCGGCGCGCCGATCATCCTGAAGCCGGCCCCGGCCACCCCGCTCTCCGGGCTGATCATCGGCGACCTCCTCGCCGAGACCGAGCTGCCCGCCGGCGCGTGGAGCATCCTGCCCGTCCCCAACGACCGGATGCCCGCGCTCGTCCAGGACGAGCGCCTGCCGGTGATCTCCTTCACCGGTTCCGAGAAGGTCGGTTACGCGATCATGGACTCGGTGCCCCGCAAGCACTGCACGCTGGAACTGGGCGGCAACGGCGCCGCGGTCGTCCTCGGTGACTACGCCTCCGACGCCGACCTCGACTGGGCCGCGACCCGCATCGCGACCTTCTCCAACTACCAGGGCGGCCAGTCCTGCATCTCCGTGCAGCGGGTGATCGCCGACGCGTCGGTGTACGACCGGCTGCTCCCGCGGATCGTGGCCGCCGTCGAGGCCCAGGTCACCGGCGATCCGAGCGACGACAAGACCGACGTCGGTCCCCTGGTCAGTGAGGACGCGGCCAAGCGCGTCGAGGCGTGGGTGAAGGAGGCCGTCGAGGCGGGCGCCACCCTGCTCACCGGCGGCGACCGCGACGGCGCCTCCTACGCGCCGACCGTCCTCACCGACGTCCCGGCCGACACGACGATCTCCTGCGAGGAGGTCTTCGGACCGGTTCTCACCGTGCAGAAGGTGGATGGCGAGACCGAGGCCTTCGCGGCCGTCAACGCCTCCAAGTACGGCCTCCAGGCGGGCGTGTTCACCCACGACCTCCAGGCCGCCTTCCGCGCCCACCGCGCCCTCGAGGTCGGCGGCGTGGTCATCGGTGACGTGCCGTCCTACCGTGCCGACCAGATGCCGTACGGCGGCGCCAAGCAGTCCGGTGTGGGCCGCGAGGGCGTGAAGTTCGCGATGGACGACTACACGTACGAGCGGGTGCTGGTGCTGACCGGCCTCGCGCTCTAGGAGAACCCACTAGTTAATGGGAACCATTTTCATGTAGTGTTGCGGCAGCGACGCTGACCCGCCGCCCCGAAGGGGCCCGGCACCGATGCCTTCCGGTGCCGGGCCCCTTCTTGTGCGTCGGCTGGTCCGGCCCCTCAACCGGAGAAGCCGACGCGCGCGAGCCGCAGCGGGCCGCGCAGTCTGAGATGCACGTCGTGCACGCCCTCGGCGACGATGCCGGCGCCGAGGGTGGTGTAGTCGTACGGTCCGGCGTCGGACTCCTCGACCTCCACGGAGGCGAGCACCGCGCCGCCGTCCAGGGACAGTTCGACCGCGCCCTCGCCGGACACCGTCATCGTCACCTCGGTGACGCCGTCCCCGAAGTCGCAGTCCCGGTAGACCAGTTCACCGGTACGACCCTCGGCGGCGGTCACCGCGTCGCCCGCCGTCCTGGTCCGGTCGACGATCTCGACACCGCTCTGCTCGTCGAAGTCCGCGCCTTCCAGGCCCTGTTGGAGCACGGGACGCGGCGCGCCTGGCTCGCCGTCGAGCAGTACCGTCGTCCGCAGCCGGACGTCCTCGCTGGAGGCGCCCGCCAGCAGCTCGTACGGGCCCGGCTCCAGACGCCACCGGCCCTGGGCCACGTCCCAGAACTCGAAGGCGCGCAAGGGGACGTCGAAGGACAGCTCCTCCTTGGCGCCCGGGGCGAGCGTGACGCGCCGGTGCGCCACCAGTTCGCGGCGCGGGCGGGGGAGCGCCGGGTCGATCGCGCGGGAGTAGAGCTGCGCGACCTCGTCGGCGGTGACGTCACCGGTGTTCGTGATCGTGAACGAGACGTGGGCCACCCCGTCGTCGATCCGCACGCCGAGATCGCCGTACGAGAAGGCCGCGTACGACAGTCCGTGGCCGAACGGGAACAGGGGCGTGCCCTCGAAGTACAGGTAGGTCTGGCGGCTGCCGATGACGTCGTAGTCGAGCAGGCCGGGCAGGTCCGCGTCGCTCTCGTACCAGGTCTGCGGGAGGCGGCCCGCGGGGGAGACGTCACCGGCCAGGACGCGGGCCAGGGCGGTGCCGGCCGCCTGGCCGCCGTGGGCCGTCCAGACCACCGCGGCCAGGTCGGAGGTGTCGAGCGCGTACGGGTAGGCCGAGACCAGGGCCAGCACGGTCCGCGGGTTCGCGGCGCGGGCCGCCCGCAGCAGGCGCTCCTGGTGGGCGGGGAGCCGCAGGGAGGCGCGGTCCTCGGTCTCGCGGCCGTTGATGTGCGGGTCGTTGCCCGCGACGACCAGGACGACGTCGGCCTCGGAGGTGACCCGGGTCACTGCGTCCTCACCGCGTTCGGCGATGATCAGCGTGAAGATTTCCGCGTGCTCGCCGTTCTCGTCGTTTTCGTCGGCAACCTTCACTCCGTCCGCGGCGACAGTGACGTGGCGGCCCGTACCGAGGTGCCTGAGGAGGTGACCGCTGCCGTGCTGCTCCAGGCGGAAGGTCTCCTGGACGACCCAGCCTCCGGGCTGGTCGGCGGAGGCGCGCAGGTAGCCGTCCTCGGCGACGGAGAGATAGCGGCCGTCGGGGGCGCGGAGCGTGAGGACGCCCTCGTCCCAGTCGATCAGCGCGAACTCGGTGCCGGTCGCGTCGGTCGTCAGCGGGGGCAGGTCGGTGCGGCCCGCGAGCAGCGCCGGGTCCAGAGCGCCTTCGGCGCCGCGCACCTCGTCCTCGGCACCCTCGGAGGCCGGGACGTGCAGAAACGTCCCGGCGGAGGTCTTGAGCCGGACCCGGTCCACACCCTCCGCGAACTCCACCCGCTCGGCCCCGAACCGCTCGTACAGCCCCTCCAGCGGGGTGGAGCGGTGGATGAGCGTGCCGCTGTACCAGTCGAGCTTGCACTCGTCGGCGAGGAGGCCGACCACGGCGAGCCGGGTGTCGGCGGCGAGCGGGAGCACGCCGTCGTTCCGGAGCAGCACGATCGCCTGCTCGGCGGCCTCCTGGGCGAGGGCGCGGTGCTCGGGCGTGTCGAAGTCCCGGACGCCGGCGTGCGGGTCGTGGTCCGGGTCGAACTCGCCGAGCCGGAAACGGACCGAGAGCTGCCGGCGGACCGCGGTGTCGATCTCGGCCTCGGTCAACAGGCCCTGGTCGAGCGCCCCCTGGATGCGCGCGACCATCTGCGAGCTGTCCGTGCCGTGGTCGGTGAAGCTGTCGACACCGGCCCTGAGGGAGGCCGCGGTGGCCTCCTCGTGGGTGTCGAAGTAGTGCTCGTGGTCGACCAGGTTGGAGGGCGCGCCCGCGTCCGAGCAGACCAGCAGCTCCTCCTCGGTCCAGGCGCGCAGGTGCTCGCGCAGATACGGCGAGACGTGGTTGGGGCGGCCGTTGACCAGGTTGTACGCCGGCATCACGCCCGCCACCGCGCCCGCCTCGACCGCCTCGCGGAAGGCCCGCAGGTCGTACTCGTGCAGCACGCGCGGACGCACCGAGCTGGACGAAGTGGCCCGGTCCGTCTCGTTGTTGTGGGCCAGCCAGTGCTTGAGCACCGGGGCCGTGCGCCAGTACGTGGGGTGGTCGCCGCGCAGCCCGTGGGTGTAGGCGGTGGCGATGGCCGAGGTGAGCTTCGGGTCCTCCGAGTAGCCCTCCTCGTTACGGCCCCACAGCGGGTGGCGGAGCAGATTGACGGTCGGAGCCCAGACGTTGAGGCCGACCCGGTCGTCGCGGGCGCGCATCGCCCGGACCTCTTTGGACACCGCCTCGCCGACCCGCCGTACGAGGTCGGTGTTCCAGGTCGCGCCGAGGCCCACCGCCTGCGGGAAGACCGTCGCGGGTCCCATCCACGCGACGCCGTGCAGGGCCTCCTGGCCGGTGCGGAACGCGGGGACGCCGAGCCGTTCGACGGCGGGCGCGAACTGGTGCAGGAAGCCGATCTTCTCGTCGAGGGTCAGCCGCGACAGCAGATCGTCGATGCGCTTCGCGAACGGCAGGTGCGGATCGCGAAAAGGCGGTGTGTGCGGCGAGTGTGCGGTCACGTCGGGAGCCCCTTGCGATGGATCGGTTCGATGCTTTCGAAGCGCTTCGATGCTCATTCGACATCAGGGCGGGTGTCAAGAGATCGACACCTTCACTTCAAGCGGTGCATAAGAAAAGGTCACCCCTCTTACCTCCGAGGAATCTTGGGAACGACCCTTGTGCACCCCTGGGTGTTCACTTAACCTCACAGCAACATCGAAGCGCTTCGACTACGGATTCGTAGCAAGGGTCGAAGCATCGCTTCAGCTCAGCCAGTTCCACTCAAGACACCGCAGCCGACGGCTCCACCGCCGGGTGTCCTGGTGCGCCATGAAGGGTTGACGCAATGACGCCGAACGCCGCTTCCGCCTCCTCCGGGCCCAGCCGGAGAAGCTTCCTCGCCTCCACCGCGGTCGCCACCGCAGCGGTGGCGGGCGGGATGCCGCTGCTTGCCGCCTGTGGCGGCTCGGACAGCGGGGAGCGCGAAGGGACCACGTCGGGCAAGGCGGCGGACAAGCTGCTCCCGACGTTCGTCGCCAGCACGGTCGCGAACCCGGACCTGCCGTCCAAGAACGGTTCGGCCGCCGGCTACACCGGAAAGGTCGACCTCGCGGCCCTGAAGACCTCGGTCCCGGAGAAGCTCGGCACCGGCGCCCCCCTCAAGATCATGTCTCCGTTCTGGGGCTCCCCGCCGAAGGCCGGCTGCGCCTACTACAAGGCGCTCGACGCCGCCGCGGGCACCAAGATCACCTGGCAGAACCAGGACGGCAACACCTACGGCCAGAAGCTCGGCGCCGTCCTCGCCTCCAGCGCCATACCCGACATGGTGGTGGTGCCGAGCTGGGAACTGGTCGGCAAGATCTCGAACGCCGTCACCGCGAAGTTCATGGACCTCAGCCCCTACATCGCGGGCGACAAGGTCAAGAAGTACCCGAACCTGGCCGCGATCCCCTCCGACGCCTGGCGCATGGGCATCTTCGGCGGTGCGCTGCGCGGCATCCCGATGCCGGCCGCCACCGCGTCCTTCATCGTGCCGTACTACCGCAAGGACATCTTCGACAAGAAGGGGTACACGGTCCCCAAGTCGCCGGACGAGTTCCTTAGTTGGGCCAAGGAGGCCACCAGCGCCAAGGCCAAGGTGTGGGCCTGCGGTGACATGTCGTGGAGCGCCTTCAACATCTTCGGCGTCCGTGCCTCCGGGGCCCTCGGCTGGAACATCGGCGACGACGGCAAGCTGACGTACCGCGTCGAGCAGCCCGAGTACCTCGAAGCCCTGGAGTGGACGCGCAAGCTGTTCGACGCCGGTGTGGTCCACCCCGACGACAAGGCGCGCTCGGGCGACGTGGGCAACCGGTTCACCGCCGGACAGATCCTGGTCTACAACAACGACATGTCCCACTGGTACGGGAAGACCGCCGAACAGGCGGCGTCCAACCCGGACTTCGTGATCGACGGCATGGACATCTTCGGCGCCGACGGCGGCAACCCGAAGCTGTGGGCGGCCCAGCCCGCCGGCATCTGGTCGATGATCCGCAAGGGCGCCTCGAAGACCACGATCGAGAACGCCCTGGCCGCCGCCGACTTCGCGGCCGCGCCCTACGGCACCAAGGAGCGGATGCTCGTCGACTACGGCGTCGAGGGCACCCACTACACCGTCAAGAACGGCGTCCCGGTCAAGAACGACCTGGGCAACTCCGAGGTCGTCAACGCCTGGGTGATGCTGGCCGCGCCGGCCGCCTACTACGCCCACCCCGACTTCCCCGAGGTCGCCCGCAAGCAGGTCGAGTGGCAGCAGCGGATGGGCGCCTTCATGAAGAAGACGTCCACGTTCGGCATGAACATCGTCGAGCCGACCCGCTACGCCAACCTCTCCAGCCAGTTCGAGCAGCTCGAGATCGACTACGTGCGCGGCAACCGCAAGCTCTCCGACGTCCAGGCCGCCATCTCCACCTGGAAGTCCTCCGGCGGCGACAAGCTGCGCGACTGGTACAAGCAGCTCATCGACAAGAACGGCAGCGGCAACTGATGTCTCTCACGGCCGGGAGCAGGCCCGACGGGACTCGTCCCCCCGCGGCCGTCGAGGAACCGACGGCCGCGGTCGCCCAGGTGGCGGATTCGGCGAAGGTGCGGGTGCCGCGCAAGGAGGGGAAGGCCGGCAAGGTCCCCTTCCGGGTCCGGCTGCGCCGCGACCGCACCCTCATCCTGATGACGCTGCCCGTCATCCTCCTGCTCCTGCTCTTCAACTACGTCCCGCTGCTCGGCAACGTCGTCGCCTTCCAGGACTACGACCCGTACATCTCCAGCAACGGCGTCACCGCGATCTTCCACAGCCCCTGGGTCGGGGTGGAGCAGTTCTCCCGGATGATCGACGACCCGCTGTTCTGGGGCGCCGCGAAGAACACCATCGTGCTGTTCGTGCTCCAACTCGTGCTCTTCTTCCCGATCCCCATCGCCCTGGCACTGCTCATCAACAGCGTGATCAGGCCCCGGGTGCGGGCCGTGGCACAGGCGATCATGTATCTGCCGCACTTCTTCTCGTGGGTCCTCGTCGTCACCGTGTTCCAGCAGATCTTCGGCGGCGCGGGCATCATCGCCCAGACCCTGGAGGACCACGGCTGGACCGGCTTCGACCTGATGACCAACGCGGGCCTGTTCAAGTACCTGGTCACCGCGCAGGCCGTCTGGAAGGACGCCGGCTGGGGGATCATCGTCTTCCTCGCCGCCCTGGCCGCCGTCAGCACCGACCTGTACGAGGCCGCCGCCATGGACGGCGCCGGACGCTGGCGCCGCATGTGGCACGTGACGCTGCCCGCACTGCGCCCGGTGATCGCGCTGCTGCTGGTCCTCAGGGTGGGCGACGCACTGAGCGTCGGCTTCGAGCAGTTCCTGCTCCAGCGGGACGCGGTCGGGGTCGGGGCCAGCGAGGTCCTGGACACCTACGTGTGGAACATGGGCATCCAGAACGGCGACTTCAGCTACGCGGCCGCGGTCGGACTGGTCAAGGGAGCCATCGGAGTGTGTCTCGTCCTGGCCGCGAACAAGTTCGCGCATCTGCTCGGCGAGCAGGGGGTGTACAAGAAGTGAGCCTCAACACGCAGCTCATCCGCAGTCTCAAGGCCCCCGCGCGGCCGGCGTGGGAGGAGGAGCCCAACAAGGCCGGCCTCACCGCCAAGGGCGGTCTCCTTCTCCTGTGCTGCCTGGGCGTGCTCGGTCCGCTGTGGATCGTCATCGTCACCAGCCTCTCCCCGAAGCCGGTGATCGACCGGGTAGGCGGCCTCGTCGTGATCCCGCAGGGCATCACCTTCGTGAACTACACGGAGCTGCTCAGCGGCGGTCAGGTGAGCCGGGCGATCATGGTCTCGGTCGGGGTGACGCTCGTCGGCACGCTGTTCTCGATGGCGGTGTCGGTGCTGGCCGCGTACGGGTTGTCGCGGCCGGGGAGCCTGGGGCACCGGTTCTTCCTGATGACCATGATGGCGACGATGTTCTTCGGGGCCGGCCTCATTCCGACCTACCTGCTGGTGCAGTCGCTGGGACTGACGGACACGTATCTGTCGCTGATCCTGCCGAGCGCGGTCAGTGTCTTCAACATCCTGGTGCTGCGGGCCTTCTTCATGGGCATCTCGCCCGAGCTCACCGAGTCCGCGCGCATCGACGGGGCCGGTGACATGCGGATCCTGCTGACCATCATCATGCCGCTGTCCCGAGCTGTGCTGGCCGTGATCTCGCTGTTCTACGCGGTGGGTTACTGGAGTGCCTGGTTCAACGCGTCGATCTATCTGAGCGACCAGGACATGATGCCGTTGCAGAACGTGCTCATTCAGCTCGTCCAGAAGCACACGGAGTCACCCACAGGGTTGCAGCAGGCGGTGCGCACGGGGCAGTTGTCGGCGCTGGGTCTGCAGATGGCCGTGATGGTGCTGGCGTTGATCCCTGTCGCCGTGGCTTCTCCGTTCGTGCAGCGGCACTTCAAGAAGGGCATGCTCACGGGTGCGGTGAAGGGCTGACCGTTCGCCACCTCGGAGGGGTGGTTCCGACGGACGGCGGCTGCGGGTCGTTTGTGGCTGGGCGCGCACACGCGGCGGAGCCGCACATCGATACAGTCCCGCGCCCCCAGGTAAGTATCTCCCCCCTTTCTCGATCAGCGAGGTATGTGTCATGCGCGCGTCCGGTGTCAGCCGTCGTGCCGTTCTTGGTGGAGCTGCGGTCGCTGCCGCCTTCACCGTTGTTCCGGCCTCCCTCCAGGGGCGCGCCGAGGCAGCCACCCCCTCCTACCGCTGGCGCCAAGTCGCCATCGGCGGAACCGGTTTCGTCACCGGCGTCCTCTTCCACCCCTCCGTACCCGGACTCGCCTACGCCCGTACCGACATCGGCGGGGCCTACCGCTGGGACGACCGGGGCGCGCGCTGGATCCCGCTCAACGACGACCTCGGGTGGGACGACTGGAACCTCCTCGGTGTCGAGGCGATGGCCGTCGACCCCGCCCACCCCGACCGGGTCTACCTCGCGCTCGGCACCTACGCCCAGCCCTGGGCCGGCAACGGAGCAGTGCTGCGGTCCGAGAACCGCGGTGCCACCTGGGCCCGGACCGACCTCTCCGTGAAGCTCGGCGGGAACGAGGACGGGCGGGGAGCGGGGGAGCGGCTGCTCGTCGATCCCCGGGACAGCGACACGCTGTGGCTGGGCACCAGGCATGACGGGCTGCTCAAGTCCACCGACCGGGGCGCCACTTGGGCCGTCGCCGACGGATTCCCCGGCACGCCCGGCGCGGGCGGCCAGGGCGTCACCCTGCTCGTCGCCGCCGGGCGGGTCCTCTACACCGGCTGGGGCGACTCCGACGGGACCGCCGCCAACCTGTACCGCACCTCCGACGGCACCACCTGGGACGCCGTCCCCGGGCAGCCCTCAGGCGCCTCCGCCAAGGTGCCGATCAGAGCCGCGTACGACTGCCACACCCGCGAGCTGTACCTCACCTACGCCAACGCGCCCGGCCCCAACGGGCAGTCCGACGGCAGTGTGCACAAGCTTGCCACGGCGAGCGGCAAGTGGACCGACGTCACACCCGTGAAGCCCGGCGGGACCACGAGCGACGGCTCCGCCGACACCTTCGGGTACGGCGGGGTCTCCGTGGACGCCCGCCGCCCCGGCACCGTCGTGGTCTCCACCAACAACCGCTGGGCCGACGTCGACACCCTGTACCGGACCACCGACGGCGGCCGCACCTGGACGTCCCTGAAGGACTCCGCGGTCCTCGACATCTCCGAGACCCCGTTCCTCACCTTCGGCGCCGCCGAGCCCAAGTTCGGCTGGTGGATCCAGGCCGTCGCCGTCGACCCGTACGACTCGCGGCACATCGTCTACGGCACCGGCGCCACCCTCTACGGCACCCGCGACCTCAAGCACTGGGCCCCGCAGATCCGCGGCCTGGAGGAGACCTCCGTACGCCACCTCATCTCGCCCCCGACCGGCGAGGCGCACCTGCTCAGCGGCCTCGGGGACATCGGGGTGATGTACCACGAGCGGCTGACCGCCTCGCCCTCGCGCGGAATGGCTTCGAACCCGGTGTTCGGGTCGGCGACCGGACTCGCCCAGGCCGCAGCCAAGCCCTCGTACGTCGTCCGCACCGGCTTCGGCGACCACGGCAACGGCGCCTTCTCGAACGACGGCGGCAGGACCTGGGCGCCCTTCGCGGCCCAGCCCGCCCTCGCCAAGGACGCGCCGGGCCCCATCGCCACCAACGCCGACGGCAGCGTGCTGCTGTGGACCTTCGTGCACTGGGACGGCACCAAGTACCCCGCCCAGCGCTCCACGGACAACGGAGCGACCTGGTCCGAGGTCCTCACCTGCCCCAAGGGCGCCACCCCGCTGGCCGACCCGGCCGACCCGGCGCGTTTCTACGCGTACGACACCGACACCGGCACCCTGTTCGCCAGCACGGACGGCGGTCTCACCTTCACCGGGCGCGCCAGCGGGCTGCCCTCAGGGGACAGCCAGTTCCAGCTGGCGGCGGCCCCGGGACGCTCCGGCGACCTGTGGCTCAGCACCAAGACGAACGGCCTCCACCGTTCCACCGACGGCGGGGCGACCTTCACCGAGGTCACCAGCTGCTCGGCCTCGCACACCCTCGCCTTCGGCAAGGCCGCCGCCGGGGCCGCGTACCCGGCGGTCTACATGGTCGGCTCGGCAGGCTCGGCAGGCTCGGTCGGTTCCGCGGGGACTCTCACCGCCGTGTACCGCTCCGACGACGGCGCGAAGAGCTGGGTGCGCGTCAACGACGACCAGCACCAGTGGGGCTGGATCGGCGCGGCCATCGCCGCCGACCCGCGGGTGTACGGCCGCGTCTACATCGCCACCAACGGCCGGGGCATCCAGTACGGGGAGCCCGTCTGATGGCCGCGGGAAGGAAGCCGTCGCTGGGCGACGCCACGCGCGGCCGCATCCTCTTCGGCGGCGACTACAACCCGGAGCAGTGGCCCGAGGAGACCTGGCTGGAGGACGTGCGGCTGATGAAGGCCGCCGGCGTCAACTCCGTCACCCTCGGCGTCTTCTCCTGGGCCAAGCTCGAACCCCGCCCGGGTGAGCGGGACTTCGGCTGGCTGGACCGGCTGATGGACCTGATGCACGAGAACGGCATCGGGGTCGTCCTGGCCACCCCCACCTCCTCGCCGCCGCCGTGGATGGGACACCTCCACCCCGACACCCTCCCCGTCACCGAGGACGGCCGCACCGAGTACTGGGGCGGGCGCCAGCACTTCTCGCACTCCAGCGCCACCTACCGCCGCTACGCCGCCGCCATCACCGAGGACCTCGCCGCCCGCTACGGCAGCCACCCGGCCCTCACCATGTGGCACATCAACAACGAGTACTGCACCTACGACTGGAGCGACGAGGCCGCCGCCCGGTTCAGGAGCTGGCTCCAGCAGCGGTACGGCACCCTCGACGCCCTCAACTCCGCCTGGGGGACCGCCTTCTGGAGCCAGGGTTACGGCGACTGGGCCGAGATCCACACGCCCCGCCAGGCGCACTACATGAAGAACCCCACCCAGGTGCTGGACTTCAAGCGCTTCACCTCCGACATGCTCCTGGAGTGCTACCTCGCCGAGCGGGACATCGTCCGGAGGGCCACCCCGCACATCCCCGTGACCAGCAACTTCATGCCCCTGTGGGTCGGGCAGGACGCCTGGCGCTGGGCCGAGGAGGAGGACGTCGTCTCCGTCGACCTCTACCCCGACCCGCGTGACCCCCTGGGGGCCCAACAGGGCGCCCTCGTCCAGGACATGACCCGCTCGCAGGCGCGCGGCCCCTGGATGCTCATGGAGCAGGCCGCGGGGCCGGTCAACTGGCGGGGCGTGAACCACCCCAAACCCCGTGGCCTGAACCGCCTCTGGTCCCTCCAGGCCGTCGCCCGCGGCGCCGACGCCGTCTGCTACTTCCAGTGGCGCCAGTCCCGGCAGGGCGCGGAGAAGTTCCACTCCGGGATGGTCAGCCACGCGGGGGAGGAGGGGCGCACCTACCAGGAGGTCAAGCAGCTCGGCGCCGAACTCGCCGCGATAGCACCGCATGTGACGGGTAGTCACACCGCCAACGACATCGCCGTCCTGCACGACTGGCACGCCTGGTGGGCCGGCGCCCAGGACGGCCGCCTCTCCAGCGAGGTCGACCACCCGGACGTACTGAGGTCCTGGCACCGCGCCCTGTGGCAGGCCCACCTCACCACCGACTTCGCCCACCCCGAACACGACCTCACCGCCTACAAGGTGGTCGTCCTCCCCCAGCTCTACGCCCTCACCGACCAGGCGATCGACAACCTCCTCGCCTACGTCCGCCAGGGCGGCACCCTCGTCTCCGGCTTCCTCACCGGCGTCGCCGACCAGGACGACCGGGTACGCCCCGGCGGCATGGACGCCAGGCTGCGCGCACTGTTCGGCATCCGCACCCTGCACGAGTGGTGGCCGCTGGACGCGGGGGAGCTCGCCGAGTGCGACGGCCGACCAGGCGGCTTCCGCGGCACCCTGTGGTCGGAGGAGATCGACAAGACCGAGGACGCCACCGCGGAGGCCGTCTACAAGGGCGGTGAGCTCGACGGGCTGCCCGCCGTGCTGCGCAGGGGACGCGCCTGGTACCTCTCGACGCTTCCCGAGCCGGCCGCCCTGCGCGAACTCCTCGCCCGGATCGCCACGGAGGCGGGCGCGCGACCGGTCCTCGACCAGCTGCCCGACCAGGTCGAGGCCGTCCGCCGCGGCGAGCTGCTGTTCCTGCTCAACCACGACCGCGAGCCGGTGACGGTCGACGTGCCCGGCACCCACCAGGACCTGCTGACGGGCCGCTCCCACACGGACCGGGTCACGCTGGGCCGCTACGGAGTGGCGGTGCTCAGGCCATGACCGAAGGACCCGTCCACGGCACCTGGGAGTCCCGGCCGGCCGCCCGCTGGGAGGACGGCTTCCTCAGCGGCAACGGCCACCACGGCGCCCTCCTGTTCGGGGACCCGGGCGACGAGCGGGTCGTGGTCACCCACCACACCCTGGTCCGCCCCAACGGCGCCGAACACGCCCGCCCGCCCCGCCTCGCCGCCGAACTGCCCGCCCTCCAGGACCGGTTGCTCGCCGGTGAGCTGGACGCCGCCGAGCGCTTCACGGACGGCCGCCCGCTCCAGTGGGTGCAGCCCTTCCACCCCGCCTTCCAGATCCGGCTGCGCCGTCCGGGCGCGGAGGCCTCCGGCTACCGGCGTTCCGCCGACTTCACCACCGGTGTCCTGCGCACCGAGAGCGAGGGGTGGCGCGGTCAGGTCTTCGTCTCCCGTGCGGACGACGTCATCGTCCAGCACGTCGAGGCGCCGGACCTGGTGGTGTCCCTGGACCACCGGCTCCCGGGCGCGCCCCACGCCCTGATGGTCGGCCAGAGCATCGTCCGCGCCGCCGACGGAGCCCTCCTCACCCTCCGCGTCCGCTACCCCGGCAGCGAGCGCGGCTACACCGGCATCACCCTGGCCGTCCCCACGGGCGGCCGCACCGCGCTCGTCCCGCCCGGCGCCCACATCACCGGCGCCGAGTCCGTCCTGCTACTGACCCGCGTCGTACGCCACACCGGCGAACTCGACACGACACCCCACGTCGAGGCCCTGCGCGACCTGGTCCCCGAGTCCGAACCCGAGCCCGAGTCGGGGTCCGACGCATACGCCCGGCTCCTCGACCGGCACACCCGCCTCCACCGCACCGCCTACTCACGCGTCACCCTCGACCTCGCCGCCGACCCCGCCGAACGCGCCCTGCCGGGCTCGCAGTTGCTGGAACGGCCGGACAGCCCCGCCCTGCTGGAACGCCTCTTCGCCGCCGGCCGCTACCACCTGCTCTCCTCCAGCGGCCTCTTCCCGCCCCGCCTCACCGGCCTGTGGACCGGCGACTGGGACACGGCATGGTCGGGAGCCTTCACCAACGACGCCAACGTCAACCTCCAGACCGCGTCCGCCGCGAGCGCCGCCCTCCCCGAAGTCGCCGCAGCCCTGGCCTCCCTGATCCACCGCCAGCTGCCGGACTGGCAGGACAACGCCCGCGAGATCTTCGGCGCCCGGGGCATCGTGGCCCCGCCGCACTCCGACGGCGAGTCCGGGCTGACGTACCACTTCAGCCGCGAGTACCCGCTGCACCTGTGGACAGCGGGCGCCGACTGGCTGCTCAAACCCCTCGTCGACCACGACGAGACCCGCGGTGAACAGGACCCGCGCACCGCCCGCGCCCTCGCCGAACTCGCCCTGTTCTACGAGGACTTCCTCACCCGTACGGACGCCGAAGGGCAGCTCGTCGTCGTCCCCTCCTACTCGCCCGAGAACCGCCCGGCGAACGCCGGCTGGGGTGCGATCAACGCGGCCATGGACCTCTCGGCCGCCCGGCACGCGCTGCGCACGGCCGCCGCATACCACCCGGAGAGGGCGGAAGCCTGGCGGTCCCTGGCCGACCGCCTCCCACCCCACCGCGTCAACACCGACGGAGCCCTCGCCGAATGGGCCTGGCCCGGCCTCGACGACACCTACGACCACCGCCACCTCAGCCACCTCTACGGTGTCTGGCCGCTCGACGAGATCACCCCCTACGACACCCCCGACCTCGCCCGCGCGGCCCACCGCGCCCTCGAACTGCGCGGATCCGAGAACGACTCGGCCCACGGCCACCTCCACCACGCCCTCGTCGCCGCCCGGCTGCGCGACGGCGAACGGGTCGCGCACGCCCTCGGCCAGGTCCTCAAGGGCGACTTCTTCCACACCTCGCTGATGAGCGCGCACTACCCGGACCGGGACGTCTACAACGCGGACGCCGCCCACACCCTGCCCGCCGTCCTCGTCGAGATGCTCGTCCAGTCGACACCGGACCGGCTGGTGCTGCTCCCGGCGGTACCCACCACCTGCCCCCGAGGCCAACTACGGGGCATCCGCACCAGGTTCGGGGCCGGACTCGACCTCACCTGGAGCCCCACCGAAGCGACCGCGGTGCTGCGCCCCACCCGCACCCACCGCGTCGAACTGAGGACTTCCTCCGGCGCCGAACCGCTCGACCTCGTCGCCGGAGAAGACCACGTCATCCGTCTGGAGGCGTGGTAACCCCCCCGCATTTCCCCCCACCCATGGAAAGGGACACCATGGCAAAGAGCACTCTGCGCAAGATCACCACAGCGGTACTGGCCCCGGCGATGGCCGTCGGCGCCGTCGTCGGACTCGCCTCCGCGCCCGCGTCCGCCGCCGTCTGGAGCTCCTGCGACCAGTGGGCCAACACCAGCCTGAACGGCTACACCCTCTACAACAACATCTGGGGCTCCGGCGCCGGCAGCCAGTGCATCTGGGCCAACTCCGGCACCAACTGGGGTGTCAACGCCAACCACCCCAACACCGGCGGCATCAAGTCCTACCCGAACTCCAAGAAGGTGATCAACAAGTCGATCACCTCGCTCGGTTCGCTCTCCAGCAACTACAACGTCACGGTCCCCTCGTCCGGCGCGTACAACACGTCGTACGACATCTGGGACACCGACTACGACTACGAGATCATGCTCTGGGTCAACAAGACCGGAGCCGTCGGCCCCCTCGGCACCTCGCAGGGCAACGTGACGCTCGGCGGCCACACCTGGACCGTCTACAAGGGCACCAACGGCGCGAACCAGGTCTTCTCCTTCGTCCGCACCTCCAACTCCAGCTCCGGCACGGTCAACATCCTCCCGATCCTCAAGTGGATCAAGGACACCAAGGGCTGGTTCGGCAACGAGACCATCGGTGACGTGCAGTTCGGCTTCGAGATCACCAGCTCCTCCGGCGGCCTGAACTTCACCACCAACAACCTCACCGTAAGCAGCAGTTGACCTGACCGTGGGGGAGCGTCGGGTTGGATGGTGACATGCGTACCACCATCCCCCTCCGACGCGCCCTGATCACCCTGACCGCGACCGCGGCCGTCGTTCTCACCGCGACGGGTACCGCGGTCGCGGTTCCGGTCCCCGGGACCGGCGCGGCCTCCCAGGCCGCCGCCGACTCCCTCTCCCCCCTGCACCCTGTCGTCGAACTGGCCGCCGAACGCCTGGCCACCGCCGACCTGGTCGCCGCCGCCAAGTGGGGCACCGACAGCCCCATCGACGACCCCGCCCGCGAACAGCAGGTCCTCGACAACGTGGCCGCCCAGGCCCAGCAGCTCGGCGCCGACCCGGAGGAGATCCGGGTGATCTTCCGCGACCAGATCGAGGCCAACAAGACCGTCCAGCGCGGCCTGTTCCAGCGCTGGACCGACCACCCCGACGAGGCCCCGACGACCAAGCCCGACCTGAGCGTCGTACGGCAGGAGATCAACCGGATCACCAGCGCACTCGTGCAGGCCCTGGCCGGCACGTCCGGGACCCGCGGCACCCTCGCCTGCCGCCCCGAGCTGGCCCTGGCCGGCCTCCAGGTCCACCACGAGAACCGCCTGGACGCCCTGCACACCCGCGCCCTGGTGCGTGCCCTGCCCTCGATCTGCCGCGACTGACCGGTTTCAATGCGGAGTTGCGGCCCCTCTTCTGGCAGCGGGACCGCAACTCCTCAGGGGCGCGGGGAACTGCGCGACCAGCCACGACGGCCCCGCAGCCGACCGACGCCCTACCGCGGCACGTCCTGAATCGGCAACCGCGCCCCGTCCCGCAGGAACAACGGAATCCGGTCCAGCGGGGCGTCGACGGTCACCGTCGTGCCCCCCTCGTACGACACACCCGTCCACGCGTCCGTCCAGCTCGCCCCCGCCGGAAGATACGTCGTACGAGCCGTCGCCCCCGCCGTGAGAACAGGCGCGACCAACAGATCCGCCCCGAAGAGGTACGCGTCGTCGACCGACCAGGCCGCCTGGTCCTCCGGGAACTCCAGGAACAGCGGCCGCATAGGAGTCAGCCCCTCCTCGTGCGCCTCCCGCATCACCCGAAGGACATACGGCTTCAGCCGCTCCCGCAGCCGCAGGTACTTCTCCATGATCGCGCCGGCCTCCTCGCCGTACGACCACACCTCGTTCGGGCCTCCGGTCATGTCCGGACCCAGTGGCATCCCCGGGTCGCGGAAGCCGTGCAGCCGCATCAGCGGTGACAGCGCACCGAACTGGAACCAGCGGACCATGACCTCGCGGTACGCCGGGTCGTCCGGGTCACCGCCGTGGAAGCCGCCGATGTCGGTGTTCCACCAGGGGATCCCGGACATCGCGGTGTTGAGACCGGCCGCGATCTGCTCGCGCAGGGTCGGGAAGTCGGTGCCGATGTCACCGGACCACAGCGCGGCGCCGTAGCGCTGACTGCCCGCCCACGCCGAGCGGTTGAGAGTGATGACCTCCTCGCCGGCGGCGGTCAGGCCCTCGTGGAAGGTACGGGAGTTCTCGGCCGGGTACATGTTGCCGACCTCGAGGCCGGGGCCCGCCCAGTAGCGCAGGTTCTCCTGGAAGCCGGGCTTGAGCTCGGGCTCGCACGCGTCCAGCCAGAACGCCGTGATGCCGTACGGCTCCAGGTAGTTCTCCTTCACCCGGGACCACATGAACTCCCGGGCCTCGGGGTTCGTCGCGTCGTAGAAAGCGACCTGGACGGTGGAGGCGACCCCCTTGTCCGGCCAGTCCGCGTGCGCCATCGGACCGTACTGCGTGCCGATGAAGTAACCGCGCTGCTCCATGACCGGGTGGTTCTCGCTGAGCGGCGACACCGACGGCCACACGCTCACCACCAACTTGATGCCCAGCTCGTCCAGTTCACGGACCATCGCCGCCGGGTCGGGCCACTCGGCGGGGTCGAACTTCCACTCGCCGAGGTGCGTCCAGTGGAAGAAGTCGCAGACGATCGCGGAGATCGGGAGTCCGCGCCGCTTGTACTCCCGTGCCACGGACAGGAGTTCGTCCTGGGTGCGGTAGCGCAGCTTGCACTGCCAGAACCCCGCCGCCCACTCCGGCAGCATCGGGGTACGGCCGGTCACCGCGCTGTAGCGGCGCTGGCCGTCGGCCGGGGTGCCCGCGGTGATCCAGTAGTCGATCTGGCGCGCGGAGTCGGCCACCCAGCGTGTGCCGTTGTGGGCGAGCTCCACACGGCCGATCGCCGGGTTGTTCCACAGCAGGGTGTAGCCGCGGCTGGAGGCGAGGACCGGGATGCCGACCTCGGCGTTGCGCTGGATCAGGTCGAGGACCAGGCCCTTCTGGTCCAGCTTGCCGTGCTGGTGCTGGCCGAGGCCGTACAGCTTCTCGTCGTCGTAGGCGGCGAAGCGCTGCTCCAGACGGTGGTGGCCGTTGCCGACCGCGGTGTACAGGCGCGCGCCGGGCCACCAGAAGTGCGCGCGGGCCTCCGCGAGCAGCTCGGACAGGTCCTCGGTGCGCAGGAAGCGGATCTGACCCTCGGCGTCGACGTGGACGGTCAGCGCGCCCACCGTCAACTGGGCTTCCCCGTCACCGATCTTGACCGTGCTCTCGGTGGCCGGCGGCTCGTCGAGCAGGGCGCCCGGCTGCCCCTCCAGGACCGGCCCGCCGAGCCGGGCCCGCACGCGTACCGCGTCCGGACCCCACGGCTCGACGCGTACGGTCTCCTGGCGCCCGCTCCACTCCAGCGCGCCGTCCCGCTCCCGGAACGTGCCGACGGTGGGGGACGACTGCGCGAGGCTGACCTTGGGCTGGATTTCGGCAGGCTGATTCACGAGGAGTGCTCCTGGAGGAGTGCAGGGGCGTGCCGCGCAGGCACGTGACATGCGGTGCGTGAAGTGAGACGTGGTGCGTGAAGTGAGCGTGGGGCGTGACGTGAGGTGGGTGAGCGGTCAGGCCGCCGAAGGTGCCGGGCCCGTGCTCGACCGGACCGTCAACTCGGGCTCGATCAGGACGACTTCGTCCTCACCGCGGCCCTCCAGCTTGGCGACGAGACGCTCCAGGGCGTGCCGGCCCATCTCCTGGGCGGGGATGGCGACCGACGTCAGCCGCACCGAGGCCTGGACGGCGACCTGTTCGGGGCAGATCGCGACCACCGAGACGTCCTCGGGGATGGCCCTGCCCTGCTGGCGCAGCAGCGCGAGCAGCGGTTCGACGGCCTGTTCGTTCTGCACGACGAAGCCCGTGGTGGACGGGCGCTCGTCGAGGACGCGGGCGAGGGTCACGGCCATCGCGTCGTACCCGCCCTCGCACGGCCGGTGCAGCAGGCGTACGCCCAACTCCTGGGCCCGCGACCGCAGTCCGTCCAGAGTGCGCTCGGCGAAACCGGTGTGCCGTTCGTACACCGCCGGAGCCTCGCCGATGACAGCGATGTCGCGGTGACCGAGCTTCGCGAGGTGCTCGACGCACAGCGCGCCGGTGGCCCGGAAGTCGAGGTCGACGCAGGTCAGTCCCGAGGTGTCGGCGGGGAGGCCGATGAGCACGGAGGGCTGGTCGGTGCCGCGCAGCAACGGCAGCCGCTCGTCGTCGAGTTCGACGTCCATCAGGATCATCGCGTCGGCGAGACCGCTGCCGGTGACCCGTCGTACGGCGTCGGGGCCCTCCTCGCCGGTCAGCAGCAGGACGTCGTACCCGTGGGTCCTCGCGGTGGTGGCCACCGCGATGGCGATCTCCATCATCACCGGCACGTACATGTCGGTGCGGAGCGGGATCATCAGCGCGATGATGTTCGACCTGCTGCTGGCGAGGGCGCGGGCGCCCGCGTTCGGGTGGTAGCCGAGTTCGCGGATGCTTTCCTCGACCCGCTGCCGGGTGCTCGTCGAGATGGACCGCTTGCCACTGAGGACATAGCTCACCGTGCTCGCCGAGACTCCGGCGTGCTGGGCGACCTCGGCGAGGGTGACCATCCAGCTCTCCAAGCTTTGTGAAGCGCTTCGACAGTGCGCAGTACGAACAGGTGCGGGTGGGGGTGGTTCGACAGTAGCTCTCCCGACAGTGGGTGTCCATAGGTTGTCGAAGCGCTTCGACAGAGACTCTTGGACGCGCGGCCGGGGCGGGGCCACCTGCCTACCACGACGGGCTGCGGGGGGCTATGGACCGGGGGACGTGGGTGCCTCCGGGGCTGGGCGGGGGTCGTCCGGGCTGCCCGCCCCGCCAACCTCCCCCACATGGACGTGCCCTGCACAACGGCCGGACACGAACCCGGCACCGGCACCCGCACCAGCGCCCCCACCGCTCGACACCCCGCCGGATTCCGTCGACATCGGCCGAACGGCCGCGCGAAGGGTGGTGGCCTCGCCCCGGATCAGGTACATACGATCGGGTAGCACCCGTCGGTAACCATACGGCCCCCAAGATCCCGATTCACGACGAGGTGAGCCTGATGTCCGCACCGTCCACCAAGCCCGTCGTCACCGAGCGCGAGGCCCGCGAGGTGGCGGAGGCCGCCCGGGAGCAGGACTGGCGCAAGCCCAGTTTCGCCAAGGAACTGTTCCTCGGCCGGTTCCGGCTCGACCTCATCCACCCGCACCCGATGCCCCCCGAGGAGGACGCCCGGCGCGGCGAGGAATTCCTCGCCGAACTCCGCGACTTCTGCGAGACCAAGGTGGACGGCGCCCTCATCGAACGCGAGGCCCGCATCCCCGACGAGGTCGTGGCGGGCCTCAAGGAGCTCGGCGCCTTCGGCATGAAGATCGACACCAAGTACGGCGGCCTCGGCCTCACCCAGGTGTACTACAACAAGGCACTCGCCCTGGCCGGCTCCGCGAGCCCCGCGATCGGCGTGCTGCTCTCGGCCCACCAGTCGATCGGCGTGCCCCAGCCGCTGAAGCTGTTCGGCACCCAGGAGCAGAAGGAGAAGTTCCTGCCCCGGTGCGCCCGCACCGACATCAGCGCCTTCCTCCTCACCGAACCGGACGTCGGCTCCGACCCGGCCCGCCTCGCCACCACCGCCGTACCCGACGGGGACGACTACCTCCTCGACGGAGTGAAACTGTGGACCACCAACGGCGTGGTCGCCGACCTCCTCGTCGTCATGGCCCGCGTCCCGAAGTCCGAGGGCCACAAGGGCGGCATCACCGCCTTCGTCGTCGAGACCGACTCACCCGGCATCACCGTCGAGAACCGCAACGCCTTCATGGGCCTGCGCGGCATCGAGAACGGCGTCACCCGCTTCCACCAGGTCCGGGTCCCGGCGGCCCACCGCATCGGCGCCGAGGGCGCGGGCCTGAAGATCGCCCTCACCACCCTCAACACCGGCCGCCTCTCGCTGCCCGCCTCCTGCGTGGCCGCCGGCAAGTGGTGCCTGAAGATCGCCCGCGAGTGGTCCACGGCCCGCGAACAGTGGGGCAAGCCGATCGCCCATCACGAGGCCGTCGGCTCCAAGATCTCCTTCATCGCGGCGACGACCTTCGCCCTGGAGGCCGTCCTCGACCTGTCCTCCCAGATGGCCGACGAGAACCGCAACGACATCCGCATCGAGGGCGCCCTCGCCAAGCTCTACGCCTCCGAGATGGGCTGGCTCATCGCCGACGAACTCGTCCAGATCCGCGGCGGCCGCGGCTTCGAGACCGCCGCATCCCTCAAGGCCCGCGGCGAGAAGGCGGTCCCCGCCGAACAGGTCCTGCGCGACCTGCGCATCAACCGCATCTTCGAGGGCTCGACCGAGATCATGCACCTGCTGATCGCCCGCGAGGCCGTCGACGCCCACCTCTCCGTCGCCGGCGACCTCATCGACCCGGAGAAGTCCCTCGGCGACAAGGCGAAGGCCGGCGCGAACGCGGGCGTCTTCTACGCCAAGTGGCTCCCGAAGCTGGTCGCGGGGCCGGGTCAACTGCCGAACTCCTACGGTGAGTTCAAGCGCGAGGTCGACCTCTCGACGCATCTGCGCTACGTCGAACGCACGGCCCGCAAACTCGCCCGCTCCACCTTCTACGCCATGTCCCGCTGGCAGGGCCGCATGGAGACCAAGCAGGGCTTCCTCGGCCGCATCGTCGACATCGGCGCCGAACTCTTCGCCATGAGCGCGGCCTGCGTACGCGCCGAACTCCTCTACACCACCGAGGCCCACGGCCGCGAGGCCTACCAGCTCGCCGACGCCTTCTGCCACCAGTCCCGCCTCCGCGTCGAGGAACTCTTCGGCCGCCTGTGGAACAACACCGACGACCAGGACCGCAAGGTCGTCAAGGGCGTGCTCTCCGGCACCTACGCCTGGCTGGAGGACGGCATCGTCGACCCCTCCGGCGAAGGCGTCTGGATCGCGGACGCCACCCCCGGCCCCTCCGAGAAGGAGAACGTCCACCGCCCCGTCCGCTGACCACTCACCACAGCGCGCCCCCCGAGAGGGGGACGCGCTGTCCTCCTACGCCGTCCTTACGGCCACAATGGAGAGATGAGCGACAGTCCAGCCCCTCTCGCCGACCCGCACCTCGTCTACGACCCCGTGGCGGGCGACGGCCCCAAGGACGTGGTGATCCTCGGCTCCACCGGCTCGATCGGCACCCAGGCCATCGACCTCGTGCTGCGCAACCCCGACCGCTTCCGGGTGACCGGGCTCTCCGCCAACGGCGGACGCGTGGCCCTCCTCGCCGAGCAGGCGCACCGGCTGAGGGTACGGACCGTCGCGGTCGCCCGCGAGGACGTCGTACCGCAGCTCCGCGAGGCGCTCAGCGGTCTCTACGGCGCGGGCGAGCCGCTCCCCGAGATCCTCGCCGGACCGGCCGCGGCCACCCAGCTCGCCGCCTCCGACGCGCACACCGTCCTCAACGGCATCACCGGCTCCATCGGACTCGCCCCGACCCTTGCCGCCCTGGAGGCGGGCCGCACCCTCGCGCTCGCCAACAAGGAGTCGCTCATCGTGGGCGGCCCCCTGGTGAAGGCCCTCGCCAAGCCCGGGCAGATCATCCCCGTCGACTCCGAGCACGCGGCCCTCTTCCAGGCACTGGCCTCCGGGACCAGGGCCGACGTCCGCAAGCTGGTCGTGACCGCGTCCGGCGGCCCCTTCCGCGGCCGTACGAAGGAAGAACTCGCCGACGTCACCGTCGAGGACGCCCTCGCCCACCCCACCTGGGCCATGGGCCCGGTCATCACGATCAACTCCGCGACCCTCGTCAACAAGGGTCTCGAGGTCATCGAGGCGCACCTCCTCTACGACATTCCCTTCGACCGCATTGAGGTGGTCGTGCATCCCCAGTCGTATGTCCACTCGATGGTTGAGTTCACGGACGGATCCACGATCGCCCAGGCGACGCCCCCCGACATGCGGGGGCCGATCGCCATCGGTCTCGGCTGGCCCGAGCGCGTCCCCGACGCGGCGCCCGCCTTCGACTGGAGCAAGGCGTCGACGTGGGAGTTCTTCCCGCTCGACAACGACGCGTTTCCTTCGGTCAACCTTGCGAGACACGTGGGACAGCTCGCGGGCACGGCCCCGGCGGTGTTCAATGCCGCCAACGAGGAGTGCGTCGAGGCCTTCCGGGCCGGCGCGCTGCCGTTCAACGGGATCATGGAGACCGTGACCCGGGTGGTGGACGAGCACGGCACCCCGCGCCGGGGAACCTCGCTCACCGTCGCGGACGTCCTCGAAGCGGAGACCTGGGCGCGGACCCGGGCCCGGGAACTGACGGCACAGACGGCGGAGGCCCGTGCATGACGACCCTGATGTTCATCCTCGGCATAGTGCTCTTCGCCTTCGGCCTGCTGGTGTCGATCGCGTGGCACGAGCTGGGGCACCTGTCCTTCGCCAAGCTCTTCGGCATCCGCGTGCCGCAGTACATGGTCGGCTTCGGCCCGACCGTCTTCTCGCGCAAGAAGGGCGAGACGGAGTACGGCATCAAGGCAGTCCCCTTCGGCGGCTACATCCGCATGATCGGCATGTTCCCGCCCGGCGACGACGGCCGTATCAGCGCCCGCTCCACCTCCCCCTGGCGCGGCATGATCGAGGACGCCCGCTCGGCCGCCTTCGAGGAGCTCCAGCCCGGCGACGAGAAACGCCTCTTCTACACCCGTAAGCCCTGGAAACGCGTCATCGTGATGTTCGCGGGCCCCTTCGCGAACCTCATCCTCGCGGTCGCCCTGTTCCTCACCGTCCTCATGGGCTTCGGCATCTCCCAGCAGACCAACACGGTCAGCTCGGTCTCCAAGTGCGTGATCGCCCAGAGCCAGGACCGCCAGAACTGCAAGGCCTCCGACCCGGCCTCCCCGGCCGCGGCCGCCGGCCTCAAGGCGGGCGACAAGATCCTCTCGTTCAACGGCGTGAAGACGGACGACTGGAACAAGCTCTCCGACCTCATCCGCGCCAACCCCGACAAGACGGTCCCGATCGTCGTCGAGCGCGACGGCAAGGACGTGACGCTGACGGCGAAGATCGCCAGCAACCAGGTCGCCAAGAAGGACTCCAGCGGCCAGTACGTCCAGGGCGAGTACGTCACCGCCGGCTTCCTCGGCTTCAGCGCCGCCACCGGCATCGTCAAGCAGGACTTCGGCGACTCCGTGGTGTGGATGGGCGACCGCGTCGGCGAGGCCGTCGACTCCCTGGCCGCCCTCCCCGGCAAGATCCCGGCCCTGTGGAACGCGGCCTTCGACGACGCCCCGCGCGAACCGGACTCCCCGATGGGCGTGGTCGGCGCGGCGCGGGTCGGCGGCGAGATCTTCACCCTCGACATCCCCCCGACCCAGCAACTCGCCATGGCCCTGATGCTGGTCGCGGGCTTCAACCTCTCCCTGTTCCTCTTCAACATGCTCCCGCTGCTCCCCCTGGACGGCGGCCACATCGCCGGCGCCCTGTGGGAGTCCCTGCGCCGCAACCTGGCCAAGCTCCTCAAGCGCCCGGACCCGGGCCCGTTCGACGTGGCGAAGCTGATGCCGGTGGCCTATGTGGTGGCGGGGATCTTCATTTGCTTCACGATCCTCGTTTTGATCGCGGACGTCGTTAACCCGGTCCGCATCTCCTAGCCATCCGGCGTTCGAGGCGGCCCGGTGTGTGCCATGCCGGGTCGCCTTCCATTGAGTGGGTTTGGCGGGCGGGATGTGCTCGCGTCGCGGTCGGTGCCGTAATCTCGAAGCCTGGAGCCCGCCGCTGACGGGACCTGGACCTTGATCCACGACTTGGGGTTGCACTGCAGATGACTGCGATTTCTCTCGGCATGCCGTCCGTTCCGACCAGGGTTGCCGAGCGCCGCAAGAGCCGGCAGATCCAGGTGGGCACCGTCGCGGTCGGCGGCGACGCCCCGGTCTCGGTCCAGTCCATGACGACGACCCGTACGTCCGACATCGGCGCGACGCTCCAGCAGATCGCCGAGCTGACGGCCTCCGGCTGCCAGATCGTGCGCGTGGCCTGTCCCACCCAGGACGACGCCGACGCCCTCGCGACGATCGCCCGCAAGTCGCAGATCCCGGTGATCGCGGACATCCACTTCCAGCCCAAGTACGTCTTCGCCGCCATCGAGGCGGGCTGCGCGGCGGTCCGGGTGAACCCCGGCAACATCAAGCAGTTCGACGACAAGGTCAAGGAGATCGCGCGGGCCGCGAAGGACCACGGCACCCCGATCCGCATCGGCGTGAACGCGGGCTCCCTGGACCGCCGCCTGCTCCAGAAGTACGGCAAGGCGACGCCGGAGGCGCTCGTCGAGTCGGCCCTGTGGGAGGCGTCGCTCTTCGAGGAGCACGACTTCCGGGACATCAAGATCTCGGTGAAGCACAACGACCCGGTCGTCATGATCGAGGCGTACAAGCAGCTGGCCGCGCAGTGCGACTACCCGCTCCACCTCGGCGTGACGGAGGCGGGCCCGGCGTTCCAGGGCACCATCAAGTCGGCCGTCGCCTTCGGCGCCCTCCTCTCCCAGGGCATCGGCGACACCATCCGCGTCTCCCTCTCGGCCCCGCCGGTCGAGGAGGTCAAGGTCGGCAACCAGATCCTGGAGTCCCTGAACCTCAAGCAGCGCGGCCTGGAGATCGTCTCCTGCCCGTCCTGCGGCCGCGCCCAGGTCGACGTCTACAAGCTGGCCGAGGAGGTCACGGCGGGCCTGACCGGCATGGAGGTCCCCCTCCGCGTCGCCGTCATGGGCTGCGTCGTCAACGGCCCCGGCGAGGCCCGCGAGGCCGACCTCGGCGTCGCCTCCGGCAACGGCAAGGGCCAGATCTTCGTCAAGGGCGAGGTCATCAAGACCGTCCCCGAGTCCAAGATCGTGGAGACCCTGATCGAGGAGGCCATGAAGCTGGCCGAGCAGATGGAGGCGGAGGGCGTCTCCTCGGGCGAGCCGTCCGTGTCGGTCGCGGGCTGACGAGGCTTATCGGGGTCAGGTCTTCTCAACGCCGGTCCGGGACGTCCAGCCCGTCCGGCGTTTGAGGACGAGGCCCCTTCAGGGCCGAAGGGGGGTCGGGGGCGCAGCCCCCAGGGACGGTCACCGAAACACACGGCACCCCACGGGCAACCGGCACCTGAACGCGGCTCGGCACGCCTCAGCTTCCGCAGGTACAGTGCGGAGATCAGCAGACCCCAGTGTGAGGCCCCGCCCGTGTTGACCCAGACGACCTCCCGGGTCCTCGAACCGAGCGACCTGGACGCCGCTCTCGCCGTCCTGGACCGCGATCCGGTCGCGAACGCCTTCGTGACGTCGAGGGTGCAGGTCGCCGGCCTCGACCCGTGGCGGCTCGGTGGCGAGATGTGGGGCTGGTACGAGGACGGGATGCTCACGTCCCTCTGTTACGCCGGCGCCAACCTGGTCCCGATCTGCGCGACCCCCCGAGCCGTCCGCGCCTTCGCCGACCGCGCCCGGCGGGCCGGCCGCCGCTGCTCCTCCATCGTCGGACCCGCCGAACCCACCGCCCAGCTCTGGCGTCTGCTGGAGCCCAGCTGGGGCCCGGCCCGCGAGGTCCGCGCGAACCAGCCCCTCATGGTCACCGACCGCATGCCCGCCGCCATCGCCCCGGATCCGTACGTCCGCCGCATCCGCAAGGACGAGATGGAGACGATCATGCCGGCGTGCGTGGCGATGTTCACCGAGGAGGTCGGTGTCTCGCCGCTGGCCGGCGACGGGGGTCTGCTGTACCAGGCCCGGGTCGCCGAACTCGTCGGCTCCGGGCGCTCCTTCGCCCGCCTCGACGAGCACGGCAAGGTCGTCTTCAAGGCGGAGATCGGCGCGGCGACGGACCGGGCCTGCCAGATCCAGGGCGTGTGGGTGGCCCCCGAGTACCGGGGCAGGGGAGTGGCGGCGCCCGGGATGGCCGCGGTGCTGCGGTACGCCCTCGCGGACGTCGCCCCGGTGGTCAGCCTGTACGTCAACGACTTCAACACGGCGGCGAGGAGGACGTACAAGAGGGTGGGCTTCCAAGAGGTGGGCGCCTTCATGAGCGTCCTCTTCTGAGCGCGTCTGCCTGTACGCTCCCGGCATGGACCTCGTCATCGGCCCCCTGGACCTGTCCGCCCACGTGGACGAGGCCCTCGCGGTACAGGCCGTCGCCTTCGGTCTCGGCGCCGACGAGGTGGCGGTCCGCCGCCAGATCGTCCTGCGGCACATGACCTACCCCGGTGCGCGAGCGCTCGGCGCGACCGTCGGCGGCAGCCTCGTGGGGTTCGTGTACGGCATGCCCAACGACCGCACCCACTGGTGGTCCACCGTCGTGGAGCCCTATCTGCGCGCCCAGCACAACGAGATCTGGCTCGACGACTCCTTCGTGATCACCGAGCTGCACGTCCACCCGCACCACCAGAACCGCGGCATCGGCCGTGCCCTGATCACCACGATCACCGACGGCGCCGCCGAGCCCCGTTCCATCCTCTCCGCGATCGACACCGACAGCCCGGCCCGTGGCCTGTACCACTCCCTCGGCTACCAGGACCTCGCCCGCCAGGTCCTCTTCCCGAGCGCCCCCAAGCCGTACGCCGTGATGGGCGCCCCCCTCCCGCTGCGCCGTCGCTGAACACCGGATTTCCGCCCCCACAGCCCGCCCGGCTAACCTCCTTGCCATCACCCTTTCCCGGCAGGAGTACGAGAACCATGGCCAAGGCACCGGTCCAGCGCATGTCCCAGTTGATGGCGAAGACGCTGCGCGACGACCCGGCGGACGCCGAGGTCCTCAGCCACAAGCTGCTCGTGCGCGCCGGGTACGTCCGCCGTACCGCGGCCGGAGTGTGGAGCTGGCTCCCGCTCGGCATGAAGGTGCTGCGCAACGTCGAGCGGATCGTCCGCGAGGAGATGGACGCGATCGGCGCCCAGGAGGTGCTGCTTCCCGCGCTGCTGCCGAAGGAGCCGTACGAGACGACGGGCCGCTGGGACGACTACGGCCCGGAGCTGTTCCGCCTCCAGGACCGCAGGGGCGGTGACTACCTGCTCGGCCCGACCCATGAGGAGTTCTTCACCCTGCTGGTGAAGGACCAGGCGTCCTCCTACAAGGACCTGCCGGTCATCCTGTACCAGATCCAGACGAAGTTCCGTGACGAGGCCCGCCCCCGCGCCGGCATCCTGCGCGGCCGCGAGTTCCTGATGAAGGACTCGTACTCCTTCGACACCGAGGAGGAGGGCCTGGCCCAGTCCTACGCGCTGCACCGCCAGGCCTACCAGAAGGTGTTCGCGCGCCTGGGCCTCGACTACCGCATCTGCGCCGCCACCGCCGGTGCGATGGGCGGCTCCAAGTCGGAGGAGTTCCTGGCTCCCGCCGAGGCCGGCGAGGACACCTTCGCCGACTGCCCGAACTGCGACTTCGCGGCCAACACCGAGGCGATCGCGTACGAGCTGAAGCCGGTCGACGCGGCCGGCGTGCCCGCGCTCGAGGAGATCCCGACCCCGGACACCCCCACCATCGAGACCCTCGCCGCCCACCTCGGCGTCGAGGCCTCCCAGACCCTCAAGAACCTCCTCGTGAAGGTCGACGGCGAGATCGTGGCCGTCGGTGTCCCCGGCGACCGCGAGGTCGACATGGACAAGGTCGAGGCGCACTTCGGGCCGGCGGCCGTGGAGCTGGTGACGGCGGAGGACTTCGTCGGCCGTCCCGACCTCGTCCGCGGCTACGTCGGTCCGCAGGGCCGCCAGGAGAAGCTGAAGTACATCGCCGACCCGCGCGTGGCCCCCGGCACCGCCTGGATCACCGGCGCCAACAAGGAGCACACGCACGCGAAGAACGTCGTCGCGGGCCGTGACTTCGAGGTAGACGAGTACGTCGACGTCGTGGTCGTCGAGGAGGGCGACCCGTGCCCGAAATGCGGCACCGGCCTCAAGCTGGACCGCGCCATCGAGATCGGCCACATCTTCCAGCTGGGCCGCAAGTACGCGGACGCGCTGAAGCTCGACGTCCTCGGCCAGAACGGCAAGCCGGTCCGCGTGACCATGGGCTCCTACGGCATCGGCGTCTCGCGCGCGGTCGCCGCCCTCGCCGAGCAGTCCGCCGACGACAAGGGCCTGTGCTGGCCCGCCGAGGTCGCCCCGGCCGACGTGCACGTCGTCGCCGCCGGCAAGGCCCTCCAGATCGAACTGGCCCTCGATGTCTCGGAGAAGCTGCGCGAGGCGGGCCTGCGGGTCCTCGTCGACGACCGCGCCGGCGTCTCCCCGGGAGTGAAGTTCACCGACTCCGAGCTGATCGGCGTACCGAAGATCCTGGTCGCGGGCCGCCGTGCCGCCGAGGGCGTCCTGGAGCTCAAGGACCGCCGCACCGGTGAGCGGGAGGAGCTGACGGTCGACGAGGCGATCGCCCGCCTGAGCGCCTAGGGAAAACCGGCAGGGTGAGGCGGCGTACCCGAGCGCCGCCTCACAGCCACCCGGCGAACTCCAGCAGCAGTTCGGCATCCCGGGGCCGGCCCACCCGCAGCGCCCGCACCCCCGACTCCACGGCCCGGAACAGCGTCCACCCCCGCAGCCGTTCCTGGTCCACCTCCAGCGACTCCGCGAGCCGCTTGATCCGGCGGCGGGTCGTCGCCGCGCCCGACGGCGTGGCGATCAGGTCCTCCACCCGGTCCCGCACCAGCCGGGCGAGATCGAACGCGCACTCGCCGACGACCGGATCGGGCCCGACGGCGAGCCAGGGCGACCGCTCGGCGGACAGCACCTTGCTCTGCCGGAACGTGCCGTGCAGCAACCGCGTCTCCGGGGGCGACGCCAGCAACGACTCGCGCGCGTCGAGAGCCGCGCCGACGAGTCCCGCCACCTCCGCGGGGGCACCGCGCATCGCGTCGGCCTGCCGTCCGGTCCGTTCGGCGACCGTCTCGAAGACATGGTCACCGGGCGGCTCCACCCACAGCCGCCGCAGGGTCCCGGCCGCCTCCAGCAGCGCCTTCGCCTCCGGCAGCGACCGCACGGAGACATCCGGATGCAGCCGTTCGAGGAGCAGCACACCCTCGGTGACGAAGGGCTCCAGCAGTTGTACGGCCCCCCTGCCGTCCCAGTGCGCGAGAGCCGCCCGCTCGCTCTCCGGCCGGGACCGGGGCGGTACCAGCTTGAGCACGGCGGGCGTCCCGTCGGGCCGCCGTACGAGCACGACGAGGCTGCTGCGGCCTCCGGGCACCTGCACCCGCTCCACGGTCAACTCGCGCAGCGCGACGGCCTGTCCGGCGGTCTCGGGCAGCCCTTCCACCCAGTCGTCACCGTCCGGGACGCTCTCGGCGAGCGCCCGCACCAGCCGCCGCGGTGGTTCGAAAGCCATGCGCGAGTCGTTTCCTTCCAGTGCCGCGTTATGCCGTGGGGGCCGCGGGAGAGACCGAGGCCGGGGACGAGGGCGACACCGTGGTCGCCCGCTCGGCGAGCCCAGGGAAGGCTACGCTCCGGCCGCGCCAGCGCACGGCGCGCACCGCGGCCTCCCGCAGCGCCTCGGCCCCCGTGCTCCGCCGCCCGCCCTCGGTTGCCCGCACCAGGTCGGCGTACACCCCGGCCACCCGGTCCTCCAGATCGGCGGCCAGCCGTACGGCCGCGGCGGAGTCCGGCACCGGGAAGGGCAGCGCGTACGCCGCCGCCGCGGCGACCGGCGTCGCGCCGAGGCCCCGCACCTCGCGCGCCAGGGCGTCCCGGCGGGCCCGGTGGGCGTCGTAGGCGGCCATGGCCTCCGCGCGCCGGCCCTCGCCGATCCGGCCCCCGACGACGCCGTAGCCGTAGACGGCGGCGTGCTCGGCGGCCAGCGCCTTCTGGAGGGCCTCCAGCTCCTGCTTCTCGGTCATCGGGCGGCCTCCGTCAGCAGATAGGCGTGCGCGGCGCCGGCCGCCGCCACCGAGGCCAGCAGCCGGGCCAGCTCACCCGGCACGTCCAGCAGCGCCTTGGCGCGCCGGTCCGCGAGCGCCCGTTCGGCGGCGGCCAGCTGGGCGAGGGCGTCCTTCTCGGTCGCGGGCACGGTGGCCGACGACGATGACGGCGACGGCGACGAGGGCGAGGGCGAGGCGCTGCTCGACGCGCTGGGGGAGGCCGTCCTGACCGTCTCCCCGAACGCCTCCAGATGCCGCACGGCTTCCGCCCGCAACGGCCCCACCCGCTCCGCGAGGCCCGGATGGGCGGCCAGGACGGCGTCGTACCGCTGGACGATCCCCCGGCTGTCCCGAGCCGCACGCACGCGTGTCCGCTCGACGAGGGAGGGACTGCCGGCGGTGCCCTCCTCGCTGCTTCCGGTCCCGTCGGAGCACCCCACGAGAAGGGCGCCCCCGGCGACCGAGGCGAGCAGGGATCTTCTGCGCGGCCCGGAGGGGACGCGCGGCGGAGGGGGGTACGGCACGGCAGACGTCCTCAGGAAGCTCGTACGAACACACGGGCGGGAGGTCGGGCCCGCCGGCGATCACGGTACCCGTGCGTCCGTGGTCACCTGGACGGCAACACCCTCCGCGACCGGATACCCTTTGACCAGACACGCGACCTACCCACAACAGCACACGCGGCCGAGGAGTCACCCGGATGAGCACCACCCAGAGCGAGAGGCTGCGAGAGCTCCTGGAACCGCTCGTCACCTCCCAGGGCCTGGATCTCGAAGAGATCGCCGTGGACTCCGTAGGACGGAAGCGGGTGCTGCGCGTCGTCGTCGACTCGGACAGCGGAGCCGACCTGGACCAGATCGCCGATGTGAGCCGCGCGCTCTCGGCGAAGCTCGACGAGACCGACGCGATGGGCGCGGGGGAGTACACCCTCGAGGTCGGCACCCCGGGCGCGGAACGACTTCTCAAGGAACACCGGCACTACGTGCGCGCCGTGGACCGGCTGGTGAAGTTCCAGCTGACCGAGGACGGCGGGGAACTGGTCGCCAGGATCCTGAAGGTCGACGACGAGGGCCTCGATCTCGAAGTGCCCGGTGTGAAGGGCCGCAAGGCCACCGCCCGCAGACTCGCCTTCTCCGACATCGACAGAGCGCGTGTGCAGGTCGAGTTCAACCGCAAGGACAAGAACGAAGAGGAGGCGTAGCCGTGGACATCGACATGAGTGCCCTGCGGGGCTTGGTACGGGAGAAGGAGATCTCCTTCGACCTGTTGGTCGAGGCGATCGAGTCGGCCCTCCTCATCGCCTACCACCGCACCGAGGGAAGCCACCGCCACGCGCGCGTGAAGCTCGACCGGGACTCCGGACACGTGGTCGTGTGGGCGAAGGAGGACCCCGAGGAGCTCGAAGAGGGCCAGGAGCCCCGGGAGTTCGACGACACCCCGTCCGACTTCGGCCGTATCGCCGCCACCACCGCCAAGCAGGTCATCCTGCAGCGGCTGCGCGACGCCGAGGACGACGCGACGCTCGGCGAGTACGCGGGGCGTGAGGGCGACATCGTCATGGGCGTGGTCCAGCAGGGCCGCGACCCGAAGAACGTGCTCGTGGACATCGGCAAGCTGGAGGCCATCCTGCCGGTGCAGGAGCAGGTGCCCGGCGAGACGTACCCGCACGGGATGCGGCTGCGGTCGTACGTCGTACGGGTGGCCAGGGGTGTGCGCGGTCCGTCCGTCACCCTGTCCCGTACGCACCCCAACCTGGTGAAGAAGCTCTTCGCCCTGGAGGTGCCGGAGATCGCCGACGGGTCCGTCGAGATCGCCGCGATCGCCCGCGAGGCCGGTCACCGCACCAAGATCGCCGTACGTTCCACCCGTTCGGGCCTGAACGCCAAGGGCGCCTGCATCGGCCCCATGGGCGGTCGTGTGCGCAATGTCATGGGCGAGCTGAACGGTGAGAAGATCGACATCGTCGACTGGTCGGACGACCCGGCCGAGATGGTGGCGAACGCCCTCTCGCCGGCCCGGGTCTCCAAGGTCGAGGTCGTGGACATGGCCGCCCGCTCCGCGCGCGTGACCGTCCCCGACTACCAGCTCTCCCTCGCCATCGGCAAGGAGGGTCAGAACGCCCGGCTCGCGGCCCGGCTCACCGGCTGGCGGATCGACATCCGGCCGGACACCGAGCAGACCGGGGAATAGATCCAAGCCGTCGGTGGCTCAGATCACGACAACAACCGTTCGATCCTCGCCCCCAAGGGGTGAGGTCGGTACGGGGAGGTAGACTTAAGAGTGTCTGGCCGGACGCACGCCCGCGCATGCCCTGAACGAACCTGTGTGGGATGCAGGCAGCGAGCGGTCAAGACCGATCTGCTGCGCATCGTGGCGATCAAGGACGCATGCGTCCCTGATCTTCGCGGTACGCTGCCCGGCCGGGGTGCGTACATCCACCCCGCCCTGGTCTGTTTCGACCAGGCGGTACGCCGCCGGGCGTTCACGCGGGCGCTGCGCGCCCCGGGAGCGCTCGACACAAAGGCGTTGCGCCAGTACGTCGAGCAGACAGACAGTTGCTGAGCAGGCAACACCGTAAGAAGCGTCGCGCGGAACCCCCGTGCGGCCCAGGTACCCCGCGAGTTGGAAGTAGGTCGAGATTGCGATGAGCACTCGATGAGCACGCGATGAGTACGCCCATGAAGTAGCGACGGTCCGGACGCAACCCGGACCTAAAAGGAGCGAAGTGGCTAAGGTCCGGGTATACGAACTCGCCAAGGAGTTCGGGGTTGAGAGCAAGGTCGTCATGGCCAAGCTCCAGGAACTCGGTGAATTCGTCCGTTCGGCGTCTTCGACGATCGAAGCGCCCGTCGTCCGTAAGTTGACGGACGCCCTCCAGCAGGGCAACGGAGGCGGCAAGTCCGCCCCCGCACGCAAGGCTGCCCCGGCACGTCCGGCAGCCCCCTCTCCCGCGCAGGCCGCCCGTCCGGCCGCCCCGCGCCCGCCGGCCCCCAAGCCGGCCGCCGCCGAGACGCCCGCGGCTCCCGCCGCGCCGGTGACTCCCGGCCCCCGTCCCACCCCGGGCCCGAAGCCCGCGCCGCGGCCCGCCCCGGCGTCCCCGGCTCCGACCACGCCCGAGTTCACGGCACCGCCGTCGGCTCCCGCCGCACCGGCCTCCCAGGGCCAGAACCAGGGCCAGGGTTCCGGCCCGCGCCCCGGCGCCCCGCGTCCGGCCGGCCAGGCTCCTCGTCCGGGCGCCCCGCGTCCGGCCGGCGCTCCCGGTCAGGGCGGCGCTCCCGGCCAGGGCCGCGGCGACCGCGGCGACCGTCCCGGCGCTCCGCGTCCGGGCGGCCAGGGTGCCCGTCCCGGCGCTCGTCCGGCCGGTCCCCGTCCGGGCAACAACCCCTTCACCTCTGGTGGCTCCACCGGCATGGCGCGCCCGCAGGCGCCCCGTCCCGGCGGCGCCCCTCGCCCCGGCGGCCCGGGTGGCCCCGGTGAGCGTCCCGGCGGCGCCCCGCGTCCGCAGGGTCAGGGCCAGGGCGGTCCCCGTCCCCAGGGCGCGGCGGGCGGTCCCCGTCCGCAGGCTCCGGGCGGCGCCCGTCCCACCCCCGGCGGCATGCCCCGTCCGCAGGGCGGTCCCCGTCCCGGCGGCGGCCCCGGCGGCGCGCGTCCCAACCCCGGCATGATGCCGCAGCGTCCGGCTGCCGGCCCGCGTCCCGGCGGCGGTGGCCCCGGTGGCCGCGGTCCCGGTGGCGGCGGTCGTCCCGGTGGCGGCGGCGGTCGTCCGGGTGGCGGCGGCTTCGCCGGCCGTCCGGCCGGTCCCGGTGGTGGCGGCGGCTTCGCCGGCCGTCCCGGCGGTCCCGGTGGCGGTGGCGGCGGCTTCGCCGGCCGTCCGGGTGGTCCCGGCGGTGGCGGCGGCGGTCGTCCCGGTTTCGGCGGTCGTCCCGGTGGTCCGGGTGGCCGTGGTGGCACGCAGGGCGCCTTCGGCCGTCCCGGCGGTCCCGCGCGTCGCGGTCGCAAGTCGAAGCGGCAGAGGCGCCAGGAGTACGAGGCCATGCAGGCCCCGTCGGTCGGCGGCGTGATGCTGCCTCGCGGCAACGGACAGTCCGTCCGCCTGTCGCGCGGTGCCTCCCTCACCGACTTCGCGGAGAAGATCGGCGCCAACCCGGCGTCGCTCGTCGGCGTGATGATGAACCTCGGCGAGATGGTCACTGCCACGCAGTCCGTCTCCGACGAGACGCTGAAGCTCCTCGCGGACGAGATGAACTTCGCCCTCGAGATCGTCAGCCCCGAGGAGGAGGACCGCGAGCTGCTCGAGTCCTTCGACATCGAGTTCGGCGAGGACGAGGGCGGCGACGAGTTCCTCGTCCCGCGTCCGCCGGTCGTGACCGTCATGGGTCACGTCGACCACGGAAAGACCCGCCTCCTCGACACCATCCGCAAGACGAACGTCGTCGCGGGCGAGGCCGGCGGTATCACGCAGCACATCGGTGCGTACCAGGTCACGACTCAGGTCAACGACGAAGAGCGCAAGATCACCTTCATCGACACCCCGGGTCACGAGGCGTTCACCGCCATGCGTGCCCGTGGTGCCAAGTCGACCGACATCGCGATCCTCGTGGTGGCGGCCAACGACGGTGTGATGCCCCAGACGATCGAGGCGCTGAACCACGCCAAGGCGGCCGATGTGCCGATCGTGGTCGCGGTCAACAAGATCGACGTCGAGGGTGCCGACCCGACCAAGGTGCGCGGTCAGCTGACCGAGTACGGCCTGGTGGCCGAGGAGTACGGCGGCGACACCATGTTCGTCGACATCTCCGCCAAGCAGGGCCTCAACATCGAGGCTCTCCTGGAGGCCGTGGTCCTCACCGCGGACGCCTCGCTCGACCTGCGGGCCAACCCGGAGCAGGACGCGCAGGGTATTGCGATCGAGTCCCGTCTCGACCGTGGCCGCGGTGCCGTCGCGACCGTCCTGGTCCAGCGAGGCACCCTGCGGGTCGGCGACACCATGGTGGTCGGCGACGCGTACGGCCGTGTCCGCGCGATGCTCGACGACAAGGGCGACAACCTGGAAGAGGCGGGTCCGTCGACTCCGGTCCTCGTCCTGGGTCTCACCAACGTCCCGGGCGCCGGCGACAACTTCCTCGTCGTCGACGAGGACCGCACGGCCCGCCAGATCGCCGAGAAGCGCGCGGCGCGTGAGCGCAACGCCAACTTCGCCCGGCGCGGAGTCCGGTTCTCCCTGGAGAACCTGGACGAGGCCCTCAAGGCCGGTCTGGTGCAGGAACTCAACCTCATCATCAAGGGCGACGCGTCCGGTTCGGTGGAGGCTCTCGAGTCCTCGCTGCTCCAGCTCGACGTCGGCGAAGAGGTCGACATCCGCATCCTGCACCGCGGTGTCGGTGCGGTCACGGAGTCGGACGTCGACCTGGCCATGGGCTCGGACGCCATCGTGATCGGCTTCAACGTGCGCGCCGCAGGGCGTGCCGCGCAGATGGCCGAGCGCGAAGGCGTGGACGTCCGGTACTACTCGGTCATCTACCAGGCGATCGAGGAGATCGAGGCGGCCCTCAAGGGCATGCTCAAGCCGGAGTACGAAGAGGTCGAGCTCGGCACGGCGGAGATCCGCGAGGTCTTCAAGTCGTCCAAGCTGGGCAACATCGCCGGTGTCCTGGTCCGGTCGGGCGAGGTCAAGCGCAACACCAAGGCGCGCCTCATCCGCGACGGCAAGGTGGTCGCGGAGAGCCTCACCATCTCCGGTCTGCGTCGCTTCAAGGACGACGTCACCGAGATCCGCGAAGGGTTCGAGGGCGGTATCAACCTCGGCAACTTCAACGACATCAAGGTCGACGACGTCATCGCGACGTACGAGATGCGCGAGAAGCCGCGCGGCTGACCGTCACAGCACGCGATCGGGGCCGGTCGGCGGACGTAATATCCGTCGATCGGCCCCGGCCGTTGCGTGTACGGTTCCCGTATCGGCGCCGAAGCGGTGCCCGTACCCCGAACCGGCGGGACATCCGGACACACATGTATGTGGGGACTCTGTCCTTCGACCTGCTCCTCGGTGACGTGCACTCACTGAAGGAGAAACGCTCTCTCGTCCGTCCGATCGTGGCCGAGCTCCAGCGCAAGTACGCGGTGAGCGCGGCGGAGACGGGTAGTCAGGACCTCCACCGCAGGGCCGAGATCGGGCTGGCGGTGGTCTCCGGGGACACGGGACACCTCACCGACGTACTGGACCGCTGCGAGCGGCTGGTGGCGGCGCGGCCCGAGGTGGAACTGCTCTCGGTTCGACGCAGGCTCCACAGCGACGAAGACTGAAGCAACAAGTAAGTACTTAAGGAGACGGACCAGTGGCCGACAACGCGCGCGCCAAGAGGCTGGCGGACCTCATCCGAGAGGTGGTGGCCCAGAAGCTGCTGCGCGGGATCAAGGACCCGCGGCTCGGCTCACACGTCACCATCACGGACACCCGGGTCACGGGTGACCTGCGGGAGGCGACCGTCTTCTACACGGTGTACGGCGGCGACGAGGAGCGGGCGGCCGCGGCGGCCGGACTGGAGAGCGCCAAGGGCGTGCTCCGCTCCGCGGTCGGGGCGGCGGCGGGCGTGAAGTTCACCCCGACGCTGACCTTCGTGGCCGACGCGCTGCCCGACACCGCCAAGACCATCGACGACCTCCTCGACAAGGCCCGCCAGTCCGACGAGAAGGTGCGCGAGGTCTCGGCCGGCGCCAGGTACGCAGGCGACGCCGACCCGTACCGGAAGCCGGGCGACGAGGACGAGACGGACGACGCCGCCGAATGACCGAGAAGAACCGGACGCCCGACGGCCTTGTCATCGTCGACAAGCCGTCGGGCTTCACTTCGCACGACGTGGTCGCCAAGATGCGCGGGATCGCCAGGACCCGCCGCGTCGGACACGCCGGCACCCTCGACCCCATGGCGACGGGTGTGCTGGTCCTCGGCGTCGAGAAGGCGACCAAGCTCCTCGGACACCTCGCGCTGACCGAGAAGGAGTACCTGGGCACGATCCGGCTCGGCCAGACGACCCTGACCGACGACGCCGAGGGCGAGATCACGGGGTCGGTGGACGCCTCGAAGGTCACCCGCGACGCCGTCGACGCCGGGATCGCCAAGCTGACCGGCGACATCATGCAGGTGCCGTCCAAGGTCAGCGCCATCAAGATCGACGGGGTGCGCTCGTACAAGCGGGCACGTGAGGGCGAGGAGTTCGAGATCCCCGCCCGCCCCGTCACCGTCTCGTCCTTCGCGGTGTACGACATCCGGGACGCCGTCGCCGAGGACGGCACCCCGGTGCTGGACCTGGTGGTCTCCGTGGTCTGCTCGTCCGGCACCTACATCCGGGCCCTCGCCCGCGACCTGGGCGCCGACCTGGGCGTCGGCGGTCATCTGACGGCTCTGCGCCGCACGCGCGTGGGCCCGTACAAGCTGGACTCGGCCAGGACCCTCGACCAGCTCCAGCAGGAGCTGACGGTGATGCCGATCGCCGACGCCGCGGCAGCCGCCTTCCCGCGCTGGGACGTCGACGGCCGCCGGGCCAAGCTGCTCACCAACGGCGTACGGCTCGACATGCCCGACGAGTACGCGGGCGCCGGTACGGTCGCCGTCTTCGGCCCCGAGGGCCATTTCCTGGCGCTGGTCGAGGAACAGAAGGGCAAGGCCAAGAGCCTGGCCGTCTTCGGCTGACGCCGAACCGGGGGCACCGGGGCGGCCCGCCCGTGGAGCGGCGATCACGGGGTTGCGCCGCCGCTCCACGGTCCCCCCTCGGTTCCCCCACCCCTAGGGTGTATCCGCCGTCCCCCTTCCATTCACCCGCGCGGGCAGGCGCTCGGAGTGAACCGGGGGTGTGGAAGGGGGCGCGTTCACCACGCGATCTGTCCCGCTGATCACCGCACGCCTACCGTCGAAAACAGGAACGTGCGTACGGCGGGGAGGTCGGCCATGGTGGCAGGGGGTGACTCCGTCGGCGGAGCCGTGCCGTCCGCCTCCGGCCATCGGATGTCGGCGCAGGAGGGCCCGGAGGCGCGCGAGACGGGCCCGCGGGTCCGGTGGGGCGACCGGGCGGCCACCGAGGAGGACGGGCAGCCGCGGCCGGGGTGCGAGAGGAACCGGTGGGGTCGCCGCGGCGATCGTCATCAGCCCGCGCACGGACGCCGGCGCGAACCCCAGGAGCAGGTCTCGTCCGGACCCGGGCAGGACCCGGAATTCGTGCGGATCCACGATCTGGCGGGGCGGCCCCGGGGGACCGGCTTCGTCGCGGATCACCACGGCACCGTCGTCACCAGCCACGAGGCCGTCGACGGGCTGGCGCGGCTCGTGCTGCACGCCGGCGACCGCAGCTGTGTGGTGGCCGCCGACGCCGTGACCCCGCTGCCCGAGCTGGATCTGGCGCTGGTGCGGACCGAGGGGCTCGGCGTGGACCCGCTGCCCGTCTCCGTGCGGGACTCCGTCGGGACCGGCACCTACGTCCGGCTCCCCGCGGGCTGCTGGCGCGAGGCCCGGGTGCTCGGTACGGCCTCCGTGACCTACACAGCCACCGACCGCTTCCATCTCCTCGAAGGCGCCCTGGAGCTGGCGATCGGCACCGCGGGACGGGACGCCCTGCGGCTGGGCGGCGGGGCCGCCGGAGGGCCCGTGCTCGACGCCGGGACCGGCGCGGTGGTCGCGGTCCTCGGCACCGCCCTGCAGAGCGGCCGGCGCGACAGCGGTCACGCGGTCCCGCTCCGCCCCGTCCGCCCCGGCCCCCTCGCCGACCTGCTCGCGGAGAACGCCGCGACCGTCCCGGCCTACGGCGCCGACCTCAACCTCGCCGGCGTGCTGGAACTGACCGCCACCTCGGTCGGCCAGGACGGCCCGCCCGGTGCCCTGGCCGGTCACGTGGGCCGCGAGGACACCACGGAATTGGTCGAACGGGCCGCGGTCACCCGGGAGTTCGACGCGTTCACCGCCGGCCCGGCCACCGTCCTCGCCCTCGTCGGACCGCCCGGCAGCGGCCGTACGACACAACTCGCGGCCCTCGCCGCCCGCCGCCACCGCGGCCCCGCCCCGGCCCCCACCCTCTGGCTGCGCGGCGCCGACCTGGCGGACACCGACGCCTCGGTGGCCGACGCGGCCCGCCGCGCGCTCGCCAGGGCGGCCCGGATCGTGGCGACCTCCGCGGACACCGTCCCCGCCGACCTGGGTGACACCACCCCCGAGCGGCTGGCCCGCCTGTCCCGCACCGCCGGCCGGCCCCTGCTCCTCCTCCTCGACGGCCCCGAGGAGATGCCCCCGGTCCTGGCCCACCGCCTCGCCGAGTGGACGCGGAACACGGCGAGCTGGCTGGCGGAGACCGGGGCACGGCTGGTGGTGGCGTGCCGGGAGGAGTACTGGGAGCAGGCCGGCTTCCCCAAGGAACTGCTGTACGGCGGCCCGGACGAGCCTTGCGTACGGCTCGGCGACCTCACCGACGACGAGGCCCGCCGTGCCCGCGCCCGCTACGCCCTCCCCGAAAGCGCCATCGCCGCCTCCGACGCCCGGCACCCTCTCGCCCTGCGCCTCCTGTCCGAGGTCCGCGCGGCTCTCCCGCCCGACGCGCACGCCCCCCTGGACCGCGACCAGGTCTTCGAGGCCTACCTCGACCTCATGTGCCTGCGCATCGCGGTGCGGCTGGCCACCCCGAGCGGTCTGCGCGGCGCCGCGGTCCGCCGGCTCGCCGCGAAGGTCTCCGGCCAGGTCCACGAGGCCGCCCGCCGCAGCCTCGGCCCCGGCCAGGGCGAACTGGACCGGGCGTCGTTCGAGGCGGTGTTCCCCTGGGGCCCGGCCCCCAAGAGGCTCGGCGACACCGGCTGGGCCTCCGCCGTCCTCACCGAGGGCCTCCTCGTTCCCGCGGGCAGCGGCTACCGCTTCGCCCACGAGGAACTCGCCGACTGGATCCAGGGCACCCACCTGGACCTGGACGAGGCCCTGCGCGCCCTGGTCCACCGCCGCCGCACCGGCCGCGACCACCCCTTCCCCGTCCCGCACCACCGCATCGGCCCCGTCGTCCAGGCCCTGCTCCTCGTCGCCCGCCAGCACGGCACACCCCAACTGGCGTACCGGCTGGAGGAGTTGCTGCACGCCCTGGACGCCGACCCGGACTCCTGGTGGGCGGCCCATCTGCTCACCGGGACCCTGCTGCGGGTGCCCGACGCGACGCCGTACACCGATGTGCTGCGGCAGCTCGCCGACCGCCTGGTGGCCCGGCGCCGCCAGGAGGAACCGGTCCCGGCCGCGTTCGGCCCCGCCTTCTGGACCGCCCTCCCGCTCCCGACGGGCGCCCTCCTGGACCTGCTCCGCCGTCTCGTCCTCGCCGACGGACCGCCGCGGGAGCCCGGCCCCCGGTTCCTGGACGCCGTCGCCGAGCTGCTCGCCGCCGACCCCACCGCCGTACAGGCGCAGCTGACCCGCTGGTTCGACGACGAGCGGCCGCTGCCCGCGACCCCGCACGCGACCGTGGCGAAGGCCGCGCAGGCGCTGCTGCACACACACCGGACCCGGGCCCTGGACGACCTCGCCGAGGTGCTCGTCGGCTGTGCGCACCGGCGGGCCGACGAACTGCTCGCCGTGCTGGCCGAGGACGAGCCGTCGGCGGTGTGCCGGGCCGTGGACCGGTGGGCGCACGACGAGCGGCCCGCGCGACGGGTGGCGGCGGTGGCGTACGGACTGCGTGCCGCCCCGCACGTGCGCACCGAGGCCGACCGCGAGCTCCTGCGCTACGCGGCCCTCGCCCTGCTCGCCCGCCCCGAGGACCGCACCCTGCACGGCGGAGCGCTCGCCCTCCTGGTCCGCGATCCACACACCCGTGCCCGTCATCTCCCGCAGGCGCTCGGGTACTTCGCGGCCGGTGACCCGCAGTTCCCGCCGAGCGCGCTGCTCCCCGCGCTCGCCACCCACCCCGATCCCGTCCTGGACGCCTTCCGGGAGCGGCTGCGGGGCCCGGACGCCGGGCAGGCGCTGCGCGCGCTCGCCGACATCACCACGCCCGCACCGGCCCGCCGGGTGGCCGTGCTGGTGCGGGAGGCCGTGGAGCGGCGCCCGGAGACCGCCGGGGACGTGGCCGCGTACGTCGACCGGCGCCTCGACCAGGGCCCCGCCGCGCGGGCCGTTCTCCTCCCGCTGGTCACCGCCCTGCTGGCGGGCGGTCCCGAAGGGGTGCGGGCCGCGCTGGCGGCCGTGCTCGCCGGCCCCGGCACGCCCGTCTCCCGCCCGCTGCGCGAGGAACTCCTCGACTTCCTCCTGGAGCACGAACAGGAGCCCGCGGTCCTGGCCGCCCTGCTGCCCGCGGCCGCCGCCCGCGCGGACACCGGCATCCGCGACCTGATCCACCGCATCGGCCTCCACCTCGTCCGCACCCCGGACGGCGCGACCCGCTTCGACCGCGGTCTCGTCGATCTCGGCCGGTACGTCCCCGGGTTCGCCGCGCTGGTGGCCGGCTGGCTCGCCGAGTCCCCGCAGGAGTGGGCGGCGGTGGTCGGGCCCAGCACCCGGCGGATGATCGAGAACCTGGCGGGCGTACGGGTGCCCGCCTGAGCGGGCCCTCCCAGCCCCTCGGGGCCGCGTGCGTCGGGTCACAGCCTCCATGCCGATGCGAGCGACGGGCACGCGGCATGGCACCCTTAGACCTGCGTAAGTCGCAAGAGTCAATACGGACACGGGTTCGACGAGGAGCGGTCACAGTGCAGCGCTGGCGTGGCTTGGAGGACATCCCCGAGGACTGGGGGCGCAGCGTCGTCACCATCGGTTCCTACGACGGGGTCCACCGCGGGCACCAGCTGATCATCCGGCATGCCGTGGACCGGGCGCGTGAGCTGGGTGTTCCCTCGGTCGTCGTCACCTTCGACCCGCACCCCAGCGAGGTCGTCCGCCCCGGCAGCCACCCGCCGCTGCTGGCCCCGCACCACCGGCGCGCCGAGCTCATGGCGGACCTGGGCGTGGACGCGCTGTTGATCCTGCCGTTCACCAAGGAGTTCTCGAAGCTCTCGCCCGCCGACTTCGTCGTCAAGGTCCTCGTCGACAAGCTGCACGCCAAGGCGGTCGTCGAGGGCCCCAACTTCCGCTTCGGCCACAAGGCCGCGGGCAACGTCGAGTTCCTCGTCGAGCAGGGCAAGACCTACGACTTCGAGGTCGAGGTCGTCGACCTGTACGTGACCGGTGCGGCGGGCGGCGGCGAGCCCTTCTCCTCCACCCTGACCCGGCGTCTGGTCGCCGAGGGCGACGTGGAGGGCGCCGGGGAGATCCTGGGCCGCCCGCACCGGGTGGAGGGCGTGGTGGTCCGAGGCGCCCAGCGCGGCCGTGAACTCGGCTTCCCGACCGCCAACGTCGAGACCCTCCCGCACACCGCCATCCCCGCCGACGGCGTCTACGCGGGCTGGCTGCACGCCCAGGGCGAGGCGATGCCGGCCGCGATCTCCGTCGGCACCAACCCGCAGTTCGACGGCACCGAGCGCACGGTCGAGGCGTACGCCATCGACCGCGTCGGACTCGACCTGTACGGGCTGCACGTGGCGGTGGACTTCCTCGCCTATGTGCGCGGGCAGCAGAAGTTCGACTCGCTGGACGCGCTGCTGAAGGCGATGGCCGTCGACGTGCAGCGGTGCCGTGAACTGATCGGGGCCGCGGAGGGCTGAGAGCCCCGGGGCATGACGAGAGGGCCGGCACCTTCACGGTGCCGGCCCTCTTTCTCGTGGTCCTACTGCTGCGGCGGCTGCCCCGCGTTCGGGTCGTACGGCGGCTGCGGGAACCCGGGCTGCGGCTGACCGGGCTGGCCCGTCTGCCACGGCTGGCCGGGCTGGGCGCCGGGGAAGCCCTGGAAGGGCGGCTGTGCGGCCGGGGGCTGGCCGGGCTGCTGCTGACCGGGCATCGGCGGAGCCATGGTCGGCGGCTGGACACCGGCGTTGCCGGTCCACAGACCCTGCTCCTGCTGGGCCCGCACGAAGTCCTCGGCCACCATCGCGGCGAGGTCGAAGTACGCCTCCCGGACCTTCGGCCGCATCATGTCGAGGTCCACCTCGGCACCGGCCGCCAGGTGCTCGTCGAACGGTACGACGATGACGCCACGGCAGCGCTGCTCGAAGTGGGTGACGATGTCCTCCACCTTGATCATCTTGCCGGTCTCGCGCACCCCCGAGATCACGGTGATGGACCGCGAGACCAGGGACGCGTACCCGTGCGCCGACAGCCAGTCCAGCGTCGTACTGGCGCTGCTCGCACCGTCCACCGACGGCGTCGAGATGATGATCAGCTGGTCGGCGAGGTCCAGGACCCCGCGCATGGCGCTGTAGAGCAGGCCGGTGCCCGAGTCCGTGAGGATGATCGGGTACTGGCGGCCCAGCACGTCGATCGCGCGCCGGTAGTCCTCGTCGTTGAACGTCGTGGACACGGCCGGGTCGACGTCGTTGGCGATGATCTCCAGACCCGACGCCGCCTGGGACGTGAACCGGCGGATGTCCATGTACGAGTTGAGGTACGGGATCGCCTGGACCAGGTCACGGATGGTCGCGCCGGTCTCCCGTCGCACCCGGCGGCCGAGGGTGCCGGCGTCCGGGTTGGCGTCGATGGCGAGGATCTTGTCCTGCCGCTCGGTGGCCAGCGTCGAGCCGAGCGCGGTCGTCGTGGTCGTCTTGCCCACGCCGCCCTTGAGGCTGATCACCGCGATCCGGTAGCAGGACAGCACCGGGGTGCGGATGAGGTCGAGCTTGCGCTGCCTCTCCTGCTCCTCCTTCTTGCCGCCGAGCTTGAACTTCGATCCGCCCGGGATGGGACGGCTGCTCTTGGCCTTCTGCTTCTTGCTGTTGACCAGCCGGTCCGAGGTCAGCTCGACCGCGGCGTTGTAGCCGAGCGGCGCGCCCGCGCCGGCGACCTGCTGCCGCTGGTCGTGCTGGACGGCCGCGGGCCAGCCGGCACCCGCGCGGGGGTCCGCGCCGGGCTGGCCGGGAGCGCCCGCGTAGGGGTTGGGGTGGGGGGCCTGCGGCGGCTGCTGTCCCGGGAACTGCGGCTGTCCCGGCTGCGCCTGAGGCTGGCCGTGGGGCGGCGGCACGGGCTGACCCGGCTGCTGCCCCGGCTGGGGCTGCTGCTGGGGATAGCCGTAGCCGCTCTGCGGGGGCTGGGGCGCGGGGGGCTGCGGGAAGCCGTAGCCGCCCTGCGGGTTGGGGGGCGCGGGCGGCTGGGGGTAGCCGTAGCCGCCCTGGCCGGGGTGCGGGGCCGGGGGCTGCGGGAAGCCGTAGCCGCTCTGCGGGGGCTGGGGCGCGGGCGGCTGCGGGAAGCCGTAACCGCCCTGCGGCGCCTGGCCGTCGGGCTGCGGCGGGGTGGCCGACCAGCCGGAGGGGGCGGGCTGCGGTGCCTGGGGCTGTGCCGCGGCGGCCCCCGGCTGGGCGGGCGGGAGCGGGGCACCGGGCTGACCGCCCGTCGTCCACTCCGGGGCCCCGGGCGGCGCCGCACCGGCAGGCGCCTGCGCGAACTGCGGCGGGAGCGGCGGAACGGCGCCCTGCGGGGCCGGCGGCGGACGCCAGCCTTCCTGCTGCTGGGCGTCGGGCTGCTCCGGTACGGGAGGCTGCGCGGCCTCGGGCTGCTCGGGAGCGGGGCTCGGGGCGGCCGGGGGCTGCTCCGGTACGGCCGTCTGCGCGGCGGCCTGCGGTTCCGTGCCGGTGTCGGGGTCACCGCTGGGCGCGGCGGACGACGCTGCCGCGGCTTCCGGCGCCGGGGCCTCGGTGCTGGGCACGGCCTCGGGGGCCTCGGTGTCCTGGGCGGCGGTGCCGGGCTCGTCGTCGGAGCCGGGTGCCGTCTCGCCCGGGGCCGGGGCGGCGGCCGGTGCGGGGTCAGCAGCCTCCGCGGAAGCCTGCGGGGCCTCGGCGGGGGCGGGCGGCTCGGGTGTGGTGGGCGGCTCGGGTGTGGTGGGCGCGTCCGCCGAGGGGGCCGCGGATGCCGCAGGGGGCTGCGGTGCGCTCGGTGTCGCGGCGGGGGCGGCAGGCGTGTCGGTACGGCCTTCCGCGTCACCGCCCGTTGCAGCCGGGCTGTCGGCGCCGGTGGGGCTGGGGGCCACCGGGGGCGCGGGGGCCACGGGTGCGGCGGGGGGTGCGGGGGGCACCGGTGCCGTGGGAGGTGCCGCAGCCGCGGGGGGCTGGGGGTAGCCGTAGCCGGCCTGCGGGGGCGCGGGCGGTTGCGGGTAGCCGTAACCGCTCTGCGGGTGGGGAGGCGCGGGCGGCTGCGGGTAGCCGTAGCCGCTCTGCGGGTTCGGGGGCGCCGGCGGCTGAGGGGCCGCCGGGTTTCCCGCCCACGGCGGCGGAGGCGGTGGGGGCGTCGCGCCGGCCGGGCCCGCGGGCGGCGCGAACTGCGGGCCGGGCGCGGGAGCCGTCGGTGCGGAAGAGGACGGATCGGGGTAACCGGGGTGGGGTGCAGGCGCGGCGGGGGCAGGGGCAGGGGCGGGCGCGGGAGGCTCCGGCTCGGCCTCGGGCGCCGCACTCTGCGTGTACCAGGCAGGGGCGGCGTAGTCGATGGTGAACTCGCCCGTCAACTCGGTGGCGGACTCCGCGTCGGACTGGTCGTCGCTGGGCGTGGTCCAGCCCGCGCGCAGCCCGTCCCGATCGCTCTGCACAATTCCTCCTGGTTGGTCGAGCACCCTCGTGCCGTGTGGGCAGTCATGTGCCGGGCTGGGGGCGACCGTTCCTGTTGTCCGATCCGACTGAAGTCCCCTGGACGCGAACAACCCACCCGTGGGTTCTGACGTCGCACCCGCATCAAGCGTAAACGCCACAGGCGTCGGCGGGGCAGGCCCGTCCGCTGTGCGCTCGCACGCACCGCGGACCGCTGCCTGCCTCGATGTCGTCCTTGTCGTCCTTGTGGCGGTTGTCCGTCTCTTGAGCGCGGGCTGCTCCGTCAGCTCCGCTGCTCGGCCTGCTCGGCGGCGGTGCCGCCGTCGTGCGGAGCGGGCTCCAGGTCGAACTCGCCGTCGCGCGCGCCCAGTACGAAGGCCCGCCACTCCGCCTCCGTGTACCGCAGCACGGTGTCCGGGTCCAGGGAGGACCGCATGGCCACCGCGCCCTCGGGCAGATAGGCGATCTCGACGCGCTCCTCGTGCTCCTCGGTGCCGGGCGCGCTGTGCCACTCGACGCCGGAGATGTCCAGGCCGTACAGCTCGTCCCGTTCCCGTTCCTTTCGCGCCTTCACGTCCGCGTCCGGTGTCTTTGCGGCGATGTCGTCCGCGTCAGTCATGGTCGGCGGGCCCTTTCTCATGAGCGAACCTCGTGCAGGAGCACCCTACTTGGCCTGCGCCCCCTCACGCGGCGCAACGGTCCGGTCACGAACTCGTGCGAGGGACCGACAGCTTGGGCACACCACGAGCCGCCCGTCAGTCCATACGGCGGGGCGCCCCGAGCAGACCGGTCTCCGCGTCGGTGGGCTGGGTCATCACGTACTGCCGGCTCTTCTGCGTGCACCACAGGGCCACGTTGTCGGCGAGGGACGACAGGGACGCGGCGTCGCGCTGGGGCAACCGCATGGACTTGCCGACCACTTGGGACTCCTGCGGGGAGATCCGCTGTACGCCGACCACGTCCGCGTTGGCCAGCAGGCGGGGCGCGGTGGGGCCGAGGTAGGGGAGCAGGGTCAGCACCGACTGCCAGGGCGCCGTGGTGAGACGGCTGCGCGGGGGGCGGATGCCGAGGTCGCGGATGATGAGCACGGGGCTGGCGGGGGACGGGCCCTGCGGGGCGATCCGCCCCACCTGGTGCACCGTCACCGCCTGCTGGCCGCCGCCGGCCGCCTGCGCCATCGGCGCCCACAACTGCGGACGGGCCGTCTCGACGGCCACCCGCGCGCCGATCGCCGCCGCCCGCAGGGCGATGACCTGGGCCATCCAGGTACCGCCCACCAGCACCATGTCGAGGCGCGTGGGGCGGCACAGGCCCAGCACCGCGGGCTGGTTGTCCTGGTCGATACCGAGGATCAGACCGTCGTCGCCGACCGGCAGCGTCAGCTGCGAGAGCACCTCGGCGTCGACGAGGTGACGGTCACGCCGGGGACCGAGCAGCCCGAAGGCCTCCCGCAGGCGCCGCTCGGGGCCGATCCGGGCGGGCTCGGGGGAGCGGGGCAGATGCCCGGGACGCTGTCCGGGGAAGCCCGGCGTGGACGACGATCCGAAGCCGGAGCGGCCGGAGGGACTCATGGTGGGAGCGGACATCAGCGGGTACCTCCCAGCGGCAGGGTGGCCAGAACTCCGGGCAGCTGTTCACGGTCGAGCCGGACGAGACCGACCTTGAAGGCGGACGCCGCCCGCTCCAAGTGCTGGGCGGCCTCGCCCAGTTCGTTCTCACCGCGGCTGGTCAGACGCACATGTCCGGACAGGGCCAGGACCTTGCCGCGCCGCCTGCTGATGGTGAGGGAGAAGGTGCTCGCGAGCGTGGGCGCGGAGGTCAGCGCACCGACCAGCCGGGGGAACGCCGGACCCGCGCCGCCGAACTGCGGCCACTTGGAGATCCAGTACGTGGTGTGCAGCCGGTCGTCGCAGCGCCAGGTACGGGTGGTCTCGGCCGTACGGCGGCCCGAACGGCTGCCGTCGAGGGCGGCACCGCCGGTGGTGGCCATCGGATTGACACAGCTGGAGGTCGCGATGGCCCCGCAGATGTCCGACTCGCTCAGCACCTTGGCCTGCATGCCGGCCCCCATGAGCCGGCTGGCCAGCTGGTCGGCGACCCGCAGCAGCGCCCGCCGGGCCCCCTGCATACCGCCGCCGCGGGCCGCCACGGCCTCCGGGCACAGCTCGGGGTCGAGCTTGAGCGCGACCCAGGTGATGCGCAGCCCCGGCGTCATGCTCTGGGCCTGCAGCGGCCCGTAGGAGCGCACGGCCATGGCCTGCGGGGGCAGGTGCGGGGCGGGTGCGGGCTGGGTGTGCTGGACGACCTGGACCGAGGCGAGCCGGATGTCGTCCACCTCGAGCAGGCCCTGCAACAGGTCGAGGGGGATGTCGCCGCTGCCGTAGGAGGGCCGCAGGGGGGTGTCCGCGGCCTGCACCTGGACCAGCGCGGTGAGGAAGGTGCCGTCGCCGAGCATGCCGATCTCGCGCTGCGCGCGGTCCTGGAAGCTGTAGGTGCGCAGCGCCGGGTCGCACTCGACGGCCGGGGCGAAGCCGGGGTCGGTGCCGGGTGGTACGGGTTCGGCGTTGCGCTTGCGGCGGTCCCGGAGCGCGCGGGCGGTGCTGAACCACTCGGGCAGCGGGCGGCCGCGCCGGCGCAGCAGTCCGGCGAGGACCAGCGGTACGGCGAGCACGATGCCGACGGTGAGGCCGATGGGGCGCAGCAGCCAGCCGATCAGCAGGACGGCGGCGGCCAGTTCGATGCCGACCAGCTGCTGGACGCGGATCGGTCCGATGCTGCCGGGGCGCCGGGCGAGCGACGGCGAGGCCGGACTCGGGGGCCTCGGGGCCGAGGACGACTGTGCCGGTTGCGGCACCTGCCCGGGCCCCTGGTTCTCCTGGGTACGACGGCGGCCGTTACGGCGCCGGGACCTGGTCGCAGTGCTCATCCCCCGGTACAACCCCTTTGCATTGTCTGGCCGCGACTCGAGCTGGCGGCGGATCACCGTACCCCGTACCGTACGGTGCGATCGTCACACGGCATAGTAGAGGCCCCTGCAGGAGCAAACGCCACGGAGTACCGGGCGGCCCTGGGGAGTTCCGCATTCGGAAACAAAGCGAAAAAACGGGGAGTTGACCCATCGATGGCGACACGTCGGGATGAGCTGAACGCTTACTCCTTCGCGCGCAGGCGCACGGTGGCGGCGTTTCTTCAGCCGTCGCCGCACGGTTCGGAGGAGGCGGCACCGCGTCCCCTGAAGACCGTCCTGCCCAGTCTCGGTGTGGCCACGCTGGTGCTCATCGGATTCGGGGCCTGGGGCATGCTCAGCCCGACCGCGCCGAAGGGCTGGGACGCCCAGGGCAAGAACATCCTCGTCGGCAGCGAGTCGACGACGCGCTACGTGCTGGTGAAGACCAAGGGCGAGGACAAGCTCAGCCTGCACCCGGTCCTCAACCTGGCGTCCGCCAAGCTGCTGCTCAACGGCGAGAACCCCCAGGTCATGAAGATCAAGGAGTCGGTGCTCGACAACAGCAAGTACCCGATGGGCGCGACGGTCGGCATCCCCTTCGCCCCGGACCGGCTGCCGTCGGCCTCCGACGCGGAGAAGGCCAAGGTCTGGGCGCTGTGCGAGGCGCCGGGCGAGGACGGCCAGCCGGTGCGGGCGACGTACGTGCTCGACCAGGGCGACTACAACGACCTGCTGCACAAGGGGAAGAAGGAGCTGAACCAGCGCGAGGCCCTGTACGTCGAGGGCCCCGCCGCGACCGGCGACACCACCGGCCCGCGGTACATGGTCACCGCGAACGGACAGGCCTACCTGCTGGGCGGTGTGGGCTGGAGGCTCCGGGGCGAGGAGTCGATGCAGACGCTGGAGCGCGCGGTGTTCGGTTCCGCGACGCCGCAGAAGGTCAGCGCGGACTTCATCAGGACGCTGCACGTCGTGGGCGACCTCGACTTCCCCGACCTGGGCGGGGACGTGGGGTCGGAGGCGCACGTCGAGGGCCTTGATCCCAACTACTCCAAGGTGGGCCTGATCCTCGAGGCCGATGGTTCCATCGGCGGCAAGAAGCAGCAGTACATCGTGCTGAAGGACAAGGTCCAGGCGGTGTCGAACTTCACGGCGAAGATGTGGCTGCGCAGTACCTGGGTGGACGGCGCCTACGGCTCCCGGACGCCGGCACCGGTGCAGGTCAGGTTCAACGACGTCCGGCCGTCGCCCGGCGAGTGGATGTCCTCGAAGAACTGGCCCGAGGAGCCGGTGATCGTGGCCAACACGCAGGAGAGGGGCGGGAACAAGGTCTCGTGCAGCGTCTGGCACGGCGGCAAGGACGACCCGCGGACCGGCCGGGACCAGATGACCGTCTGGGCCGGCCCCGACTACCCCAAGGACGTCTCCCAGAGCGGTTCGAGCACCTACGTCTCGCCCGGCAGCGGCCTGCTGTTCAAGCGCCTCACGGGCGCCGACGCCGGCGGCGGCAGCACCTTCCTGGTCACCGACACCGGTCTGCGCTACTCGGTCCCCGCGCGTAACGACAGCGAGGTGACCGGCGGCGAGAAGGCCGACACCCAGCAGACCAACACCGCCCAGGTCAGGCTCGGTTACGGCAAGATCAAGCCGGTGCCGGTTCCGGCGGCGTGGGCGGACCTGCTGGCGGCGGGGCCGGAGCTGAGCAGCGGCAACGCGGAGCAGGCGCAGGGGTCGTAACCCCGCAGTCTGGTCGCGTCACACTCACCCTCGCCCTCACACTTCACGAACGCACTTGTGAAAAAGGTGAGTTGAGTTCATCGCGATCTTGCTACAAGCCCCAACTGATGTTCGCTCTGTCAGCGGATGCGACTAGAGTGGAACCAGACCGGACTGGATACGTCTGCCGCCATTCGGTGTCGGCGTTTCGAGTGAGGGTCGACTCAGAACTCCTACGTCTCATGGGGGACACAACATGGCTGGACAGCAGTTCACCATGACCGAGGAGGAGATGGTCGCGTTCAGCGGCAAGATCTCCTCGGTCAACTCCTCGATCCAGGGCGAAATCTCCCGCCTGCAGACCGTGATCGACACGATCACGGGCGGCTGGAAGGGCTCGGCGGCCACCGCGTACAACAACCTGCAGTCGCAGGTGAACCAGGATGCCAACAAGATCAACCAGATCTTGAACGACATCAAGGAAGCGATCGACCAGAGCACCAAGGCCTACGCGGCTTCGGAAGAGGAGCAGCGCGCGTCCATCCAGAACATCGCCGCCTCGTCCCCCTTCGGATGATCGGACCCGTGCGCCGTCGCGCACGGCCGTGACCGACCATCCACACATCCGAGGAGACATAGAAGAGATGTCCGGGCAGATTCTTGTAAATTTCGCCACGATCTCCCAGGCCGCGCAGGACGTCCGCAGCACCGCGGGCAAGATCCGTACGCAGCTTGACGAGCTGGAGAGCGGCGTCAAGCGCATCTCCGCCAGCTGGGAAGGCCAGGCGCAGGAGTCCTACCGCGCCAAGCAGGCCGAGTGGGACCAGCGCGCCGCCTCCATGCAGCAGACGCTGGAGGCCATCGCCAAGGCCCTCGACAGCGCCGCCCAGAACTACCAGGCGACCGAGTCGAAGAACGCCCAGATCTGGGGCGGCTGACGTGACCGCTTGATGGGGGCGAGTGTGCTGTCGCGCACTCGCCCCCATCGGCGATTCACGGGGCGTATGGACGTATCGGCTCATAGCCGGTTCATGCGCCCCGCAGAGGAACAAAACGGGAGGACGTAAGACAGTGGGATCCGGGGCATCGCGCGCCACACGTCGGAGCGTGGTCGCGCGTGGGACCACAGCCGCGCGTCGCAGCGCGGCAGTCACCGCCGCCCTGGCGGTCCTCGCCTGTGGGCTGCCCTTCGCGGGCGTCGCACCGGCAGCCGCCGCGGACCAGGTGCGGACCGTCTTGGCCGACGACGACGTGCGCTTCCAGATCGACGACACCAGCTGCTCGTTCCCGTCCGACATCATCAAGGGAACGCCCTGGTCCCTCCAGCGGATCGTGCTCGACCAGCTGTGGCAGGACACCAGGGGCAAGGGCGTCAAGGTCGCCGTCATCGACACCGGCGTCGACACCGTCAACGCGCAGCTCAAGGGCGGCGCCGTCATCGACGGCACGGACTACCTGCACAAGGGCGGCACGGGCAAGATCGACCCCACCGTGGGCCACGGCACCAAGGTGGCGGGCATCATCGCGGCCCGGAAGCTCGAAGGCACCGGATTCATCGGCCTCGCCCCGGAAGCGACGATCATCCCGATCCGCCAGAACGACGACAAGGGCAGCGGCAACGTCGGCACGATGATGCAGGCAATCATCTGGGCCGCCGATCACGGCGCGAGCATCATCAACATCTCGCAGGACACCGCGTCGAAGATGAACCCGACGGTGGACACCGCGTTCCGGAACGCCATCAAGTACGCCCAGGACAAGCACGACGTCCTGATCGTCGCGGCGGCCGGCAACAACGGCGCGGACGGCAGGACCCAGAAGACCTACCCCGCGGCCTATCCGGGTGTCCTAGCGGTCGCGGCCTCCGACCGCAACAACGCGCGTGCCCCCTTCTCCCAGTCGGGCAGTTTCGTGGGGGTGGCGGCGCCGGGCATCGACATGGTCTCGACGGTCCCGGTGGGCGGCCACTGCGTCGACCAGGGCACCAGCTTCGCGGCGCCGTACGTCTCCGGGGTCGCCGCACTGATCCGGGCCAAGCACCCCGAGTGGACCTACAAGCAGGTCATCACGCAGATCGAGCAGACGGCGGACCGGACCAAGGCGGGCCGTGACGACTTCGTGGGCTGGGGCGTCATCGACCCGGCAGCCGCGGTCAACGACGACACGACGCCCCCTTCGGCCGCCGGCCCCAAGCCGGACTCGATCGGCCGCGCGGGCGACTCCGCCAACGTCCAGGCCGCGACACTGGTCCTCGGCGAGTCCGAACAACAACGCACGGAACGCTACGCGCTGTACGTCGTCGCGGCGGGCTTCGCGCTGGTGCTGCTGCTGTTCGGGGGCGGACGGGTGCTGAGTGACTGGCGGCGCAAGCAGGGTGTGGGTAACAACGTGGAGTCAACGGGGAGCTGAGCATTATGGCTGAGCAGTACAGGGTCGATCTGAGTGAGATCGAGGGGACGATCACCAAGCTGAACGCTGTCCTCAAGAACATGTCGGCGTCCAAGGCGAGTGTTCAGAGCAAGACGTATCTGCCGCCGGGGGCTCTTGGGACTGGCTTCGGGGAGGCAGAGGCGCTGTACACAGCGCATGACCAGATGAAGACGGTCCTTGAGGGTGTCGTCCAATACCTCGAGGACCTGCTGGACGACTTCGGGCAGAAGACGAAGAAGACGCATGACGCGTTCAGCGACGCTGAGGCGGAGAACTACTCCGCGTTCCGAGGGAAGTGACAGGTGTTCTGCTACATGGAGATGAGGGGGCAGTAGCCATGGGCGACAAGGGCATCGGCAGCTTGGAATACATTCCGGCGAATCAGTGCTTCGCGGAAAAGCCCACCACGAAATTTGGGCTTGAATACGACATGGACCAGATGAAAGCGATGGTCCAGAGTGCAGACGCGGGAACTGTGTCGTCGGTCGCACAGGGCTGGGCAGATCTCAGTAACGACCTCGTCGGAAGCGGCGGCATCAAGGAAAGTCTTGAAGCTGCCGTCCAGCACGTCCTGGCGCACTGGGAAGGCCAGAGTGCGGACTTGTTCCGGGAGCGGGCGCAGGAGATCAGTAAGACAATCGCCGACAGCGCCGGCTACGCCGACAATGTCGCGGCTTCCCTCCATGGTGCGTCTGTGATCCTTTCGAAGGTAAAGGACACGGTCATGGCGATGCAGAAGCCAAGCAAGACCTCCAGTGCACTCGACTATGTAGGCGATCTCGGCGACCGGGACGCAGGGAATGCAGACAACGCCCTTAAGAACGGAGCCAGTTCCGGCGATGTCCTCGCCAGTAACGAGGGCAGCTTGTCAGCGGGGCGAGAGGCTCAGCTCAAGATGGCTGAGCAAATGGAGATTTTGGGTGCGGCTTATAACAGCCGGGCCATGGAGATGGGTAGGTGGAAAGGCGGCATCGAGGATTCCCAGGACTACCCTGGTGATCCTAGTGGTGGCGTTCCGCCCGCTCCCGTGGTCGTGCCTACAGGGACCGCAACGCGCAGCCCGCAGAAGGTATCGACGGGCAGTGTTCGCCCTAGCGGCCAGACCGGTGCGATCAGTTCATCCAAGCCTGTGTCTCCGCCTTCGGGCGTCACCGGTGGAGCACATAAAGCGATGCCCCAGAGCCCGACTGTAGGCACAGCGATTGATGGCATTTCCGGGGGGCGCACTGGTGCGCCGACGGTTGGCGGCGCTGGCATGGTCGGTGGTGGATCTGCCAGCGGTGGCGTCGGTGGCGGTGCCGGCTTCGTCGGTGGCGCGGTGGGCGGAGCGGCTGGAGCCGGTGCAGCCCGTGGTGGCATGGTCGGCCGGGCCGGCGCTGCGGGTACGGCAGGTCGTGCCGGAAGCGTGGGCGGCGCTGCTCGCGCCGGAAGCGTGGGCGGCGCAGGTGCTGCCAAGGGCGCGGCCGGGCGGGTCGGAGGCACGGCTCGCGGTGGCGTAGTCGGTGGCACGCCCAAGTCCGGTGCGGGCGCGGGCAGGGGCACCGCTGGTGGCTCGGGCCTGCACAGCAGCCGTGGTGCCGCAGGAAAGGGAGCCAGCGCTGTCCGTAAGGGCGGCATCGCAGGCGCCCCCGGTTCGCGCACCGGCCGCCGCAAGGAAGACGAACAGCACGAGGGCGAGCGTCCCGACTACCTGGTCGAGGACGAGGAGACCTGGACCCCGCAGACAAACGTGGCTCCTCGAGTCATTGAGTAGTCGCCTGCAGTCGGGGCTCACCGGCACGTGACAGGATGCGTGGGCGTGGCTTCCGGGCCACGCCCACGCTCAGTAACGGGATAGGGAAGACAGAATGGCCTTGAAGCGAACGGTGCACGCGTTGGGTGCCATGGCGCTGACTGGCGCGCTGATCCTCGCCGCAGCCCCTGCTGCTTCCGCTGACCAAACCAGACGTGACCAGTGGGCACTGGATGCACTGCAAGCCGAATCGGTCTGGAAGGTCTCGACCGGCAAGGGCGTCACTGTTGCCCTCATTGATAATGGCGTCAATGCCGACCATATCGACCTGACGGGCAATGTGCTCAAGGGGCGAGACTTTGAGGACAACGACGACGATCCGAGTCCCGAGGGGAGCAATTCGGGATCAGGTCACGGCACGGCAATGGCTTCGATTATTGCCGCTCACGGCCATGGACAAGAAGGAGAGGATGGCGTCAAGGGGCTGGCGCCGGGCGCCAAGATTCTCCCCATTCGGTCCGGCACCAATGGCTACGCGGATTCCATCCGCTACGCCGTCGACCAGGGCGCCTCAATCATCAACGTTTCTGAATTTCAGACGCAGGATCTCCCCCAAGATCGAGAGGCTGTGGCATATGCAATTGAGCACAATGTCTTGATCGTCTCAGGCTCGGGGAATAACGGAAATGCTAACATTCAGTTCCCTGCGAAGTATCCAGGCGTGCTAACTGTCGGAGGCGTGGACAGTAGCGGAAATGTTTGGGAAAAATCCAATTACGGTCCTGAAGTTCTTCTAACTGCGCCGGCTACCCGCATTGTGCATGCGGGATGGCCCGGAAATACCAAGCTCAGCATCGGAAACGGAACTTCAGATGCCACTGCCTATGTTTCTGCTGCTGCAGCGTTGATCCGGGCGAAGTTTCCCGACCTTACAGCGGGTCAGATTGCTAACCGCCTAGTGAAGACTGCTGTCGTTCCCCCCTCAGCCAAGGGTATCTCTCTCCCGGACAAGAAGTATGGCTACGGAATCGTCAACCCGCTGATGGCTTTGACGAAGAATCTCCCAGCGGGTTCCAAGTACGGACCTCTCAGGGTTTCAGGATCCGAGGCTTCTTCAGATGTTCCTAGTTCGGGAGCGTCCGACATCGGTACCGCCGAAAATAAAAAGGAAGACCAGAAGCAAGTACTCTTCGTCGTCGTCCTTGGTGTTGTCAGCCTGGTCGTGATCGGCTTCATTGTTCTCCTGATTGTCAAGCTGTCTCGACGGAACAAGAACGGCAGTCCTGAAGGGCCGGGCGGCTATCCGAACTATGGCCAGCAGCCGTCTCCGCCGCATCAGAACCCGTACCAGCAGCAGACAGCGCCGCAGCAAAACCCGTACCAACAGCCCACGCCGCCGCAGGGGCAGTGGCCGCCTCAGCAGTAGCCGCGGGTAGCCAGAGAGGGAGCGGCCTGACGTGGACGTGGGACCTCAAGGCCTTCCGGCCACCTCAAGTGGGCTCGCTGACTTGTAGTGGCTGGGCGAGCAGGGGACGGGACGTTTGCCACGAAGGGCCCACGTTCCTCTGTTCCTAGGCTACTCAGTCAGGCAACTCGGATCGCTCCGACTCGTCATGTCGATTGGTAGACGCTACGAATGCGTGGCGGTTCGAGTAACTCTCTTGAACTCGCATTCTGAGAACCGTAGGGACTTTTGTGTCGTACTCGCAGCCTCCTAGCGGCAACTGGCCGGGCCAAGCACCTCAGCAGGATGATCAGCGACAGCATTTCTTGCAGTCGTCCTGGCAATCCCCGCCTCAACCGACACCGCCGCCTCCCCGCCGGAGTCCTCTACGCAAGATTCTGATTGCCAGTGCCGGCGTAGTTGCGTTCGTCTTTCTCGTACTCACGAGCATGCTCGTTTATGGAAAAATGACGTATCATGCGCCCACAGATGATGAAGAATATGCTTACTCCGTGGGCAGGCTCTTTGACGACCTCAACCAGGCTCTCAAAGAGAAGGATGAGGCCTCTTTCATTTCACACTTCAATGGAACGGCCAAAGAAAAGCAGCGCAAGGTTTTTCGCAACCTTGTGAAGGTCCCTTTCTCGGTGGCGCGGTTTCAGCCTCTCAGGGAAGCAGCAGCAGCTGGTTACGAAGACATCGCCTTTGTACATCAGATCGAGGGTGTCGATGTCGCTCCTGTGTACGAGCAGTACACGTGGAAGCTGAAGTTTGACTACGAATCCGAGTACCCCTTTTCCGTCAGCGAGGTCCGCGAAAGCGACGCCCCTTATATCGGGCTGGATGCGACGTACTACCCTGCACCCTGGGATGTTTATGACGACATGACTGTCGTCAAGCAGGGGCGTGTAGTGGTCGTGTCGGACAAGAAGTATGCACGGAGTACCCAGTGTTATGCCCCGTATATCTTCCGTGCAGGTGCTGAAGATTTCTCCTACTGGGACCAAAAGGGTCCTGCCGACGTGTCCGTGACCAAGGGCGCGATGGTGATTTTGGAGCCGAACAGAAAGATCTACGACAGGTTCTTTTCTAGGGGCGGCGAAAACGACTCCTTGGAAGCTGGATCTACCGTATCGGTGCCGGCGTACAAATCGAAATCCAATGAGAGGCTTCAGTTCGGTTCCCGCGTGATCATGGACTCATCGCTCGCTAGGTTCACCTCGAGTACGTGGCGAGACGGGGTCCAACGAATCAGCCGTCATGAGATCGCGCATGCGATGCTCGCTCACTCTTCACCTCCAGCTACGTGGCTGGCTGAAGGCTTCGCCGAGTTCATGGAGCTTCGGGGGGATTCCAGCGCTGCTCAAGCAGAACTCAGTACGCTGAACGGCTATTTCTTCAGGGGGACTCCGCCGTCCGGCGGCGAAGATTTCTACTCGGATGACGCACGCGAGAGGGCGGGGAATTACACGCTGTCTCGGCTGGCAGTCCAGTACATGGCACAAAAGTACGGTGAAGAAAAGGCGCTCCGCTTCGTCGCGCTCTTTTATGCGGACCCCGCGAACGAAGAAAAACTTTACCCAACTCTGTTCGGAGTGGAGGAAGACCGCTTCTGGTCGCAATGGGCTTCATGGGTTCGCTCGGAAATTCCGGGTATCGGCAGTTGATGGTCCACTTATACGGTCGACTTTCCATGATTCGTTTTCCGCGGATGGGTGTTTGACGGAGCAGGGTTCGTTAGGCCCCGCTTGCGAGTCCGGCACGCCAGGTGTGGGGGGAGCGCCCTTCGGCTCAGGGCTTTTTCGTGGGGCGCACATCAGAATGGGCTTTTAAGGGGCAACCCGTGGCCCGTACCAGGCCCTGAGGAACTTCGCCGGCCCCTGCGCCCTCGCGACTGGTGACGACGGTCAGCGGGCATTGACAAGATCCACCACCTGGCGACGCGGCGACTGGACTTCCGTGTCGCTTACGCTCAGGCAGCGCTACATTCCCGGGGGCTTTCAACATCTGATGAGTACAACGACCCGCGGTTTCCACAGGGAGTGGGAGCCGAGACCGCCCAAGTCGGCGTTGCGTATCTGGGTGCGCTATGGCGTGCAGTGGATCTGGGGCCCCGTGATCTGGCTGCTCGCCCGGATTCCGTTGTTGCTGCTGGCCGTTCTCGAGATCGAGGTCCAGGGATCCGGGACGGGACGACGGATGCGCAAACCGCGTTGGCGGCGACGGATCTGGGTGGACCGGGAGCGACTGCGTCTCGACCGGATCCGGGACCCGCAGGCGCAGGAGCGTGAGTTGCGGCAACTTCTCGCGGACCATCGGCTGAACTGTGTCCCGCCGCGGCCCGGAGCACCTGTGCCGCTGCCGTGCCCCGGTGGCCGGCACCGGCTTGGCCTCGACGACTGCTACTACCGTCTCTTGGGTGCGAGGCGCGCTCTGGGCATCGCCTGCGACGAGTTCGGATGGGTGCCAGTGGACGGTGTCGAGAAGAAGCTGCCTGGCTGGTTGCAGCTGAGGTGCCCGTGAACTCACAGGTAAGTACCTTGGCGGGTTCGGCGTGGGGGCCACGCCCGCCCAAGTCCGCGTTCCGGCTGTGGAGCCGGTATCTCTTTCAGTGGTTCTGGGGGGCGCTGTATCTCGTTGCAATGGTCCTGGCACCGTTCGTCAGCGGGGTCCTGCATGTCCTTCACGACATGTCAGGGAGCCCTCGGACGCGCCCGCCCCGGCGCATTTGGCTGAGTCGCGACCGGCTGCGACGCGAGCGGAGTACGGACGCAGGCCAGGTGGAGGCGCGACTGCGGGAACGGCTCGCCGACCTCCCGGCTGCCAGTGGGCGTGCGAGGAGCGCGGCGCAGGTCGTCCAGGTGGATGACAGTTACTTCCGCCAGCTCGGTGCGACGAGGGCGTTGCAGATCGCGGGGGAGCACGGTTGGCACCTGCCCGAGGACACCGCCCGGTACGCGCCGAAGTGGTTGGTGCTGCGGCGGCGTTCGGTGGAAGGGCCCGAGCACCAGCGGCAGTTCGTGTCCCCCGCCCCCGCCCCCGCCCCCGCCCCCACCCCGCACCCAGCGCGGCAGCCGTCGTACCAGGAGTCGGGCTTTCCTGCGCCGTCCGCTCCGATCCCGGTCGGCAGGCATTCCATCGCCGGCGAGATCGGCGAGCGGATCCGTCTCTGGGGTGTGGGGCCACAGGAAGTCGGTCTCGCCTGGGTCGTCTTCGAGCCGGGGGAGGGGAAGAGAGGCGATCGGTCCTCCCCGCCTCCGTTCAGCATCCACGGCGGGCCGGACAATGGGCTGCTGTGTTCGGTCCGGCCGACAGGCCCTGCGACGTACGAGGTGTTCGCCGCCGACGGTTCGCCGCTCGCGCGGATCACGCGTCGGCCGGGCCGGATTCTGCTGGGACCTCGCCGTGTTCGGTGGACCGTGCAAGTGGCCGGCACCGCACAGCACGTCAGCGGCAAGGTCGGCACCTGGTACTCGTGGTTGGTCTATTACGTGGCCGCCCCGCTGTGGGTGCTCTTCTGGCTCTGCATGGTGGTCTACTCGCTTCTCAGCGGAGACATCGACGACATGCGAGTCATGGGTCCGAGCCGGACGCTGTGGCGGCTCCATGGGCCGGGCGTCGTCATGGAGTACCGGGGGCTCAACAAGGTCTACCACCTTGACCCCGGCCACATGGATATCCGCGTTGTCTACGCCCAGGCCGTTCTCCATTCCAAGGACCGTTGAGCGCAGCAGCGCAGCAGCGCAGCAGCGCAGCAGCCGTTCGCAGCCCCCTGGATTACGGCGTCTCCAGCGAATACAGGGACCCGTCCGTGGACGGTCGGGTCCTGTGTGGGCACCCTTGGGTCAGAAGGCGCGGTGGGGCACCGCACCAAAGCTGTTTGATCCCGTACTGCCATGAATGCCGGAAGCTGACGCACACGAATTCCACGCCCGCACGGTCTGTTCTGGGTTCGGTAAAAACTCGGACCGCTCACTCACAATGTGCCGAAGACCACCCCCCGCCAAGTCCACCCGCACTTGAGGACGGTGTCCCGCAGGGGGGTGAGGAGGTCCGAGCTGTCGAAGCGGAAGGTCTCCGTTGCTTCGAGGGTGCCGTTCTCTCCCTCTTGGATCCTCCGGTGGGTGGAGATGGTCCTGCTCGGGCCTCGTGTGTACCGCGACGAGATCTTCAGTGTCGGAGGATTTCCGACCCGGCTGACCTCCCACCCTTCCTCCAGGGCCCGTACCTCATGGTCCTCGTGGTCCAGGCGCATGCGGATGCGGACGGCGCGGGACAGCTGGGACTTGAGGAAGAAGCCCTGCCAGGTCGGCTCCGCCAGGCGCCACTCCGCGACCAGGTCGGCGTCCTCCGTAGCGCCGTCTCGGATGACGTAGGGGAGGTCGGGCCGGTTGAGGCCGAGCAGTGCTGTCCGTACCTCCGCGGCCGAGGCCGGTACGACATCGTCGGCGGGGTGCCGGGTGCCGGTCAACTTGTCGAAGAGTCCCATGGGTTCAATCTACGAGCACCTGTGCCCTGGAGTTCGAAGAGTGTCCGTAGCGGATCGGCATGGAGCGGAGAATTTCGGCGGGTTGTGTGAAGTGCCGGTGGCCGGAGGGTGGGGATATCGCTGTGATTCGCTGCCGGTTGGACTCCGTCTTCGATTGCTCGCGAGCTCCGGTAAGCTGCGACGGCCCTATCGGCGTCGAGGTGCGATATCCCTGGGGGTTTCGGGCTTTAACTCCGCCGATGGGAAACCGAGTTGGAGTGCCGGGCGACTGCTGTTGAATGATCAGGTCAACTCGCCCGCGAACGAATATCTACGGGGTATCCATGCAGAAGCACCACCTCTCCCTGCGGCATGCCGTCACCGCGGCCGCCTGTGCCGCCGCTTTGGTGTCGCTCACGGCCTGCAAGAGCGACAGCGATGCCGCGGAGTCCGCAGCCGGTTCCACGCCGTCCACGGTCGCGTCCACCGGCCCCGCCGCGGAGCCGAACGGAATCGAGAAGCTCTCCGCGAAGGAGATTTACGACACCGGCATGAAGACCAATGCCGAGGCGGGATCCTTCCACGAGAAGATGGACCGCGAGGGCAGCACGAGCGATCTGGGGCTCTCCGCCACGGAATGTGTCGGCACCGTCGAACTGTCCGGAAAGGGCTCCTTCGAGATCATCCGCAAGGGGAGCGACATCTGGGCCAAGCCCGACTCGGCGTTCGCCAAGGGCATGAACGCGGCGATCGGCGAGACCGCGTTGTCCGCTGACAAGTGGGTGCATGGGACGTCGAGCAACGCGCTGATGGCGAAGCTCGCCAGCTGGTGCCACCCGGAGCAGCTCACCGCCCCCGACACGCTCGACGCCGGTACCAAGGCGACCAAGGGCAAGGTCACCACGGTGGACGGTCAGCAGGCGGTGCCGGTCGTAGGGACGGAGAAGGGCGAGTCCGTCACGTGGTACGTGGCGACCACCGGCAAGCCGTACTTCATCAAGCAGGACAGCACCGGTTCCAACACGCTGGACCTCGCGGACTCCGACTTCGGCACGCCGGTGGGCGCGAAGGCGCCGGCCGGGGCGGTCGTGGCGGCGCCCAAGTTGTGATCCGAGGCGGGCGAAGGACGGCTCGGCGGGCTGGTGCCCGTCGGGCGGTCCGCGTTCGTGTCTCACCGTCTGGTGAACGGTGGTCCACGTAACGGAAGATCCGGTATCTTCGCCCTGCTTGATTGGCATGTCCTTGCCTACGGCACCGAGCGTGCGGCTCGGCCGGAGTGGGCACCCGCCTCCCGTCGTACGGATGCAACGAGATCCGGGGCCGGGTGAGGGCAGAAACGGACATGCCCACCACTTTCACAACGGGGATGAGGCAAGGGATGAGTACTCCCTTCGATGCGCCGCAGCACAGCGGATCCACTCGGACGCGGTTGAACTCCGTACCCGCGGACGGTGGTGGAGGGGGCGGTGGTGTCGGTACCGACGTCGATACCCAGCGCCTCGACGAGGCCGCCAACGCGCTCGTAGAACTGCGCGGTGACACCGAGAACGCCGACAACGGCGCCGACGACGACTGCCTGAGCGCCTCCAGGGGGCTGAACAAGCACAGTGCCGGGGGCATGGCCGAGGCCGGGTCCTGGGCCACCGCCGGCTCCTTGGTGACCATGGACGTCCGCTGGGGCTCGCAGGTCCTCAACCTCAAGCAGCTGCTCCAGGACATCAGCGACAAGCTCCACACCACGTCCGGCCACTACACCCGCACCGAGCAGGAGGAGCGGGCCCGGCAGAACTCGATCGGCACGCCCTTCGGGTGACGTAGGGCCGCCCGGGCCGTCGCCGTAGCGCCACGCCCGGGTGAGCCCACCGAGCCGGACCGGAACCCCCTCGCAAGGAGCAGTCGCACATGGTGTCCATCCCCTATCTCGACAAGGCCGACCTCGGCCCGCTGGCCGATGCCGCCGCATCCTGGAAGGCGCTGCCGGCCAAGTACGAAGCGCTGCAACGGGAGTTCGAGCAGCGGGTCATCAACCACCTCAAGGGCCACTGGAACGGCGACGCGGCCGACGCCGCCTTCGTCACCATGGGCAAGGCCCGCACGGAGTACGAGAACGCCGCCACCGAGGCGGAGCGCATAGCCAAGCTGCTCCTGGACGCACACGGTGAATTCAGCGCGTCCCAGAAGCAGTTGCATGCCCTGCTCGACGAGGCCCGCAACGACAACTTCAAGGTCTACGAAGACGGCCGCGTCGAGGACGTCGATCCGCGGCAGGACAGCCCGACCGCTTCCGCCTCGCCGTCCCTTGCCAAGGAACGCAAGGAGAAGCTGGACTCCCTCGTCTCGCGGCTGACGCGGGTCCTGGAATTGGCCACCGCCGCGGACGAGGCCGCCAGCGCCGCCCTGGAACGCGACAACAACGGCGACAGCCAGTCCTTCAACACCAGCGTCTACACGACCCTCGACGCGGTCGAAGCCGACCAGGCGGCCGCGTTGATGAACAAGAAGGGGCGTCTGTCCGACGCCGAGATCACCAAGCTCAACCTGCTTCTCTCCGCCAACAAGAACGACCCCGAGTTCTCACGGGACTTCGCGGTCAAGACCGGCGGCGAGAACATGCTCAGCAAGTACAACGAGCTCATGAGCCCGCCGGCCGGGACCACGCTCTCCAAGGAGCAGCTGGCCCAACTCAAGCAGCTCAAGGCGAACTTGGGCACCACCATCGGCACGGCGACCACGTCGGACGACCAGCGCAGGGGCGGACCCGACCCGGAGATCACCAAGTTCCAGAACGACCTCCTCAAGGCAGGCGGGCGCGACTTCAACGCCAACCCCACCGAGTCGCCGTACGGCCTCAGCGGCTACCAGCTCACCAGCAGCCTGATGAGCGAGGGCAAGTGGGACAAGGACTTCCTCCAGGACTACGGCGACGCGCTGATCACCGCGGAGAAGAACGGCGCCAACGCCGGGCAGAACCCGGACGCCTACTGGGGGTATCCGCGGACGCTGGGCTCGACCAACATCGGCGCGCTCGACCCGATGACGGGATTCATGGACGCCCTGGGACACAACCCGGACGCCTCCACCGAGTTCCTCACCTCCGACGCCACCGTCGACGGTGAGAAGGTCGACCACCTGGACTATCTGCTCAAGGACCGGCACTGGCCCGAAGGCTCCGGCTATACGGGTGACCCCGCAAATCCCAGTGGCTACAACAACCTCGGCCACGCCATGGAGTCCGCAACCTCGGGCCGTGCCTTCGACGACGACGGCGCTCCCGTGAAGCACACCCCTGAGCGTGCGGCCTTGATGAAGGAGGTGGTCGACACCATCGGCGGCGATCCCAGCCTGGCCAGTGACTCCGGCCGCGACGCGCTCCGTGACAGCCTGGGCAACATGACGGCGGAGTACATGGCGGACGTGCAGGCCTCCATTGCCAACGAACAGGGCACCATCAAGCCCTTCGGTGCGGACGCCCACCTCGACATGGGCACGCTGGAGCCGTTCCTCTCGACGGTCGGGCGGGATCCTGACGCCTATGTCGCGATCACTGAGGCGTCCCAGGCGAACACGGCCATCTGGATGCAGGAGGTGGCAAAGGGGAACCCGTCGGACCTCACCGCCGCGATGGAGAACGTCGCCTATCCCGGAGGCGTCGTGGCGGGATTTCTCAGCGACTCACGTGACCAGGCCATTTTCGAGGAACACTCCGCCTCGGACAAGGACTTCAACGACGCCGTGGCGACCGGCGACAAGTGGGCCGGTCGAGGTCTCGGCATGGCGGTCGGCGCGGCGACGGGTACGGCCGCACCGATCGTGGGAACGATCGCAGGTTGGGCCGTCGAGGACATCCAGGCAATGGTGGTGGAACAGGTTCAACAGGACACCACGGACGAAGCCAAGCGAGAGGCAGCCACCAAGTACGCCGAAGGCTGGAAGGCGGCAGGTGAATCCAGCGCCTCGTCGGTAAGGGACGCCATCGCGCACTCGGGTCGGCACATGTCGGACGAAGACCTCAACCAGTTGGCCGGCTCCGTGGCACAGACCGCGAAGTCCGGGCACGCGGCGGGGGCCACCTGGAACTCCTCAGTGAATGGACGATGATCACCGTGTTGTCACGCGCTCCTCGGAGAACTCGACACCTGATCGCACTCGCCGTTGCCTTGGTGGCCGTGGCAGGTTGCAGCAGTTCGGACAAGCAGACGAACGACGAGAGTAAGCCGGTGTGCGGTGGCAAGCTCGATGGAGACGCTTTCCAGACGCTCGTCGGCGACGGCGGCGTCATCGAGGAGGACGTCGACAAGTTCTCTCCCACTGAGTGGACTGCCGCCGGGTCTTGCTCGGTCTACGGCAAGAAGCACGCCGTGGTCGTCGACTACCTCTTTCACTCGGACAGCATCGACAACCTCGACCGGTACAGGTCTCCGGGCCCTTCCACCGTCAAGACCTTCAAAGTCGGTTCAACCACCGGATACCTGGAGACGACCAAGGTGCGGGTGGCCAAGGGAAACGTGAACGAGAACCGGGCGTGGCTGGCTCTTCCATGTGCGATTCCGGGAGAGGCGACGAGTGATCACGCCGTGCTGGAGATCGAGGTGAAGGAGCCGCCGCCGGCGCGGACCCTCGACGACTCGCTGACCAAGGCGTTCGTCTCCGCCCTGACCATCGCCACGAGCTACCTCGGTGACGATGTCTTCAAGTGCTCGGCGTCCCCTTCACCAGCGGCTTCCGGGCCGGCCTCCCCGAGTGCTTCGGACGGCTGAGAGAGACATGGGCTTGAACGGCCTTATATTCCGGGGTCTCCGACGTGGGAACGCGGGGCGTCGACTGATCAATTCCATCGTGGCGCTTGCCGTGCTGGGCTGCGGATACTACGGATTTCAGCTCCAGTATCCGGCCGCGAGAACCGGACGGGCGTGCAGCGGGATGCTCCCCGTCGGCCCGGTGCTGGATCTCGTGGGCAAGTCGAGACTTTCGGTGTCCGGACTCGGATTTCACATCTCCAGTTGGCAATTCGACGTCTCGGACGATGTGACGGAACCGGCCGGCCTGGCCACACGCTGCAAGGTGGACGGCGCCGAGATCGCCATCGAAACCACGGAAGGCGCCCACAACGCATACGGTGCCTATACCTTCCAGCGTGATCCGAACAGCTTTCCCGTCCCTCTGGACGGGGGGTGGCAGGGGTTGATGGTCACGAAAAACGACGCATCCACCGCCTCCGTCCTCCTCAGCTGCAAGAACTGGACGCCTGAAAAAGGCAGCGGAATACTCGTGACGGCCGACTCGCCCTACGACACCGCCGTCACGGCAGCCGTACGGCTCAAGCTGGCCCGCGTGGCCACCGGAACGGCACGGCGCGCGGCGGAGCGGACCGGCTGCGAAACAGACCCCGGTGACGAGAGCGGGCTCACCGCCCCCGAGGCGGACGCCAGGACCGTGTCAGCAGGCGACGCGACGGGTACCTGCGCGGGGATGACCTCCGCATCAACAGTGCGCGAGACCGGCGTGGAAAAGTCACCAGTGGAAGAGTGCCTGCTCAGCGGTCTGCAACTCACGGCCGCCTACGGCCCCTTCAGCGACGCCTCCGACGCGGTCGACGACGGCAAGTACGGCGGCTACGACAAACCGTCGGGGATCGACAGGTCCACGGCCTGGACGTCGGTCACCTGCCAGGGCGCCCTGGGTATCGGCTACTACCACGCCTCACCGGTCGAGGGCAGCGACCGCAGGTTCACGACGGCCCCGCTCACGAAGGAGGAGCGAGCGGACCTGACGCACTTCGCCCAGCAGTCCGCCGCCCGGCATGGCTGCGGGGCACCGGCGAAGCTGCCGTCGTGAAGCAGAGGTTGGTGGGAGCGGCTTGAACTCACTGCACCAAGGCCGCAGAGCCGCCGCGGGAATGGTGGCGAGGTGTAGCCGGTGACGGCCTGGTGCGTGGCGGCGTCCAGGGCCGTGGTCGGTGCCGAAGCCTCCAACGCCACCGGCGAGGGGCGGTAGTTCGGGTGGTGCGAGAACTCGCCGCCGTCTTGGCGGGAGACCTGGGCGCGCAGGGCCTCGGTGACCGGGGGACGGTCGGGTGGCTTTACGGCGGTGCCGTCGCCGTGGGCCTTGGCCTGCTCGAAGTCCTCGACCGCGTACTGGGCCGAGTCGAACGCCTCCTGGGCCTTTTCCAGACCGCCAGGAATTGAGAGGGTCCTACAGACAGGGAGTTGACGCCGTCCTCCCATCGTGTGCCGGTGCGTGACTCTTCGGCCTGTGTGCGGTTGCGGAAGTGCACGGTCAAGGTCGTCGAGGGATGGGTGTACGGAGCGACGCATGTCTGGTGACTTCTCTTTAGAACCGCAGGAAATGGCGAGTCTGGCCGGCGCGTTCGGAACGCGCGCCTACGACCTGGCGAGTGCGGTCACCGCATTTGAGCGGGCGACAGGGGCGGAGCAGATCCATGACGGCTTCGGGTTTCTGACGGAGTCCGAAGAGGTCACGTCGGCCTATGTCGATCTGGCCGCCGGAATGGCCGAGGCGTTGGGGAATCTGGCTCGGCAATTCGACTCCGTGGGTGAGGCACTGCAAGACAACGCGAAGAACTCCACAGCGGCGGACGACGCTCTCGCCGGGCTGTTCAAGGGTGGGAAGCGTTGAGCGAGGAGAGCGTCGCCGAGAAGGTCTACGAAGCCGGGATCGAGGTCGTGAATCCCGGTGGCCGTCCGGATGTGCTGCGTGCGGCGGCCAAGGGGTGGCGAACCATGGGGGAGGAGCTGGAGGAGGCGTACGGCGGGCTCGACAGGCAGGTGCAGGGCGTACTCGGTGCGCATTGGCGAGGGGCGTCCGCGGAGGCATTCCGGGAGTACTGGGAGAAGACCGGGCGAGCGGTCGAGGAGACCGTGCCGCTCTTCGAACAGGCGGCGAAAGGGCTGGAGGAGGCGGCCGACAACATCGAGGAGATCAACGACGAGATTCATCAGATCTACCTTGAGATCGGTGTCTCGATCGCCGCGTCCGTCGCTCTTTCCTTTGTGACGGTCGGATTCTTGGCGGCGGCCGGGGCGGCCAATGCGGTGCGCCTGGGTGCGCAGGCCGGGGAGGCGGCTACGAGGCTGGGGCGGCTGCTGGTGGCTGCCGCGCGGATGTTCCAGACCGTTCGTACGTCTGTGAGGGACAGCAAGGTGCTGAGGCTGGGCGTCGAGCTGGGTGTCCAGTGGGCCGCCGGTACCGGCTCCGGTGTCGTGACGAACTTGGCCACCGGCGATGACGCCGACTTCAGGGGCAACGCGGTCAACGGCGTGTTGGGAGCCGTAGGTGGCAGGTTCCTCGCGGGTCGGTTGGCGGCGCAGCTCGGCGGAGGCACGGTCGCCAACGCTGTCGACGGCGTCGCGCTGGGCGCCTTCTCCTCCGTCGCCGGTGACACCGCCAACACCCTGCGGAGCGGAGCTCGGTTCGACGGCTCACAGATGGCGTACGGAGCGGTTGCGGGAGGGCTCGCGGGTGGAGCGGGTAGCGCAGCCGTTCACCGGGCCACGGGCGGGCGGACCCTCTCGGCGGCGCGAAACCTGACGGGTGATGTGGCCACCAACGTTCCCGTCGGCTTCGCTCTCGGTGCCGGCGGCAACCTGGCCAAGCACGGTGACGCGGCGGTCAACGGGGATCCCAACGCGGACGAGAAGGCGGACCGACCCGGCGCGGCCGATGACACGCGCAGGGGAACGCGTGCAGATGCCAGAGCTCTGCCGGACCGGCCCGACCCACGGCGGTACGGAGCGTTCGGATGAGCAGCCAGTGGACCTTGGACAAGGCCGCGAACGACGTTCGTGCCTACCCGCGCTGCGGAAGGTTCGTCACCGTGGCCGTCCCGCTCGCCCTCGTGGCGCTGACCGCCGGCCGGCTGTTCCTGGGTGCCACGCCGGTGCGCACGGCCGTTCTGTGGTGCTCGCTGTCTCTGCTCGCCGCGTCCCTGGTCATCTGGGCTGTCGCGGTGCTGCGCGACGGCGACCGGTCCCGCGGTGAGACCTACGGGTGGGCGGTGCGGACAGCCTCGGCTTCGCCCGGACGCGGCGAGGGAACCGTACCGTTGCGGATGAGCGGCACACGCTGGCTGACGCTTCGTTACGGCGGTGCGGTGGTCACCTCCCTCACGCTGGTGGCCCTATGGGTGACGCTCGCCGCATCGGATGCGCGAGGAACAGGCGTGAGCGCGGTGCTGGCCCGGGAAGGCGCGGTGATCGAACGGCGCCCGGTCGTGAAGATCGAGAACCAGGAAGCGAACAGAAGCCCCCGCTCCTCCGCCACGGCCGACTACACCGTCCTCCTTCCCCCGTCTGACGGAGGAAGCACCGTGCCCGTGACCTTCCGTGCGGACACCAACCGGCGCCAGGGAATCGGCAGCGAGCTGTACGTGGCGTCCGTACCCGGGCGGCCCGGCCTCGGTGCCATCGGCGACGATCGGCTCGCCGAGGTGGAACGCCAACTCGACGGACGCGCGGTGGAGTTCGAGAGCATGTTGGTGATCGGGGCCTTCTGGCTACTGGTGACCCTCGCCGCGACCATGGGCTGGTTCCTGACCGACAGCCTCCGGCGCCCCGCCCGCACGGTCACTCCGGAGTGGCGGACCCTACGAGTCACCGTCACCGGCACCGAACAGCACACCGAGGCGCCCTTGCCCGGAAGCCCCGAGGCGGCCGACGAGAAGAAGCGCCGGGAGAACACCCGCCGGTTGCAGTGCCTTGTGCTGGAGTGCCGCGGTCGAAAGATCCCTTTCCACTCCCAGATGGGAACCGAAGCGGCCGGAGAAGTCCTGTTCGGCGTGCAGGGCCGGCTGCTCTGGCATCCCCGTCAGCGTCGAGGCCGTGACGTCCTCGCCGAGTTGGTGGGCGACGACGGCTGGCAGCTGCCGGGCAAGGTTCCGGTGCGGGTGGCCGAGGAGGTCGTAGCGGAAGAGCTCACCGAGCCCGCGCGGCCGGACCCCGAGCGGCGGGTCGGGTTGCTGGATCTTGGAGCGGGCTGGCTGGTGACAGCGACTTTGCAGGGAGTCGTGGGGTTCGCGGTGGCGTTCGGCTGCCTCGCCACCCTGCTGCTCGTCCCGGACAGCGGTGCCTGGCGGTGGTGGACCGCCGTGGCGGGCCTGCTCGCTCCGGGTGTCGGCTTCGCCCTGCAGTCGATGGCGAGGATGGCCCCCGAGACGGCGGCTCAGCAGCTTCGAGGTCAGCGGTGAAGCACGGTGACTAGCCGACGCCCGCACCGGTGACGCGCACCCCACCCGGCCGACCGGGGTCCCGCGGTCACATCGTTGATCAGCGCGAGGGCGAGGTAAAGGGCGGCCCGGCGCTGACTGACGGTCGCCGGCGGTCGGAACGGCGTCGCAGGGTGGATCGTGGGCTGTCCGCAAGGGGCGGCAGAACATCCGAGGGTCGTCGCGCGTCACTGACGTACGAAGAAAGCTCCCGTCGCCAGGGTGCCGGTGACGGGAGCTTCTTCGTGTACGACGACGGTCCGGCCGTCAGTCGGTGGTGGGGAGGGCCACCAGGGTGTACGGGGTGTCCCCGGAGATGACGGACGGGTTCGCCTCGGAGACGTAGAGCCGGTTGTCGTGCCAGTAGGGCCTGGCGTAGATGGACATGCCCTTGTGGACGTCCGGCGGGTACTCGACGACCGTCTTGATGGCGCCGTCCTTCGCTCCCAGCTCCACCAGCTCGGACCCCTCGTCGTTGTCGTTGTTCTCCCGGTACGCCAGGATCCGGTCGCCGCCGGCCGCAGGCAACGGATAGAACGCCCTGAACTCGACCGCCTCGGTCTTCCACAGCAGCTTGCCGCTGTCGAGGTCGTAGGCGGCCAGCAGGTCCTTGTCCTTGTCGCCGGTCACACCGATGACGAAGGTGTCGCCGAAGGCGCCCGCCTCCGACCAGGGGCCGCCCAGCGAGTCGTGGGTCATGACGTACCGCGCCGGTGTGGCGGGGGAGAACTGGCTGCGGACCTTCCCCGTCTCGTCGTCGAGGGAGAACAGGGCGTCTCCGTCGTCACCGTGCCGAAGCAGGACGACCGGGGAGGTCGAAACGACGTCGCCGCCGTCGAGTTCGCCGAAACTGTCCTCGGGAACCTTGTGGTGGTAGGTCCAGCGGGCCTTTCCGGTGGCCGGGTCGATCAGCGAGACCTCGTCCCAGTTCTGGCCCCAGTCGGGGTCGTCGAAGTCGTTGACCTGGCAGCCGCGGACCCGGATCAGTGCCTTGCCGCCGGTGAACTCGCCGCTGTCGCAGTCCTTCGTCGCGAACTTCTTCGGATCCCATGCCGTCGTACCGTCGGCCGCCTTCAGGGCCAGCGTCGCCTTGGCGGCGTGGATGACCACGACATCGCCGGCCCGCGCGACCGACACCTGGTCCTTCGACGTCGTGTCCCCGGGCTTGAGGTCCTTGTCCCAGAGCTGCTCGCCGCTGTCGAGGTCGTAGGCGACCACGTGATCGCAGGCCTGTCCCTCGCCGTAGGCGACGATCCCGATGTCACCGGAGGAGTTCTCGGGCGCGACGCACGCCTCGTTGCTGTCGCCGGGCAGCGGCGTGGCCCACAGCTGTTTGCCGGTGTCGATGTCGTACGCCTTCACACCGCTCGACAGGGTCTGGACAACCGCCTTGTCGGTGAACCAGGTGCCCCGGGTGTTCGCCTTGATCGCCGCCGCGGCCGCGTCGGCAGAGTCACCGCTCTGCTCGGGGGCTTTCACGCTCCACAGCACGTTGTTGCTCGGCGACCCGACGAACATGTACCAGGCCCCGAACCCGGCCCCGCTCAGGACGAGCACGGCCATGACGAGCAGCACGATCATTCCGACGGGCTTCTTGCGCGTGCTCCCCGGTTGCGGCCCGCCGACGGGACCGACGGGGCCGACGGGGCCGGGATAACCGTACGGCTGCGGCTGCGGATACGGCTGTTGCGGGTAGCCGTAACCCGGCGGGGGTTGCTGCGGCGCCCCGTACCCGGGGGCAGGCGCCTGCGGGGTCCCGTACCCGGGCTCCGGTGGCGGAGGGGTCTGCTGCGGGGACCCGTACCCGTAGCCGTACTGCTGCGGCGGAGCCCCCTGCGGTGGTGCCGGGGGCTGCTGCGGGTAGCCGTATCCCGGTGGGGGCGCGGGCGCGGGAGGCTGTCCCCCGTACGCCCCGCCGGGCGCCCCGGTTCCCTGCGTGCCGTCTGTGCTCATCAGCTGTGGCTCCTCACATAGCTCGCCCAGGCGGCCTGGAACTGGCTCTCCCCCATGCCCGTGGCGGCGCGCAGTTGCTGGTCGAGCTGCTTGGGGTGGCGATAGTGGTCGGCGACGAACTCGAGCGCGGCGGCGGCACCGCTCTTCTCGGCGATGAACCGGATGGCCAGGTAGCTGACCGTGTAGTCCATGCTCACGTCGCCCTCGCTCCCGGGGGAGGTGGGCAGTGTGCCGCTGAACCTCTTGCCGGTGACGTCGTTGCGGACGTTCCATGCGCCGAGCTCGGTGTCGAAGCGGAACGCCACATAGTCGGCGAAGCCCTCCACCACCCACCAGCGGGCGTTGGACTCGGTGGTGAAGGTGCCGGTGGACTCCAGCGGCTGCACGATGGCGTGCGCGAACTCGTGGTGGGAGATCTCCCGCACGAGCTTGGGCCAGTACGTCGCGTTGGTGAAACGGCTGCCGGACATGTCCATCTTGACCCGCGCGCCGCCGTACTCCAGGTCCTTCTCGTCCCCGCCGAAACCGGCGTCGAAGGTGGGCATCGCCACGCTCTGTCCGGCCTCCCAGTCGACGTACGGCGAGCCGTACAGGGAGGAGTAGGTCTTGCGGTCCGGTTCGAGGACCGTCACGAATCCCGTGGGCGTCTCGGTGTCCTCGGGACCGTTCGCCTTCCACAGCTCGATGTCGTCGGCCGCCGCCTTCTCGATGTACGGCGCGTAGCGGTCCGTGTCGGCGGCGTGCTTCTTGTCCGAGATCGTGAGCGTGTGGGCCTTCTTGACGACGTGCATGTCCTCGTAGAGGTCCCAGGGAGCCGGGTAGAAGACATAGCCCTTGGAGCCGTAGGCGCCGGGCGAGGGGCCCACCTTGGTGATCCGCGGCTCGGCGTCCTTGGACTCCCGCTTGATGATCCACCGGTACCACTCGGACACCGGCCGCACGTCCACGTCCTGGATCTTGTGGACGAAGGCGACGTCGAGGGCGACCGTGGCGCCGTCGCCGTACTCGTCCGTGGTGGATCCGGTCGTGTTGAGGATGGAGTACTGGGCCTGGGCGAAGGGGATCTTCCGCAGGTTCTCGAAGAGGTTCTTCTGCGTGTCCTTGGCCTCACCGGTGAAGGGCGCGAGATACGTGTCCTCGTCACCGCTCCGCAACGCCCGGCTACGGCCGTCGAGCAGTTTCTCGATGTCGTTCCGGCTGAGCAGTTGATCGCCCTGAGCATTGCCGGCCGCGGTGGGCAACGCGCCGCCCCCGAGGGCCCGGTAGGCGGCGAGGCCACCTATTCCGAGCACGGCGAGCACGGCGAGGACGACCACACCGATGACGGCCTTCTTCAGGCCGCTTCCGCTTCCGCCGCCCTGGCCCTTGCCGCCTCCACCGCCGGCTCCACCGCCGCCCATGCCGGGAGGCTGCTGTTGCGGATACGGCGCGTAGGGCGCCGTGGGCCAACCCGGCGCGGGGGTGGGTGGTTGCGTTGGATAGCCGTAGGGACCCGGCGTGGCTTGGGGCGGATAAGGCCCAGCAGTCGGCGCGGCCTGCGGCGGATACGTCCCGCCACCGGGCGCGGCCTGCGGCGGATAGGGCACGCCACCCGGCTGCGGCTGAGGCTGGGGCTGCGGAGGTGGTGTCCACCCTCCCTGCCCCTGTGGATACGCGCCGCCCGGCCCTCCGGGCGGCGGAGGGTACGACATGAACTCCCTCTCCCCATGAGTCTCGTGAGTCTCGACGATGCGTGGGAGCCCACAGCGAAATGGAGCATGGCGCTCAAGTGATCAAAAGCTCCCCCGAAATGCTCATGACACCCTACAAGCACGTCTGTTTCCGACCTGCGCCGCTCCCCGCGCCCTTCCTCATCCGGGCGGAAAAAGATGGTGATCCATACGGAAAAGACCGACGGGGGTGATGTGGGCCGACTGGGGTGATGGTGTGAAGAACCGTGAGGGAACCATGGCCTCCGGGGTGCAACAGCGCCGGTACGGCCACAGAACGGACGTGTGGACGCGACGATTCGGCGGCGATCCTTCTGGCCGAATCCTTACCGGGCCTCGCTAAGGTGCGGGCCCTCTGCCGTAGTCGCCGTAGTCGCCGTAATACCTGTAGCTCCCGTAGTAGCCGTTCTCACCTGGAGGTTTCCCCGCGATGCACATGGCCGGTGTTCCGCTCGCGGCCCCGCCCGGTGGTGTCGTCAGCCCGGTCACCCTCGGGTGGATCGGCGCCGGCCTGGCCGCGCTGGTGCTCGTGAACCTCCTGATCGCCTTCGGGGCGCGGCGCCGGCGCAGGCAGGTCCCGCCCGCGCGACTCCGTGAAGAACTGCGCGGGGAGATCCGCAACGGCGCCCCGAACGTGCGCGGGCACATCCGCGTCAATCCCGCCCGGTACCCCGGGATCTCCGCAGGCGAGGCCGAGGCCATCGCCGGGGAAGAGGGGTTCGCCCGGCAGACCCACGGCACCAAGGGAATGTGGCTCTTCCTGCGCCAGGTCTCCGACTGACGCACGGAACTCGAGTACGGGGGAAGGAACATGGCCGATTTCAAGGTCAGTCTCGACGAACTGCACAAGCTGAAGAAGAAACTCGAGGACAGCCAGGCGCAACTCGACGAGGCGATGCGCCGGATGAAGGACACCGGGCCGAAGGACCTGGGCAAGCGGGTGCTCGACAAGGCGTGCGAGGACTTCGAGGACGGCTGGGAGTTCGGACTCGGCAAGACGCAGGAACGCATCAAGGTCCTCAACGACGCCCTCCCCGCCATCATCAAGGCGTACGAGCAGACCGAGCAGGAGATCCAGGGGGCGTTCCAGCACACCGGAGCCCAGGCCGGCGCTCAGGCCGCTGCCCAGCCCGGAGCCCACGCCGGAGCCCGTACCCGAGAGGCGGCGAAGTGAGCGACGACTGGAGCGGCCTCGGCTGGAACCCCACCCCCGGCCACCCCCACCTGGCGACCAACCTCTCCACCAACCTGCTGCACACCGCCGAAACCCTGCAGACCACCTACGAGTTGCTGGACTCCCTCTCCAAGGAGAGCGCCTGGTGGTCGGGGGAGGCGGCCAAGGCGTTCACCGACAAGGTGGCGGACCTCCCCGACTACCTCCGGCGCGCCCACGACTCCCTCAAGGCCGCGGGCGGGGAGATCGCCAAGTGGAGCGACACCCTGCACGACCTCAAGGTCAGGGCCGGCCACTACGAGGCGGACGCCGAGGAGGCGCGGAGGAACGCCGACCAGGCCGAGCGGGACTACGAGAGCGCCCGGTCCGACCCTGATCTGCGCCTGGCCGGGCGGATGTTCACCGACAAGGCTCAACTCGACGACGCCCAGGCCCGGTTGGACAGCGCCAACAGCCGGCTGGAGCACGCCGGGAAGACCCTGGACACCGCCCGCGGCCGACTCCAGGATCTGATCGACGACGCCAGGAAGCTGGAGAACCAGCACGGCGAACGCGCCCAGGAGTACGCCGACGCGATCCGCAAGTACGCCAGCGAGTACGCGCCCGAGGGCGGGGCCTGGGAGAAGTTCAAGGACTGGTGGAACGAGCACGGCGGCGACCTGCTCACCGTCGCCGCGACGGTGGTCGGCATCGCCGCGATCTTCTGCCCCGTCCTCGCGCCCATCGCCATCGGCCTCAGCCTGGCCGCGGCGGCCCAGCACACCTACCAGTACGTTCGGAGCGGCAAGGACATGTGGCCGCCGACGTCGAAGAACCTGAGCGAGTGGGCCACCCTCGGCGGTGACCTGCTCGGTGCCGTCCCGGGTGTCGGGCCCGCCATCGACGGCACGAAGGCCGCCATCGAGGGAGGCAGGACCGCGTTCGAGGCGGCGCGGGGTGCCGAGACACTGGCCCGTACCGGTGCGACCGTCTCGCAGGCCGTGAAAGACGGCGGCGAGGCCTTCAACTGGGCGGCGAAGGCGGCCGATCCGTCCAACCCGCTCATCGCCAGACCCGTCGAGTGGGCCGCCGCCAAGCTCGGCTCCTCGTCCGCCGCCGGCGCGATGGCCGCGGACGTCACACAGGCCGTGGCGACCGGAGCCCTCGCCCTGCCCACCGCCATCACCCTCGACCCCGACTACACCGACAGGTGGGCGACACCCGCCACGAACGCGACCGTCGCGGGCGACGGCGTCATGGCGGGCGGGCTCGCCGTCGAACCCCTCCAGAAGATCTTCGCCGTGGCCAGGGCCCTGTGACGGCCCGGGCGCCGGAGACCGTCGACACCGCCGGCACCGGCCTGCCGCTGCCGCTCTGGTACACGCTGCCGGAGGGCTTCCGGCCGGTCGAGCTCTCGGCCGAGCCCGAAGAGCGCATGGAGGCCAACTACACCGCGCTGGCCGAGCTGTGCCCCGACGCGACGACCGGCCAACTGGTCGCGAGCACCCTCGCCTTCGAGGCCGCACTGGGCAGACTCGTCGCGGACGGCCTGGTCCACTTCAGCTCCTTCGTGCTGCGCACGGACGACGACCTCCTCCTCACCGGCATCTGCCAGATCTCGGTGACCGACCGTCCGGCCGGAGACCCCCACCTCTACCCGCACAGCGCGCTGCGCGCCCACCCGGACCAGCCGGACACGCACAAGGGGATCGTCCCGCTGCCGGCGGGACTCGCCGCGGTCGTGGTGGCGGACCAGGCCGTCACGGTCCCCGGAGCGCTGTTCGGCGTCGAGGGGGAGAGCACCTCGGCCGTCCGCACCGCCACGTTCCACCTCGCCTTCCCACGGATCCCGCAGGCGGTGGTGGTGTCCCTGTCGACCGAGGTCTTCGAGGCGGAGGAGGAGTTCTTGGAACTGGCCACGCTCGTAGCCGCCGGAATCTCCTTCACGGCACCGGAACCGGCCCGGGTCCCGGTGAGCGCGCCCGCCGGTGCGAGCCCCTTCGGATAGCCGTCCCGCAGCTCGCTGACCGCGTCCCACAGATCCAGGAGCGCGTCCCACAGCTCCCAGAGCGCGTCCCACAGCTCTCAGAGCACGGGTCACAGCTCCCAGAGCACGTCCAGCCGCAGTCGTACGGCGTACAGCCCCTCGGGGTCCCCGACGACAAGCAGCCCCTCGGGTGTGAGCGCGAGGGCGGCGCAGGGGTGCAGCAGGGGCAGGGTACGCACCCGGCCGGAGAACACGTGCCACAGGTGCAGTTCGCCGTCGTCCCAGGCCACGGCGAGCACCGGGCCGACGGGCGTGTCGGCGGCCGCGAGCGCGGTGGGCCGGGACCCGCGCCGCTCCACGGGGTCGGGCATCGGCTCGGCCGAGGCCTCCCACAGCCGCACGGCCCCCTCAAGACCCGCGCTGAAGACGAGGGTGAGGTCCTTGTCGCTGAGATGCAGGCACGCGACGGCGGTGACCGGCCGCTCGTGCACCGGGCGGGAGCGCGGGCTGTCCTGGTACTCGGTCAGGGACCAGAGGTGCAGGGCACCGGAGCCGTCGCCGACCACCGCGTACGGGCTCTCCGGGCCGCCGCCGAGCGCGGTGACCCGGGCGTCCCGCTCGGCGAGGGCCTGCGAGCCGTGGTACTCGGCGATGTGCCCGAGCACGATCGCGGCCGTCGGATCGTCCTCGGGCACCCACGGCAGCAGCGCGTCGGCCCGGTCGTCGAGCAGCAGCACCGAGCGGGCGTCGCGCGGGGCGAGAGAGCCGGGCCGCACGAAGCCCGCGCCCGAGCCGGCGTGCACGAAGCCCGCGCCGGAGCCGGCGTGCACGTCCGTCCCGGCGCCCGTGTCCACGTCGTACGTCCTGAGCCGCCCCGTCACGTCGGCCGCAAGGAGGCCGAGGCCGCGCCCGGCACCAGGCAGCAGCGCCAGCGCGGTCACCGGGACGTCAGGGCGTGCCCACACGGCGGACCACCAGTGCCGCCGGGCGAGGGGACGCAGGAACTCCGTCAGGGACGCGTCGGTGTCCACGGCGGCGGCGTGCAGCACGGCGGCACGGCCGGTGCTGTCGTCGTCCTGGGCCGTCAGCCCGGACGCGGCTCGCCGCCACACCCGGCGTAACTGCCCGGGTACGGCGATGCGTTCGTCGGCGAGGACGGCGGTGAGGGCGGGCACCGAGCCGTGCACCAGGAACCCCGGATCACTCAACAGGCCGCGTACGGCGGCCCCTTGGTCGTCGGCACGCAGTGCGGCGTCGAGGACGTGCCGTAGGACCGGGGCGGATGCCTGGGCCCAGTCCGGTCGGCCCTCTGCGGTGTGCGGGACCGTCGCGACGAGGTCCGCGAACGACTGCCGTCCGGTGCCGGGGCGTGCGGTGGCGCCGTCGCCCACGTCGATGGTCTCGGCGTCGTCCGCGGGCAGCAGACCGGATTCGCCGACCTCCACGACCGCTCGCACATGGGGGAGGGACAGCAGGGGCTCCAGCAGCTCGGTGACCAGGGGCGCCGGTGCCGCCGCGGGCAGATCGGCGGGGCCCGCTCCGGCCCGGTGCAGATCCGGGACGAGCAGCAGGACCGGTCGCTCGTCCTCGCTCATCCGGTCCAGCAGCCGCGCCGGGGCCAGCGGGCCGTAGCCGAGCTGCCGCCCGGCCGCCCAGGCGAAGGACTCGGCCGTCAGTCCCTCGGCCAGGACGGTGGCGTGGACGGTCGTCGCCGGGTGGCCGGCCGACCCGGCCAGGAACCAGGCGAGCAGCCGGCTCTTGCCGCTGCCCGCGGCACCCCGCACCAGGCACAACCGGGGCCGGGCCCCGCTGTCGTCCGCCGCCCAGTCGAGCAACTGCCGCCCGGCGGCCCGCTCATGCTCGTCCAGCGGCGGCCAGGCGGCGATGTCCGGTGTGGTGGTACCGGCGGTCATGGCGTACTGCTTCCCCTCATCGGTCGTTCTCCGCCGTGCTACGACGGCTGCTGCTCGACGGCTGCTGCTCGGCGGCTGTTGCTCGACGGCTCGCTCTACGACGGCTGCTGCTCGGCGGCTGTTGCTCGACGGCTCGCTCTACGACGGCTGCTGCTCGGCGGCCTCGTTCAGCAGCCGGATGCCCTCGGCGCGGGACTCGGCCGTCTCGCCGTAGGGGAAGTTGTGGGTCAACTGGGCGTCGGGGAAGACCTGTCCGAGCCAGAGCGAGCAGTAGTGGCCCGGCATGAAGCAGGCCTCCAACTCGGTGTGGATCCGCAGCACCTGCTCCGGCTCGACCCCGGCGGCCCGCAGCCGGGACCAGAGCCGTTCCTCCGGGTGGACGGCGATTCCGCCGGCCTGCGTGACGATCTGCTTCTCACCCTGGCCGTCGACGATCTCGAACGCGGTGAACCACTCCGCGCTCGCGGTGTCCCGGATGTCGTCGAGGACGAGCGGCCACCAGTTCTCGCGTCCCTCGAAGGCCTGCGGATCGCGGGTCCGCAACCGCTGCTCCAACTGCGCGAACACGGCCGCGGCCTCCTGCGGCTCCTCGGTACCGAGGATCTCGGCGAGGGCCCGGTCCAGCAGGACGAGCGACTCGGCGAACGCCTCGGGACCGGAGTTCACGAACCTCGACTCCTCGGCCCAGTCGAGGAGTACGGCCCGTACGACACCTTCGGGGTCCGCGCAGATCTCGAAGCCCCGGTCCGAGCCGAGCCGCGCCCAGTCCCGGCAGGACTCCTTCACGACCTGCCGGCCCACGGCCTCGGCGTACTCCGCCAGGCGTACGGCGTCGTCGGGGGCGGTGACGAAGTACGGCCCGACCTGGACGGGGACCGCGACCTCCGCCAGCCGGCGCACGCTCGCGGGCACGTCGAAGGCGTCACCGCTCGCCTCCTGCCGGAAGTGCCGGACGCCGTTGTCGGGGACAGTCATGAATGGCTCCGCCTTATCGCGCTTCGGGGAATTCGACGTACTCCAGGATGTCGTGCCAGCGCGATCGGGTCGCCGCCAGGGCCTCCGGATCGATCTCCCGCATCCGCTCGGTCAGCCGGCGGGCCGCTCCCTCGAGGTCGAGGGTCTCCTGTTCCGACGCGAAGTCGTAGTGCGGGCGCTCCTTCTCCAGCAGGTGGAGAAAGTGCGCGAAGGAGTGGAGGTCCTTGTTCAGCGGACGGCTGTCGCAGGTGTCGCCCGGCAGCAACTGGACCACCCCTGTGACCCCGTCCAGGGCGATGTCGTCGTAGGGGATCGTGCCGAGCACGAGCCAACTCTCGGCGCCCGCGGGCAGATCGGTCCACCGCTCGCGGAGGTCGGGGTAACAGGCGCCGAGCGTCCTGGTCTGCTCCGGACTCCCGTCCACGAGGTCGAACCAGGGGTTGGGGCGGCATGGAAGGCCGACATGGCGCAGGAAACGCGCGCTCGGCCCGTGCCGAATGTCCGCCACCACGGCATCGGGAAACGTGGTGAGTTCGTCGGGACCGAACTCGGTCTCCAGGGTTTCCCGGTCGATGGGGGGCGTCATCAGCCGATGGACTCGTACACGTTCGAGAGCACGACATCCCACGCGGGCATGCGCGGGGCGTCCTCGTCCTCCCAGTCGAACTCCTCCGACCAGGCGGGCTCCACCCCCTCGAACGGAAGCGGATCGGCTCGGATCATCCGTTCCCGCAGCGACACCGCGACTCCCTCGGAGTCGGGGATCTCGTCCGACACGGTGAAGTCGTAGTTGGGGCGTTCGAGTTCCAGCAGATAGGTGAAGTAGACGAAGGAATCGAGGCTCTGGTTGAGCGGGTAGGTGCCCGGCTCGCCGTCCGGCAGGCAGTACACCGTCCCGGACACGGGGTCCAGGACCACGACGTCCTCGAAGATCTCCCCGATGACGAGCCAGTTCTCCCAGCCTTCCGGCATGTCCTTGTAGTCGGAGAAGTAGCTGAGTTCCGCACAGCGGCGGAACCGGTGGGGAGTCTCCCCCTCGAAGAGCGCCCCGTCGATCAGGAAGAAGGAGCTCCGGTCGTCCGGAAGGCCGACGCCGGTCAGGACCGAGCGGGCCGACTCGTGAAGTCCGGCGGGCAGCTTTTCCCCCTCCAGCGTCACAAGCCGCTCCGGGGGAAAGACCGACTCCATCATCGCGCGGTCGACAAGCTGGGGCATTTTCTGTCCTGTCGGTTATTTCACCATCACTGCTGCTGGGCACGGCATTTTATCGAGACTGCCACCCCAGGTCAATTTCTACTTTTTCTGCTTCTTCTACTTCTTCTTGGGATTGATGCCGTTGAGATATCGCTCCATGTCGTCGTTGCCCTTCTGTTTCGAATCCGCGGTGTGGCCGTACTCCACGGTGTGCGAAACTTTCACGCCATCGGGCAGGTGCTGCGATATCCAGGCACTGCAGTCCTTGGCTCCCGGGCCTGTCGTGCAGGGCTCACGCTCGGTGTAGAGCTCGGTCATCCCTTTCTCGGTGCCATTGTTGAGGAACGGGATACCGACCTGACGTTCCGAATGGGAGGAAGGCCATTTGCTGCGGCCGACGAGTACGAACTCATTGTTTCCGCCCGGCTCGCCGTAGCGCGCCGCGGCGTAGTTCCGGCTGGAGAACTTTCCTTTTCGTGTCTGGCCGTAATCCTTGTTCGCATCACGTGCCATACGTGTGGCCTGCGACAGATCGGTGCTTCCGAAGGGGACCTGCTGCGACGACTTGCGCTTCCGGTCCGCCGCGTCGGGCAGCCGGTAGTCGCCCGCGACCCGCCGCCCGACGTTGTCGTCGCTCTGGAGGTTCAGGGGGGTGAGACGCTCCCGGTCCTTGTCGGTCAGATCCTGGTGCCCCGAGGAGGTGAGGCGGGTGACCTTCCCCTGGTCGTTCACGTGGTAGACGTGCTGCTTGCTGATGCCCTGGAGCTTGGTCGCGACGTCGTCGTCGTTGTCCCGGTGGTTCTTGGCCATCTTCCGCAGGCCGTCGGTCATGCTCTCGCCCAGGTGGTCGGCCGAGCGTTTGACGCCCCGCCCGATGCCTTCCATGACCTCGTCCACCATGGGGTCGAGGAGGCTGGTGAGAGGGTCCTTGCCCCGCGCGCGGCCGTGCGAGGACTTCGCGCGGGACAGCTTGGTGCCGGCCCCGTCCCGGATCTTGCCGCCCGCGCTCTTGAGTCCGTTGCCCGCGCGGTCGTAGGAGTCCGGGTCCAGGCTGAACTGCCCTCCGCCGCCCCCGCCCGAGCCACCGGACCCACCGGACCCACCGGATCCGCCGTCCGCACCGGCCAGTTGCATCGAACCGCCCGCGCCCCCGCCCGCGCTGGCCAGCTGCATCCCGCCCGACTTGAGGGTGTCGACGCCCTCGCCCAGACCCTTCTCGCCCGCCTTCACGGTCTGGCCGAGGTCGACGCCGTTCTGGGTGCCGAGGGCGTTGCCGCCGATCTGCACGACCAGGTCGCCCGCCATCGAGCCGATCGCCTGGAAGACCGGGCCCATCGCGACCTCCATGATCCGCCCGGCGATCTCCTCGCACACCTCCTCGAAGATGCGCTTCACGGCGATCCGGGTGACCTGGGTGCCCGCGATCCCGCCCAGGGTGGACAGGCCGAAGGTGAGCGGGGCGGCGGCGAGGGCGGCCGCGATCTCCGCGGCGAGGATGCCGAGTTGGGCGATGGCCGCGATCTTCGCGCCCTCGATCAGCACGGCGACCGCGTCCAGCGCGGTCGCCGCCACCCGGCCCGCTTCGGAGAGGTTCGTCAGATGCTTGCCCTTGACGAGGTCCCAGTGCTTCTCGAGCGCCTGGATCGCGAGGCCTTCGTTGCCGCCGACCAGATCGGTGATCACCTGGTGCGCGTCCGCGGCGCCGTCCTCGATGTCGTCGGCGAACTCCCGCATGGCCTGGGCCATGTCGCGGTAGTCGTCCTCGTCGACGTTGGGCCAGCTGATGCCTATCAGGTCCAGGGCCGCATCCAGCTCGCTCGGCAGGACTACACCCACAGGGACCCCCGTTCGAAAGTTTCTCCGGGCAACGTAACTTCGACCGGATCTCGCGAACAAGCTCACCAGGCGTCACATGACTTGAACTGAGGCCCAGTTGGCGCAGATTGGCGCAGACCTTTCCGGACGGAACCGATGGGCACGGAAATCCGTCGCGCTCCCCGCGGGCGCCCGGTTAGCCCCCGCCTGGGCGGGACCGCGAGGGGAGCCGGGCATGGAGACGGGACGTGTACGGACCGACCGACTGGGCGTACTGCTGGACCAGTTCGACTGCGTCAGGGAGCGGGCCGAGGTACGCCTTGAGGGCCTCGGCGACGAGGAGTACCTCTGGGAGCCGGTCCCCGGCTGCTGGTCGATCCGGCGCCGGAGCGAGGCGGTGACACCCCGGGCCTACGGTCCCGGTGAGTGGGTGCTCGACAAGGGCGCCCCGGACATCCCTTCGGGCGAGTACGCCGAGGTCGCCCGGCAGGCCGCCGACGGCATGAGCGTCGCCAAGATCGCCGAGGACTGGAGCGTGAGCGTCGCACGGGTCGAGGAGGTCCTCGCCCACACCGGCCCCGTCCCACCCGACGCGGCACCGGTCACGACCATCGCGTGGCGCCTGGGCCACCTGCACTCCTGCTTCGCGGGCGAGTGGGAGTGGACCTTCGGCGAACGGCGCACGGACCCCCACCAGTTGGTCGCCTTCACCCCCTCCGCGGCCCTGGCCCTCGACCGTTTCTGGACCCTGCTCGACCGCTGGCGCGACGCGGTCGGCCGGGTCACCGAGGAGCAGCTGGACACGATCGGCTTCTCCCAGTACCCGTACGGCTCCGCGCCCGACGAGCCGTACATCTCCGTGCTGTGGGGGTCCAACCTGGAACTCATCCACCACATGGCGGAGATCGCGCTGCTGCGGGATCTGTGGCGGGCCCGGCTGCCGTAGAACGGTGGAACCGAGAGTCGACGGGGAAATCCCGTGGACGTTCTGTGGACGAGTCGCCCCCGGGCCGGTTGACGCCGACCGCCCCGCGACATCACCGACCCACTTTTGAGAGTCTGTCGATCGTCATCGTCAACCGCATCGACAGTTGGGCGGCCATGAACCAGAGCAGCCAGGAGTGGGCCTCGCACACCCAGCAACCGGGACAGCCGCAACACCCACCGCAGGCCCCGCACCCGTACGGCCGGGCCCACGCCCCGGCGGAGACCGTCATCGAGGTCCCCAACAAGAGGCTGCACAGATACGACAAGGTCAAGCCGGGGGAGCAGACCGTCACCATCCGGCACGCCGGCCCCGGCACGAACGGCGAGCCGCTCGCGTACGTCCACGTCCCCCAGGACGCTCCGAAGGGCGGGCGCGGGTCACGTCCGCCGTTCACGGTGAGCGGCCCGAACGGTGAACCGCTCAGCTCGGTGCGGTCCGTCGGCGACGGCGTCTACGAGGTCTACGGCGGCGACGGCATCCCGGTCGGGCGGATCACCAGGCGCGGCGGACGGACCCTGCCGTGGCCGCGCCGCGTGCACTGGAGCGTGCAGCCCGCGCAGGGCGGCGAACCGCTGGAGGGAGAGGTCGGGACCCGCAAGGCGTGGACGGTGTTCGTGCTCATCTCCCCGCTGTACTTCGTGTGCTGGGCGGTCATGGCCGCCCAGGGGGCGATCTGGCTGCTCCTCGGCGAGAAGGGCGAGGCGAAGAAGGAAGCGGCCTGGGAGATGGAGCCCCCGACGTGGACGCGCTGGCGTCACGCGGGCGGGGCGGAGGTCGCCATCGAATACCAGACGGGCCGTAAGTACCGCCTCGCGTCACCGCGGCTGGACCCCCGGCTGGCGTATGCGCAGGCCGTCCTGCACGTATGGGACCGCGCCTAGCATGCGCATGCCACAAATTGGCGACAGCGAACTTCGCCAGGTAGGCCGGAAGTTGCTGCTCCGATAGTCTGACCGGCGATCACCGATCACGCTACGGGGAGGCACACGGCGATGGCGGACTTCCAGATCGACGCCGATCGTATGAAGACCCTGATCAATCGGCTGGACCAGGTGGGCGACCGCATGCGCGGCGCCCAGGAGCGGCTCAACAAGGTCGGTCCCAAGGGGCTCGGCACGGACGGTCTCGACAACGCCTGCGACGACTTCCAGGACGACTGGGGCGACGGCATCAAGCGGATCGCCGACGGCGCCAAGCAGCTGCACGAGGGTCTGCAGAAGACGCTCGAGGCGTATCAGACGACGGACCAGGATTTGCAGAAGGGCTTCAGCCAGAAGTAGCCCGCAGCACCGCTCACAACTCGCACACGCACACGCACACGCACACAACGGGGAGAAGACGATGGGGATGTTCGACGATCCCAGCTGGCCCGGACTGACGTTCAACCCGGCCAAGGGTGACCTGCACACGATCGAGTCGCTGGCATACGACGTGAAGACGGTCGGCGACGAGCTCGACGAGATGCGCGAGATGCTGGTGGGCATCGGCAAGACCGACGGGATCTGGGACGGCGAGGCCGCCAAGAAGTTCCAGGAGAAGGTCGGCGAACTGCCCAAGTACCTTCAGCAGGGCCACGAGTCGATGAACGCCTGCTCCAGGGCCCTGCGCGGCTGGCACGACGAACTCGAGACCCTGCAGCGCCAGGCCAGGAACCTCGAGGAGCGCGCGGTCGAGGCCCGCAAGCGGCTCGACCAGAAGAACGCCGACGTCGAACGGGTCAACGTCAAGATCGAGGGCACTCAGTTCCAGCAGATCACCGAGCAGCAGGCGAAGGCCCTCTCCGAAGAGGCCGACTCCGCCACCAAGGCCGCCCAGGACGCCGCGACCGACCTCAAGATCCTCATCCAGGACGCCGAGGCGCTGCGCAAGTACTGGGAGGAACAGGCCGCGAAGGCGGAGAAGGCCATCCGCGAGGCCGCGAACAACCGGCCGCCGGACATCAGCGTCTGGGACAAGATCACCGATGGCCTGAAGGGCGCCTGGGACGGCTTCAAGAACTTCCTGATCGACAACGCGGACCTGTTCTCCACCATCTCCGCCGCGCTCGCGGCCGCCGCCATCGTCGTCAACGTCATCCCGGTCGGCGGTCAGGTGGCCTCGGCCATCCTCGGCGCGGGCTCGGTCGCCTTCGCCGGTGCGGCCATGGCCGGCCACTGGATGGGCGGCGCCCCCATGTGGAAGGTCGGCCTCGACGCGCTCGGTGTGATTCCCGGTGTCGGCGGCGCGGGCAAGGCGCTGATCTCCGGCGGCAAGGCGCTGTTCACCGGAGCCCGCGAGGCCGGAGCGCTCGCCTCGGGCGCCAAGGTGATGATGAACCAGATCAAGAACCCCATGAGCACCAAGATGATCAACTGGGGACTGGGCAAGTTCGGCAAGGCGGTCGACCCGTCGCTCATCACCGGTGGCGTCAAGGGCTTCTCCACCGGCTTCGGCATCGGCCACCTGATCTCCGGCGGCAACGAGGGCGGCGGCGCGCCCGCGGTCTCCACCCAGCCGGCGCCGGCGACCGGCCAGCCCCGGCCCGCCCCGCAGGTCACGACGATGCCCTGGCCGGCCTCGGGTGACAAGTTCCACCAGACCCTGGCGGCCTGAGCACCATGACCGAAACCATCACCGCCGTGCCGGTGACGGAGCCGTTCAGGCTTCATGTCGGCTGGGTGGTCCCGCCGTTCTTCCACGAACTCCCGCTGGCCACGGACGATGCCGACGAGGCGGCCGAACAGCTCTACGAGACGGTCCACAAGGTCATGCCGGGCGGCACCGACCAGGACCGGTTCCGCATGTTCGTCACCTACGCGAGCATCATCGACGACCTGCGGGACGCCGGAGCCGTGTACGCGGGCTTCTGCAACCTGGACTTCGACGGCCGCCCCAGCACCGCCACCGTCGCCGTCTACCGCATGCCGCTGCACGACATCACCGCCGAGGACGTGCTCTCGGAGGCCCTGACCGGCCTCCAGCGGGCCTACCCCGACGACGACGTCCGGATCAGCACCCTGCCCTCCGGCAAGGGCGACGCCCGGGCCGTCGTACGGATCGGCCAGGCCCCCTTCACGCTCACCGCCGAGGCCTCTCCCACCGGGGAGCCCCTGGAGGTGCCGCGCGGCCAGATCCAGGTGTACATCCCGCTGCCCAACAACGCGGACCTGCTGGCCTTCGAGCTCTCCACGCCCTGCATGGAGGACTGGGACTTCTACTCGGAGCTCTTCGCGACGATCGTGCGGACCCTGGACTGGGCGACGGAGGAGCAGGCCGAGATGGAGGCCGCCCTCTCCCAGGCCCAGCCGGTCCCGGACGTGAGGCCCGACCCGGCCGTGGTCCAGGAGCTCTACTCCTTCTCCAGCCGGGTCCTCGACGGCCTGGGCGTGCGCGGCCGCATGGACGAGGGCAACGAGGTGTCCTCGGTGACCTGCGCCGACTGCTGGTCCAAGGGCTTGACGACGGTGTGCACGGCCCGCCATCTCTGGCGGATCGACGGCGTCCCGGACGAGCAACTCGCCGCCGCCGTCGGCCGGTTGGACGCCCACTTCCAGAGCCAGGGCTGGCTCAAACTGGCGGGGACACCGGGGGAGAGCGCGTCCCTGGCCGCGGACAGCGGTGCCGGACACCGCGTCAACGTCACACTGATCCACGGCCGGCAGCGGCTCGTCGTCGAGGTCGTCGCCCCCTGCACCCGCACGGTGCGCGGGCCCGGCGACTCCGTGTTCGGATAGCGAAGGGGCTCCAGCATGAACGACACCACCGGCGGACTCCTGCCGATCGGCGCCCACGCACTGTCCGCGGACCCCCGACTCGCCGCCGCCGTGCGGGAGTTCGGCAGCACGTACGGCTACGACTACTTCGACGACGAGACGGTCCGACGGACCCTGGCCGAACACGAGACCTCCCTGCGCCGACTCGCGCGCGGCGGGCTCGTCTGGGCCGGGTCCCTGGGGACCGCCGTCGGCATCGTCTGGGTCATGTGGGCCGCCTCCCGCGAGCAGGACGACATGGTCGTCGCGGTCGCGCCCCCGGCCGCCGTACTCGTCCTGGCCCTCGCCGCCTTCGTCCTGGTCAACATCCAGGGCAGGCGCAAGCTCCGCCACCCGTTCCTGGAGGGGTACCGCCATGTCCTCGCGGCGGCACGGGCACACGGCGCGCCCCTGACCTATGTGCCCACCTGGCTGACCGGCCGGGGCGGCGCGGCACTGGACGTGGCTCCGCTGCCGTCCTACGTCGCACCGTCCGGAGGGCCGTCCGCCGGCGCGGGAGCCGCTCGTGTGGCCCTGCCGCCCAAGCCCGCCCCGGTCGAGGAGTACGAGCGCATCGCCGACCACGGAGGCTGGCACGACGAGGCGGGCTGGATCCTCGTCGTCGCCGGAGCCGTCGGCGTGGGCTACGCCGTGGTCAAGGACCTGCCCGCGGCGTACGCGGCCGTCCTGCTCGTCGGCCTCGGCGTCTGGACGTGGGTGGCCGGGCACCGCCTCGGCAAACGCCAGCAGGAACTGTCCGGCGAGGCCCTCCGCTACCTCGACGAGCTGACCAGCGCCCAGGCCGCGGGAGCGCCCGTGCACGAACTCTCCCCGCCGCTCCGCAAGCTCCTGGACACACGGCTCTGACAGACGGCACGAACACGGCGGTGCCGGCACCGCCGTGTTCGTGGCCGCTCGGCCCGTCAACCGACCCGCGCCCCCGCCGCCCTGGCCCGATCCCGCGCCTCGGGGCTGACACCACGTCTGCGGGCCGACGTCCGGTCGTCCACCGCCGTGCGCTGGGCCACCCCGAACAGCCGTCGTGGGCCCGGTACGGCGACGACGCCCAGGAAGCGGGGGTCACCCGCGAACCAGACCTCGCCCACCTCGCCGGACCTGACCTTGCGGACCCAGAAGGTGTATCCGCTGCCCAGGAAGCTGCCGTAGCCGAGGGAGACGGTCTTGTCCGGGCGGTCGGGGTCCGTGAGGGAGAACCGGGTGGTGCCGTTCTTCGCGATCGACGCGGCTCCGGGTACCGACTGCCACGGGTAGACCTTCAGGATCCGGCGCAGCGACCGGATGCCCAGGACCCGTGCCGTGCTGAGCATGGCCAGGTAGATCAGCACGAACAGGGCCGGGAAGAGAACCCAGAGCGTCCACACGGGCGTCAGCAGCACCGCGTACAGCCACGCCACGACGGACCCGAGCGAGAGCACGAGGGCACTGAGCCGGAACGCGGCCGTACGGCGCCAGGCCCGCCGGGTGGCCGGGTCCTCGTACGCCGTCTTCGTCAGGGGAACGTCCACTGCGTCTGTCTCCATCGGGTCAGCCGAAGACCGCGCGCACGGACGCCTCGACCTCGGACTCGGGAATCCGGGCCCTGAACTCCTCGGGGAGCGGATTGTCGAAGCTCACCATCTCCGCCATGGCACGGTGGATGTCACGGTAGTGCTCGCGGGCGTCGACGGCCGTCGTCGTCAGCGTGAGGACCGCGAGGTTCCGCCCGTCCGGGAAGGGCAGGTACGCGGTCGCCTCGTACAGGGACCGCTGCCGGACATCGGCCTCCGGCGGCAGCTCCACCAAGGCCTCGGTGAACGCGCCGGGCCCGCAGGGCAGGTCCGTCACGGAGACCGGCAGTGCGTTGTCGCGTGCGGTCGCCGCCTGTGCCGCCGCCAGCTTCGGCGGAGTCCACGGGATCTCACGCCGGGCGAGCATGACGACCGACTCCAGCATGGTGCCGTCGTCCCCCTCGTGAGCGCCGATGGCGAAGCTCACCACGCCTTCCCGCCGCATCTGCGAGGTCAGGGCCCGGGCCTCGGCGAGCTGCTCCAGGAAGCCGGACCGCTGCTCCTGAGGGACCAGCTCCAGGAGCGAGTTGACCGCCTCGACCACCCGCGCGCCCTCGGGGGACTCCGGATCGGCGAACAGGTTGCGGAAGGGGACCTCCACATAGCCGGGCGCGAGCGCGAACCACAGGTCGCAGCCACGCTCCATGGCCGACTCGTCGATGGCGTACTCGAACTCGTCCGTGTCGTCGGTCATGAGTTCCACTCCTTCAGTGCGTCGCGCCGAACAGGATCTTCAGCGTCTTCAGGGCGGTGGCACCATGACCGGCCCCGTCGAAGCTGCCGGCCCGGACCCCGTCCGCCCCGGTCGCCGCGTTCTCCGCGGCGGGGTTCTTGATCTCGTCCCACAGGTTCTTGGCCACGCCGTACGTCCCGGTGAGCGCACCCGCGCCGGAGACCGAGACGTCGATGACCTTCGCCGCCGAGGACGGATCGGCTGCGCCCTTCACCAGCCAGGTGGTCAGCGGGTTCTCGGCGGCGTGGATGCGCTGCGCGGCCAGCCAGGTCTTGCCGCCCGCGCTGCTCAGCTTCTCGCCCAGGGTGAGTGCCTCCGCGCCGGCGCTCGCCGACCGCGCGGCACCGTTGACCCCACGTGCGACGGCACCAACACCCGGCACCATGCCGAGGGTGTCGCCGACCACGCCCACCGCGTTGCTCCAGAAGTCCGCGTCGAACTCCCCCTTGGTGAACCCGTCCTTGAGCGACGCCCGCACCACCGGGTTCGACAACCGGCTGATCAGCGTCGCCGCGCTCGCCGCCGCCGCGACCAGCAGGAGGATGGGGCCGACCGGTACGGCGAAGAAGAGCGCCGCGAGGCCCGCGATGGCCGCGATCGTGCCGAGGATGTCGGTGAGGTTGTCGCCGACCCAGTCCATGGCCTTCTCGAACCAGTTCGGCTCCTCGGGCGCCAGCTTGTCCGTGGAGTCCCGCAGCACACGCGCCTTGCCGCGGGCGTCGGTGCCGTGCTCCTCCTGGAGCTCCTGCGCCTTCCTGATGACGTCGTTGTAGGCGGTCCTGGCGTTGGTCACCGCCTCGCGTGCCTTGGTGAGCTCCTCGGTCGCCCGGTCCAGCCGCGCCTGCGCGTTCTTCAGCTCGGCGTCGTCCGTGAAGGTCTTGCCCGCCAGCTTGAGATCGGGGTTCGCGGAAGCGGTCTTCTCCTGGCCCTCCGCGGTGTCGATCTTCCCCTTCGCGTCCTTCGCGTCGCCGTCGAGTGCCCGTGCCCGCTGCTGGTAGCCGTCCAGCGCCTTCTGCCAGTCGGCCAGCGCGGTCGCCGCCCTGGTGATGGAGGAGTGGGCGTTCTTCAGGTTCGTCGGCAGTGCCCCGTCGAGCTGCTCGCGGAAGGCGACCGCCGCGTCCCCCTCCCAGTCGCCGCCCGAGCGCAGGTTCTCGATCATCTTGTGGGCGTCGGAGATGGTCTGCGCCGACTTCTGGAGCCGTGACGTCAGTTCCGACACGACCGAAACGCTGCCCGGTGCCGGATCGAAGCCCAGCGACGGATAGGAGGTCACTTGCCGCCTCCCTGTGCCGCCGCCTTGCGGAAGCCCTCTTCGAGAGCGTGGTCGACCTCGTCGTAGTTGGCCTTGCTCTGACCCACACTGTCCGCGAACTTCCCCGTCAGTTCGGCGATCTGCTCGGAGCCGTACTTCCAGTGCTCGTGGAACTCGGCGCAGGCGTCGTCCAGCTCCTTGGTGCCGATGCCCTCCGCGGACACGTCCTGCATCCACTTGCGGACGTTGTCAAGTTCCGCCTTCGCGTCCTCCAACGTCTTTCTGAAGCGCCCCAGTTCGGCGGTGTCGGTCTTGAAATAGTCCGTCACGATCTCTCTCCCCGTTCGGCAGGTTCCTTCACAACAACAAACAGGGGCGGCCCGCAGACACGGCCCGCCCCTCCCACCCGACGCAGACTCAGCTCTCCGGCAGGTATCCCGTCTGCACGAGCTGCCCGCTCGACCGGCGTGAGATGAACTGGCCGCGGCCCTGCGGCTGCGGTGTGGCCTTGATGTTGTTGAACACCGGGCCCTCCGACGGGTCGCCCGACAGCACGATGCCCTGTGCGCCGAGTTCCTTGATCCGGGTGAGGACCGGCTCGAAGGAGGAGCGCGAGGCGCCCGACGTGGTACGGGCCAGGATGATGCGCAGACCGAGGTCACGCGCGAACGGCAGGTACTCCAGCAGCACCGACATCGGGTTGCCCATCGACGTGGCGACGAGGTCGTAGTCGTCGATGAAGATGAACGCGTCGGGCTCGTTGTACCAGGAGCGGTTGCGCAGCTGGTCCGGCGTCACGTCCGGGCCCGGCATACGGCGGCTCATCGAGCCGGCCAGCGACTCCATGACCTCCTGGAGCTGCGGACCCGAGGCGCAGTACTTGTACATGTGGCTCTCGGGCACCTGGCCGAGCAGCGCGCGCCGGAAGTCCGAGACCACGAACAGCGCCTTGTTGGGGGCGTACCGCTCGGAGATCTGCTTGGCCATGAACCGCAGCAGCGAGGACTTGCCGGACTCGCTCTCGCCGTAGATGACGAACAGCGGGTCGGTCTCGAAGTCCACGAAGACCGGCGAGAGGGTGAGCTCGTCGACGCCGACCGCGATACCGCGGCTGCCGAAGTCTCCGCCGCCGGGCAGTTCGGACGCGTGCAGCATCGTCGGCAGCATCCGCACCTTCGGGGCCGTCGGGCCCTGCCAGGCGCTGTTGACGCTCTGCACGAGGTGCGCCATGCCGTCGGCGAGGTCCTCCACCTGCGTCGACCCGTCGATGCGGGGCGTCGCGGCGAGGTAGTCCAGCTTCTCCGGGGACAGACCGCGGCCGGGCTTGCCCATCGGCACGTTCTCGGCGCGCTTGCGGTCGAACTCCGACTCCATCGCGTCACCGAGGCGCAGTTCGAGCCGGCTGAGGATCTGGTCGCGCAGCGCCGGCCGCATCTCCGTGTAGCGGGTCGCGGTGACGATCAGGTGGATGCCGAAACCGAGACCACGGGTCGCGATGTCCGCGATGACCGGGTCGAGCATCTCGTAGTCGTTCTTGAACGTCGCCCAGCCGTCGATGATCAGGAAGACGTCGCCCCACTGCTGGTCGGGGTAGTGCCCCTGCGCCCGGCGGGAACGGAAGGTACCCATGGAGTCGATGCTCTTGGAGCGGAAGAACTCCTCACGCGCGTTGAGGATGCCGTGCACCTCGGCGACCGTACGGCGCACCTTCTCCTGGTCCAGACGGGAGGCGGCGCCGCCCATGTGGGCCAGGTTCTCCAGCGCGAGCATGCCGCCGCCGCCGAAGTCGAGGGCGTAGAACTGCACTTCGGCCGGGGTGTGGGTGAGCGCGAACGACGTGATCATCGTGCGGACGAGCGTCGACTTGCCGGACTGCGGACCGCCCACGATCAGCGCGTGACCGGCGGAACCCGACAGGTCCGCGTACATCACGTCACGGCGCTGCTCGAAGGGCTTGTCGACCAGGCCGACCGGCACGATCAGCTTGCTCTGCGCGTGGTAGCCCTCGGCGTGCAGACCGCGCTCCGGGCTGATGCCCAGCGCCGGCAGCACCTGGTCCAGGCTGAACGGCTCGTCCAGCGGCGGCAGCCACACCTGGTGGGCGGGCGGACCCTGACCGTCGAGGCGGCTGACGATGACGTCGAGGACGGTGTCGGCGAGCGCGTCGTCGACCTGGTTGCCCCGGGTCTCCGGCTCCGGCTCGGCGAGGATCCGCACCGGCACCGGCGCCGCGGTGAACAGCACGGGGGAGCGGTCGATCCGGCCGCCGCCCTGCGCCATCGGCCCGTTCGGCCGGTAGGTGCCGGACACGTACGCGGCCTTGAACTGCACCATCGTCTCGGTGTCGTACTTGAGGATGCCCGCGCCGGGGACGTTCGGCAGGTGGTAGGCGTCGGGCACACCGATCGCCGTACGGGACTCGGCCGCCGAGAAGGTGCGCAGACCGATGCGGTACGACAGGAAGGTGTCCAGGCCGCGCAGCTTGCCCTCCTCCAGGCGCTGCGAGGCGAGCAGCATGTGCACACCCAGCGAACGGCCGATCCGGCCGATCTGGATGAACATCTCGATGAAGTCCGGCTTGGCGGCGAGGAGTTCGCTGAACTCGTCGATGATCAGGACGAGCGAGGGCAGCGGTTCGAGCGCGGCACCGGCGGCACGGGCCTTCTCGTAGTCGGTGATGTTCTGGTAGTTGCCCGCCTGCCGCAGCAGTTCCTGACGGCGGTTGAGCTCACCGGTGATGGAGTCGCGCATCCGGTCGACGAGGGTGAGCTCGTCGGCCAGGTTGGTGATGACCGCGGAGACGTGCGGCATGTTGCCCATGCCGGTGAAGGTGGCACCACCCTTGAAGTCCGCGAGGACGAAGTTGAGCGTCTCGGAGGAGTGGGTCACCGCGAGACCGAGCACGAGGGTGCGCAGCAGCTCCGACTTTCCGGAACCGGTGGCGCCGACGCACAGTCCGTGCGGGCCCATGCCCTCCTGCGAGGCCTCCTTGAGGTCCAGCATGACCGGCTCGCCGCTCTCGCCGAGACCGATCGGCACCCGCAGCCGCTCGTGCAGCGTGCGCGGGCGCCAGGTGCGCGAGACGTCCACGCTCGCCGCGTCACCGATCTGCATGAGGTCGGTGAAGTCCAGGTTCGCCAGCAGCGGTTCGTCCGCGTCGGCGGCACCGAGCCGGAGCGGCGCGAGCTGCCGGGCCACCGACTCGGCCTGCGCCTGCGACAGCACGTCGGGGACACCGGTGAAGACACCCGTGCCCGCCTCCAGTTCCATGGCGTCCGGCCACACCCGCACCGACAGCGAACCGCGCGCCTCGTCGAGCTCACCGGGCACCACCTCGAGGATGGTCACACCCTGCAGGCCCTCCGCCGAGGCCAGCACCGAGTCCGCGGGCACCCCGCCGCCGTCGAGGATGACGACCACGTGCGGCTGGTCGAGGACCGGCTGGCCGTCCCGGCTCCAGCGGGGGCGCCCCTCCAGCTGGTGGGCGATCATCTCCTCCAGCTCGCCCAGGTCGAAGCAGAGCAGACGCCGGCTGCCGGCGCCGTCGGACTCCTTGTGCTGCATGTGCGGCAGCCACTTGGTCCACTCCCAGTCCACCGCGGCACCGGGCGCGGCCACGACCGCGATCACCACGTCGTCGGGGGAGTGCAGCGAGGCCAACTGGCCGACCACGGCGCGCGTCTGGCCGTAGACCGTCTCCGGGTCGCCGGAGATCGTCACGTGGTAGAAGGAGCGCAGCCCGATCGCCAGCGGGAGGTCACCGAGCGTTCCGTAGCTCGCGATGAACTGCTGCATCGAGTGGGCGGTCAGCGGCTCCAGTTCGTCGACCGGCGCGGTGTCGGGCGCGACCAGCGGCGTCGCCAACTGCTGCGGGCCCAGGCCGATCCGCACCTGGACGAAGTCCTGGTCCGTCGAACGCCGCTCCCACAGCCGGGAACCCTCGGCGATCAGCGCCCACAGCTGCTCCGGCGCCGGGTGCAGGTAGTACTGCGCGTCCCGCTGCTTGTGCACCGTGCGGCGCACCTCACGCCGCTTCTGCGCCAGGTACTTGAGGTAGTCGCGCCGGGCCTCGGCCATCTGACCGGAGGGGCCCTTGCGGGACCGCACGATCTGGGCGATGACCATGGCGACCGTGGACGCCAGCATCAGGCCGCCCATGACCTTCATGAAGCCGCCGCTCGACGAGCTGTTCGGCATGAAGAAGAACGCCGCCGACGAACCCATGCCCAGCATGGGCAGCAGGTTCATCAGCATGCTGTCGTCCTCGATGCGAGGAAGTTCGGGAGGGGACTCGAGCTTGACCTCCTCACTCGGCACCTCCGGCGGGTAAACCCGCGGCGGGCGCTTGACGATGACAACGCTCACCGATCCACCAGTCCTTCACGCAGTCGCAATGTCGAACCGCCCCCGTCGTGACGGCCCCCGTACGTCTCTCGACTCACGGGGCTTCGGCCCTCTCATGAGTCGGGCGTTGATCCTACTGTTCTGCGGGGCCGTTGAGCCGGGAGGGGATGAGGAGATGCCGCAAGGGGACGGTAGGGTGACGCTCCAAACGAAGCGCGGAGCGGGAATCGCCCTGGCAAACCGCGACGAATCACCGAGTACTGGACTAGGGGGAACCGTCAGGTGAGTACGGTTTCAGCAACCGGATTCTGCCGGGTCACGGTGGCGGCACCGAACAGCCGGATCGATGTGGCACTCCCCGAGGACGTGCCGCTCTCTGACGTCTACCCGGAGATCCTGCGGCTGTCGGGACAGACTCCCGAAGAGGCCGCGCCCACCGGGTACAACCTCGTACGCAGGGACGGCTCCGTCCTCGACGACGGCCGCTCGCTCGCCGAACAGCAGATACGCGATGGCGAATTGCTGCTCCTGCGGCCGTTCGCGGACTCTCTGCCGCCCGCCGTCTTCGACGACGTCGTCGACGCCGTGGCCGCCGCCGTCGAGGCCGACCGCCGCAGCTGGAACGACGGCATGATGCGCGTCGTCGGCCTGACCGCCGGTGCGCTGCTGCTCACCATGATGGCGCTGGCCCTGTGGTTCTCCGAGCCGCTGCGCCACGACATGCACGGCCTGCCCGGCGTCATCGCCGGCGCCACCGGCATCGTCCTCGTCGCGCTCGCCTCCGTCCGCGCCCGCGTCTACGACGACCACCACGCGGCCGTCGCCCTCGGTCTCGCCTCGCTGCCGCACCTGATGGTCGGCGGCTCCGGCGTCATGGGCCTCGACGCGGGCGAGGGCCCCGGACGGCTCAACCTCCTGGTCGGCTTCGCCGTCGTGCTCGTCGCCGCGGTGCTGCTGGTCCTGATGCTGCCGCAGAACGACGCCCCCTTCATCGCCGCCGCGTTCGGCGCCGGCATCGGTGTCCTCGCCACCTTCGCCGCGATCGTCTCCGAGGCCGAGCCCCGCGAGACCGCCGCCGTCACGGCCGTCGTCATGATCGCCATGATCGGCTTCCTGCCCGGCTGGTCCGCCCGCTTCTCCCGGCTGCCCATCGGCTTCCGCTCGCCCGACCAGATCGCCAAGCGCGGCCGCGCCGAGGACCAGCAGGAGCAGGAGCCGGTCGACTACCAGCTCATCACCGACCAGGCCCGCCGCGGCCACGAACTGCTGCTGGGTCTCGTCGGCGGCTGCGCGGTCACCGGCGTGGCCTCCGCGGGCGTGGTGCTCGGCTTCTCCAGCAGCGGCTGGGCCCAGCTGCTGTCGCTCGCGGCCGGCCTCGCCATGCTGATGCGGGCCCGCCTCTTCCTGTACACGTCCCAGGTCGTGACCCTGATGATCTCGGGCATCATCACCGTCAGCCTGCTGGTCCTCGGCCTCGCCCTGAACCCGCCGACCGACATCATCAAGGAGCTCGTCTACGACCACAACAGCGCCCCGCTCGACATCCGCACCGTCTGGCTGTCGGCCGCGGTGGCCCTGGGCGCCACGCTCCTCGTGGCGATCGCCCTGATCGTGCCGCGCAAGGGCGTCACCCCGTTCTGGGGCCGGATGCTCGACCTGAGCGAGGGCGCGGTGCTCCTCTCCCTCGTCCCGCTCTGCCTCGCGGTCCTCGACCTGTACGCGGCGGCCCGCGGCATGACCAGCTGACGACCCGGACACCTCGCGGCGGCCGTCACCCATCCGGGTGGCGGCCGCCGCGTCATGTGTACGACGCGGGCGTGGGCGGGACACCGCCGCCGGGCTGATACCCTGGCTGACGGCCGTTTGTGTACGCACCCCCGGAGCCATCGCTCTGGAGGCCGCGCCCAGCGGATCCCCGCCTCCCGAGTAACGGAAGCTCCCCTGAGAAGTGGACCAGGGGCACTCGGTGGCTACCCAAAGAGACTACGAGGAGTACGCGTGTCGCTCGACGCCGCTACGAAGAAGCAGATCATCACCGAGTTCGGTACCAAGGAGGGCGACACCGGCTCCCCCGAGGTCCAGGTCGCGATGCTTTCGCGCCGTATCTCGGACCTGACCGAGCACCTCAAGACCCACAAGCACGACCACCACTCCCGTCGTGGTCTGCTGATCCTGGTCGGTCAGCGCCGCCGCCTTCTCCAGTACCTGGCGAAGAAGGACATCCAGCGCTTCCGTACGCTGGTCGACCGCCTCGGCATCCGCCGCGGTGCGGCGGGCGCCAAGTAGGACGCCGTGAGGGGAGCGGTTCCCGAAACGATCGGGGGCCGCTCCCTTTGCCGTACATGCGCACCGCGCGTACGGAAACGTGCGCGGTGTCACACCCGCTTTGTAGTGTGGTAGCACAACGCAGTGAAACAAGGAGAGGTGCGCCTCGCCGCCGCCGGTCCTCGGTAGTGGCCCCCGGGCCTTGCGAACCCGGGTGCTTCGATCGAAGACCGGCCCGCACCAGATGGAGCGCTTCTCCGCGCACGTCCCCCCGCCACACGGGCGGATCGGGACAAAAGACGATACGCAGACGAAAAGTAACGGAGAGCACCTAGTGGAGAACGAGACCCACTACGCCGAGGCCGTCATCGACAACGGCACCTTCGGCACCCGCACCATCCGCTTCGAGACGGGCCGCCTCGCCAAGCAGGCCGCCGGCTCCGCCGTGGCGTACCTGGACGACGACACCATGGTGCTGTCGGCCACCACCGCCTCCAAGAACCCCAAGGACCAGCTCGACTTCTTCCCCCTGACGGTGGACGTCGAGGAGCGGATGTACGCCGCCGGCAAGATCCCCGGCAGCTTCTTCCGCCGTGAGGGCCGCCCCTCCGAGGACGCCATCCTCACCTGCCGGCTGATCGACCGCCCGCTGCGCCCCTCCTTCAAGAAGGGCCTGCGCAACGAGATCCAGGTCGTCGCCACCATCATGGCGCTCAACCCCGACCACCTGTACGACGTCGTGGCGATCAACGCCGCCTCCGCGTCCACGCAGCTGGCCGGCCTGCCCTTCTCCGGCCCGATCGGCGGCGTCCGCGTCGCGCTGATCAACGGCCAGTGGGTGGCCTTCCCGACGCACTCCGAGCTCGAGGACGCCGTCTTCGACATGGTCGTCGCGGGCCGCACCCTGGAGGACGGCGACGTCGCGATCATGATGGTCGAGGCCGAGGCCACCGAGAAGACCATCCAGCTCGTCAAGGGCGGCGCCGAGGCCCCGACCGAGGAGGTCGTCGCCGCCGGTCTCGAGGCCGCGAAGCCCTTCATCAAGGTCCTCTGCAAGGCCCAGGCCGACCTCGCCTCCAAGGCCGCCAAGCCCACCGGCGAGTTCCCGATCTTCCTCGACTACCAGGACGACATCCTGGAGGCGCTGTCCGCCGCCGTCCGCCCGGAGCTCGCCTCCGCGCTGACCATCGCGGGCAAGCAGGAGCGCGAGTCCGAGCTGGACCGCGTGAAGGCGCTCGCCGCCGAGAAGCTCCTCCCGGAGTTCGAGGGCCGCGAGAAGGAGATCTCCGCCGCGTACCGCTCCCTGACCAAGCAGCTCGTCCGCGAGCGCGTGATCAAGGAGAAGAAGCGCATCGACGGCCGTGGCGTCACGGACATCCGTACGCTCGCCGCCGAGGTCGAGGCCATCCCGCGCGTGCACGGCTCCGCGGTGTTCGAGCGTGGCGAGACCCAGATCCTGGGCGTCACCACCCTCAACATGCTCCGCATGGAGCAGCAGCTGGACACCCTCTCCCCGGTGACCCGCAAGCGCTACATGCACAACTACAACTTCCCGCCGTACTCCACCGGCGAGACCGGCCGCGTCGGCTCCCCGAAGCGCCGCGAGATCGGCCACGGCGCCCTCGCCGAGCGCGCCCTCGTCCCGGTCCTGCCGACCCGCGAGGAGTTCCCCTACGCGATCCGCCAGGTCTCCGAGGCGCTGAGCTCCAACGGCTCGACGTCCATGGGCTCGGTCTGCGCCTCCACCATGTCGCTGCTGAACGCCGGTGTGCCGCTGAAGGCCCCCGTCGCCGGTATCGCCATGGGCCTGATCTCCCAGGAGATCGAGGGCGAGACCCACTACGTCACCCTCACCGACATCCTCGGTGCGGAGGACGCCTTCGGTGACATGGACTTCAAGGTCGCCGGCACCAAGGAGTTCGTGACCGCCCTCCAGCTGGACACCAAGCTGGACGGCATCCCCGCCTCCGTCCTGGCCGCCGCCCTCAAGCAGGCCCGTGACGCCCGCCTCCACATCCTCGACGTGATGATGGAAGCGATCGACACGCCGGACGAGATGTCCCCGAACGCCCCGCGGATCATCACCGTCAAGATCCCCGTGGACAAGATCGGCGAGGTCATCGGCCCCAAGGGCAAGATGATCAACCAGATCCAGGAGGACACCGGCGCCGACATCACGATCGAGGACGACGGCACCATCTACATCGGCGCGGTCGACGGCCCCTCCGCCGAGGCGGCCCGCACCACGATCAACTCGATCGCCAACCCGACCATGCCGGAGGTCGGCGAGCGCTACCTGGGCACGGTCGTCAAGACCACCACCTTCGGCGCGTTCGTGTCGCTGCTCCCGGGCAAGGACGGTCTGCTGCACATCTCGCAGATCCGCAAGCTGGCCGGCGGCAAGCGCGTGGAGAACGTGGAGGACGTGCTCGGCGTGGGCGCCAAGGTCCAGGTCGAGATCGCCGAGATCGACTCCCGCGGCAAGCTCTCCCTGATCCCCGTGATCGAGGGCGAGGAAGGCTCTTCCGACGAGAAGAAGGACGACGCCGACCAGTGACGTCCCGTAGCTCAAAGGCGACGGCCCGCACCTCCTCGGAGGCGCGGGCCGTCGCCCGTACCCAAACCCTCATCAAGGGCGAGAACGGCATCGGCACCGTCCGCAAGACCACCCTCCCGGGCGGCCTGCGCATCGTCACCGAGACCCTCCCCTCGGTCCGCTCAGCGACCTTCGGCATCTGGGCGCACGTCGGCTCCCGCGACGAGACCCCGTCTCTGAACGGCGCCACGCACTACCTGGAGCACCTCCTCTTCAAGGGCACCTCCAAGCGCAGCGCGCTGGACATCTCCTCCGCCATCGACGCGGTCGGCGGCGAGATGAACGCGTTCACGGCGAAGGAGTACACGTGCTACTACGCGCGCGTGCTCGACGCCGACCTGCCGCTCGCCATCGACGTCGTCTGCGACATGCTCACCGGCTCCCTCATCCTCGAAGAGGACGTCAACGTCGAGCGCGGCGCGATCCTCGAAGAGATCGCGATGACCGAGGACGACCCGGGCGACTGCGTGCACGACCTGTTCGCGCACACCATGTTCGGCGACAACCCCCTCGGCCGACCGGTCCTCGGCACGGTCGACACCGTCAACGCCCTGACCGCCGACCGCATCCGCCGCTTCTACAAGAAGCACTACGACCCGACCCACCTCGTGGTCGCGGCCGCGGGCAACGTCGACCACGACAAGGTCGTACGACAGGTCCGCGCCGCCTTCGAGAAGGCCGGCGCCCTCAAGAGCCCCGACGCCACGCCCATCGCGCCGCGCGACGGCAGGCGCGCCCTGCGCACCGCGGGCCGCGTCGAGCTGATCGGACGCAAGACCGAACAGGCCCACGTCGTCCTCGGCATGCCCGGCCTCGCCCGCACGGACGACCGCCGCTGGGCCCTCGGCGTGCTGAACACCGCGCTCGGCGGCGGCATGTCGTCCCGCCTCTTCCAGGAGGTCAGGGAGAAGCGCGGCCTGGCCTACAGCGTGTACTCGTACACCTCCGGCTTCGCCGACTGCGGCCTGTTCGGGGTGTACGCCGGCTGCCGGCCCTCGCAGGTCCACGACGTGCTGAAGATCTGCCGCGACGAACTCGACCAGGTCGCCGAGCACGGCCTCACGGACGACGAGATCGGCCGCGCCATCGGCCAGCTGAAGGGCTCCACGGTCCTGGGTCTCGAGGACACCGGCGCGCTGATGAACCGCATCGGCAAGAGCGAGCTGTGCTGGGGCGAGCAGATGTCCGTCGACGACATGCTGACCCGCATAGCGTCGGTCACCCCGGACGAGGTCCGCGAAGTCGCCCGCGAGATCCTGGGCCGGCGCCCGTCGCTGTCGGTCATCGGCCCGCTGAAGGACAAGCAGGCGGCCCGACTGCACGAAGCGGTCGCGTAAGCACTCCCCTTAAGGAAGCACGAAGATGAGCAAGCTGCGCGTGGCGGTCCTCGGTGCCAAGGGCCGTATCGGCGCCGAGGCGGTCAAGGCCGTCGAGGCCGCCGAGGACATGGAACTGGTCGCCGCCCTCGGCAGGGGCGACAAGCTGGAGACCCTCGCCGAGACGGGCGCCCAGGTCGCCGTCGAACTGACCACGCCTGCCTCGGTGATGGAGAACCTGGAGTACTGCCTCAGCCACGGCATCCACGCGGTCGTCGGCACCACCGGCTGGACCGACGAGCGCCTCGCGCGGCTCGACGGCTGGCTCGCCGCCGCCCCGGAGACGGGCGTGCTCATCGCGCCCAACTTCTCCATCGGCGCCGTACTGAACATGAAGTTCGCGCAGATCGCCGCGCCCTACTTCGAGTCGGTCGAGGTCATCGAGCTGCACCACCCCAAGAAGGTCGACGCCCCTTCCGGCACCGCCACCCGCACGGCCCAGCTCATCGCCGCGGCCCGCGCCGAGGCGGGCACGGCCCCGGCACCGGACGCCACGGAGACGGCCCTGGACGGCGCGCGCGGCGCGGACGTCGACGGGGTCCCCGTCCACTCCGTGCGCCTGCGCGGTCTGCTGGCCCACCAGGAGGTCCTGCTCGGCGGCGAGGGCGAGACACTGACCATCCGCCACGACTCGCTGCACCACAGCAGCTTCATGCCGGGCATCCTGCTCGGCGCCCGCCGCGTGGTGACCACCCCGGGCCTGACCTTCGGCCTGGAACACTTCCTGGACCTGGGCTGACACCGTCATGCGCGCCAAGCTGTCCTACGCCGTCACGGCCGCCGTCCTGGTCTTCTACTTCGTCCTGGTCGGCAGCCGCGGCGTCATGCTGATCGAGTCCGGCACCCTCGTCACCGTCACCTTCGGCGTCGCGGTGCTGATCCTGCCGGTGATCGGCCTGTGGTTCCTGTGGAAGAACACCCAGTTCGTCCGCCGGGCCAACGCCCTCGCCGCCGAACTCGACGCCGAGGGCGGCCTGCCCGTCGACGAGCTCAAGCGCACGCCCGGCGGCCGTATCGACCGCGACTCGGCCGACGAGGTCTTCGCCAGGCGCAAGGCCGAGACGGAAGCGGCCCCGGACGACTGGCGCAGCTGGTTCCGCCTCGCCGTGGCCTACCACGACGCCCGCGACACCCCGCGCGCCCGCAAGGCCATGCAGCGGGCGATCGCCCTGCACGACGGCAGGACGATCGAGGCCTAGCCGCACGCGGACACCGAAGGGGCCGGCCCGCGTTCACCGCGGACCGGCCCCTTCGACGTGTGATGCGGGTCAGCCCCGCGCGTACTCGGCGGCCCAGGCCTCCACCGCGTCCGCGGCCCGGTCGAACGCCTGGCCGCGCGCGAGGAAGTCCGCGTTGTGCGTGGTCAGCAGCGGCGGCAGGTCCTCGGGCCCACGGCCCTGCCGTACGAGGGTCAGGGCCTGCCCCTGGACCGCACGCGGCAGTCCGAGCCAGCGCACCGGCTGCTGTGCCGTCCGTACGGCGGCGACCTGCTCCCAGGACACCGTACGAGTGAACAGGAAGCCCACCCGGCGCACCCCGCGGGCGCTCACCCACACCCCCATGCGCAGCAGCCGCAGCGCACCGACGATGACGAGCAACGCGATGCCCAGCACCACGGCGGCCTCGGACGGCGAGTCGGTCAGCGCGATGATCACCGCGGCGAACAGCACGTACGAGGCGAGCAGGAGGAGAATCGCCGCCACACCCACCCGCCACGGCCCGGGACGGTAGGGGCGCCGCCAGCGGTCACGGTTCTCGTACGGCAACGCGACGTCGTCGTCCGTTGCCTCGAACACGCGGTCGGCCGTCAGGAAGGGCAGGGGCACGGCGGGTCCTCACTCGATCCAAGCGGTGGGCTGTGCCCGGTGAGGTTATCCGCCGTCGCCCCCGCGAGCCACTTATGGGGGCCCGGTTGAGTCAGTGCCCCTGGGAGGCCTGCGACTGCTGTGTCTGGGAAGGCGCCTGATCCTGTGAAAGGGCCGGCATCCCGAGGACCAGGGATCCCACGAGCCCGGCGATGATCGTGACTCCCGTCAGCCAGCGCCCGGCCATCTCGGAGACGGACGCGCGCTCACGGGGTGGCGGGGTGACATTGCTGCGGAACCTGTCGGCTTCGGCGAGAAAGGCGAACGGTACGGGCTCGCGCCGACGCAACAGCATGGGGGTACTTCTCCCTTCCGGGATCGAACGGGTGGCTGCTGTCTGTACAGACGAGTGGGTACCGCAAATGGTGCCCACTATTGCCAAATCGGTTGACGCGTAGAGTGGGCGCCGACCGCAGATGTGATGGGAAGGACCCTCCGTGACCCCCGCCGGCGACCCCAACTACTCCTTGCGCAGCGACGTCACCGTTGAACTGGTGAAGTCCAGCGCCTCGGACTCCGACGTCCTGTTTGCCGCCCGAGTCTCGACCCTGGGCGAGCAGTCTCTCGACGAGATGCAGAAGGACCCCGAGCGCTCCAGAGGACTGATCAACTACCTGATGCGGGACCGGCACGGGAGTCCCTTCGAGCACAACTCGATGACCTTCTTCATCAGCGCGCCGATCTTCGTCTTCCGCGAGTTCATGCGGCACCGCGTGGGCTGGTCGTACAACGAGGAGTCCGGTCGCTACAGGGAGCTTCAGCCGGTCTTCTACGTGCCTGACGAGTCCCGCAAGCTCGTCCAGGAGGGCCGCCCCGGCAAGTACGTCTTCGTCGAGGGTTCCCCGCAGCAGCACGAAACCGTCCGCAGCGTCCTGGACGACTCCTACCAGCAGGCGTACACCGCGTACCAGAAGCTGCTTGCCGAGGGCGTCGCCCGCGAGATCGCCCGTTCGGTCCTGCCCGTCGGCCTGTTCTCCTCGATGTACGCCACCTGCAACGCCCGCTCGCTCATGCACTTCCTCGGCCTGCGCACCCAGCACGAGCAGGCGAAGGTGCCGTCCTTCCCGCAGCGGGAGATCGAGATGGTCGGCGAGAAGATGGAAGCGGAGTGGGCCAGGCTCATGCCGCTCACCTACGCGGCCTTCAACGCGAACGGCCGTGTGGCCCCGTAACGGACGTCTGTTTCCCCGCGGGGCACAGATGTGCGGGTCCACCTGGCGAAGTGTCCGTATTGCGGCATTTAGAGAAGTTCATCTAGCCTGATCAAACGGACCCGGCACTGCTTGAACCCCCGAGCAGGCAGTGCCGGGCTCCGCATTTGTCCTGACTTTCCCAGGCCCCCTAGGGCAGACCCCGTCCTGAGCAACGAGTAGCGTGTAACCCATGGCTCCGACCTCCACTCCGCAGACCCCCTTCGGGCGGGTCCTCACCGCCATGGTCACGCCCTTCACGGCGGACGGCGCACTCGACCTCGACGGCGCACAGCGGCTCGCCACCCACCTGGTGGACGCAGGCAACGACGGCCTGATCATCAACGGCACCACCGGCGAGTCCCCCACCACCAGCAACGCGGAGAAATCGGACCTCGTACGAGCCGTACTGGAGGCGGTCGGCGACCGAGCCCACGTCGTCGCCGGCGTCGGCACCAACGACACCCGCCACAGCATCGAGCTGGCGCACGCGGCGGAGAAGGCGGGCGCACACGGCCTGCTGATCGTGACGCCGTACTACAACAAGCCCCCGCAGGAGGGCCTGTACCGGCACTTCAAGGCCGTCGCCGACGCCGCCGAGCTGCCCGTCATGCTCTACGACATCCCGGGCCGCAGCGGAGTCCCGATCAGCACCGAGACGCTGGTCCGGCTCGCCGAGCACCCGCGGATCGTCGCCAACAAGGACGCCAAGGGCGACCTCGGCCGCGCCAGCTGGGCCATCGCCCGCTCCGGCCTCGCCTGGTACTCCGGCGACGACATGCTGAACCTGCCGCTGCTCTCCGTGGGCGCGGTCGGCTTCGTCTCGGTCGTCGGCCACGTCGTCACCCCGGACCTGCGCGCCCTGGTCGAGGCGTTCGTCTCGGGAGACGTGCAGAAGGCCACCGAGATCCACCAGAAGCTGCTTCCCGTCTACACGGGCATGTTCCGCACCCAGGGCGTGATGACGACCAAGGCGGCGCTCGCCCTCCAGGGCCTCCCCGCCGGGCCCCTACGCGCCCCCATGGTCGAGCTCTCATCCGAAGAGATCGAGCAGCTCAAGATCGATCTTGCCGCCGGCGGGGTACAGCTCTAGCACCAGACTTCGCGCGCCCGGCGCGCAACCTGACTCAACAACTGAATAGGCGGGCCACCGGTGCCCGCACCCCAAACGACAACTGCTACACGCACGAACGTCACGCACGCCACGTGCCCCACCGGTACGTGGCGTGCGTGGTGAGGAGAGTCTTTTGAGTCATCCGCATCCTGAACTGGCCCCGCCCCCGCCGCTCCCCGAGGGCGGCCTGCGGGTCACCCCACTCGGCGGTCTCGGCGAGATCGGCCGAAACATGACGGTCTTCGAGTACGGCGGCCGCCTGCTGATCGTCGACTGCGGCGTGCTGTTCCCGGAGGAGGAGCAGCCCGGAATCGACCTGATCCTGCCGGACTTCTCGTCCGTCAGGGACCGCCTCGACGACATCGAGGGCATCGTCCTCACGCATGGCCACGAGGACCACATCGGCGGCGTCCCCTACCTCCTCCGCGAGAAGCCGGACATCCCGCTGATCGGCTCCAAGCTGACCCTCGCGCTCATCGAGGCCAAGCTCCAGGAGCACCGCATCCGCCCGTACACCCTTGAGGTGGCGGAGGGACACCGCGAGCGCATCGGCCCCTTCGACTGCGAGTTCGTCGCGGTCAACCACTCCATCCCGGACGCCCTGGCGGTCGCCATCCGGACGCCCGCGGGCATGGTGGTCCACACGGGCGACTTCAAGATGGACCAGCTCCCGCTGGACGGCCGCCTCACGGACCTGCACGCCTTCGCGCGGCTGAGCGAGGAGGGCATCGACCTCCTCCTCTCCGACTCGACGAACGCCGAGGTCCCGGGCTTCGTCCCGCCCGAGAAGGACATCTCGAACGTCCTGCGGCAGGTCTTCGGCAACGCCCGCAAGCGGATCATCGTGGCGAGCTTCGCCAGCCACATCCACCGCATCCAGCAGATCCTGGACGCGGCCCACGAGTACGGCCGCCGCGTCGCCTTCGTCGGCCGCTCGATGGTCCGCAACATGGGCATCGCGCGCGACCTCGGCTATCTGAAGGTCCCCCCGGGCCTGGTGGTCGACGTCAAGACGCTCGACGACCTCCCGGACCACGAGGTGGTCCTGGTCTGCACGGGCTCCCAGGGCGAACCGATGGCCGCCCTGTCCCGCATGGCCAACCGCGACCACCAGATCCGGATCGTCCAGGGCGACACCGTCATCCTCGCGTCCTCGCTGATCCCGGGGAACGAGAACGCGGTCTACCGCGTGATCAACGGCCTGACCCGCTGGGGGGCCAGCGTCGTCCACAAGGGCAACGCCAAGGTGCACGTCTCGGGCCACGCGTCCGCGGGCGAGCTCCTGTACTTCTACAACATCTGCCGCCCGAAGAACCTGATGCCGGTCCACGGCGAATGGCGCCATCTGCGCGCCAACGCCGAGCTCGGCGCCCTGACCGGCGTCCCGCACGACCGCATCGTCATCGCCGAGGACGGCGTGGTCGTCGACCTCGTCGAGGGCAAGGCGAAGATCGCGGGCAAGGTGCAGGCGGGTTACGTCTACGTCGACGGCCTCTCGGTCGGCGATGTCGGCGAGCCGGCGCTCAAGGACCGCAAGATCCTCGGCGACGAGGGCATCATCTCGGTCTTCCTGGTGGTCGACTCGTCCACCGGCAAGATCACAGGCGGCCCGCACATCCAGGCACGCGGCTCCGGCATCGAGGACTCGGCGTTCAGCGACGTCATCCCCAGGATCACCGAGGTCCTGGAGCGCTCGGCGCAGGACGGCGTGGTCGAACCCCACCAGCTGCAGCAACTGGTGCGACGGACCCTCGGCAAGTGGGTCTCCGACACGTATCGCCGCAGGCCGATGATTCTGCCGGTGGTGGTGGAGGTCTGACGGACCGTCGGACAGCGGTCCGAGCGAACTGGGAGCGGGGCGCCTCGATTTGCATCGAGGCGCCCCGCTCCAGTACGTTTACGGCTCCGCCCGAGGGGGAACCCGGCAGCTTCGTGCTCCGGCGCCGACCTCCAGGGGGCGGGAATTCCGACTCAGAACTTCTGATAAAGTCGGAACCGCCGGAAAGGGAAACGCGAGAGCGGGAACCTGGAAAGCACCGAGGAAATCGGAACCGGAAACGGTCTGATAGAGTCGGAAACGCAAGACCGAAGGGAAAAGCCCGGAGGAAAGCC
>NZ_JBIAUQ010000026.1:0-48111 GCF_042893155.1 Streptomyces sp. NPDC001668
CCTCCTCCTCATGGACGCAGAACCTCCACGGCCCCTGGCGCACCTCGGCCCCGGGCCGCCCGAGCGGAACGGGTTCCCGCGGGCCCTGGTAGCCGAATCCGGCGTCGCAGAGCCACGGCTCACCCTCGACGGTGACGACGAGCATCGCGTGCGTCACCGCCAGCAGTGTGTCGCCCCGGGTGCGGTTGCGGGCGCCGCGCCCGGAGACCTCGAAGCCGATCCGCTCCAGGGCAGCGGCCAACAGCGAGTTCTGCTCGTAGCAGTAGCCGCCGCGGCGGCCGTGCACGAGCTTTTCCTCCAGGGCCTTGACCTCCAGCGCGACGGGGCGGCCGAGCAGGACGTCCAGGCTCTCGAAGGGGATGGCGGCGGTGTGGGCCCGGTGCACCGCGTACAACGTCCCGAGGTCCGGCCGGAGTTCCCCGCCCCTGCCCCCCAGCCCGATCCGCGCCAGGTACGCGCCCAGATCCAGCTCGTCACCGTTCCACATACCCGTACGCTCCCCCGCGCCGTGAGGTTCCAGGACCCGCGTCCGCCCGCGGGCCCCCGCCCAATGATCACCGCCGCCCCCGCCGCACACCACCGCTGTCCATCCGCCGCGCCGCCGCAAACGCCGAAGAGGGTGCCGGCCCGCGGGCCGGCACCCTCTTCATCTCAGCCCAGGCGTGAGGCGTCAGCTGCAGCCGCTGGTCGAGCCGCAGCCCTCGCAGATGTAGCAGGAACCGGCCCGCTGCATCTTCGTACCGCAGGAGAAGCAGAGCGGGGCGTCGGCCTGGATGCCCAGCTGCATCTCCACCAGCTCGGCGCTGGTGTGGGCCTGCTGCGGGGCGGGCTTGACCGCCTCGACCTCGGCCTTGGGCGTGGCGACCGCCTTCAGCTCCTGGGCGCGCGGCGCCGACTGGGCCAGGCCCTCGACGTCCACTTCCTCCTCGGTCGGCTCGTAGGAGCCGGTCTCGAGGTGCCGCTGACGCTCCTCGGCGGAGTGGATGCCGAGCGCGGAACGCGTCTCGAAGGGCAGGAAGTCCAGCGCCAGGCGGCGGAAGATGTAGTCGACGATCGACTGCGCCATCCGCACGTCCGGGTCGTCCGTCATGCCGGCCGGCTCGAAGCGCATGTTGGTGAACTTCGAGACGTACGTCTCCAGCGGCACGCCGTACTGGAGGCCCACCGAGACGGCGATCGAGAAGGCGTCCATCATGCCCGCGAGGGTGGAGCCCTGCTTCGACATCTTCAGGAAGACCTCGCCGAGACCGTCGTCCGGGTAGGAGTTGGCGGTCATGTAGCCCTCGGCGCCGCCGACCGTGAAGGACGTCGTGATGCCGGGACGGCCCTTGGGGAGGCGCTTGCGGACCGGGCGGTACTCGATGACCTTCTCGACCGTCTCGCGGATGGTCGCCTCGGCCTTCTCGGTGACCTCGGTCTTCTCCTTCTCCTTGGTCTTCGCGGAGAGGGGCTGGCCGACCTTGCAGTTGTCGCGGTAGATGGCGAGCGCCTTGACGCCCATCTTCCAGGCCTCGAAGTAGACCTCCTCGACGTCCTCGACGGTCGCCGTCTCCGGCAGGTTGACCGTCTTGGAGAGCGCACCGGAGATCCAGGGCTGGATCGCGGCCATCATGCGGACGTGGCCCATCGCGGAGATGGAGCGCTCGCCCATGGCGCAGTCGAACACCTCGTAGTGCTCGTGCTTGAGGCCGGGGGCGTCGATCACATTGCCGTTCTCGGCGATGTGGGCGACGATCGCCTCGATCTGCTCCTCCTGGTAGCCCAGGCGGCGCAGGGCCTGCGGGACCGTGCCGTTGACGATCTGCATCGAGCCGCCGCCGACCAGCTTCTTGAACTTGACCAGCGCGAGGTCGGGCTCGAGACCGGTGGTGTCGCAGGACATCGCGAGACCGATGGTGCCGGTCGGGGCGATGACGGACGCCTGGGAGTTACGGAAACCGTTCTTCTCACCGAGACGCAGGACGTCCTGCCAGGCCTCCGTGGCGGCGGCCCAGATCGGCGTGTCCAGGTCGTCCATGCGGACGGCCTTGGTGTTCTCGTCGGAGTGCTGCTTCATGACCCGCAGGTGCGGCTGCGCGTTGCGGGCGTAGCCGTCGTACGGGCCGACCACCGCGGCGAGTTCGGCGGAACGCCTGTACGACGTGCCGGTCATCAGGGAGGTGATGGCACCGGCGAGGGCACGGCCGCCGTCGGAGTCGTACGCGTGACCGGTCGCCATCAGCAGGGCGCCGAGGTTGGCGTAGCCGATGCCGAGCTGGCGGAACGCGCGCGTGTTCTCACCGATCTTCTGCGTCGGGAAGTCCGCGAAGCAGATGGAGATGTCCATCGCGGTGATGACCAGCTCGACGACCTTGGCGAAGCGCTCGACCTCGAAGGACTGGTTGCCCTTGCCGTCGTCCTTCAGGAACTTCATCAGGTTCAGCGAGGCGAGGTTGCAGGACGTGTTGTCCAGGTGCATGTACTCGCTGCAGGGGTTCGAGCCGTTGATACGGCCGGACTCCGGGCACGTGTGCCAGTGGTTGATGGTGTCGTCGTACTGGATGCCCGGGTCGGCACAGGCCCACGCGGCCTCGGCCATCTTGCGGAACAGCGCCTTGGCGTCGACCTCTTCGATGACCTCGCCGGTCATGCGGGACGTCAGGCCGAACTTGGCGCCCGTCTCGACGGCCTTCATGAACCTGTCGTTCACACGGACCGAGTTGTTGGCGTTCTGGTACTGGACGGACGTGATGTCGTCGCCGCCCAGGTCCATGTCGAAGCCCGCGTCGCGCAGGGCGCGGATCTTCTCTTCTTCCTTGACCTTGGTCTCGATGAAGTCCTCGATGTCGGGGTGATCGACGTCGAGGATGACCATCTTGGCGGCGCGGCGCGTGGCGCCACCCGACTTGATCGTTCCTGCGGAGGCGTCGGCACCGCGCATGAAGGAGACGGGGCCCGAGGCGTTGCCGCCCGAGGACAGCAGTTCCTTGGAGGAGCGGATGCGGGACAGGTTCAGGCCGGCGCCGGAACCGCCCTTGAAGATCATGCCCTCTTCCTTGTACCAGTCGAGGATCGACTCCATGGAGTCGTCGACGGACAGGATGAAGCAGGCCGAGACCTGCTGCGGCTGGGGCGTGCCGACGTTGAACCAGACAGGGCTGTTGAAGCTGAAGATCTGGTGCAGGAGCGCGTACGCCAGCTCGTGCTCGAAGATCTCCGCGTCGGCGGGCGAAGCGAAGTACTTGTAGTCCTCGCCGGCCTTCCGGTACGTCTTCACGATGCGGTCGATGAGCTGCTTGAGGCTCACCTCGCGCTGGGGGGTGCCGACGGCACCGCGGAAGTACTTGCTGGTGACGATGTTGACCGCGTTCACCGACCAGAAGTCGGGGAACTCGACGCCACGCTGCTCGAAGTTGACCGAGCCGTCGCGCCAGTTGGTCATGACGACGTCACGAAGCGCCCATTCCACCTCGTCGTACGGATGCACGCCGGGAGTGGTGTGGATGCGCTCGATGCGCAGGCCCTTGTTCGCAGCCGCCTTGGTGCCCTTGGCGCGGGAACTCCGTGCCGGACCGCTCGCCGTCTCTGTCATGCCGCCTCCCTGTACGGGCTAAAACGCCCTGAAGTGCCCCGATGTTCCCGTGGCACGGTGTTCTGTCTGGTATTGCGGGCACCCACTCGCTACCGCCCGCAACAGGTCTTGGTTCGCCGCCGTCCGGCCGGCCCGGGGTCCCGGCCCGGCCCGCCGATCTACTCGGCGGCGCGGGCGGGCTCCGGGACTTGAGCAGTCCCTCCGGGCCCGCGATCGTCTTCCCGGCTCTCCACGACGGCCTCGTCGCCGTCCACAGCCTCACCGCGGTCCTCGTCGTCCGCGGCGGGGGGTCCCGTGTCTTCCCTCAGTTCCGCGATCGCGGCCTCGAAGTCATCGAGCGAGTCGAAAGCCCGGTAGACGGAGGCGAATCGCAGATACGCGACGAGATCGAGCTCCTGCAACGGGCCGAGTATGGCCAGCCCCACGTCGTGGGTCGTCAGCTCGGCGCTTCCGGTGGCCCGCACCGCCTCCTCGACCCGCTGGCCGAGCTGGGCGAGCGCGTCCTCGGTGACAGGCCGCCCCTGGCATGCCTTGCGCACACCGTTGATGACCTTGGTACGGCTGAAAGGCTCGGTGACCCCCGACCGCTTGACGACCATCAGCGAGCACGTCTCCACGGTCGTGAAACGACGGGAGCAGTCCGGACACTGGCGGCGCCTGCGGATCGACGTGCCGTCGTCGGTCGTACGACTGTCGACGACACGGCTGTCGGGGTGCCTGCAGAAGGGGCAGTGCATGAACTCCCAACCTCCCTCACAGCAGACTCAATAGCCTCGCTGAGCCCCATGGGCCCCTCGAAGCAGCCCCCAGCATAGGCGATCGCAGCGGGCGCGGAGACCCGGGGGACCACAACTTCTGGGCTGCTGTAGCAATCCAAGCACTACATGTAGGGATTGGCACGGCATACACGCCGTACACGTGCGTCGCGCCGGTATTGGCATGTGCCATACGACCGTCCCGGCGCTCGGCGCACGCGACGCACAGCCGTATCGCCGCGACGCATGCGGAGATACCGTGGGCACCACAAGGAGGGGACGTGGGATTCCCGCACAGATGGGAGCCGCTACCCGGCCCACAGCGCACCAGGTGGCACACTGGGGCAACAACCCGCGAGGTCGCCATCCGGCGGTGAAGAGTACAGCAATGGGCCCTTTTGTTCGGCGGCGGCGCGTTGGCCATACACCCAGACACATCATCGCGAAAGGCGATTCGCGATTTTTCACTCGAACGTGTGTTTGGCGCAACCTTTCGAAAGCAACTACCGTTGTCCAGCAGGGAGACCATCGAGAGGGGCCGACGTGACCACGACCGCAGACAGTGCCACCATCACTGCCCAGGACCGTTCCCAGGGCCGACTCGAGCCGGTGCATGCGATGAACGAAGCCGTGAATCCCGAGGGACACAAGCGGTCCCTGCCGGGCCGACCTCCAGGTATCCGGGCGGACAGCTCCGGGCTCACCGATCGGCAGCGCCGGGTGATCGAGGTCATCAGGGATTCCGTCCAGCGGCGCGGCTACCCGCCGTCCATGCGGGAGATCGGCCAGGCGGTCGGCCTGTCCAGCACGTCGTCCGTCGCACACCAGCTCATGGCACTGGAGCGCAAGGGCTTCCTGCGCCGCGACCCGCACCGCCCGCGCGCGTACGAGGTGCGCGGCTCGGACCAGGGCACCTCCGCGCAGCCCACGGACACCGCGGGCAAGCCCGCCGCGTCGTACGTCCCGCTGGTGGGCCGGATCGCCGCCGGTGGCCCGATCCTCGCCGAGGAATCCGTCGAGGACGTGTTCCCGCTGCCCCGCCAACTCGTCGGTGACGGTGAGCTGTTCGTCCTCAAGGTCGTCGGCGACTCGATGATCGAGGCCGCGATCTGCGACGGCGACTGGGTCACCGTGCGCCGCCAGCCCGTCGCCGAGAACGGCGACATCGTCGCCGCGATGCTCGACGGCGAGGCCACCGTGAAGCGCTTCAAGCGCGAGGACGGCCATGTCTGGCTCCTCCCCCACAACTCCGCGTACGAGCCGATCCCCGGCGACGACGCGACCATCCTCGGCAAGGTAGTCGCGGTTCTGCGGCGGGTCTGAGCCCCGCGACAGGCCTCGCCGACCCGACCGGGCCCCGGAACCCCTGCGCCGGTTCCGGGGCCCTGCGCTGTCCGGCCCGGATGACGGGCCGCTGCGCATCGCTGGTTGGCCTGATCCGCTGCCGGGTCGGGCCAACCAGCGATCATCCGAGCTCCGCCTGGGCCTTCTCGGCCTCTGCTGCGAGTTCCGCCGTTTCCGTGACCTTCGCCGCGGCGTCGATCGCCGCCAGCGACTTCCGCACCTGATTACGGTCCGTGGTGTACCAGAAGTCGGGCAGTGACGCCTTCAGATAACTGCCGTACCGCGCCGTGGCCAGCCGCTGATCCAGCACGGCGACCACGCCACGGTCCCCCGAGGCCCGTACGAGGCGGCCGGCGCCCTGGGCCATGAGCAGGGCGGCGTGCGTGGCCGCGACCGCCATGAAGCCGTTACCGCCCGCGTCCTCCACCGCCTTCTGGCGAGCGCTCATCAAAGGGTCGTCGGGACGCGGGAACGGAATCTTGTCCATGACGACCAGCTGGCAGCTGGGGCCGGGCACGTCGACGCCCTGCCAGAGCGACAGCGTGCCGAAGAGGCAGGTCTTCGGGTCGGCCGCGAAGTTCTTGATCAACTCGCCGAGGGTCTCCTCGCCCTGGAGGAGGATCGGGAACTCCGGGATCCGGGACCGCAGTTCCTCGGCGGCCAGCTGGGCCGCCCTCATGGAGGAGAAGAGCCCCAGGGTGCGTCCCCCGGCCGCCTGGATGAGCTCCGTCAGTTCGTCGAGCATGTCGACCCGGTCGCCGTCACGCGCGGGGCGCGAGAGGTGCTTGGCGACGTAGAGGATGCCTTGCCTGGGGTAGTCGAAGGGCGAACCGACGTCGATGCCCTTCCACTTCGGCAGGTCCTCGCCCTCGGTTCCTTCCGGGGCGAGTCCGAGGGACGCTCCTACGCCGTTGAAGTCGCCGCCCAGTTTCAGGGTCGCCGAGGTCAGGACCACGGAGCGGTCCGCGAACAGCTTCTCCCTCAGCAGGCCCGACACCGACATGGGTGCCACGCGCAGGGAGGCACCGAAGCGGTCGTGACGCTCGTACCAGACGACGTCCCACTCCGAGCCGTTCGTGATCCGCTCCGCCACGTCGTGCACCGACTCCACGGAGGCGAGCGCCTGTTTGCGGACGGCGTCCTCGTCCTGGACCGACTTGTCGCGTGTCGCGCCGATCGCGGAGATGACCGTACGGGCGGCGTCGCGCAGGGCCATCAGCGCGTAGCCGAGGTCCTCCGGGATCTCCTCCAGCCGTCCGGGCAGGGCGAGCTCCATCAGTCGCTCGAAGCCCTCGGCGGCGGTCTGGAGCTGGTCGGCCGCCTTTTCGTTGACGAGCTTCGCGGCGCGGCGCACCGCGCGGTTGACCTGGCCGGGAGTGAGCTCGCCGGTGGCGACACCGGTGACCCGGGAAACCAGCTCGTGCGCCTCGTCGACGATCAGCACCTCGTGCTGGGGGAGGACGGGGGCGCCTTCGATGGCGTCGATCGCGAGCAGCGCGTGGTTGGTGACGACGACCTCGGCGAGCTTGGCGCGCTCGCGGGCCATCTCGGCGAAGCACTCGGCGCCGTAGGCGCACTTCGTCGCGCCCAGGCACTCCCGTGAGGACACGGAGATCTGCGCCCAGGCGCGGTCGGAGACGCCCGGCGTGAGGTCGTCGCGGTCGCCGGTCTCGGTGTCCTGCGACCAGTCCCGCAGCCGCAGCAGATCCTGGCCCAGCTTGCTGGTGGGCGCGGCCGCCTCGAACTGGTCGAAGAGACCCTCCTCCTCGTCCTGCGGGACCCCCTCGTGAAGGCGGTGCAGACAGAGATAGTTCGACCGGCCCTTGAGCATCGCGAACTCCGGGCGGCGGCGCAGCAGCGGGTGCAGCGCGTCGACCGTGCGCGGCAGGTCGCGCTCGACGAGCTGTCTCTGCAGGGCCAGGGTCGCCGTCGCGACGACGACCCGCTCCCCGTGCGCGAGCGCGGGCACGAGATAGCCGAGCGACTTTCCGGTACCGGTGCCGGCCTGCACCAACAGGTGGGAACCGTCGTCGATCGCGTCCGCGACGGATTCGGCCATGGTCACCTGGCCGGGGCGCTCCGTACCGCCGACGGCAGTGACGGCAGCATGCAGGAGTTCGGGGAGTGAGGGCTTCGTCATAGCGCGACCACCCTACGGCCCGGCACTGACAAAGGGGTGATCACGGCGGGCACGAGGGGCGGGATCAAGACCGGGAGCTCCTCGGAGAGGGGGCGGGTGGGGAATCTGATCGGCTCGACTTGGTTCGACTTCGGCCGGGTCTGATCCGGTGGGGACCGACTTCGGGCGGTCGGCGGCCGGAATTGATCGAGGCGCGCAAGGCGGGGTGACAGTGCGGCGGGTGGGAACCGACTCGGCGCGACCGGTGTACCAAAAGTGATTGCGTGATGACGCATGGCTACATCAGATCGCGCAGGGACCGGTCCCGGATCATGAGGGCCGCCCGCTTGGCGGGCAGGGTCACCTCGACGGAGAAGCGGAATCCTGCATTCAGAAAGGCGGTGACGGACGGGATGTTCCGAAGGTCGGGTTCGGCGATGACGCGGGCACAGGCGGGGCGCCTGTCGAGTACGAGATCGCCGACGGTTCTGAGGAGAGTGCTGCCGAGACCGCGTCCCCGATCGGTGACGGCGCCGATGAGCAGATGGATACCGGTGTCGTGCGGTCTGGCCGGGTAGTGGCGAGCCAGCGGATCAAGGTCTGCCCGGTAGATCTCCCAGTAGCTCATGGGGGTGCCGTTCAGCACCCCGAGGCAGGGAACGCTGCGTCCGTCACCGTCCAGTTGGGGCCGCAGGTGGTTCTCCGTCACGCCCGGGGGCCCGGCCAGCTCCCAGAACGCGGCGACGGCGGGGTCGTTCATCCAGCGGCAGATGAGGGGAAGGTCCCGCTCGACGCGTACGGGCACGAGGTGGAACACGCCCGCGGAAGTCGTGATCGGTCCCCAGCCGGCGACGGCGTCGAGGAGGTCGTCGCCGACCGGGCTGGGTGCGGCGGGCGGGGCGGAGCCGTCGGCGAGGCGCTGTTGCCTGTGCCGGTTGTCGGTGACGGTGTCGGTGCCCGTGTCGCGTGGTCCCTCGCTCGTGCAGGGCCGCTCTGCCCCGAAGAGCGCGATGAGTTCGTCCGGTAGACGCAGGTCCAGTGTGTCCTCGTGGTCGGTGCTCCGGCCGACACCGATGTTCGGACGGGGGGCGGAAACGGCGTCGGCACTCGCGTCGGTGGGAGACACGGGGGCGTTCCTCTCAGGAGGCGGGGTGGGTCATGTTCCTCAGGAGTGAAGGGGGTTGGCGATGGTGACGTAGACGGACTGGGTGTCGACCGGGCCGATGAGTTCGTCCAGGCCGTGCACGCGGGTCAGCAGATTGGCCTTGCAGCGCAGGACGGACGAGTCGAGCAGGTGGCCGGGCAGCGTGGTGCGCAGTCGGGCGGGTCCGCAGGCCACGTCGGCGAGGAAGCGGCGGAAGGCGGCCAGCAGCAGCCGTTCGTCGGCCAGGCGCTGGGAGCCGAACGCACCGACGAGGCCGAGGACGTTGTTGATCGCGAGGTAGTACGCGAAACGCTCGTCGGTGACCTCGTCGGAGACGAAGGTGTCGCTGTGGGTGCCGATGCCGGGCAGCCGGGCGTCGAGTTCCGCCCGCCGGGACTCGCGGAAGTAGTAGCCCTGGTTGTCACGGTAGCGGCCACCGGTGGGCCAGCCGTCGCCGTCCAGCAGGACCAGGGTGTTCTGCTGGTGTGCCTCCAGCGCGATGCCCGCCTCTCCGTCGAGCCACAGCACCGGGCGGACGACGTGTTCCAGGTAGCGCAGGAACCACTCGGTGGCGACGGCAGCTCTCGGGCGGCCGGTGCGGGCGGCGAGGCGGGTGACGAGCTCGGCAAGCCGAGACCGCCAGGCCGGCCACTCCGGTTCCGGCTCCGGGCCGCCCCTTTCTGGTCGGTTCTCGGTGGTACCGGCTCGCGCGTGGGGGCGTGGTGAGACGAGTCCGGCGATGCAGGAGACGTCGTGCGAGGGACTGAACGGGTTGTGCCGGATCATCACGTCGATGCCCGGGACGGGACTGCCGTCGGGCCCGTCGACGGCGAGCCAGGACGGGTCGCGGACGATGTCGAACCCGGGGTGGGCCGCCTGCCACTCCTTGGACAGGCCGCCGCGCAGGAGCCGGTGCACCTCGACCCCCCGGTGGAGTTCCTTGCGGAGGTTCTCACGGCGGGAGTTGGTGATGCGCAGACCCAGGGAGAGCTTGAGCATGGCGGGGGCGCCGGAGCGATGGACAGTGCGTACGGAGGAGGTGGGGTGCCAGGGGGAGCCGTGGGTGCCGAGGTCCTGAAGCAGCCCGGCGTCGAAGAGAGGAGCTGTCTCGGGGCGGTGCCGGACCTCACGGAGCTGCCAGGGGTGCAGCGGCAGGGCCGCGTGCCCTTCGGGCAGCGGCAGATCGGGGCCGGCCAGGCGCTGGGTGAGCTGGGCGGCGGTGACGGGACGGCCGCGTTCGGTCCAGGCCGAGTCGGTCGCGAGGACGGAGGGGTCGACAGCGAGCCAGTGCAGGCGGAAGGAGCCGCGCAGCTCGGGTGAGTACGAGGCGGCTTCGGCTTCGGAGAGACCTTCACGGCTCTTCGGGGCCGGGTGCAGGGGGTGGCCGAGGACGAGTGCCTGTTCGGCGGTGAGGAAGAGATCCGAGCCGTCTTCGGGGTTCTTACGGCGCTCGCGGACGAAGACGGCGGTGCGGCGGACGGAGTCGGCTACGCGGGCCACGAGGTCGGCGCCGCTTGCGGAGGCGGGGGTTTCGGTGGCCAGGGACTCACGGGTGAGCAATGCCGCGACGGTGACCGCATCGGCCGGCGGGGCCTGTTCGGGGGCGCTTGCGAGATGGGGGAGGCCGAAGCGGTGCCATCCCGTAGGGGACCAGTAGGGGACGGGGACGAGGAGGGCGGTGCCACTGGCAGGAAGGGGGATACGGAGGGTGCCGCCCGCAGGGGCAGGCAGGTTGGTCTCGCGAACCCAGCAGCGGAGCAGATTCTCCACGGCGGCGGATTCTGCGGCGGTGTGTGGGTCGGGGTGCTTCAGGGGGTCGGCGGTGGCGCCGCTCCGACGTTCCTGTTCGGGAGGTCCGCCCTGGGACGGGGTGTGCTCGGGGCGGGAGCGGGGTGGCGGAGCGGGAGTGGTGCCGGAGGTGTTGCGCGGGGGCGTGGAGGTGGGTCCGTGGGGGGTCGGGATCGTGTTCAAGTCGGTGTTCCTTGGTGGGTGGTTCTGCCTCGGGGGGCTGCTGTCTCGTGGGGTGGTGAGTCGGAGTTGTCGTGCCGGTACCGGGGCGGCTGGGCGGGGTGCTGGTGGCGGACACCCAAGACACCAAGCCGTCGGCCCTCGCGGCGTAAGCGCAGCCGCCGCGTGCCGCCCACCGAGCCTCCCGAACAGCCGGTCGGGCTGGACCCCGACGTCCGCGCCGGCTCCGGCTCCCACTCAGGCACGGGCACAGGCCCCGGCCTCGACTCCGACCAGGGCTCCAGCTCTGGGCCAGGCTCCAGCGTCAACTCGGCCCCGGCCCCGGCTCCGGCCCCGAGCTCGGTCGTCACGCCGGCCCCGGAGGAAGCTGTCGATGGGGCCGAGGTCGCGGTCGCGGCACCAGTCACGCCGGCGGCTGCCGTTCGACTGGTCTCCGTCAGATCACCGGCTTCCGGCGTCCCACCGGCCGCAACCAGCACGCCATCCTGTGCCGCCACTTCGGCTCCCGCGGTCAGCCCGTCGGCCACCTCGCCCTCTCCTCCGAACCCTGACGCAGGAGCGCCCCTCACCTCCCGCCACCGGGGCCATGGCCGCGGGCCACCGCTGCCACGGCGTCGGCGAGGCGGTCCAGGACGGCGGTCGCCTGTTCGTCGGTGATCGTCAGGGGCGGGAGCAGGCGGACCACGCTCGCGTGACGACCGCTCAGCTCGACGATCAGGCCTCGCCGGAGGCACTCTCGCTGAACGGCGGCGGCGAGCTCCGGAGAGCCCCGGCGAGGAGCGGGGGCGGCACCAGACATCACGGCAACGCCGGCACCGCCCTGCCCCACCGGGCCCACCGGGCCCACCGGGCCCACCGGGCCCACCGGGCCCACCAATTCAGCGGCCCCAGTGACCGCCCCTCCCTCCCACTCCCCCTCCACCATCTCGACCCCGATCAGCAACCCCCGTCCCCGCACATCACCGATCACGGAGAACTCCCGGCTCAGTTCACGAAGTTGCCCCAGCATCCGCGCCCCCAGCGACGCCGCGCGCTCCGTGAGGCCGTTCTCGCGGACGTAGGCCATCGTGGCCGTGCCCGCGGCCATGGCGAGTTGGTTGCCGCGGAACGTGCCGGCATGGGCACCGGACTCCCCCGCGTCGAGGTCGTCGCGGTAGACGACGGCGGCGAGAGGCAGGCTGCCGCCGATGGCCTTGGAGAGGACCATCACGTCGGGGGTGATGCCGCTGTGCTCGACGGCCCAGAAGGCACCGGTACGGCCGACGCCCGTCTGGATCTCGTCGGCGATGAGGGGGATCGAGCGGTCGGCCGTGAGCTGGCGCATGCGCCGCATCCACTCGTCCGGAGCCGGAAGGACCCCGCCTTCGCTCTGGAGGGGTTCGAGGATCATCCCGGCGGGCAGCGACTCCCCGGACTCGGGGTCGTCGAGGACGGATTGCGTCCAGCGGGCGGCGAGTTCGGCGCCGTGCGGGCCACCGACCCCGAAGGGGCACCGGTTGTCCTGCGGATAGGGCAACCGGTCGACCCGCCCGTCGAAGGCGTCGCCGGACGCTTCGAGCGCGCCGGAGGCCATGCCGTGGTGGGCGCCGGCGAAGGCGAGCACGCCGTGGCGACCGGTCGCGGCGCGTACGAGCTTGACGGCGGTCTTCACCGCGTCGGTGCCGGCCGGGCCGCAGAACTGCACGCGCGCGTGGGTGGCGAGCCCGGGAGGGAGGGTGCGGAACAGTTCGGTGATGAAGGCGTTTTTGATGGGGGTCGCGAGGTCGAGGGCGTGGAGAGGGGCGCCCGAGTCGAGGACCTTGCGGATCGCTTCCAGGACGACGGGGTGGTTGTGGCCGAGGGCCAGGGTGCCGGCACCCGAGAGGCAGTCGAGGTAGCGGCGGCCGTCGGCGCCCTCGATGGTGAGACCGCGTGCGCGTACCGGGACGATCGGGAGGGCGCGGGCGTAGGTGCGCGCCGCCGGCTCGCGGGCCGACTGGCGCCGCAGGATTCCCTCCTGCGCGGAGCGTGCCTGCGACGGTTCCGCGACAGCGGTGGGTCCCGCCATGGCCTCCCCGGGTGCGGTCTCGGTCACGGCCATGGTTCTCCCGTCGTCGCGCTGTGCGGGGGCAAGCGGTTCCCTCGTGGACTCGCCCGCCCCGACATACGGAACCCCGGGACCCTTTGCTCGACATCTCGACATCTCGACATCTCGACATCTCGGCACATCGGCACATCGGCACATCGTTGCCCCGACTGTCGCCGAGACAGCGGGGATTGGGGCGCCGGGGACCGAGCCGTCCGCCGGCAGCAAGCCCCCACCGCTACCAACACCGGACTGTTCATCGGGTTACGGGTTGTCCGAAGATCTTTGGTGTGACGGAACTGTTGCGGTTCCGTCGGAAGTCACCCATAGCGGGCGCATAGTGTGTGATGCCGTTCCAAGGGGCTGTACCGGTGGGCGGACTCGCGGGGCTTCTGCGGGAACTTGCCGTTTCCGGCCCCGGGTTCGTCCGCACCAGGGGGAGGCAAGCATGCGATCCGAACCGCTGTCGTTGACCGCGCGCGGCGAGGGCGGGAGGGGTGCCCGGCGGGGAAGCTCCCCCGCCCTGGCCACCCTCGCCGTCCTGTCGGTGCTGGCGCTGACCGCCACCGGCTGTGGCTCGGGAGACCCGGACGCGAACGCGCAGGCCTCCGCCTCCGCCGCTTCCGAGGGCGACGGCAAGATCACGATCCCGGACGACATCAGGGACGGGCTCAAGGAGCACGGGATCGATGTCGACAAGTGGAAGAACGGCGCCTGGAAGAACTGGGACAGGGACGACTGGCTGCGCGAGGCCCAGGACTACATCAACCCGATCATCGAGGGCCTGTGGGACCCGGAGCGCATGCGGGACGCCGAGGATCCCGACCGCGGTGTCCAGGAGAACGACCTCTCGGGTGACCAGGGCGTCACCGACCCGGAGCCGGCTCCGGTGGACGCGAAGGCCGTATCGCCTACGTACCACGACAATGTCCCGGTGGCGGGCAAGGTGTTCTTCGACTCGCCCGAAGGGACGATGGTCTGTTCGGCGACGGTCGTGGAGGACCCGGCCCACCCGGGCAGGTCCAACATGGTGTGGACGGCGGGGCATTGTGTGCACGCGGGCAAAAATGGCGGCTGGTACCGCAACATCGCGTTCGTGCCGTCGTACAACGACCAGGCCCTGTCGGCGGAGGAGCTGGCGAGCGCGACCGAGGACGATCTCGCTCCCTACGGCGTCTGGTGGGCCGACTGGGCGCGTACCTCGGACCAGTGGATCGCCCAGGGCGGGCCGACCGGTGGGGACGGTGCTCCGTACGACTTCGCCGTGATCCATGTGACGCCGGAGGAGGGCGGCGCCGGAAAGTCGTTGGAGGAGACGGTCGGTTCGGCCCTGCCGGTGAACTTCGCCGCGCCGGCGGTGCCGCGGGTGGAGACCATCACGGCCAGCGGGTATCCGGCGGCGGCGCCGTTCGACGGGGAGACGCTGTACCAGTGCCAGGACAGGCCGGGACGGCTGTCGATCAACGCCTCGGATCCGACGATGTACCGGATCGGCTGCACCATGACCGGTGGTTCGTCCGGCGGCGGCTGGGTCGCGACGGGTGCGGACGGCGAGCCGGCGTTGGTGTCCAACACCTCGATCGGCCCGGTGAACGCGGGCTGGCTGGCCGGACCCCGGCTGGGTGAGGTGGCCGAGGGGGTGTACGAGTCGGTCAGTCGGCGGTTCGCCGGGCGGTGACGGCCTCCGGTCTCCTCGACCAGCCCGCGAGGTCACCACACCTGAACGCGCAGGAGGCCCGCCCCCTGTCGAAAGGGGCGGGCCTCCTGCAGAGCTACAGCACTCAGGCCACAACCGGTACCGGCACATACGGCGCCAGGTCCGCGGCCAGTTCCTCGTGGACCCGCACCTTGAGGAGGGTGCCCTCCGCCGTGTGCTCCTCGGAGATCACCTCGCCCTCGTCATGGGCGCGGGCGACCAGCTTGCCGTGGGTGTACGGCACGAGCGCCTCGATCTCGACGGACGGCCTGGGCAGTTCGTTGTCGATGAGGGCGAGCAGCTCGGTGATGCCCTGACCGGTGCGGGCCGAGACCGCGATGGAGCGCTTCTCGATCCGCATCAGCCGCTGGAGCGTCAGCGGGTCCGCCGCGTCGGCCTTGTTGATCACGACGATCTCGGGCACGCCGGTGGCGCCGACGTCCCTGATCACCTCGCGCACGGCGGCCAGCTGCTCCTCCGGGTTCGGGTGCGAGCCGTCGACCACGTGCAGGATCAGGTCGGACTCGCCGACCTCCTCCATGGTGGAACGGAACGCCTCGACCAGGTGGTGCGGCAGGTGCCGTACAAAGCCGACGGTGTCGGCCAGCGTGTACAGCCGGCCGCTCGGGGTCTCCGCCCGGCGGACGGTGGGGTCCAGGGTCGCGAACAGGGCGTTCTCGACCAGGACGCCCGCGCCCGTGAGGCGGTTGAGCAGGGACGACTTGCCGGCGTTGGTGTAGCCCGCGATGGCGACCGAGGGCACCTTGTGGCGCTTGCGCTCCTGGCGCTTGATCTCGCGGCCGGTCTTCATGTCCGCGATCTCCCGGCGCATCTTCGCCATCTTCTCGCGGATCCGACGCCGGTCCGTCTCGATCTTGGTCTCACCGGGACCACGGGTGGCGAGGCCGCCGCCCTTGCCGCCGCCCATCTGACGGGACAGCGACTGACCCCAGCCGCGCAGTCGCGGCAGCATGTACTGCATCTGCGCGAGCGCGACCTGCGCCTTGCCCTCTCGGGACTTGGCGTGCTGGGCGAAGATGTCGAGGATCAGGGCCGTACGGTCGATGACCTTGACCTTGACGACGTCTTCGAGGGCGATGAGCTGACCCGGGCTGAGCTCGCCGTCGCAGATGACGGTGTCCGCGCCGGACTCCAGGACGATGTCCCGCAGCTCCTGGGCCTTGCCGGAACCGATGAAGGTGGCCGCGTCGGGCTTGTCGCGGCGCTGGATCACGCCGTCGAGCACGAGCGCGCCCGCGGTCTCCGCGAGGGCGGCGAGCTCGGCGAGGGAGTTGTCCGCGTCCTGCGCTGTCCCCGTGGTCCAGACGCCGACGAGGACGACCCGCTCCAGACGGAGCTGGCGGTACTCGACCTCGGTGACGTCCTCGAGCTCGGTGGAGAGGCCGGCGACGCGGCGCAGGGCCGCGCGCTCGGAGCGGTCGAACTGCTCGCCGTCCCGCTCTCCGTCGATCTCGTGGCTCCAGGCGACGTCCTCTTCCATCAGGGCATCGGCCCGAAGACCTTCGGCGTAGGTGTGCGCGAGGCGCTGCGTGTCCTGGGAAGGGGATGAAGAGGAGGTCATTGGGTCCTTACGTCGTTGGGGATACCGATGCGGCGGTCATGTCTTTCAACGCACGAGTGCCCCGGGAGATTCCCGTGTCCCGTGCCGCGCCGACCTGAAGATGGTCGCACGGCACGGGGCGTCTCGTCATCGCCTTATTTCACCGGTGCGGCTGCGGGTGCCACGGCCTTCCAGTCCGGGTGTCCCGGCATCGGCGGGGTCTTCTCGCCGTAGAGCCAGTCCTGGAGGAAGCCGCGGAGGTCGCGTCCGGAGATCTCTGAGGCGAGGTGCACGAAGTCGGCGGTCGACGCCGTGTCGTCCCGGTGCTGCCGCACCCAGGCGCGCTCCAGGTTCTCGAAGGACCTGCGGCCGATTTCCTGGCGCAGGGCGTAGAGGATCAGGGCGGCGCCGTCGTAGACGTTCGGCCGGAAGATGCTGATCTTCTGGCCGGGCTTGGGCGGCTTGGGCGCGGCGGGCGGTCCGCCGGCGGCGCGCCAGCGGTCGGAGGCGCCGTACGCGGCCTTCATGCGGGCCTCGAGGGTGCGGCCCTCCTTCTCCTCCGCGTACAGGGCCTCGTACCAGGTGGCGTGTCCTTCGTTGAGCCACAGGTCGGACCAGGTGCGGGGGCTGACGCTGTCGCCGAACCACTGGTGGGCGAGCTCGTGGACCATGATCGACTCGACGTACCACTTGGGGTAGGCCGGCTCGGTGAAGAGATCCTTCTCGAAGAGGGAGAGGGTTTGGGTTTCCAACTCGAAGCCGGTGTCGGCGGCGGCCATGAGGATGCCGTACGTCTCGAAGGGGTACGGCCCGACCTTGCCCTCCATCCACGCGAGCTGGGCGGGGGTCCTGTCCAGCCAGGGTTCGAGCGCGGCGCGGTCCTTCGCGGGCACGACGTCCCGGACGGGCAGTCCGTGCGGTCCCGTGCGGTGCAGCACGGTGGAACGGCCGATGGAGACCTGCGTCAGCTCGGTGGCCATCGGGTGCTGGGTGCGGTACGTCCAGGTGGTCGCCTTGCCGACGCGGTCCACCTCCGTCGGCAGCCCGTTCGCGACGGCCGTGTAGCCGTCGGGCGCGGTGACGCGGATGGTGAACATCGCCTTGTCGGAGGGGTGGTCGTTGCACGGGAACACCAGGTGGGCGGCGTCGGCCTGGTTGGCCATGGCGAGCCCGTCCGCGGTGCGCACCCAGCCGCCGTCACGGTCGCCGGCGGAGACGGGGTCGCTCGTGTGCCGGACGGTGATCCGCGTCCAGCTGCCACCGGGGAGCGGTTCGCCGGGGGTGACGACGAGGTCCTCACCTGCGCCGGTGAAGGCGGCCGACCGCCCGTCGACCTGCACCGACTGGACCTCGCCGTGCGCGAAGTCGAGGTTGATGCGGTCGAGTTCGGTCGTCGTCCAGGCGTCGATGGTGGTGACGGCCGTGAGCGGCTTGCTGTTGCTGCCGGAATAGGTGAAGGACAGGTCGTACGACGCCACGTCGTACCCGGGGTTGCCGAGGTGCGGGAAGAGGCGGTCGCCGACACCGAGCGGCGTGGCCGGGGCGCTCGCGGCGAGCAGACAGACGGAGACGGCGGAGGCGAGCAGCGCGGCCGCCTTGCGCCGGCGGGCGCGTCCGGTACGGCGACGGGGGGCGTCGGGTCCTGGCCGGTCGGCGGGGGTGGGGTCGGCGTGAGTGTGGGGGGTGAGCGGCATGCACCACCGCTACCAGCGCGAACGCCCGCCACGACGGCGACGCGCGACCGGCCCACTCGAACGGGGTCGTCCGCTGCGGTGGAGGAGACGCGCGCGGCGGCCCTGGACCGACGGTGCCTCACGCGCGCGGGCAAAGCCGCCGGTGCTGCTCGGGTCGGGCACGGCCCTCTGAGGTGCCGACACGGAACCATCCCGGACGCGGCCGGCCACAGAGGCGTCGGCGCCGCTCCCAGTGGCGAGCCTCCACAGTGCCCTCTCCAGGCGCCCCAGAGGCACCTGACGACACCCGGGACTCCCCCAGGCGCAAACCTCGTCCAGTCGGGCAGACCCCCAAACACCAATCCCGCGTCCGTCATCCCCCAGGCGTCTGTGCCCGGCTCACGTCGTAGACGCCCGGCACGTTCCGCATCGCCCGCATCAGCGCGGGCAGCAGGGCCGCGTCCGGCAGTTGGACCGTGTACGTGTGGCGGACCCGCTGCTGGCTGGGGGGTTCGACGGTCGCGGAGACGATCTCGGCGCCCTCGCCCGCCATGGCCTCGGTGAGGTCGGCGAGGAGGTGCGGGCGGCCGAACGATTCCGCGAACAGTGTGACCCGGCACTCGGCGGTGTCGCCCCAGCGCACGCCGACCTCCGTGCGCCCCACGCCCTTCATGCGTTCCACCGCGGCGCACTCGACGCGGTGCACGGTGACCACTCCCCCGCGCACGGCGAAGCCGGTGATCTCGTCGGGCGGTACGGGCGTGCAGCAGCCGGCCAGTCGTACGGTCGCGCCGGGCTGGTCGACGAGGGCGACCGCGGCGCCCGAGCGGTCGGTGGCCGGGTCGGCAGAGGCCTGCCCCTCGGCGATGATCCGGCCCCCGCTGTCGGGTGTGTCGGCCGCCGACGACTCCGCGGCGGCCGCGCGGAAGATGTTCGCGGCCCCCCGCTCGACCTGCGCGTCGGTCCCACCGGTGGTCGCACCGGTGGTCGCACCGGCCGTCCCGCCCCGCTGCTCCCCGGCCCGTTGTTCCGTGTCCTCCGTGTCCTCCGGCGCCTCGGGCGAGGGATGCGTCGCGATCCACCGCTGGATGGCGATCCGGGCGGCGGGCGTGTGGGCGTGCTCCAGCCACTCCTTGGAGGGCTCGGCGGCCGGGTCCTGGCCCATGAGGAGCTGGACGGTGTCTCCGTCCTTCAGCACCGTGCTCAGGGTCGCCAGACGGCCGTTGACGCGGGCGCCGAGGCACGCGTGCGCGTCCTCGCCGTACTGCGCGTACGCGGCGTCCACACAGGTGGCGCCCTCGGGCAGCCCCAGGGTGCCGCCGTCGGGCCGGAAGACGGTGATCTCGCGGTCCTGGGCGAGGTCCTCACGCAGGGTGGACCAGAAGGTGTCGGCGTCGGGCGCGGCCGCCTGCCAGTCGAGGAGGCGGGAGAGCCAGCCGGGCCGGGTGGGGTCCACCCGCTCGCCGTCGGCCGCGCTGGGCTCCTCCGGGGGGCCCACGTACGGATTGCCGAGCGCGACCACGCCCGCCTCGGCGACCTTGTGCATCTGGTGGGTCCGGATGAGGACTTCGACGACCTGGCCGTCACCGCGCGCCACAGCGGTGTGCAGCGACTGGTACAGGTTGAACTTCGGTACGGCGATGAAGTCCTTGAACTCCGAGACGACCGGCGTCATACAGGTGTGCAGTTCACCGAGGACGGCGTAGCAGTCCGCGTCCTCGCCGACCAGGACCAGCAGGCGGCCGAAGTCCGCGCCGCGCAGGGTGCCGCGCTTGCGGGCCGTGCGGTGCACGGAGACGAAGTGGCGTGGCCGGATGACGACTTCGGCCTGGATGCCGGCCTCGCGCAGCACCCCCCGCACCTCGTCGGCGATCTCGGCGAGCGGGTCGTCCGCGCGGGAGGCGTTGTCGACGATCAACTCGCGTGTGTGCTCGTACTCCTCGGGGTGGAGGATCGCGAAGACCAGGTCTTCCAGCTCGGTCTTGAGGGCCTGGACGCCGAGGCGCTCGGCGAGCGGGATGAGGACGTCGCGGGTGACCTTGGCGATGCGGGCCTGTTTCTCGGGGCGCATCACGCCGAGGGTGCGCATGTTGTGCAGCCGGTCGGCGAGTTTGATCGACATCACGCGCACGTCGTTGCCGGTGGCGACGAGCATCTTGCGGAAGGTCTCGGGTTCGGCGGCGGCGCCGTAGTCGACCTTCTCCAGCTTGGTGACACCGTCGACGAGGAAGCGGACCTCCGCGCCGAACTCCTCGCCGACCTGATCGAGCGTCACCTCGGTGTCCTCGACGGTGTCGTGGAGCAGGGAGGCCGTCAAGGTCGTGGTCTCGGCGCCGAGTTCGGCGAGGATCAGGGTGACGGCGAGTGGGTGTGTGATGTACGGCTCACCGCTCTTGCGCATCTGGCCGCGGTGCGAGGACTCGGCCAGGACCCAGGCGCGGCGCAGGGGTTCGAGGTCGGCGTCGGGATGGTGGGCGCGGTGGGCCTCGGCGACATGGCCGATGGCGTCGGGCAGCCGGTCCCGGGCGGCGGGGCCGAGCAGCGCGGCACGGCCCAGACGGCGCAGGTCGATCCGCGCCCGCCAGCGGGCGGCCGGGCCTGCTACCGGACCTGGGGTCGCGGGGTTCGTCGCCTCCGCACTCATGGGCACCTCCGGCTGCGTGGACCGGCGGACGGGGTGCCCCATGGCGGACACGGCTCAGGGGATGGCATCTGTCCCCCGTCCGGGCCGGTGCTTGATGCTACCGAGCCCATCACGCCCGGCTGACCGCCTCTCGGCGAGCGTGAAACGGATCACCCATTCGAGCGAAGGTTTGTAGGTTTACGATTTCGCGCCACCTGACCGGCGACTGACCATGATTCCGAGCCGCACAAGAAGTCGAGGGCTGCGGTTCCATGCCTTCGACCCCCTGATCATTGCGATTCATACGGTCAACGAACCGCGTTTTCAAGCCAGTCGGCGTCGATCTCGCCCTCCGCGACGATCACCGCGGGGCCGGTCATCTCGATCTCGCCGTCCGCTCGTTCGGTGATCACCAGGGTGCCGCCGGGCAGGTCGACGGTGTACGTCACCGGGTCACCCGTGGCCGCCGGGTCGGCGCCGTCCCGGCGGGCCGTGGCCACGGCGACGGCGCAGGCGCCCGTGCCGCAGGACCGGGTCTCGCCCGCCCCGCGCTCGTGCACGCGCATGGCGACGTGCCGGGGACCGCGGTCGACCACGAACTCGACGTTGACCCCGCTCGGGTAGGCGGCGGCCGGGCTGAAGGGCGGCGGGGAGTACAGGTCGCCGGCGTGCGCGAGGTCGTCCACGAAGGCGACGGCGTGCGGGTTGCCCATGTTCACGTTCCGTGCGGGCCAGCTGCGGTCGCCGACGCTCACCGTGACGTCTCCCCCGGGGAGCGTCGCCCTGCCCATGCCGACGGTGACGTCGCCGTCCTTCGCGATGTGCACGGTCTTCACACCCCCGCGGGTGGCAACCGCCAGGTCGCCCTCGGTGACGTGACCGGCGCGCTGGAGGTAGCGGGCGAAGACGCGTACGCCGTTGCCGCACATCTCGGCGACGGAGCCGTCGCCGTTGCGGTAGTCCATGAACCACTCGGCCTCCCCGGCCATGTGCGTGGCCTCGGGGTGCGCGGCGGACCGTACGACGTGGAGCAGTCCGTCACCGCCGATGCCGGCCCGGCGGTCGCACAGGGCGGCGACGGCGGCGGGGGGCAGGTCGAGGGCGTTCTCGGGGTCCGGGACGATCACGAAGTCGTTCTGGGTGCCGTGGCCCTTGAGGAAGGCGATGCGGGTGCTCATGTCTCGATCGTACGGCGCGGGCCGACGGGAGCTTGCCGCGCGGTCCCGCGCCCCTCTGATCGCGTGGTCCCCCGCCGTCTGAAAGCTGCTAGCGCAGCCTGGCCACACGCCATACCGCGAGCACGACCACCACGGCCACCAGCAGCGCGTACGCGACCACGACCCGCCAGTCCGCGCGGTGGCCCGAACCCTTCTGCGGCAGCCCCGGCCACGTGTAACCAACGCGGCGCGCGGCCATCATGCCCCAGCCGGCCGCGCAGAAGCAGATCAGCAGGCCCAGCATCGCGATCACCGCTCCGCTGTCGCCGAAGTCGAAGGCCAGGGGGAAGGCGAACATCAGGGAGCCGACCGCGGCCAGCGAGACGATGGGCGCGAGCTGCCAGATCCGCAGGCGGCGCTGTGGACGCAGCTCGACCTCGACCTCTTCCCCGCCCGGGAACATCTCCTCGGGCTCGGGGCCGTCGTCGGTCACACCGCCCTGGGTGTCGTCGGGCCCGTCGGGGCTCAGACGGTCCGCGTCCTGCTCCGGTTCACCGCTGTCCGCGGTGCGGGGCTCGGTGCCTTGTGCGGTGTCGCGAGGGCCGGCCTCCATCGCCACGCGCCCTCCCAACTCGGACTCCACTTGGTCGATCGAAGCTCGATGATGGCACGGCGTCGGAGGCCGGGATGACGGCCGGAGCGTCCCGATGCCAGGACGTGATCAGGCTGTGACCGGTCGTTCGACCAACGCCAGTGCGAGCTGCGGAAGTTCTGTGAGATGCGCCGCAGCCCCACTCAACCAGTGCACCCGCGGATCGCGCCTGAACCACGAATCCTGACGGCGCGCGAAGCGTTTCGTGGCACGGACGGTCTCGGCCCGCGCGTCCTCCAGCGTGCACTCCCCCGAGAGCGCCGCGAGCACCTGCTGGTACCCGAGCGCGCGCGAGGCTGTGCGCCCCTCTCGCAACCCGCGCGCCTCCAGCTCCCGCACCTCGTCCACGAGGCCCGCCTCCCACATCCGGTCGACGCGGCGCGCGATGCGCTCGTCGAGCTCGGGCCGGGCGACGTCGACGCCGATCTGGAGGGTGTCGTAGACGGAGTCGTGGCCGGGGAGGTTGGCGGTGAAGGGCTTGCCGGTGATCTCGATCACCTCGAGGGCCCGGACGATACGGCGGCCGTTGCTGGGCAGGATCGCCCGCGCGGCCCCGGGGTCGGCGGCGGAGAGGCGGGCGTGCAGGGCGCCGGAGCCGCGCAGGACGAGTTCCTCCTCCAGGCGGGCCCTGACCTCGGGATCGGTACCGGGGAACTCCAGGTTGTCGACGGCCCCGCGGACGTACAGTCCGGAGCCGCCGACGAGGATCGGCCAGCGCCCCTCGGCGAGCAGCGCGTCGATCCTCGCGCGGGCCAGCCGCTGGTACTCGGCGACGGACGCCGTGACGGTCACGTCCCAGATGTCCAGGAGGTGGTGGGGGACGCCGTCGCGTTCCGCGGGCGTCAGCTTGGCGGTGCCGATGTCCATCCCTCGGTAGAGCTGCATGGAGTCGGCGTTGACGACCTCGCCTCCCAGTCGCTGGGCGAGGAAGACGCCCAGATCGGACTTTCCGGCTGCGGTGGGTCCGACGACGGCGATGACGCGGGGGGCGGGGGGTGCGCTGCTCACCGCCCCAGTCTCGCAAACCACGGGGCACCACCTCGAACGGGTTACGTGACGGTCCGGGTCCGGCGTCGTTGCCAGTTGCGTGGTTTCCGCCGCCCTGTTCACGGAGGCGGCGATCCGGATGGCGCAAACGGGCGCACCGGACGACGCGGGATTTCCCTCGCACGAGTACCGTATGGAGTGGATATGGGCGTTTTCGCACGACTTCTTCGCAGGTCCCGGGCCACGGAGGAGGCGTCAACCGCCGAGACGCAGGCCGACGTCCCGACGGCCGAGTCCGCGGCGGAGGAGGCGGCAGAAGCGAAGGAACCGACGGACGCCGAGGGCGCGGACGGCTCGACGGCGACGGAGGCCGTCGAGGACGCCGCCGCCGAGGGCGTCGAGATCCCCAAGCAGCAGTCCGCCGAAGCGGCGGCCGACCATGAGGCCGGCGACGGCGCCCGTACGTAACTGTCCCGCGTGGGAAGGTGAACGATGGGTCTCCTGGACAATTTCAAGGCCAAGCTCAACCCGGCCAAGGACAAGGTCTCCGGCCTTGCGCAGCAGCACGGCGACAAGATCCAGCACGGTCTCGACAAGGCCGCGAAGGTCGTGGACGAGAAGACCAAGGGCAAGTACAGCGACAGGATCCAGACCGGCACGGGCAAGGCCAAGGGCGCCATGGACCGACTCGCGCACAAGGACGGCACGGAGGGACCAGGTGGCGGCAGCGCGCCGCCGGCCTCACCGCCGCCCGCTTCCTGAACGGCGGCACGGCACTTCGACGGACGGCCGCGGGGCACGCGCCCCCGGCCGTCCGGCGTTGTGGCAGGACGCCGCGGCGGCTCTCCTGCGGCCGTCAGGACCAGGTCGCGACCATGTACCCCACACCGTACGGCGCGTCCTCGTACAGCAGCGAGCCGCCCAGCCCCGCGCCCTCGGCCGCGCCCGCGAGGACCTGCCAGCAGGCCCGCCCCGAGGCCTTCAGCTCGTACGCCGACTCTGCGTCCAGCGACCGCAGGGCCGCCACGTCCGCCGCGCCCAGCGCACGCGCGACCTCCGCGTCGAAGGGGGCCGCGCGCTCGTCGAGGTAGCCGGGTGCCTTGAGCGTGCGGCAGGCGCTGGCGTCGCCCATCACCAGCAGCGCCACCCGCTCGGCCCGGGCGGCGATGCCCCTCCCGGTCTGGATGCACCGCTCGGGCTCCAGAGGTTCCCCCACCCCGAGTCCCTCGATCGGGGCGTCGGACCAGCCGGTGCGCTCCAGCAGCCAGGCGGCGACGGCGAGCGAGGCCGGCAGTTCGCGTTCGGACTCCGCGTCCCGGCCCAGCCGTACGTCGAGATCCACACCGAAGCCGCGGAACGACCCGCGGGTGCCCTCCGGCAGCACGCCTCGCCCACTCCGCTCCGCGGGCCCGACGACCACCAGGAGGTCGGGCCGGGCGGCGGCGAGCACTCCCAGAGCGTCCGTGCAGGCGGCTCGGGCGGCGTCCAGTTCGGGCGCGGCGCCCGCGGCGACCTCGGGCACGAGAAGGGGTGGGCAGGGGCAGACGGCGGCGGCGACAAGCATGGTCGGGAGCCTACTTCCAGGCCCAGGGCCAGGACTCCGGATGGGTGCTCCACGCCAGCTCGGCGAGCCTGTACAGCACGCGGTGGGTGGACATCGCGCCTTCGACGTTCACGTAGTAGGCGTCGCCGTCGCCGATCCGGTAGACCTGTCGGCGCTTCTGGCGCAGGCCGACGCCGGGGCGGTGGGTGCAGGCGATCTCATACAGGCGGGCCCGGGCCTCGTCCTGGGTGGCCTCGAAATGCGCCACCTCGTCGACGTCGTTCTGACGACCGACACTGCGGTCGACGACCACCACCCAGCGCCCCATGGCCCTGCCCCTTGAGTCCTGGCGTCGCTCAGTGCGCCGCGCAGCCGCCCGTGACCGCCGGCAGCGGCTCGGGAATCCCGATCTTCGGGAGGCCCAGCATGACACCAGCGGGCTGGGCGGCCTCGGCCGCGTTCCGCTTCTCCCACGCGTCCCCCGCGCGCGTGCGGCGCACGTCGAGTACGGCGCCCTCGGCGAGGAGGTGGTGCGGGGCGGCGTAGGTGATCTCGACCGTGACCACGTCGCCGGGGCGGACCTCCTGGTCGGGCTTGGTGAAGTGGACCAGGCGGTTGTCGGGGGCGCGGCCGGAGAGGCGGTGGGTCGCGCCGTCCTTGCGGCCCTCGCCCTCGGCGACCATCAGCTCCAGGGTGCGGCCGACCTGCTTCTTGTTCTCCTCCCAGGAGATCTCCTCCTGGAGGGCGACGAGACGCTCGTAGCGCGACTGCACGACCTCCTTGGGGATCTGCCCGTCCATGGTCGCCGCGGGGGTCCCGGGGCGCTTGGAGTACTGGAAGGTGAAGGCGTTCGTGAAGCGGGCCTCGCGGACCACGTGCATGGTCTGCTCGAAGTCCTCCTCGGTCTCGCCGGGGAAGCCCACGATGATGTCGGTCGAGATCGCGGCGTCCGGCATGGCGGCGCGGACCTTCTCGATGATCCCGAGGTAGCGGTCCTGGCGGTACGAGCGGCGCATCGCCTTCAGGACGGTGTCCGAGCCGGACTGCAGGGGCATGTGCAGCTGCGGCATGACGTTCGGGGTCTCGGCCATCGCGGCGATCACGTCGTCGGTGAAGTCGCGGGGGTGGGGAGAGGTGAACCGGACGCGCTCCAGGCCCTCGATCGAGCCACACGCGCGCAGCAGCTTGCTGAAGGCCTCGCGGTCGCCGATGTCGGAGCCGTACGCGTTGACGTTCTGGCCGAGCAGGGTGATCTCGGAGACGCCCTCGCCGACCAGCGCCTCGATCTCGGCGAGGATGTCGCCGGTGCGGCGGTCCTTCTCCTTGCCGCGCAGCGCCGGGACGATGCAGAAGGTGCAGGTGTTGTTGCAGCCGACGGAGATAGAGACCCAGGCCGCGTAGGCGCTCTCGCGCCGGGTCGGCAGGGTGGACGGGAACGCCTCCAGGGACTCGGCGATCTCGACCTGCGCCTCCTCCTGCACGCGCGCGCGTTCCAGCAGGACGGGCAGCTTGCCGATGTTGTGCGTGCCGAAGACGACGTCGACCCAGGGGGCCTTCTTCACGATGGTGTCGCGGTCCTTCTGGGCGAGACAGCCACCGACGGCGATCTGCATGCCGGGCCGGGAGGCCTTGCGGGGGGCGAGGCGGCCGAGGTTGCCGTAGAGCCGGTTGTCGGCGTTCTCCCGCACCGCGCAGGTGTTGAAGACGACGACGTCCGCGTCCCCGTCGGAGCCCTCGGGCGCGGGCACGTACCCGGCCTCCTCCAGCAGTCCGGACAATCGCTCGGAGTCGTGGACGTTCATCTGGCACCCGTAGGTGCGCACTTCGTACGTTTTCGGAGATGAAACGTCCACTGCCGGGCTCCGGTCGCTGCTGATGGTCATGGGTCAAGGGTAGGCGCTTGCGGGGAGCGCCGGTCCCGGGGTCACGCTGCCCGAGTCCCCTGGAGCCCGGCGACACCCTCCCTCACGGGCGCACCAACCGGCCCAACGTCCCCCCGTCGACTGATGACGGCTCCAGGTGGGCCGCACCCCGCAGGGGCCGGTCCGCGACCACCACGAAGTGGACGCCCGGGACCTGGCCGGCGGCCAGGCGGGAGGCCACGGCGTCGCGGGCCGTGGTGCCGGTGGTGACGACGGTGGAGCATCGCAGCTGCACGAGGGTGTCGACGTAGGCGGCGGGTTTGACCCGCGGGGGCATTACATAGCGCTGTACGACCAGACGCGCGCCGCTCTCCTGGGCCAGCCGGCGCATCGCCGCCCAGGTTCCGGTCGGGTCCGGGTCGGCCGAGGTGAGGAGGCAGGCCCGGGTTGCGGTGTCGACATGCGAGACCGGCGCCGGTGGTCCGGCGGTCTCGCCCGCGTCCGGGCGCGGCAGCAGTGCTGCGCCCACGGCCACGGCCAGCACAGCCAGGGTGCCCGCTCCGAACAGGACCCCGCGTCGGCCGCGCAGGGAAAACGTCCGCATCTCCTCAGCCCACTCTCTCCCGTTCGGACGGCGGCGGCCACGCGGGCAACCGGGCGCCGGACTCCAGGTTCTTGTCGTGCCGGTCGCCTAGTCCACGAGTTGCAGTTCGTACGGCGCCGTCGGCCATTCGGGCATCCAGTCCGTCTCGATCTCACCCGCGAGCATCCGCGGGAACCACTCGCCGAACTCCAGGTCGGTGTCGAGCCAGTCCGCCCAGCCGCGCCGGAACGCCGACACCGTCCAGCGGCCGTCGCCCCGGTCGACCAGGAACAGCTGGTCCCCCTCGATGGTGTTGCCCCACACCAGGGCACCCCCGGGCGTGGGCAGAACCCGGTGCGGGACGGTCCGCGAGTCCTCCAGCAGCCGGCCCATCCGCGCCGCGTAGGGGACCAGCTCTCGGGCGCCGCAGAAGAGGAGGTACTCGCAGATGACGGTGTCGCCGTACGCCCCCGCGAGGGAGACGAAGTCGGGTGGGAACACCACTCCCCACTCGCGTGCCACCGCTTCGATCTCCTTCTCGTCCGACCGGACCGGCGGTCCGAGCAGCGCGGAGAGGGCGGGGGGATCAGTGCGCGGGTTCATTACCACACTCCATGCTGACAGTGACTGCCGGCGGCGGTCGGGTTGTTCTTGATCACGCATTCCATCTGAACGTCGCCCGAGGTGACGTACTCCAGCGCGGTGGGCACGGTCGAGTCCTTGTTGCCGTAGACCGGGTAGGACTCGACGTAGACGCTACCGCCGCTCTTGATGGCGCTGACCACGGCATCTTCCGCGTGGTCGTACATCCACTGGTTCGCCGTCTGGTACATCGGGACGAAGTTGCGGGTGTCGGTGTTGGAGCCGCCCATCGCATAGCCGACGAGGTGGGCACGGGCCCGGTTGGTGGCGGGCAGGGAGTTCAGGCCCGGCAGGGCGAAGCCGAGCCTCGGCCGCGGTGGCGGCGTGTAGTTGGCCTGGCTGAGCTGGGCGAAGGCGCCGGTGGCCACGCATTCGCCGGCCTGCTTGTGGCGCGGGAGGTAGACGATGCCCGGGTTGGTGAAGCCTGCTCCGGTGTTGCAGGAGTCCTTCTTCTCGCCGTCGTCATCGTCGTCCCCGGTGCAGCCGCCGGTGGCCACGCAGACGGCGGCCGTGGTCAGGCCGGCCGCGATGGCCGAGGCGGCGTTGCGGACAGAGTTGCCGATGTTGATGCGGACGGTGGGCGGCTCGGCCGCGGAGGAGATCGAGTGGACCGCGAGGGTGCCCTTGCCGATCGAGGCGGTGATCTTGATGGCATGGGCGCGGATCGCGGCGCGGCGGGCGGCCTCGGCGGCGGCCCGGGCGGCAGCCGCGGCGGCCGCGGCCCTGGCGGCCTCGGCGGCGCTGACGCCACCGCCCCCGCCTCCACCGCAGTAGCCGCAATACGCGCTGCCACCTCCACCGCCACCGCCGCCGCCGCCGGAGGACCTCCCACTGCCCCGGCTGCCGCTGGTGTCGGTCCTGCCGTAGTGCTGCTGGCAGGCCATCGACCAGACCTCGGCGCAGATGCCGTAGCTGCTGGTCGCGGCGCTGGAGTGGCTCGCGGCGGACGAGGAGGCGTGGCTGTGGGACGAGGAGTTCGACGAACCCCAGGAGGACAGCGAGTTCAAGCCGTCGGAGATGCTCCTGGACAGGCTGGAGCAGTACGCCATGCAGGCGCCGATCAGGGCCGTGCCCAGAAGGTAGGCGCCCTCCGCCTCACCGATGCACGCGTCCCAGAAACAGTGCCCACTGGGGTCGGTCCTGGTCAGCGGATCGTCACCGACGTACGCGTACGGGTCGGCGTCGGCGCTGCCTCCCACAGCCGTGTTGTCGACGGTGTCCGCCGAGTCGAAGGTGCCGGTGCCCGGCGTGTACCAGCGGGAGTGCATGTCGACGCCGCCGGTGGCCGTGTCGGTGAACTCGCTCTGGTAGCCGACGGTTCCGGTGAGCGTGGAGGCGAGGGTGGTGCCCCACGGGTCGTAGCTCGCCGAACCGCCCAGCGTCGTACCGGCGGCGGTGAACTGGCCGATGAGGTCGCTGTGCAGGTCGGTCAGGGCCAGGGTGGCTCCGCTCGCCGACGCCTCACCGGTGAGGGCGCCCGACGTGTCACGGCTGTAGGTCGTGGTGCCGTCGGAGGCCACGAGGTTGTCCGTGCCGGAGTAGGACAAGCCCTTCGAGCCCGCGGTGATCGCGCGGCCCAGCGCGTCATAGGTGTAGGACGTCGAGCCGGCGGTGATCTGCTGCCCGTAGGCGTCGAAGGTGTATGCCGTCGTGTCCTTGGTGGCCAGGGTGGAGCGGGCCGTGTAGCCGTAGCTGTGCGTGCCGTCCGAGGTGAGCTGGTCGCGGGCGTTGTAGGTGTACGTCGTCGACCCGGCCGTCAGCCGGTTGCCGTCGCCGTCGTAGGTGTAGCCGGTGGTCGTGGAGCCGGAGGTCCAGGACGTGAGGCGGTTCGCGTAGTCGTAGCCGTAGGTGTTGGCGGAGGCGCCCTGCACACCGGTCGTCGTCTTGGACGTGAGGTTGCCGTTCTCGTCCCAGTCGTAGGCGACCTTGGCGACCGTGGCGCCGGCGGACGTGGAGAGGGTGTCGGTGGTCGGCCGGTGCAGGGAGTCGTAGCCGAAGCCGCGCACGTCGCCGGAGGTGCCGTAGCTGACGGACTTGGGCTGGGACAGGAGGTTGTACTGGTACGTCAGGGTCGTGCCGGTCGACGCGTCGGTGTCGGTGTTCAGCCGGCCGTCGGTGTCGTAGGTGTAGGTGCTGGTGCCCGAGGCGTCGGTGCGGGTGAGCGGGGACTCGTCGGGGTTGTAGGTGAAGGACGAGGTGCCGCCCTGGCCGGAGGTGGTCAGGACGTCGCCGAGGGCGTTGGTGTCGTAGTACTCCCAGGTGCCGCCGACGGCGGAGGCCACCAGGTGTCCGTTGAGGGAGTACGCGAAGTGGCGGTCGGCGGTGGTGGCGTCGGCGCCGGTGCCGGTCTGTGCGGTCAGGTCGTCCAGGGCGTCGTAGGTGCTGGTGACGGTGACGCCGCCGGGGTCGGTCTGCGTCACCAGGCGGCCGCGCTCGTCGTAGGTGTACGCGGTGGTCCGGTCCGCCGCGCCGGTGTAGCCGGTGACGGCCGGAACCTCCTTGGTGGCCCGCAGGCCCAGGGAGTTGTAGCTGTAGTAGGTGGTGTCCCGGTTGCCGTCGGTGTACGCGGTCTGGTGCCCGGCGGCGTCGTAGCCGAAGTCGGTGGTGATCGAGGCGGTGTCGCTGACCGGTTCGGTCTGCCGGGTCAGGTCGCCGAGGGCGTCGTAGTCGTAGCTCGTGGTGTGCCGGCGGGCGTCGGTGACGGTCTTCGTCCGGCCGTCGTTGTCGTACGTCGCCGAGGTCGACGACAGTGTGGCGCCACTGGAGTCCAGGTTCGCGGTGGCGGTACGCCGGCCGGCCGCGTCGTAGTCGGCCGTCTGCGCGGTCCGGTCCGGCAGGAGCGTCTTGATCACGTCGTCGCGCAGGTCGTAGCTGTACGTGGTGGTGTCATCGGTGGTGTCGGAGGTGGTGTGGGTGCGGCCCAGGGCGTCGTACGTGTAGTGCGCGGTGACACCGCTGACGGAGGACGTCGTGGCGACCTGGCCCGCCGGGTTGTACGCGGTGTCGGTCTCCACCTTCGTCTGGGCGCTGGTGGACGTGTACACGTACGCCCAGGTGCTGCTGTCGCGGCCGAGGTCGTCGTAGCCGTGGTGGGTGACGGAGCCATAGGGCGAGGTCTCGGTCAGGCGGTTGCCCGCCAGGTCGTAGGAGTAGGTGAAGGTGCCCCTGGTGTCCGTGCCGTCGACGGGGATGGCCGGGTTGGTCTGCTGGACCAGGTCGCCCGACTGGTCGTACCGGTAGTCGGTTTCGCCCTTGGCGTCGGTCACGCTCAGGACGTTCCCGGACCCGTCGTAGGTCCAGGCGGTTGTGGCGGAGACCGAGTTGTACGACGGCAGGGTGGTGCCGGTCCTGCGGCCGTCGCGGTCGTAGGCCGTGGCCGTGATGTGGCCCTGCGCGTCCTGGGCCTCGGTGCGGTCACCGAAGGTGTCGTAGCCGTTGACGGTGGTCGGGTAGACGGTGGCCGTCTCGCCGGTGCCGGGGGTGGTCGTGGTGATCGCCGGGCTCGTGGTGGTGGTCGGGCGGCCCGCCTCGTCGTCGGCGTAGTTCGTGACCTGGTTCTGCGGGTCGGTCGAGGTGACCTTCAGGCCGCGCTTGTCGTAGGTCGCCCTGGTGGTGAGGGTGAGCGAGCCGGAGACGTACTGGCCGGCGGACAGCACGTCGCCCGCGGGGTCGTAGGCGTACGTCCACTTCTGGGCCGGGTCGCCCGCCGCGTCGGTCTGCGTCGAGGTCAGGACGCGGGAGTCGTCGTCGAAGGTGAACGCGGTCGCGCGGGCCAGGGTGCCGGGGTCCTCGGTGCTGCCGGTGGTGCGGTCGGCGGCGTCGACCGTGTAGGTCGTGGTGAGGGTGCCGTTCCTGGTGGTCCTCGCGGTGAGGTTACCGGCGTCGTCGTAGCTGTCCTGCTCGTCGACGGAGGTGGTGCCCGAGGAGCCGGTGCGGGTGAGCTGTTTGGTCAGGCCGTTGTCGTAGTAGTCGTAGGTGGTGGTGACGCCGATGCCGTTCGTACTGGCGTGCAGGCGGCCGCCCGGGTCGTAGGTCCGGTGCTCCAGCAGCTGGGCGGTCGCCGTCCCGGGTGTGGCCGACGAGCCGGTGTAGTCGGTGAGCGTGGTGTCCACCAGGTTGCCGTCGGCGTCGTGGGTGAAGGTGTAGGTCTGGCCGTCGGGGTCGGTTTCGTCAGACTTGTTGCCGTAGGCGTCGTAGCCGAACGTGGTCCCGTGCTGTTCGGGGTCCGTGACGGTCTTCAACTGGCCGAAGTCGTCGTAGGTGTCGACCGTCGAGCGGGCGGTGTCGCCACCGGTCGTGTCCGAGACCGTGCTGGTGAGCGTGTTGCCGTCCGGGTCGTACGTGGTGGTCGTCAGGGCCGTGTGGACCGTGCCGGTGACGGCGTTGGTCGTCCCCGGGTCGAGTGCGGTGCGGACCCGGCCCAGCGCGTCGTAGGTGTAGCGGGTGACCAGGCCCGCCGGGAAGGTGTCGGAGATCTCGGTCTTCGTCAGGACCCGGCCGAGCTGGTCGTAGGTGTAGCGGGTGACCAGGCCGAGCGGTGAGGTCTCCTGGGCGAGGTCGCCGTTCGCGTAGTAGAGGTACGACGTCGTCGCGCCGCCCGGTGTCACCGTCGAGGCCAGCAGGCCGGCCGGGGCGAGGGTGCCGGAGACGTAACCGGCCGTCGTGGCGTCGGTGTACGTCTTCTTCGTCGTCAGGCCCGCGCTGTGACCGGTGACCGCGGGGGTCGTGGTGGTGAGCAGGTTGCCGTTGGTGTCGTAGGTGTTCGTCGTCCGGTAGGTCGTGTCCGTCGCACTGGACGAGCGGCCGTCGGAGGAGGTCAGCAACTGGTCGTTGCGCGGGTCGGTGTCCGAGGACGTGTTCAGGTAGTAACCGAAGTACGAGGTCGAGCACTTGGACGCCGACTGGTCCTGGCAGGTCGTGCGGGACACCACGTCACCGCGGGAGTTGTGGCCGGTGGTGGTCACGTTCCCGTTGCCGTCGGTGGTCGTGTAGAGGAAGCCCGAGGTGTCGTAGCCGTAGGAGGTGGTCGCTCCGGTGCCGTCGGTCTCGCTGAGGATGCGGCCGCCGTCGGACAGGTCGTAGGTGCTGGTCAGGGTGGCGTGGCCGGGGTCGGTGACGTCGACGGACTCGGTGGCGACGGTGCCGGTGGACTGCTTGTAGGCGTTCCACTCCGTCGCGACCTGGGTGGAGGTCACCGCGTGGTCGTAGAAGGCGGCCTCGGCGAGCGAGCCCTTGAAGTGACTGACCTCGCCCGGCGAGTCCATCCAGGCCTTGGCGAAGCCGGCGCCGAGGTAGGTGAGGGTGTTGGACTGGTCGGCCGGGGTGCCGGAGAAGGTGTCCTGCCTGGTGCCGTCCAGGTACAGGGTCTGGGTGGAGCCGTCGGAGCTGAGCACCGCGTAGTGCCAGGCGTTGTCGGTGACCGTGCCCGTGGAGCCGAAGTCGGCGCTGCCCGAACCGCTCACGCTCCACCAGTGGCCGTGCAGCTTGTTGTCCGAGCCGACGTACAGCACGGGCGTCCAGGAGCCGGAGGCCGCGGTGGCCCCGTCGATCGCCACGGACTGGTCGCCGACCAGCACGCCCGGGGTGGACGTCTTGAACCAGATGCCCACGGCCCGCTTGGTGTCGGAGTGCAGCAGGTCGTCCGGGACGGAGACGTACGAGGTCGTCCCGTCGAAGGACGCCGCGGTGTTCGCGGTGCTGTCCTTGGCGGCGAACGGGCCGGTGACGCCGAGGGTGACGTTGTTGTACGTGCCGTCGCCGCCGTTGACCTCGTCGGCGGCATAGGTCGCGGAGGTGTCCTCGTCGCCGAGCTGCCAGTAGCCGGCGGGGTCCGCACCGAGCACCGAGCCCCGGTAGACCGCGCTGGAGCCCGCCACGGTCGGGGTGCCGAGGTGCCAGGTACCGCCGTGCTCGTCGGTGACGTCGGTCAGACGGTCGGCGGCGGTGTCGTAGGAGACCGCCGCGGTGGTACGTCCGGCCGGGCTGGAGGCATTGGTGAGCAGGGCCGCGCTCGCCGTGCCGGCCGCGTACAGGTCGTCGACCTGGGAGGCGGTGATCGGGTGGCTGTAGAAGGAGACGTCGGACATCGAGCCGGTGAAGTAACTGACGTCACCGGGTGAGTCGAGCCAGGAGGCGGCGAAGCCGGCGCCGAGGTAGGTGTAGACGTCGGTCTGGTCGTCGGGGGTGCCGGAGAAGGTGTCCTGCTTGGTGCCGTCCAGGTACAGGGTCTGGGTGGAGCCGTCGGAGCTGAGCACCGCGTGGTGCCAGGCGTTGTCGGTGACCGTGCCCGTGGAGCCGAAGTCGGCGCTGCCCGAACCGCTCACGCTCCACCAGTGGCCGTGCAGCTTGTTGTCCGAGCCGACGTACAGCACGGGCGTCCAGGAGCCGGAGGCCGCGCTCGCGCCGGTGACGGACTTGGACTGGTCGCCGATCAGCACGCCCTTCTTGGACGTCTTGAACCACAGCGACACCGCGCGCGTCGTGCTGGCGTGCAGGAGTGCGGCCGGGACCTTCACATAGCCGGTGCCGGCGAGGGTCGCGGACTTCGCCGTGGAGCCGGTGAGCGGGCCGGTGGTGCTGCCCAGGGTGGCGTTCGTGTAGGTGCCCGCGTCCGTCTGCTCGTTGGCCAGGACGGAGGAGGCGGCGGTCGTGCTGCCGGACGGCTGGTCCAGGCGCCAGTAGCCGCTGGGCCCGGCGTCCAGGGCGGCGGACGGGTAGTTGGAGCCGTCGGTGTAGGTGTAGGCGTAGCAGGAGGTCGACGCGGTGCCCGGGCTGGTGGCGGCGGGCGGGCAGACCGAGGTGAGCCGGTCACCGGTGTAGCCGTACGTCCACAGGGCGGCCGTGCTCGCATCACCGTTCGTGATGACGGTCTGCACGTGGTCGTGGGCAGCGCCTGAGGGCTTGGACCAGGTGAAGGTCAGGGTGCGGCCGGATACGTCGTTCTTGACGGTGCTCAGCCGGTGCGAGCTGTCGTAGGTGAGCGTCTCGGTGAGTCCGGCGTGGGTCTTGATCTGCGACAGCAGCCAGATGTTGGTGCCGCCCGCGGTGCCGAAGGTGTACGTCGTGCCCGAGGTCTCGGTCAGTGAGTAGCCGGCGCTCAGCGCCTTGAAGGTGCCGTAGGTGCCGGTCGGCGGGGTGTAGCCGGAGGAGGAGTAGCCCCAGCGCTGCCGCTTGCCGCCGTCGTCGGTGATCACCACGCTCTTGGAGCCGTCGTCGTCCATCACGGCCCGCATGTCGGCGAGCGCCGACCAGCCCGCGCCGAACGCCCCTGCGGTGCTGGTGTCCAGGGAGTTGTAGGAGCGGGTCACGTCCAGGGACGGGCCCACGGTGGAGACGGAGGCGTCGGTGGCGGAGGTGGTGTAGTTGCCGGCCTCCTCGTCGTAGCCGTGCCCGCCGTTCTGCGCGAGGCGGGAGGCGATCAGAGGCTGTGCCACCAGGGTGGACAGGGACTGGGTGGCGCTGGTCGTGGTGGACCAGCCGTCGTTCGCGGAGACCGTCCAGTAGTACGACTTCGACCAGTCCAAGTCACCCGACGGCACGGTCCACTTGGTGGAGGTCTGCCAGCCGGAGGTGTCGATCTGGGTGCCGGCGGAGGAGTAGACCGCGAAGTCGTACTTGAGCGGGGTGGTGGGCCAGGAGTCCGGGTCGACCGCCTTGACCTGGAGCTGGGGGCGCAGTGAGGGGGAGGTGAAGTTCGCCTTGGGGTAGGTGTGTTCGATGTCCGGGGCGGAGTTCTTGCTGTACGTCACCGTGATGTAGGGCGAGTGGCTGTCGACCTGGTCCGAGTCGAACTTCTTCCACTGGTTCGAGCTGGTCGCCGAGGAGAACACCGACAGGCCGTAGTTCTCCGTCTGCCCGAGGGCGATCTTCTGGAACCAGTCGGTGTCCAGGTCGGTGGTCTGCCACTGGCCGGTCCCGGTGGACACCGAGGTGTTGCCGCACACCGTGCCGGAGACCGTGCCCGACCAGGTGCCTATGGAGGCCGAGGTCGCCGGCCGGTCCGACCAGGACTTCTGGCCGGTCACCCACCACTGCTCGGTGATCGGATACACGTTGTACGAGGTGGACGAGCTGCACGTGTACGCCCACACGTCGAACAGGTGCAGGTCGGCGTCGCTGATGTGGTAGCCGTCGGTGTCCGGCAGCCCGAGGAACTTCATGAACGCCTGCCCGATGTACGAGCCGCCGTCCGGGGTGCCGACGCGCATGATCGTGTCGGACGAGTAGTCGGCGGTGTTCGGGTAGTAGACGTACGTCGTCAAGGTCTGGCCGGCTGTCGTCACCGACATCGTCGGGTCGACGGTCACGGGGAACCGGATGTCCGATCCCGCGAGCCAGTTCGGGTCCAGGGACATCCTCACGGCCGGGGTGCCGTCGACGTCGGTGACGCTGTACGTCATCGCCCAGTTGTCGTGGGACTCACCGGTGGCGGGGTCGACGTAGGAGTCCCGGGCGAACGGCTGGGGCAGGGTCGCGACCGCGGTGCCGCCGCCGTCGACGAGTTCCACGGTGCCGTCGGACGCGGTGGTCAGGGTGAGGCCCTTGAGGGTCATCGGGAAGACCCAGCTGGTCGGCGCGTTCGCCGAGGCCAGCACGAGGGACTCCTTGACGCCGTTGGCGGTCGGTGCGAGGACGAGCTCGGTGTCGGTGAGGACGTCGTCGTACTCGACGTCGGAGCCCGAGGCGGTGCCGGTGACCGCGTTCGCGCCGGCCAGGGACCAGGAGACCGACTCGTCGTCGGAGATGGTCAGCGTGGCCAGGTCGCCCTGCGCCGAGGTGCCGGAGGTGACGGTCGGGCCGGGGGTGGGTGACGGGTCGTCGGCGGCCGTCGTCCGCCAGGTGAAGCCGGCGGGCACGACGGAACCGCCGCCCTTCACGGCACCGGTGGAGGGTGCGAAGGAGACGCCCAGGGAGTTGGCCTTCTCGTGCCAGCGGCCGTCGCCGCTCTTCGCCACCTCGGTGTCGATGGACTTCCATGTCCCGGTGGAGTCCTTGTAATTGATCCGGGACTGGGACATCTTCCGGGTGAAGGAGCCGTCGGTGTTCTGGAAGTAGTCGAAGGTCGCGCCGGACTTGGCGGCCACGCGCTTGCTGGTCCTCGCGTCGAAGCCCCCGCGCGCCGTGCCGGACCGTGACTGCCCGGCCCGGGTGCCGTGGGGCGCCTTCCAGGCGGCCAGCTGCCCCTTGCCCTTGCCGGGCGTTCTGCCTGCGGGGTGCCCCTGTCCGGCCTTCGCGGCGTGCACGTCGTGCGCCGAGCCGGTCTTCGAGCGCGGGCCCGGGCCGTCCGAGCCCGACAGCCACTTCCACACGTGGTCCAGCCCGGTGCCCAGCGAGGGCGACGGTCGCGTCGCCGCGTAGGCCGCCGCTCCCTCCTGGGCCCAGAAGGACAACAGCAACGGAACCACGGCCAGCCACACACGCCAGCGCGACAGCGGACGCACCCCACCCACCGAACCTTTACGAACGCACCGCACCACCGACAGGACCAGCCACTAAGCAGGCTGCGGCAGCAAGTTGTAAGCGCCACGTGAAGGCGGGAGCAAGATCTCTTGTGCAGACCCGGGGCATCCTTTTGCGAAGTCTGTGGACAATCCACAGGGTCGTGGCCGCCCGTTCACCGACGGGCCACCGTGACGCCATGGACGGACCCGGGGCGGGGATGACCTGAATCACGTCAGGGACGGCGAGCAGGGCCTTTGCATGACCATGCGTTGTGATGCATAATCTTCCTATGTCCAAGGTCCTCACGTCCCTCCCCGCCGGCGAACGCGTCGGCATCGCCTTCTCCGGCGGTCTCGACACCTCCGTCGCGGTCGCGTGGATGCGCGACAAGGGCGCCATCCCGTGCACCTACACCGCGCACATCGGCCAGTACGACGAGCCCGACATCGACTCGGTGCCCGACCGCGCGAAGACCTACGGTGCCGAGATCGCGCGCCTGGTCGACTGCCGGGCCGCGCTGGTCGAGGAGGGACTGGCCGCGCTCACCTGCGGGGCGTTCCACATCCGCTCGGGCGGGCGGGCGTACTTCAACACCACCCCGCTGGGCCGTGCCGTCACCGGCACGCTCCTGGTGCGGGCGATGCTGGAGGACAACGTCCAGATCTGGGGCGACGGTTCGACCTTCAAGGGCAACGACATCGAGCGGTTCTACCGCTACGGCCTGCTCGCCAACCCGAACCTGCGGATCTACAAGCCGTGGCTGGACGCGGACTTCGTGACCGAGCTCGGCGGCCGCAAGGAGATGTCGGAGTGGCTGGTCGCACACCAGCTGCCGTACCGGGACTCGACGGAGAAGGCGTACTCCACCGACGCCAACATCTGGGGCGCCACGCACGAGGCCAAGACCCTGGAGCACCTCAACACCGGCATCGAGACCGTCGAGCCGATCATGGGCGTCAGGTTCTGGGACCCGTCGGTCGAGATCGCGCCCGAGGACGTGACGATCGGCTTCGACCAGGGCCGCCCGGTGACCATCAACGGCAAGGAGTTCGGCTCCGCCGTCGACCTGGTCATGGAGGCCAACGCCATCGGCGGCCGGCACGGCCTCGGCATGTCCGACCAGATCGAGAACCGGATCATCGAGGCGAAGAGCCGCGGCATCTACGAGGCCCCCGGCATGGCCCTGCTCCACGCGGCCTACGAGCGTCTCGTCAACGCGATCCACAACGAGGACACCGTCGCCCAGTACCACAACGAGGGCCGGCGGCTGGGCCGTCTCATGTACGAGGGCCGCTGGCTGGACCCGCAGGCCCTGATGATCCGCGAGTCGCTCCAGCGCTGGGTCGGCGCGGCGGTCACGGGCGAGGTCACCCTGCGGCTGCGCCGGGGCGAGGACTACTCGATCCTCGACACGACCGGTCCCGCGTTCTCCTACCACCCGGACAAGCTCTCCATGGAGCGCACCGAGGACTCGGCCTTCGGCCCGGTGGACCGGATCGGCCAGCTCACCATGCGCAACCTCGACATCGCCGACTCCCGCGCCAAGCTGGAGCAGTACGCCGGTCTCGGCCTGATCGGCACCGGCAGCCCCACGATCGGCGCCTCCCAGGCCGCCGCGACCGGGCTGATCGGCACCATGCCGGAGCTCCCCGAGGGCGGCGCCGAGGCGATCGCGTCCCGCGGCGAGGTCTCGGAGGACGAGGCCCTGCTGGACCGGGCGGCGATGGAGTTCGGCACGGACTGACGCCCCGGCGGGCGGATACCCGACCGAGAGGCCGGTCCCGGTGCCGACGAAGGCACGGGGACCGGCCTCTCGGCCGCCCGGCCAGGTCTCCCGAGCCACGAGCCGAGGCCGGGACCACCAGGGCGCCGGGCCCCTCGGGGGAAATGAGCACGGCCGCTACGGCCGACAGCTGTTGCCCCGATCCGCGGGGATGAGCACGGACGACCACCGCCGACGGCCGCCCCCACCCCGGCAACGAACACACGGGCCACCGCCGACAGCCGCCCCCACCCCCGGCACCACGGCACGGTGTCGACACGCGGCTCCGCCACCCGCCGATCCCGGCGCCGGCGGCGGCAGCGGCAGCAGCAGCAGCGGCAGCGGCAGCGGCAGCGGCAGCGAATGAGAACCGCCGCCGCGACTACCGACCGCGCCACCCACACCCCGGGGCACACGGGCGCAGCCCCGGTCGCCCCCCCAACACGGTCGCGTGCGCCCTCGCCCCGCCCCGCCCCGCCCCCGGAGACGACACCGCCCCGGCCTCACCGGCCCGCGGACAATCACGCACCCCACCCCCGCCGGCCCGGGCACGCCGCAGCGACGCCCACCGAACCGCCCCCGACCACGCCCCCTCAGCCCAACGCCACCCGCCCCCGCCCCTCCCGCGACCGCATCAACGGCTGGATCCGCGTCCCGAACCTCTCCACGCCCTCGATGAAGTCGTCGAACACCAGCATGATCCCCTTGGTCCCCTCGACCCCGGCGATCTCGTCCAACATGCGCGCGACACTCTCGTACGACCCCACCAGCGTCCCCATGTTGAAGTTCACCGCGCCCTCGGGCAGCACGATGGTGCGGGCCGTGGACGAGTCGTCGGCGGTGGTGTCGGTGGCCGACTCCCCCGCCATGTAGGCCAGCGCCGCGCGGTCCGCGCCCGCGTGGTAGTCCTGCCACTTCGCGCGGGCCGCCTCGTCGGTCTCGTCGGCGATGACCATGAACAGCGACAGGGCCCCGACGTCCCGGCCGGTCTCCCGCGCCGCGTCCACCAGCGTGGCCGCGCTGTCCGCGAAGGCGAGCGGGGTGTTGACGCCGCTGCCCAGGATGAAGCTGTAGTCGGCGTGTTCCGCGGCGAACCGCATGCCGGTCCCGCTCTGCCCGGCGGCCACGATGTCGATGTGCCCGTTCACCGGGCGCGGCGAGAGCACGCAGTCGTCCATCTCGTAGAACTCGCCCTTGAAGTTGCTGACGCCCTCGCTCCACAGCTCCTTCATCACGGTCACGTACTCCTCGGCGCGCGCGTACCGGTTGCCGAAGTGCTCGTCGCCGGGCCACACGCCCATCTGCGTGTACTCACCGGGCGCCCAGCCGGTGACGATGTTGACGCCGAAGCGGCCGGGGGCGATGGAGTCGACGGTGACCGCCATGCGCGCGACGATCGCCGGCGGCAGGGCGAGGATCGGGGTCGAGGCGTAGAGCTTGATCCGCTCGGTCACCGCGGCAAGGCCCGCCATCAGCGTGAACGACTCCAGGCAGTGGTCCCAGAACTCGGTCTCGCCGCCGAAGCCCTTGAGTTTGATCATGGACAGGGCGAAGTCGAACCCGTGCTCCTCGGCCTTCTGGACCACGGCCTTGTTGAGCTCGAAGGTCGGCATGTACTGCGGGGAACTCTTGGAGATGAGCCAGCCGTTGTTGCCGATGGGGATGAAGACACCGATGTCCATGCCGCTCCTCATGATCAAGACTGCCCGGTCCGACGGCACGGTACACGGCCGGGATTTCGGCAACTTCCCGGGACACATGGGCAGTTGAGGTGCGAGAGTGAGGGGGAACAGCCCGTCGGAAACTGTGAAGCAGGTTTCGAAGACAAACAGGAACGATAAGTTCCCTCCATGAACGCGCGGCTCGCTCTTCTCGGCACGGTCACCCCTGGTGCGACGGAGAGCGAGGTCTTCCGGCTGGCGCTCGGGCACGCGGTCGGTGAGCTGAGCGCGCTCGGCGGGACCGTGCACCTGCGCGGCCCGATGTCCGCGCTGCGCCTGGTGTCGTCCGTGGGTCTGCCCCCCGCCCTCACCCGCTCCTGGGAGATCGTCGACCAGGAGGGCCCGCTGGCCCCGGCCCGCGCGCTCCAGCAGGGCAAGGGCGTCTGGGTGCCGCTGTCCCAGGACACGCCGGAGCAGGACCGCTGGCCCGGGACCGGCCTCGCCGCCCTGCCCGTGTTCAGCGGCCGGCGCAGCATCGGCGCGGTGACCGTCCTGGCCGGTGAGGGGGGCGAGCCCACCCCCGAGCACTGGGACTTCCTGCGGGACGTCGTCGCCTGGACCGAGGACCGGATGGCCCAGGCGCCGCCGCCGTCGGGGCCCACTCAGGCGGAGCTGGGCGGCGAGCGGCTGCGGCAGGCGCTCAAGGAGGTCCAGGTCGGCTCGTGGGACTGGGACATCCGCAGCGGCGACCTGATCTGGGACGAGGCCGCGCTGGAGCTCTACGGCACGCTGCCCGCCGACTTCACCGGCCGGATCGACAACTGGATGCGGATCGTCCACCCCGACGACCTGGCCCCCACCCTCGCGGCGGCGCAGCAGGCGATCCTCGACCACTCCGTCTACGAGGCCGAGTACCGCGTACGGCGCCTGGACGGCACCTGGGGCTGGACGCAGGCCCGCGGCCGGGCGACCTACGACGAGCAGGGCGAGCCCCTGCGGATGATCGGGGTCGGCTGGGAGAGCAACGAGTCGCGCACCGCGCGGAACGCCCTCAGCAGAGCCCTGCGACACATGAGCGACGGCTTCCTCGCGGTGGACGACGAGTGGCGGATCACCTTCGCCAACCTGGAGGCGGAACGGTTCCTCCGCTTCTCCGAGGAGGAGCTGTTCGGGCGCCTGCTGTGGGAGCTGCCCGCCACCCGGCAGGTCCCGGGCCTGAAGGAGCGCTGTCTGGAGGCCGCGGCGGAGGAGAGGTCCGCCGGGTTCGACGTGTACATCGCGGACTGCCGGCGGCGGCTGCACGTGCGGCTGGTGCCGGGGCCGGACGGCCGCACCCTCTACTTCCAGGACGTCACCGAGAAGCGCCGGCTGGCGCAGGAGCGGCAGGCGGCGGAGCGGGCCGCGGCCGAGCGGGCGGTGCGGATCGCCGAGCTGACCACGGAACTCGCGAAGGCGACGACCTCCCGGGACGTGGTGGACGCGGTCGCCCGCCGGGTGCTGCCCCCGTTCGCCGCCTCCGGGCTGATGGTCCAGGTCGGCGAGGGCGACCGGCTCCACCACGTCGGAGCGGTCGGCTACCCCCGGGACTTCGTGGCCCTCCTCGACAGCCGCCGCCGGGCGGCGACCGGCGACCCGGCCTGGGACACGATCGCGTCCGGCCTCCCGCTGTTCATGTCGTCACCGCAGGAGTACGCCACCCGCTATCCCGAGCTGGCGGACTTCCCCGCCCGCGGCGACAAGAAGTCCTGGGCGTTCCTGCCGCTGACGGCCTCCGGCCACACCTTCGGCGTCTGCGTGGTCTCCTTCGACCGGCCGCGGCTGCTCGACGACGAGGAACGCGCCCTGCTCACCACGATCACCGCCCTCGTCGCCCAGTCCCTGGAGCGGGCCCGGCTCTACGACGCCGAGCACACCCGGTCCCGGGAGCTCCAGCGCAGCCTGCTCCCTCAGGCCCTGCCCGACCTGCCCGCGTGCACGGCGGCCGCGCGCTATCTGCCGGCCGGCCCGGGCGCGGACGTGGGCGGCGACTGGTACGACATCATCCCGCTGTCCGGCGGCCAGGTCGCGCTGGTCGTCGGCGACGTGATGGGCCACGGCCTGCCGGAGGCGGCCACCATGGGCCGGCTGCGCACCGCGGTGCACACCCTGGCCGACCTGGAGCTGCCGCCCGACGAGATCCTCGGCCACCTCAACGACATCGTCGGCGGCATGGGCGAGGCGTCGTACGCCACCTGTCTGTACGCGCTCTACGACCCGACGACCCGGGTCTGCTCCATCGCCCGGGCCGGCCATCCACCGCCCGCCCTGGTACGCCCCGACGGAACCGTGCACTTCCCGGAACCGGACGCGGATCCCCCGCTGGGCGCGGCCAAGCCGCCGTTCGAGACGGCCGAGCTGGAGGTCCCCGAGGGCAGCCTGCTCGTGCTGTACACCGACGGGCTGGTGGAGTCGGCGACGCGGGAGATCGACCAGGGCATGGCCGAGCTGGCGCGGCTGCTCGGCGCCGCCCACGCCGACGGGACCGCCGTAGACCTTGAACGGCTGTGCGACACGCTGACGGCCGGTCTGCTGCCTGCGGACCAGCAGGCGGCGGACGACGCGGCGTTCCTGGTGGCCCGGCTGCACGCGCTGCCGGCCGACCGGATGGCCGCCTGGTCCCTGCCCGAGGACCCGAAGGCGGCGAGCCGGGCCCGCCGCCACGTCCGCGAACAGCTCGCGGCCTGGGAGCTGGACGACCTGTCCGCCACCACGGAACTCCTGGTCAGCGAGCTGGTCGGCAACGTCGTCCGGCACGCCCGCGGCCCGGTCCTGCTGCGCCTGCTGTACACCACCGAGCTGATCTGCGAGGTCTACGACGGCAGCCAGACCATGCCCCGCATCCGGCGCGCCGCGGACACCGACGAGGGCGGCCGGGGCCTGCAGCTCATCTCGGCGCTCTCCACCCGCTGGGGCGCCCGCTACACCCCCACCGGCAAGTGCATCTGGACGGAGCAGTCCCTGCGGGGCCCGGCCGAGCCGGCGGACGTGATGTTCCTGAACGCCTCGGACTTCGACGAGGACTGGGAAGCGCTCCTGTGAGGACGCGCGCCCGTTCGGCCCAGCTCCACGGGCCGGATGCCGGGCGCGTCCCTAGATTCGCGGTGACGGCTGTTCCGGCCCCGCCCGAAAGGCACGACCCATGGCAATACGCATCACGCTCACCGGCGCAGCGCTGGCCGTCCTGGCCACCGCGGGACCGCTGACCGGCGTCGCACACGCCCAAGGCGACCTGGACTGCGCGGACTTCGTCTACCAGGAGGACGCGCAGGCGCTGTTCGATCTCGACCGCACCGACCCCAACCGTCTCGACGAGGACCAGGGTCCGGACGACGGCATCGCCTGTGAGGTGCTGCCCCACAGAGGCACCGCCGCCGTGAGCGCGGCCACGCCACTCGCTACACCCCTCACCACGCCGCTCACCACGCCGCTTCCGACGCTCGGCGTCCAGGGCGGATCCGGAGGCAGTGTGGGCCCGGCCGGCTTCGAGCGCGCGATCGGCGTGGCTCTGGCTCTCGGCGGGGTCGGCCTCGCGGGCGCGTATGTGGTGCGCCGGCGTCGCGGCACGCAGCCCCAGGCCCGCCTCAAGGGTCGATGAGCCCAGCCCGTATCGCGTACCGGGTCAGCTCCAGCCGGTCCCGCATGCCCAGCTTGGCCAGCAGGTTCGCCCGATGCCGCTCGACCGTCTTCGCGCTGATGAACAGCAGCTCCCCGATCTCCTTCGTGGTGTGCCCCTCTGCGACGAGCTTGAGGATCTCCTCCTCGCGCTCGGTGACGGCCCGGGCGGGCAGGTCCTCCCCACGGTGCAGCCGGTCGAGGTACGAGCGCACCAGGGCCCGCTCGGCGCCGGGATAGACGAAGGACTCGTCGCGTACGGCGGCCCGGCACGCCTCGACGAGATCGCGGTCGGCGACGGACTTGAGCACGTACCCGCTGGCCCCGGCCTTGAGCGCCTCGAAGAAGTACTGCTCGTTGTCGTACATCGTCAGGATCAGGATCCGCAGGTCCGGCAGCCGGCGGGACAGCTCACGGGCGGCCTGCAGCCCCGTCATCCGCGGCATGGCGATGTCCAGTACGGCCAGATCGACCTCACGCGCGCGTGCCAGCTCCACCGCCTCCGCGCCGTCGCCCGCCTCGGCCACGACGGTGAGATCCGGCTCCCCCTCCAGAATCAGCCGCACTCCCCGCCGTACGAGTGTGTGGTCGTCGGCGAGCAGCACCCGGGTCGGCCCGGCCATCACCGCACCTCCGCCGCGACCGGTATCCGCAACCGCACCTCGGTCCCCCGCCCGGGCCCGGGTTCCACCGCCAACGCGGCCCCCACCAGCAGCGCCCGCTCCCGCATGCCCTGTATCCCGGCCCCCTCGGCCGTCCCGCGCAGACCGCTGCCGTTGTCCCGCACGAGCAGCTCGACCCCTCCCGCGACCGGCTGGAGCCGCACTTCGGCACGGTCGGCCCCGGAGTGCCGCGCGGTGTTCGTGAGCCCCTCCTGGGCCACCCGGTAGACGACCAGTTCCGACTCCTCGGTCAGCCGGGGCAGATCGCCGCCGACGTGATGGCGCACGGTCAGCCCGTGCGTGGTGAACTCAGCCGCGAGGGACCGCAGAGCGCTCGGCAGCCCGAGCTCCTCCAGCACCCCGGGCCGCAGCCGCCGCGCGATCCGGCGGATCTCGTCGAGCCCGGCCCTGGTGGCCTCCTGCGCCTGCCCGACCTCCTCCCGCAGCCCCTCGGGCGCCCGGTCGGCGACCCGCTTGAGCTGCAACAGCACGGCCGTCAGGGTCTGCCCGACCTCGTCGTGGAGCTCGCGCGCGACGCGGTGCCGCTCCCGTTCCTGGGCGGAGAGCGCGTGGGCCGCTCCGGTCGCCCGCTCGGCCTCCAGCCGGTCGAGCATGGTGTTGTACGTCGTGATCAGCGCGGCCGTCTCGGCAGGGCCGGACACGGGCGCACGCACTCCGGGACGCAGCAGGTCGGCGGCGGCCATGGCCCGCCCCAGCCGCTGGAGCGGGGTGAGCCCGACCCGCAGTACGACGGCATTGGCGGCCAGCAGCAGAACCAGCCCCCCGAGGACGACCACGGCCTCCCCCTGCCGGACGGGCGTCGACACGGTGACGGGCCCGAGCAGCAGCGCGGCGGCGACGACCAGGCCGGCGGCATTGAGCGAGAAGATCCGCCAGAACAGCGACACGGCCGGGCCCCCGCTCCTCTCCTCTGCTCCACACGACGTCTCCGGAGCCAGCGTCGCCGGTCCCCGCCGCTCGCGTATATCCGTCACGTCACCCATATCGCCACCGTACGGGGTACTGGCAGCATGCGAACTCGTACCCGTGATCACGCGAAACACAAGGGGAGAAACGTGTCTGCTCCACGCCTGAGGGCGACGCCGCTGCCGGGGATCGGGGTCCAGTACGACCTCATCACCCGCGAGGACCGCCATCTGTCCGTGGTGGCACACCGCGACGGGGCCCGCACGGTGAGCGTGTACCGGGCCGACGACCCCGACTCCTGCGCCCAGTCACTGCGTCTGACGGGCTCCGAGGCGGGCGCCCTGATCGACGCGCTGAAGCCCTCCCACCACAGCGCGAGCCTCCTCTACACCACCGATCTGGGCCTGGTGGCCGAGCGCATCGAGGTGGCGGCCGGCTCCCGCTGGAACGGCCGGGTCCTGGGCGACACGAAGATGCGCACCGACACGGGAGCCTCCGTCGTGGCGGCCCTGCGCCGGGCCGAGGCGATCCCGTCCCCCGCACCGGACTTCCGCCTGGCGGGCGGCGACATCCTCATCGTCGTGGGGACCCGCGAAGGCGTGGACGCCGCGGCGGCGATCCTCGGTCGGGAGTAGGAAGCATGCACTCCGCGGTCCTCCTGATCGAGTTCGGCTCGATCATCCTCGGCCTGGGCCTCCTCGGCCGCTTCGCCGCCCGTTTCCGCCTCTCCCCCATCCCCCTCTACCTGCTCGCCGGCCTGGCCTTCGGCGAGGGCGGCCTGCTCCCCCTGGGCGCGAGCGAGGAGTTCGTCTCCATAGGGGCCGAAATAGGAGTGATCCTCCTCCTCCTGATGCTCGGCCTGGAGTACACGGCGGGCGACCTGGTCACCAACCTCAAGGCCCACTACCCCGCAGGCCTGGTCGACGGCGCCCTCAACGCCCTCCCGGGCGCGGCCGCCGCTCTCCTCCTGGGCTGGGGCCCGGTGGCAGCGGTGGTCCTGGCGGGCGTCACCTGGATCTCCTCCTCGGGCGTCATAGCGAAGGTCCTGGGCGACCTGGGCCGGGTCGGCAACCGCGAAACCCCGGTCATCCTGAGCGTCCTGGTCCTGGAGGACCTGGCGATGGCGGTGTACCTCCCGATCGTCACAGCGCTGGTGGCCGGGGCCGGCCTCCTGGCCGGCAGCGTGACCCTCGCGATCGCGCTCGGCGCAGCGGGCCTGGTCCTCTTCGTCGCCGTCCGCTACGGCCGCCTGATCTCCCGCTTCGTCTCGAGCGACGACCCGGAAAAGCTCCTCCTGGTCGTCCTCGGCCTGACCATCCTCGTGGCCGGCGTGGCCCAGCAACTCCAGGTCTCGGCAGCGGTGGGCGCGTTCCTCGTGGGCATAGCCCTCTCCGGCGAGGTGGCGGAGGGTGCCCACACCCTCCTGAGCCCCCTGCGCGACCTCTTCGCGGCGGTCTTCTTCGTCTTCTTCGGCCTCCACACGGACCCGGCGAGCATCCCCCCGGTCCTGCTCCCCGCCCTCGCCCTGGCCCTGGTCACCGCGGCCACGAAGATCGCCACCGGCTACTGGGCGGCCCGCCGAGCCGGAATCTCCCCCAAGGGCCGCTGGCGCACGGGCGGCGCCCTCGTGGCCCGCGGCGAGTTCTCGATCGTCATCGCCGGCCTGGCGGTCTCGGCCGGCATAGAACCCTCCCTCGGCCCCCTCGCCACGGCCTACGTCCTCATCCTGGTCATCCTCGGCCCCCTCACAGCCCGCTACACGGAGCCCTTGGCCACAAGACTGACGTCCCACCGCAAGTCCCCGACGACACGGGAGAACGCGTCGCGGGTGACGGTGGGTGGGGACGGGGTCTGAGGTGTTGTCGGGCGGGTGCGGGTGCGTTGTGGCTGGTCGCGCAGTTCCCCGCGCCCCTGGGTGGGTCAGGTCGGCGCCAGCCAGGACGGGCCGTTGGCCGCGTACGGCGGGCAGGGGACGGGGTGGGGGGTGTCCGCCCGCAGCGGCCGGCGTCCGTTACCGAGCCCTTTTGGAGTGACCGAGCCGCCGGACCGAGGACGGACACCC
>NZ_JBIAUQ010000026.1:48121-90382 GCF_042893155.1 Streptomyces sp. NPDC001668
GGGGGGGGGGGGGGCCCCCCCGGCGCGGGGGGGCCCCCCCCGGCCGCCGCCGCCGCCCCCCCCCCCCCCCCCCCCCCCCCCCCCCCCCCCCCCCCCCCCGGCCCCGACCCACAACCCACCGCACGCGCTACACAAGCCCCCACCGAAGCCGAGCCAGGCCGCCGCAGGCATCCAGGGGCGCGGGGAACTGCGCAAAAACGCCCGCCCCCACCAACCCGCACCCAACCAACCACCCACCCACCCACCCACCCCGAACACGGTGGCCAGCCCCCCCACCCCCCTGGCAGGATCACCGCATGCCCAAGCCGCCACTACCCCACCTCACCCGCCGCCAGGCGCAGGCGCTCCAGACCGCGGCCGCCGCCCTCGTGGCCCTCGGCCTGATCCTGTGGTGGCTGCTCCCCTTGGGCGAGACCCCCCCGACCGGCACGATCACCTTCAGCACGGGCACAAAGGCAGGCGTCTACCAGAAGTACGGCGCTCTCCTCCGCATGGAGATCCACAAGGACATGCCGGACCTGAAGGTGAAGCTGGAGACCAGCGCAGGCTCCCAGGAGAACGTCAGACTCGTCGCGACCGGAAAGTCCGACTTCGCCATCGCCGCGGCAGACGCCGTGGAGACCTACCAGCAGAACGGCGACCCCGGCGCCGACCAGCTCCGCGGCCTGGCCCGCCTCTACGACGACTACGTACAGCTCGTCGTCCCCACCGACTCGGACATCCACACCGTGGCCGACCTGAAGGGCAAGCGCGTCTCCATCGGCGTAGCCAACTCCGGCGTACGACTGATAGCGGACCGCGTGCTCAAGGCGGCCGGCATCGACCCGGACAAGGACATCCGGCCGAGGGCGGAAGGCATCGACACCGGCCCCAAGCTCCTCGGCCACGGCCTGGACGCGTTCTTCTGGTCCGGCGGCCTGCCCACCGACGGCCTGAAGCAACTGGCCGAACGCTCGGCGTTCCGCTTCGTCCCGATCGAACCGTCCCTCGTGGCGGCGCTGCACGCGGAGGGCGAGCCCACCCGCTACTACCGCGCCACCAACATGCCGGCGTCGGCGTACCCGTCCGTCCAGAACGGCAGGACCGTCCCGACGATGGCCGTCTCCAACCTGCTGATCACCCGAGAGGACATGAACCCCGAGCTCACCGAGTGGCTCACCCGGACCGTGATCAAGAGCAGGGACGGCATCGGCCGGGACGTCCACTCCGCCCAGCTGGTGGACGTCCGTACGGCGATCTACACCGACCCGGTCCCCCTCCACGAGGGCGCCCGCCGCTACTACCGCTCGGTCAAGCCGTAGGGCGAGTGCGGGGCACCGACACGGTCACCACCAGCCCGTGCGGCTCGTGGTGACCGTACGCGATGGCCCCGCCCCCCGCCGCCAGCAGCGCCCGCGAGATGGACAGGCCCAGCCCGGACCCCTTGACGTTCTGATGCCGCCCGCTGCGCCAGAACCGGTCGCCGACCCGCGCGAGTTCCTCGTCGGTGAGCCCGGGCCCGCGGTCGGCGACGACGACGGTCGAGGTGTCCCCGTCCGCGGCGACCGTCACCTGGACGGTCTCGTCCTTCGGCGTGAACTTGAGCGCGTTGTCGATGACGGCGTCGAGGGCGCTCGACAGGGTCACGGGGTCGGCCCAGGCGGTGGTGGGCGGACAACTCCCCACCAGCCGCACCCCCTTGGCCTCGGCGGTCGGCGTCCACGCGGCCACGCGCTCGGCCGTCAGCTCCCCGATGTCGGTGATCCTCAGGTCCGCCTCGGTGTGCTCGGCGAGGGCGAGGTCGAGGAGATCGTCGAGGACCTGGGCCAGCCGCTTCCCCTCCGCCTGCACGGAGGCGATCTCGGTGTTCCCCTCGGGGAGTTCGAAGGCGAGCAGCTCGATCCGGAGCAGCAGTGCGGCGAGCGGGTTCCGCAACTGGTGCGAGGCGTCGGCGACGAAGGCCCGCTGCTGTTCCAGCACGTCCTCGACGTTGTCCGCCATCTCGTTGAACGACTTTGCCAGGCGCCGGAGTTCGGGCGGGCCGCCGGCGACCGCGACCCGGGACTTCAGGGCGCCGCTCGCGATGGAGTGCGTGGTGGCGTCGAGGACCCGCACGGGTCTCAGCACCCACCCGGTCAGCCGCAGCGCGGCGCCGACGGCCAGCAGCATGGCGGCGAGTTCGCCCGCGAAGATGACCAGCCAGTCCTGCAGGATCCGTGAACGCATCGGCCCGGTGGGCGAGTCGGTGACGACGACCGCGACGACGTCCCCGTCCCGGATCACCGGCGAGGCGACGACCAGCCGGCCCCGCTGCCAGGGCCACACCTGCTTGGGGTCCTGACTGCGGCGACTGAGCAGGGCCTCGCCGAACGCGTCGCGCACCTCGCCCTCCCGGGGGAGGAACCACCCGCGGGGCGCCGTGGCCATGGGTACGTCGCCGTCGTAGAAGACACCGACACGGATGCCGTAGACCTTGTAGTAGCTGGTGAGTTCACTCTCCAGGGTCTCCAGGCGCTCGTCGGAGGCGTCGGTGACGAACTGGGCGAGCGCCGCGAAGTGCGCGGTGTCGTCGATGCGGTCGACGACGACCTTCTGCTGCTGCGCGGAGGCCACACCGATGGCGAGCGGCACGCCCAGGGCCAGCAGCACGGCGGCCATGAGGACGATGAGCAGCGGAAGCAGACGTGTACGCACGACGCCTACGCCCCGGACCGAGGCAGCGGGCCCGGACACCCGCGGGTGGAACCGCACGGCACCCCGGCCACCCGGTGCACGTACCTCGGCCTCGAGCTCCCGCCCGGCCGCAGCAGCCGTACGGCTCCCCGTCGATCACCGCACCCGCGGGCACCCACACCGCCCCGCTCACCCGCGCCCACAGCCACCGTCCCTCACCCGACCCGTTTCCCTCCCCAGAGCCTCGCACAGCTCTCGCCGCACACCGTCACCCCCAGCTTCACCGCACCCGCTGAACACCCCGCCCGCTGCCCCCCTGGTCCGCACGTAGCCCCCACCCCGGACCGGCCCCTCACACCCCCGGCGCCACCAACCGGTACCCGACCCCCCGCACCGTCTCGATCAGCGCCGGCATCCGCAACTTCGCGCGCAGGGACGCCACATGGACCTCCAGCGTGCGGCCGGTCCCCTCCCAGCTGGTGCGCCAGACCTCGCTGATGATCTGCTCGCGGCGGAAGACGACACCGGGCCGCTGGGCGAGCAGCGCGAGGAGGTCGAACTCCTTGCGGGTGAGCTGGACGACGGTGCCGTCCACGGTGACCTGACGGGTCGGCAGTTCGATGCGTACGGCGCCGAGGACCAGCGCGGTGTCCCCGCCGGGCGCGTCCTCGTGGACGGTGCGCCGGCTGACGGCGTGGATCCGGGCGAGCAGTTCACCGGTGTCGTACGGCTTGACCACGTAGTCGTCGGCGCCGAGGTTGAGCCCGTGGATGCGGGAGCGTACGTCGGAGCGCGCGGTGACCATGATCACCGGCGTGCTGGTGCGCTTGCGGATCTTGCCGCACACCTCGTAGCCGTCCTGGTCCGGGAGGCCGAGGTCGAGCAGCACGACCCCGAAGCCGTTGCCCTCGGGAACGAGCGCCTGGAGCGCCTCCTCGCCGCTGCGCGCGTGCGTGACGTCGAAACCGTGCCGGGCGAGCACCGCGGACAGCGCGGCGGCCACGTGGTTGTCGTCCTCGACGAGGAGAAGTCTCACCCCGGCCCCCTTTGGTTCATCGGACGTACTATCTGAATATGCGCTGAACAGGTACAAATGTGCGGGCACACGCGCGCGTGCGCACCGTGCAGTCATGCTGATGGAAGAGGACGGCGTCAAGTGGGTTCCGGTTGCGCCGCGGTTCCGTTACCCGGCCGATACGCACACCGGATGCGCACTGGTGGCAAGTGCTACGACACGTGTCCGATTGCTATCGGATCGTGATGCTCAGATTCCCCTCAAGACTGATGACGCTGGTCGCATGGGGTCACTACTGTCCTCCGAAACCGAGGAGGACGGAGCCAGAGAGCGATGACCGATGTATCGGCGGCCAAGGAAGATGCGGTCGCGACCGGCGAGCTGGTCGTCCTGAAGAGCGTCAACAAGCACTTCGGCGCGTTGCACGTACTCCAGGACATCGACCTGACGATCGCCCGCGGCGAGGTCGTCGTGGTCATCGGACCCTCCGGGTCCGGGAAGTCCACCCTGTGCCGCACCATCAACCGCCTGGAGACGATCGACACGGGTTCGATCGCCATCGACGGCAAGCCGCTGCCCCAGGAGGGCAAGGAGCTGGCCCGGCTGCGCGCCGACGTCGGCATGGTCTTCCAGTCCTTCAACCTCTTCGCGCACAAGACCGTGCTCGAGAACGTGATGCTGGGTCAGATCAAGGTCCGCAAGGCCGACAAGAAGCAGGCCGAGGAGAAGGCGCGCGCCCTGCTCGACCGGGTCGGCGTCGCCACCCAGGCGGACAAGTACCCCGCTCAGCTGTCCGGCGGCCAGCAGCAGCGGGTCGCGATCGCCCGGGCCCTGGCGATGGACCCCAAGGTCATGCTCTTCGACGAGCCCACATCGGCGCTCGACCCCGAGATGATCAACGAGGTGCTGGAGGTCATGCAGCAGCTCGCCCGCGACGGCATGACAATGATCGTCGTCACGCACGAAATGGGTTTCGCACGATCGGCCGCAAACCGCGTGGTGTTCATGGCGGACGGACGGATCGTCGAGGAGGCTGCGCCCGACCAGTTCTTCAGCAACCCCCGCAGCGACCGCGCCAAGGACTTCCTGTCGAAGATCCTGCACCACTGACGTGCCACCCGGATCGACCACCGACGGCTCTCATCTCTTCACCACCCAAAGGATGTTCACCATGAAGCTCCGCAAGGTCACCGCCGCCTCGGCCGCCGTTCTCGCCCTCGCCCTGTCCGCGACAGCCTGCGGCGGCGACAGCAAGGACGAGGGCTCCGGCTCGGGTTCCGGCGGCGGCACGATCAAGATCGGCATCAAGTACGACCAGCCCGGCCTCGGTCTGAAGAAGCCCGACGGGTCCTTCTCCGGCTTCGACGTGGACGTGGCGACGTACGTGGCCAAGGAGCTCGGCTACAAGCCCGATCAGATCGAGTTCGTCGAGACCAAGAGCGCCGACCGTGAGAACGCGCTGGCCCGCAACGACGTGAAGTTCATCGCGGCCACCTACTCGATCAACGACGAGCGCAAGAAGAAGGTCGACTTCGCCGGCCCGTACCTGCTGGCCCACCAGGACCTGCTGGTCAAGAAGGACTCCAAGATCAGCGAGGCCACGGACCTCAACGGCGAGAAGCTGTGCTCCGTGACCGGCTCCACCTCGGCGCAGAACGTCAAGGACGACTTCGCCCCGAAGGCCCAGCTGCGTGAGTACTCCGGCTACTCGGAGTGCATCGCCGGCCTCCAGAGCGGTGCCGTCGACGCGCTGACCACGGACGACTCGATCCTCGCGGGCTTCGCCTCGCAGGACAAGTACAAGGGCCAGTTCAAGCTCGCCGGCCTCAAGCTGAGCAACGAGAACTACGGCATCGGTGTGAAGAAGGGCGACACCGCCACCGTCAACAAGATCAACAAGGCCCTCGAGAAGATGGTCAGCGACGGCTCCTGGCAGAAGGCGGTCGACAAGAACTTCGGCCCGGCCGGCTACAAGAACGAGCCCGCCCCGAAGATCGGCGTCATCGTCAAGTAACGCAGGGATCGACCCGCGCAGCGTTGTGACCGCGGTTCGGCCGCGCCCCGGAAGGGGCGCGGGAACCGCCCGACGAGCCACAGCGAGTCCGCGGCCGACCATCGGCAGGCGCCGACCGTCCAGCGGAGCGTCTGCGCAGGGATCGACCGGCGCGCCGCCGCCCGCCGCGATCAGGGCGGCGGCGCGTCGCGCCCCTCCACACCTCCGCCACACACCCGGAAGCGCGGGAGATCGTGTTCGACTTTATTTCAGACTATGACGACCCGAGCCTGTGGGGCGCCTTCTGGATGACGGTGAAGCTGACCTTCTTCTCCGGCATCGGCTCCCTCATCTGGGGCACCCTGCTGGCCGCGATGCGGGTCAGCCCCGTCCCGCTGATGCGTGGGTTCGGCACCACCTACGTCAACATCGTCCGGAACATTCCCCTGACGGTCATCATCGTCTTCACCTCCCTCGGCCTCGCCGACATCTTCCGCATCACGCTGGGCGCGGGCGACGACGTGAAGGTCATGAGCTTCCGGCTGGCCATCCTCGGTTTCATCATCTACACGGCCGCGTTCGTCTGCGAGGCGATCCGCTCCGGCATCAACACGGTGCCGCTCGGGCAGGCGGAGGCAGCCCGTGCGATCGGGCTCAACTTCAGCCAGACCCTGCGCCTCATCGTGCTGCCGCAGGCCTTCCGCTCGGTCATCGGCCCGCTGGCCAACGTCCTGATCGCGCTGACGAAGAACACCACGGTGGCGGCCGCGATCGGCGTGGCCGAGGCCGCGTACCTGATGAAGGGAATGATCGAGAACGAGGCTCAGACGCTGCTCATCGGCGCGATCTTCGCCTTCGGTTTCGTGGTACTGACCCTGCCCACCGGCCTCTTCCTCGGCTGGCTGAGCAAGCGACTGGCGGTGAAGCGATGAGCTCGGTCCTCTACGACACCCCGGGCCCCCGCGCCAAACGGCGCAATGTCCTGCTGTCGATCGTCTTCACCCTCGTGCTCGCCCTCGTGCTGTGGTGGGTGTGGCGGACGATGGACGACAACAACCAGCTGGAGTGGGACCTCTGGGAGCCCTTCACCACGGGTGAGGCCTGGACGACCTACCTCCTGCCCGGCCTCGCCGACACCCTCAAGGCCGCGGCGATCTCCATGGTGATCGCCCTGCCCCTGGGCGCGGTCTTCGGTATCGCCCGGATGTCCGACCACGCCTGGGTGCGGGGCGTGGCCGGCACGGTGGTCGAGTTCTTCCGGGCCATCCCGGTCCTGCTGCTGATGCTGTTCGCCAACGAGCTCTACGTCCGCTCGTCCCTGAACATCAGCAGTGAGGAACGGCCCCTGTACGCCGTCGTCACCGGTCTGGTGCTCTACAACGCCTCGGTGCTCGCCGAGATCGTCCGGGCCGGCATTCTCTCGCTGCCCCGGGGGCAGACGGAGGCGGCCTACGCGGTCGGTCTGCGCAAGGGCCAGACGATGACCAGCATCCTGCTCCCGCAGGCGGTCACCGCGATGCTGCCGGCGATCGTCAGCCAGCTGGTGGTCATCGTGAAGGACACCGCGCTGGGCGGCGTGATGCTCGGCTTCACCGAGCTGCTCAACGCGCGCCAGACGCTGGCGGCCAACTACGCCAACGTCATCCCCAGCTTCATCGTCGTGGCGATCATCTACATCATCGTCAACTTCATCCTCACCAGCTTCGCGAGCTGGCTGGAGCAGAGGCTGCGGCGGAGCAAGAAGAGCACGGGTGCGGTGCTGGGCGAGGACACGGTGGAGGTCAACCCCGCCGCCGTGCGCGGCGCCTACGGAACCGGCGAGAACACCGGCGGCGGATTCTGACGCCCAATCAAGTGGGTTGAACGGTCCACCCGGACGACACGGAGGCAGTGGCATGATCGCCACTGCCTCCGTCACTTGACGCAAGCACCGGCAATGGGTTGCATACGTTCTGTGATCGTGCACCCTGCCCCAACCTCCTGTTCAGATACGTCTCCCGGCATTCCGCTGCGGGCAGGGGGCGCCGCGCCGTGGACCCGGTGATCATCGTCGGAGCGGGGCCCGTCGGGCTCACGCTCGCCCTGGCGCTGGCGCGTCAGGAGGTCCCCTCCGTGGTCCTCGACGAGGGCCCGGGCAAGGACGAACCCCGCCTGGCCCGCACCGCCGTACTGCACGAGGACACCGCCGCCCTCATGTCCCGGCTGACCGGAGTGCCGGTCACCGAACTGGGTGTGCACTGGGCCGGATGGCGGTCGATGCGCCGCAAGCAGGTGATGCGCGAGGTCGACTTCGAGGAGGCCGGGGACGCCCCCCTGCACCTCGCCCAGCATGTGCTGACCGGCGCCCTGCGCGCCGCCCTCGCCGAGGAGCGCCTGGTCAGGCTCGCCCCGGACAGCCGTCTCGACACCGTCGAGCAGGAGCCCTCGGGCGTCACCGCCCACACCCGTGGCCCCAAGGGCACCTGGTGGCGCGGCAGTTACCTGGTCGGCTGCGACGGCCCGCGCTCCACCGTCCGCAAGCTCGAAGACATCCGCTTCCCGGGCCGTACGGCCGTGGAGCGTCACGCCGTCGCCGCCCTGCGCACCGAACTCCCCTTCGAGGAGCGGGCGTTGCTGCACCGGATGCCGCCGTGGCGGACGACCGGACCGACGGCCGGGGAGATCACCGCCCGCCCGCTCCCCGAGGGCGTGTGGCGCCTGGACTGGCTGCTGCCGCCGGGCAAGGACCTGGTCACCCCCGAACTCCTGGTGGCCCGCGTCCGCGAGACCCTGGCGGGCTGGACGGACGGCTCGACACCGCCGTACGAACTCCTCGACACCGGAGTCCACACCGTGCACCACCGGCTGGCCCGCCGCTGGCGCGCCGGCCGGGTCTTCCTCGCCGGGGACGCGGCGCACTGCCTCGGGGCGCTCGGCACGCAGGGGCTCGACGAGAGCCTCCGGGACGCCGACAACCTCGCCTGGAAACTGGCCCTGGCCTGGCATCACGGCCCGCACGAGGCGCTGCTCGACAGCTACCAGACCGAGCGGCGCGCCGCGATCGCCGGGCGGCTGCGCGCCGCCGACCAGGCGCTGCCCCTGCTGCGCGGCGGCGGGGGTCTGCGCTCGGTGGTCCCCGGCTCGGCCCGGAGCCACGACGCGTTGCTCACGGACGGTCACCTGGGGCGCGGCCCGCTCGGCACGCCGGGGGCGTACGCCGACTCACCGCTCGCCCCCCGGCACCTCGAAGGAGAGGTGCCCGTCGACACCCTGCCCGGGGAGCCGGTCACGGATGTGCGGGTCACCGCCGAGGACGGCTCGTTCGTACGGCTGCGCGAGCGCCTCGGCCGGGGCGCGCTGCTCGTCGTCCTGGTCGCACCGGGCACCGGCGTGTGGGAGCGCAAACACTGGGTGACCGCCGGGATCATGCCCCGCCTGGCCGCGGCGGTGACCGCGCTGCCGCACTCCGCCGAACTCCTGGTCGCCGAGGAGTACCCGGGCGCGGCCCCGCACACGGTCCTTCTCGTACGGCCCGACGGTCACCTCGTCACCGCGCTGAGCGGGGTCCGCCCGGCCGACCTGTACGCGGCGGCCGAGACGGCACTCGGCGGCCCTCCCACGAAGGCCGAGGCGAACGCGGGGGCCGGCCCGCGTTGACGTGCTCACTGTCACTGTGCGTCCACATAGTGACAGTGAGTTGAAACAGCCATCGCGGTCATGGTGTACTCCGGATCGTGACCGACACCTGTGTGCGCCTGTGGCGGAGGGTCCATATGGACCTCGTCCGCTATGCGGGCTGCGTGTGTCGCCCGTCCTGCTGAATTCGCCTCTTCTTTCCTCCGCGTGCCGCGCCTGTGCGACGGCACGCTGTCGCGAACTCTTCTCAGGACGGTACCCGTGTCTGTCTCCCCCGCCTTCCCCTCGGTCTCCTCCGCCGTCGCACCGCCCACCCAGGCCGAACTCCTCGACTTCGTACGGCGCACCGCCGCCGACACCGAGCTGATCGACTCGCTCCCGCTCGACCCCGAGGGCCGCACCTGGGTGCGCCTTGAGGGGCCCGGCGGCAGTGAGGCCTGGCTGATCGGCTGGCCGCCCGGCACCGGCACCGGGTGGCACGACCACGCCGAGTCGGTCGGCGCCTTCATCACCGCCGCGGGCGAGCTCAAGGAGAACTCCCTCGCCGCGCGGCTGCCCGCCGACGGCTGGAAGACCCTCGAACTCTCCGACGACGTGGACCGCGAACGACGGCTGCCGGCCGGCAAGGGCCGCTCCTTCGGCCGGCACCACGTCCACGAGGTCCTCAACGAGTCCACCGAGGTCCACGCGATCTCCGTGCACGCCTACTACCCGCCGCTCCCTCAGATCCGCCGCTACAGCCGCACCGGCCAGACCCTGCGCCTGGAGCATGTGGAGCGGCCGGAGGACTGGCAGTGAGGACCAGCACCGGGCCCGGCGGGCGCACGGCGCCGTAGGGGCCGGGGAGGTCCTGCATGGGCGAGGCGTCGTACCCGGTGGTGCTTCCGCCTTCACCGGACATCGCCCCGGCTCAGAACCCGTCGTCCCCGAGGAACCCCGTCTCCTCCCCCTCCTCCTCCAGCGCCTGCCGGACCACCCGCAGGGCCATGCCCTCGGAGTAGCCCTTGCGGGCGAGCATTCCGGCGAGGCGGCGCAGTCGTTTGTCGCGGTCGAGGCCGCGAGTGGCCCGCAGCTTGCGGTCGACCAGCTCGCGGGCCGTCGCCTCCTCCTGCTCGGAGTCGAGCTGCGAGACGGCTTCGTCGATCAGCGTGGAGTCGACGCCCTTGGTGCGCAGTTCCTGGGCGAGCGCCCGCCGGGCGAGCCCCCGGCCGTGGTGCCGGGACTCCACCCAGGCCTCCGCGAACGCGCTGTCGTTGATCAGCCCGACCTCCTCGAACCGCGACAGCACCTCCTCGGCGGCGTCGTCCGGGATCTCCCGCTTGCGCAGGGCGTCGGCGAGTTGCTTCCGCGTGCGCGGGGTCCCGGTGAGCAGGCGCAGACAGATCGCCCGCGCCCGCTCCACCGGGTCCGCCGGAGACTCCCCCTTCTCGGCCCTCGACGAGGAGAGACCGTCTCCGTCCTCACCGGGCGATTCCCCGAAGCCGCGTCGGCGCTGCCGACGCCCACGGGAACCGCCCGCGCCACGGATCCCCCTCTCACCGGCACGCGAACCCCCGCCTACCGTCCCGGAGCCACGCACCGCCCCTTCGCCGCCGTACGACTCACTGTCTCCGTACGACTCGCTGTCTCCGTACGACGGACGGTCGCCGTAGGGCGAACCGTCGCCGCCGGAGCGAGCGACCCGAAAGGGCCGGCCGTCGCCGTACATCAGCGCACGGCCGTACTCCCCGTCCGCACCGCCCGCGGGCTCGTCACCGTGGGCCCGGCCCACTCCCCGCGACGCCGAACGGCCGCGTCCCCCGTCCGCCCCCTGCCCCGCACCGCCCCCGTGTCCGTCGCCGCCCCGCCCGGCAGAACCCCCGTCGCCCTTTCCGCCCCGTCCTCGCGGAGCGTCCTCGTGCTCGGTCCAGTCGGTTCGCCGTGTCACAGGATCAGCTCTTGGCGGCCGGGGCCTTGGCCTTCGTCGCCTTCGCGGCCGCCGGAGCAGGCACCTTCGCGGTGTCGTCCGCGGGGGCGGTCACCGCGGCGTCCGCACCCGGCTCGGCGGCAGGCTCCACGGGACGCACGCCGACGCCCAGCTTCTCCTTGATCTTCTTCTCGATCTCGTTGGCCAGGTCGGGGTTGTCCTTCAGGAAGTTGCGCGCGTTCTCCTTGCCCTGGCCGAGCTGGTCGCCCTCGTACGTGTACCAGGCGCCGGCCTTGCGGACGAAGCCGTGCTCCACGCCCATGTCGATCAGACCGCCCTCGCGGCTGATGCCCTGGCCGTAGAGGATGTCGAACTCGGCCTGCTTGAAGGGCGGCGCGACCTTGTTCTTGACGACCTTGACGCGGGTGCGGTTGCCGACCGCGTCCGTGCCGTCCTTCAGGGTCTCGATACGGCGGATGTCCATGCGCACCGAGGCGTAGAACTTCAGCGCCCGGCCACCGGTCGTGGTCTCCGGGGAGCCGAACATCACGCCGATCTTCTCGCGCAGCTGGTTGATGAAGATCGCCGTGGTCTTGGACTGGTTGAGCGCGCTGGTGATCTTCCGCAGGGCCTGGCTCATCAGACGGGCCTGCAGACCCACGTGGGAGTCGCCCATCTCGCCCTCGATCTCCGCGCGCGGGACGAGCGCGGCGACGGAGTCGATGACGATGAGGTCGAGGGCGCCGGAGCGGACCAGCATGTCCACGATCTCCAGGGCCTGCTCGCCGTTGTCCGGCTGGGACAGGATCAGGTTGTCGACGTCGACGCCGAGCTTGCGCGCGTACTCGGGGTCGAGGGCGTGCTCCGCGTCCACGAAGGCCACCTGGCCGCCGGCCCGCTGTGCGTTGGCCACCGCGTGCAGGGTCAGGGTCGTCTTGCCGGAGGACTCCGGCCCGTACACCTCCACCACACGGCCGCGCGGGATACCGCCCACGCCGAGCGCGACGTCGAGTGCGGTCGACCCGGTGGGGATGACCTCGATGGGCTCGTTCGGCCGCTCGCCCATGCGCATGACCGCGCCCTTGCCGAACTGCCGTTCAATCTGTGCGAGCGCGGCGTCCAACGCCTTCTCGCGGTCGGTTCCTGCCATGGGTTCCACCCGATTTGCTTGAGTCGATCGCTTCACGTCAAAGACGCTAACGCCTGCCACTGACAATGGGCCCCGACGCCCGCCCAGCCTGTGGATAACTCGGACACTTCTCCATGCAAACCATGTCGAAACGCCCGCCGTCGGCTTCGCCGGAACTTCCATAAGAATGGATGTTCGATTTTCGTGTCAAGCGCACCACGCGGCACCCGGGACACTTCCCGCGGCGCGCTCCGGAGGTTCCCCCGGACCCCCACCGGCTACTTCCCGCGGCGTACTTCGGACGCCTTCGACGGTACGACGACCGGACGGGCCGTTCTCGCGAGTCTTGTGCCATGGACACTCCGACGAGCACCCGAGAAACGACCCGGACCACCCCTCGGCGCGACCGTGGAACGGCACATCACCCCACCGTGATCGCGACCCTGTCCGCACTGCTCCTGCTCGCCGCGTCCATCGCCGGCCAGATCGCCGCCGGCGCGGACTGTCCCACCGTGCCGCCCGGCCTCGTCATCCCACTCGTGGCGGCGGCCCTCCTGGCCTGGCGGACGAACGGCTGGACGACCGGACTCGCCCTCGGGGTCGGCCTGTTCATCGGGGTGGGCGCGATCCTGACCCCGGACACCGGTGACCAACTCTCCTCGGGGGAGACCGCGCTCATCGCCTCGACGGTCGCCGAACTCCTCGCCCTCGCCGCCCTGGTGATCGCCGGAGCCGCGGCCTGCCTGGCCCGGAAGGGAGCGCGGCCCCGATGGACCCGGTCCTGACGAATGCGCCGACGGCGCCGACCCGGACGTCGGCACGACGGACCATCGGCGCACGCCGCGTGGAGCGTTTCTGCCACGCCACCGGGCTCCTCCTGGTCCTCTCCGGGCTCGCGCACCTGGTGGTGTTCGCCGTGGACGGCGGCCCCTGGGACGGGCCGGTCTCCTGGCGCAAGCCGGTGACGTTCGGGGTGTCCTTCGGGGTGACCCTGATCGCGGTCACCTGGGTCACGTCGTATCTGCGCGTCGCCCCGCGCCCCCGCGCCCTGCTGCTCGCGGTGTTCGCGGCGGACTGTGGGGTGGAGGTCGGCGGCATCACCCTCCAGGCGTGGCGCGGGGTGCCCTCGCACCTCGACATGGAGACACCCTTCGACACGGCGGTCTCCATGACCCTCGCGGTGGGCGGCGGCGTCCTGGTGGTGCTCCTGACGGTGTTCGCGGTCGCCTCCTTCCGTCACCGGCCCTCGGGTCCGGCGGGGATGGACCTCGCGGTGCGGTCGGGGTTCGCGATCCTGCTCGTCGCGCTCGCCTCCGGCGCCGCGATGATCGCGCGCGGTGTCGTCCTCACCCGCACCGGTCACCAGGAGGCGGCCTACCACTCGACCGCCCCGCTCAAGCCGCTGCACGGCGTGAGCCTGCACGCGGTCCTGGTCCTGCCCGCACTGGCCTGGCTGCTGTCCCGCACGTCCTGGAGCGAGCGACTGCGGCGACGGATCCTGTACGCGGCGATCGGCTCCTACGTCACGGCCGTCATCGGCGCCGCGGTGTGGGCCGCCCTCTCCTACTGAACCCGCTCCCTCAGGACGAGCCGTCACCGTCGGTGGTGTGGTCCCGCGTCTCCGGCCGCCGCCGCTCCCACAGCGCACGCACACGCGTGACCGGCGAGGGCCCCTCGCCCCGCTTCCGGTGCCCGTGGACACGAGGGTCGTCGGTGACGTCGTACCGCTTCACATACGCCCCCAGGAACGCCTGGAGCGTGGCGACCGCCGGGATGGCGACCAGGGCACCGACCGCGCCGAGGAGGGCGGTGCCCGCGATGACCGACCCGAAGGCGACCGCGGGGTGGATGTCGACGGTCTTCGAGGTCAGTTTGGGCTGGAGCACGTAGTTCTCGAACTGCTGGTAGATCACCACGAAGACCAGCACCCACAGCGCGTACCAGGGGTCGACCGTGAAGGCGATCAGCATGGGCAGGGCGCCCGCGAGATAGGTGCCGATGGTGGGGATGAACTGCGAGACCAGGCCGACCCACACGGCGAGCACGGGCGCGTACGGCACGTCCAGGACCTGGAGCAGGACGAAGTGCGCGACCCCGGAGACGAGGGCCATCAGACCGCGCGAGTAGATGTAGCCGCCGGTCTTGTCCACGGCGATCTCCCACGCGCGCAGCACCTCGGCCTGGCGGGCGGGCGGCAGCACGGAGCAGATCGCGCGGCGCAGCCGCGGGCCGTCAGCGGCGAAGTAGAACGAGAACAGACCGATCGTCAGCAGCTGGAAGAGCCCGCCGAGGACCTGTGCCGAGACGTCCAGGACGCCGGTGGCGCTGTTCTGCACGTAGTTGCGCAGCCAGTCGGAGCGCAGCAGCCCCTCCTGGACGTCCACCCGCTTCAGCTCGGTGTGGAAGTGCCCGTTGATCCAGGCGATGACGGAGTCGAGATAGTCGGGGAAGTCCTCGACGATCTTGATGATCTGGCCCGCGAGCATCGAACCGAGCAGCGTGACGAAGCCGGCGGTCACGATCAGGATCCCGAAGAAGACGAGGAAGGTGGCGAGCCCCCTGCGCATGCCCCGCGCGGCCATCTTGCTCACCGCGGGCTCGATGGCCAGGGCCAGGAAGAACGCGATGAGGATGTTGGTCAGCAGGCCGATCAGCTGGTGGAAGGCCCAGCTGCCGAGCTGGAACACGGCGATGAGGGCGAGCGCGAGCACCATGGCGCGCGGCAGCCAGCGCGGCATGCGGACGTTGGGCCCGGCGCCGTCGGCCGGGGGCCGGGTGGGCGGCGTCGTGCCGAACGGAGATGCCTGCTGGGCTGCCTGCCCGGACTCGTCAGTGGGTGCCACGGTGCAAGTCTCGCCCACGTGACTGACAATCGGCTCCCGTCCTGCGATCTTCGTGACCGGTCAGTGCCTCTTTCGTGAGATGTTCACGCCCGCTCGGCACTTCTCCCCGGAACGTCCACGCCGTCTCAGTGCCGCTCGCCCGGAACGTTCATCACGGTGCAGACCACGCGCCACACGTCCTTGGCGTCCCAGCCGGCGTCCAGCGCCTCGTGCACCGTGCGTCCACCGAGCTCCGTCATCACATGATCGCGCGCGAAGGTGTCGGCGTACCCCGGACCGAAGTGTTCCGCCATCCGCTGCCAGAAGACCGTCAACCGCATGCCTCCAGTATCCCGCCCCTGGGGGTGGGCCTCGGCCGGGACCGCTCGCCGAGACCGCTTTCCGCCCTACGGTCTGACGCATGCCCGAAACAGGAGCTTCCCCACTCCCCCAGACACCACCGGCGCACTCCCCGCTCTTCCGCGCCGAGCACTTCGTCTGGCTCACCGCGCGTGTGCTGGAACAGCGTCTGTTCGCGTACCACTTCCTGAACGGCGGCCCCGACCCGGTGGAAACGGCCCTGGACGCCTACCGCAACGCGGACGGCGGCTACGGCCACGCCCTGGAACCCGATCTGCGCGGCCCGGTCAGCCAGCCCCTGCACATCGCTCACGCCCTGCGAGTCCTGGACGCGGTGGGCCGCTGCGGCGGACAGCGCGTGGAACACGTGTGCCGCTACCTCACCTCCGTGTCCACCCCGGACGGCGCCCTCCCCGCGGTCACCCCCGCCCAGCGCGGCTATCCGACCGCCCCCTGCCTCCCGGTCGTGGACGCCCCACCGAGCGAACTGCTCAGCACCGGTCCCGTGGTCGGTCTCCTGCACCGCAACGAGGTGTGGCACGCCTGGCTGTTCCGCGCCACGGACTTCTGCTGGCAGGCGGTGGAGTCCCTCCAGGTGTCCCACCCGCACGAGATCCAGGCCGCTCTGACCTTCCTGGACTCCGCCCCCGACCACTCACGCGCGGAGGCGTCCGCCGACCGCCTCGGCCGCCTGGTGCGCGAACAACGCCTGGCCGCCCTGGACCCCTCGCACCTGGGCGCCTCCCCCGACCGCGCCCCGGGCCTGCACCACTTCCCGCACGACTACGCCAAGACGCCGAACTCCCTCGCCCGCGCCTGGTTCACGGACGCCGAGATGTCCCGTTCCCTGGACTTCCTCGCGGCGGAACAACAGGAGGACGGCGGCTGGCCGTCCCACCGCCGCCAGTGGTCCCCCACCACCGCCCTGGAGACCCGCCCCATGGCGACCATCGAGGCCCTGCAGACCCTGCGCGCATACGGCCGCGAGGTGGGCTGAGCCACCAGACAGGTGCAGCCGCGTACGGCGGGAAGGGGACGGGGTGGGGGGTGTCCGCCCGCAGCGGCCGGCGTCCGTTACCGAGCCCTTTTGGAGTGACCGAGCCGCCGGACCGAGGACGGACACCCCCCCCCCCCCCCCCCCCCCCCCCCCCCCCCCCCCCCCCCCCCGGCCCCGACCCACCCACCGAACAGAACGCGCTACACACGCCCCCACCGGGGCGGAACGGGCCGCCGCAGGCATCAGGGGCGCGGGGAACTGCGCACAACGCCGCCCCCACCAAGCCGCACCCGAACTGCGCACAACGCCCGCCCCCACCAACCCGCACCCAACCACACAACCCCACCCGCCCAACCACCGGAGGCAAGGGCATTGTCAGTGCGGGGGTGCACGATGGACACATGGTCAGCCCAGCACACCGAGCCCTGAACGGCTTCTCCCCCGCCACCCGCGGCTGGTTCACGGGTGCGTTCGACGCGCCCACCACCGCCCAGGCCGGAGCATGGCAGGCCATCGCGGAGGGCTCCGACGTACTCGTCGTCGCCCCCACCGGTTCCGGAAAGACCCTGGCCGCCTTCCTAGCCGCCCTGGACCAGCTGGCCTCCACACCCCCGCCCGCGGACCCCAGGAAGCGCTGCCGGGTGCTGTACGTCTCCCCCCTCAAGGCCCTCGCCGTCGACGTGGAGCGCAACCTCCGCAGCCCCCTCACCGGCATCCGCCAGGAATCCGTCCGCCTCGGCCTCCCCGAGCCCGAGGTCAAGGTGGGCATCCGCTCCGGCGACACCCCCGCGGCCGAGCGCCGAGCCCTGTCCACCCGCCCCCCGGACATCCTGATCACCACCCCGGAATCCCTGTTCCTGATGCTGACGTCGGCGACCCGGGACGCGCTCACCGGCATCGAGACCGTGATCCTCGACGAGGTCCACGCCGTGGCCGGCACCAAGCGCGGCGCCCACCTGGCGCTGTCCCTGGAGCGCCTGGACGAGCTCCTGCCGAAGCCGGCCCGCCGCATCGGCCTCTCCGCCACGGTCCGCCCCGTGGACGAGATCGCCCGCTACCTCTCCCCCCAGCGCAAGGTGGAGATCGTCCAGCCGAAGTCCGGCAAGGAGTTCGACCTCTCGGTCGTGGTCCCGGTGGAGGACCTCGGTGAGCTCGGCGGCTCCCCGGTCGCCGAGGGCAACGAAGGCGCGGAACGCCCCTCCATCTGGCCCCATGTGGAGGAGCGGATCGCCGACCTCGTCCAGTCCCACCGCTCCACGATCGTCTTCGCGAACTCCCGCCGCCTCGCGGAACGCCTCTGCAACCGCCTCAACGAGATCGCGTACGAACGGGCCACCGGCGAGCCCCTGGACGAACACCACGCCCCGGCCGAACTCATGGGCGGCTCCGGGGCCGCCCAGGGCGCACCCCAGGTCATCGCCCGGGCCCACCACGGCTCGGTCTCCAAGGAACAGCGCGCCCTGGTCGAGGAGGACCTCAAGGCGGGCCGCCTCCCCGCCGTCGTGGCCACCTCCAGCCTCGAACTCGGCATCGACATGGGCGCGGTGGACCTCGTCATCCAGGTCGAGTCGCCCCCCTCCGTGGCCTCCGGCCTGCAACGCGTCGGCCGCGCGGGCCACCAGGTCGGCGCGGTCTCCACCGGTGTGGTCTTCCCGAAGTACCGCGGCGACCTGGTCCAGGCGGCGGTCGTCACGGAACGCATGCGGACGGGTTCCATCGAGTCCCTCAAGGTCCCCGCGAACCCCCTGGACGTCCTCGCCCAGCAGCTCGTCGCGATGACCGCGATGGACACCTGGCAGCTCGACGACCTCCTCGCCCTGGTGCGGAGGGCGGCCCCCTTCGCCTCCCTCCCGGAGTCCGCCTTCACCGCGGTCCTCGACATGCTCGCCGGGCGCTACCCCTCCGACGCCTTCGCCGAGCTGCGCCCGCGCGTGGTCTGGGACCGCATCGCCGGCACGATCACCGGCCGCCCCGGCGCCCAGCGCCTTGCCGTCACCTCCGGCGGCACCATTCCCGACCGCGGCCTCTTCGGCGTCTTCCTCGCCGGCTCCGACCCCAAGAAGGGCGGCGGAAGGGTCGGCGAGCTCGACGAGGAGATGGTCTACGAGTCGCGTGTCGGGGACGTCTTCACGCTCGGCACCAGCTCCTGGCGCATCGAGGACATCACCCGCGACCGCGTCCTGGTCTCCCCCGCGCCCGGCGTCCCCGGCAGGCTCCCCTTCTGGAAGGGCGACCAGCTGGGCCGCCCCCTCGAACTGGGCCGCGCGGTGGGCGCGTTCCTCCGCGAGGTCGGCTCCCTGTCCAAGGAGGACGCCCGTCTGCGCCTGCTCGCCGCGGGCCTGGACGCGTGGGCGGCGGACAACGTCCTGTCCTACCTGGACGAACAGCGCGAGGCCTGCGGCCATGTCCCGGACGACCGCACGATCGTCGTGGAGCGCTTCCGGGACGAACTGGGCGACTGGCGGGTCGTCGTCCACTCCCCCTTCGGCGCCCAGGTCCACGCCCCCTGGGCCCTCGCCCTCGGCGCCAAGCTCTCCGAGCGCTACGGCATGGACGCCCAGGTCATGCACGCCGACGACGGCATCGTCCTGCGGCTGCCCGACGCCGACCTGATGAGCCTGGACCTCCTCGACCGGGACCCAGCCGGTACCGGCACGGAGTACGACGCCGAACAGGCCCCCGTGGGCGCCGCGGACGTCGTCTTCGACAAGGGCGAGGTCGACCAGATCGTCACCGACCAGGTCGGCGGCTCGGCCCTGTTCGCCTCCCGCTTCCGCGAATGCGCCGCCCGCGCGCTCCTGCTGCCGCGTCGCAACCCCGGCAAGCGCACCCCCTTGTGGCAGCAGCGCCAGCGTGCCTCCCAACTGCTCCAGGTGGCGAGCGAGTTCGGTTCGTTCCCGATCGTCCTGGAGGCGGTCCGCGAGTGCCTCCAGGACGTCTTCGACGTCCCCGGTCTCGTCGAGCTGATGGGCGACCTGGAGTCCCGCAGGGTCCGCCTGGTCGAGGTCACCACCCCCGAGCCCTCCCCGTTCGCCCGTTCCCTCCTCTTCGGCTACGTCGCCCAGTTCCTGTACGAGGGCGACTCGCCCCTCGCCGAGCGCCGGGCGGCGGCCCTCTCGCTGGACTCGCGCCTGCTGGCCGAGCTGCTGGGCCAGGCGGAGCTGCGCGAGCTGCTCGACGCCGAGGTCCTGACCGAGCTGGAGCGCGAGCTCCAGTGGCTCACCGAGGACCGCCGGGTCAAGGACGCCGAGGGCGTCGCGGACCTCCTCCGCGTCCTCGGCCCGCTCACGGACGCCGAGCTGGCCGAGCGGGGCGCCGAGCCGCAGTGGGCGCGAGACCTCGCCGGAGCCCGCCGCGCGATCAAGGTCCGGGTCGGCGGCGCCGACCACTGGGCGGCGATCGAGGACGCGGGCCGTCTGCGTGACGCCCTCGGCACCGCGCTGCCGGTCGGCGTCCCGGAGGCCTTCACCGAACCGGTCAAGGACCCTCTCGGTGACCTCCTCGCGCGCTACGCCCGCACCCACGGACCCTTCACCTCGGCGACGGTCGCCGCCCGCTTCGGGCTGGGCACGGCGGTCACCGAGGGTGCGTTGCAGCGCCTGGCCGCGAGCGGGCGGGTCGTACAGGGCGAGTTCCACCCGGCGGGCATCGGCCAGGAGTGGTGCGACGCGACCGTGCTCCGCCGTCTTCGCCGCCGCTCCCTGGCGGCCCTGCGCCACGAGCTCGAGCCGGTGCCGCCCCCGGCCCTCGCCCAGTTCCTGCCGCAGTGGCAGCACATCGGCAAGGGCCACTCCCTGCGCGGCATCGACGGACTGGTGCGTGCCGTGGAGCAGTTGCAGGGCGCCTCGGTGCCCGCCTCCGCCCTGGAGAAGCTCGTCCTGCCGTCCCGCGTCACGCACTACACCCCGGCCATGCTCGACGAACTCACCGCCGCCGGAGAGATCGTGTGGGCCGGAGCGGGCGCGCTCCCCGGCAAGGACGGCTGGATCTCCCTGTACCTGGCGGACGCGGCCCCACTGCTCCTGCCACCGCCCCACCCCCTGGAGCTGACGGCCCTTCACCAGTCCGTCCTGGACGCCCTGACCGGCGGCTACGGCCTGTTCTTCCGGCAGATCGCGGACCAGGTCCGCGCCACCACCCACCCCGACGCCACCGACCCCCAACTCGCCGACGCCGTATGGGACCTCGCCTGGTCCGGGCGGCTCACCAACGACACCCTCACCCCCCTGCGCTCCCTGCTGGGCTCCGGCCGCACCGCGGGGTCCACCGCCCACCGCGCCAAGCGCACGATCCCCCGCGGCCGCTACGGCTCCCTCACCGCGGCCGCCCGCCCCGCCTCCCGCACCGGCCCGCCCACGGTCGCCGGCCGGTGGTCCCTGCTCCCCCAGCGCGAAGCCGACCCGACCGTGCGCGCCCACGCCCTGGCCCGGACCCTCCTCGACCGCCACGGAGTGGTCACCCGGGGGGCCGTCTCGGCGGAGGGCGTGGAGGGCGGCTTCTCGGCGACGTACCGCATCCTCTCCGCCTTCGAGGACAGCGGCCAGGCCCGCCGCGGCTACGTCGTGGAGGGCCTCGGCGCCGCCCAGTTCGCCATGGACGGCGCGGTGGACCGCCTCCGTGCGGTGTCCAACGCCCGCGACCGCGGCGAGCCGGTCCCGGAGAGCGCCGCTCCCGACCCCTGGGATCCGGCCTGGCCACCGGACGCCCCCCACAGCCCCGCGCAGGCGGCCGGCTCCGCGACCGAGGACTGGGACTGGACCCGCGCCTTCGACACCGCCGACGGCCGCCCCGAATCCGGCCCGGTGTCCCCCGCTTCCCGGGACGAGTACGTCTCACCGCGCGACTACCCGCCCCAGCCCGCCCCCCAGCACTGGCAAGGCACCCCCGCCTACGGTTCCGGCTTCGGCAGCCGCAGGCCCAACGCCTCCGAACCCTCCCGAGCCGTGGTCCTCGCCGCGGCCGACCCCGCCAACGCCTACGGCGCCGCCCTGCCCTGGCCGGACCCCCCGACCGAGGCAGGCCACAAGCCGGGCCGCAAGGCGGGTTCCCTCGTCGTCCTCGTGGACGGCGAGCTCACGCTCTACATGGAGCGGGGCGGCAAGACCCTCCTGGCCTGGCCCTCCGCCCCCGACACCACCCCCACCGACGACCCCCGCCTGCGCACGGCGTCCGAGGCCCTCGCCGCAGCCGCGAAGGCCGGTTCGCTGGGCACGGTCACGGTGGAACGCGTCAACGGCACCTCAGCCCTGACCTCCCCCTTGGGCACCCTCCTGGAATCAGCGGGCTTCATCGCCACCCCCCGGGGCCTGCGCCTGCGCGCATGAGCCCCCACCCGTCACCTCCAGCCCCGCAGCCCACCCGAAGCCTTGCAGCCGCCCCACCCATACCCCCGCAGCCGCCGACGGCGAGCCCGCCCCACTGGGGCCACCCGCACCCGACAACGAAAGCTGCACGGGTGGTGCGGGTGGGAACACAAAGGCCGAAGGCGAAGCCGAGGCCGAGAACGCCCCACACGCACCCCGCCCCACACCCTCCCCCATGCCACCCTTGACCCATGCCCGAAGGAGACACCGTCTGGCAAGCCGCGAAACGCCTGCACAGCGCCCTCGCGGACAAGGTGCTGACCCGCAGCGACCTAAGGGTCCCGAAATACGCCACAGCCGACCTCACGGGCCGCAGGGTCCTGGACGTCACCCCTCGCGGCAAACACCTCCTCACCCGCATCGAAGGCGGCCTGACCCTCCACTCCCACCTCCGCATGGACGGCTCCTGGAAGGTGTACGAGCAGAACCAGCGCTGGACAGGCGGCCCCACCCACCAGATCCGCGCGATCCTGGCCACCACCGACCGCACAGCCGTCGGCTACCGCCTCCCCGTCCTCGAACTGCTCCGCACCGCGGACGAGCACCAGGCCGTCGGCCACCTGGGCCCGGACCTCCTCGGCCCGGACTGGAACCCCGACCGCGCCCTCGCCAACCTCCTCCGGGACCCCGCCCGCCCCCTCGGCGAGGCCCTCCTCGACCAGCGCAATCTCGCCGGCATCGGCAACGTCTACAAGAGCGAACTCTGCTTCCTGCTCGGCGTCACCCCCTGGCTACCCGTAGGCGCCCTCCCCGCGGACCGCGCCGCTCAGCTCCCCGCGCTCGCCAAGAAGCTCCTGGAGGCCAACCGCGACCGCCCGGTCCGCGCCACGACCGGCACCGGCCGCCGCGGCCAGGACCTGTTCGTCTACGGCCGCGCCCCCCGCCCCTGCCTCCGCTGCCACACCTCCGTCCGCGTCGCCGACCAGGGCGACGGCTCCCGGGAACGCCCCACCTACTGGTGCCCCCACTGCCAGACCGGCCCCACCCCGAGCCCGTCCCGCAGGGCACCGGGCAGGGCACACCCCGGAACCTCACGCCGTACGACCAATTGACGACCCGTCAGAAACGCTCGTACCGTCGCTCCATGGCCGTCAGCGCGTACGACCTCACCGGACGCACCGCGTTCGTCACCGGCGCCGCCGGCGGCATCGGCCGCGCGACCGCCGTCCTGCTCGCCGAAGCCGGCGCCACCGTGCACTGCGCGGACCGCGACGAGAAGGGCCTGCACGAGACGGCCACCCGCATCCGGGACGCCGGCGGCACCGCGCACACCCACCCCCTCGACGTCACCGACCGCGAGCGGCTCCGCCGGGCCATCACCTCCTGCGAGCGCCTGGACGTGCTGGCCGCGATCGCCGGGATCATGCACAGCAGCCCGGTCCTGGAGACACGGGACGAGGACCTCGACCGCGTCCTGGACGTCAACTTCAAAGGTGTGCTCCACGCCTGCCAGGAGGCGGTCCGCCTGATGCTCGACCGAGGGACCCGGGGCAGCATCGTCACGATGGCCTCCGGCGCCGTGGACACGGGCGGCCCCGGCCTGCTCTGCTACGGCGCGGCCAAGGCAGCCGTGGTCCAGCTCACGAAGACCCTCGCCACCGAGGTCGGCGGATACGGCATCCGGGTCAACGCCGTCGCACCCGGCTGGATCCGCACCCCCATGACCGACCGTCACGACGAGGACGCCCAGGCCCACACCGAGGCCCTCATGTCCCGCATGTCACCGCTCAGGCGCGTCGGCGAAGCGGAGGAGGTCGCACACGCCGTCCTCTACCTGGCCTCCGACGCCTCGTCCTTCACGACGGGCCAGATCCTCCGCCCGAACGGCGGGGTCGCGATGCCGTGGTAGCAGCCCCCGCCTCACCGGCGGACGCCACCGCCCTCGCCTCACCGGCAGACGCCGCCGCACCCGCGTCAGCGGCCCGCCCGGCCGCCGTGGGACTCCCCGCCCGCCACGCCTGACGCCACCGCCCAGTGGCTACGGCACCCGCGGCCCGCGCCTTGGGCACACAGTGCACCGGCAGCAGGCTCAGCCCCCACCCGCCCGCCGCGACCGCTCCTTCGAGCACCCCGGCGTCCGGCGCCAGCACCAGCCGCGCCACGGCCCACCACCACAGCGCCCCGAGCCCGAGGGCCATCCCCCGGCGTACTGTCGGCCCCGCCATGCAGCCACCTCCAGCCCGGACGCTAGACGGCCGCCCCATTCGCGGGGAGGGCGCACCAAGGGCACACGGACGCACCGACGCGGCCGTCGCTCCAACATGCACGAAAACCCCGACCGGCGCCTCTCCAGATCAGCTGGAGAAGCCCGTCCGGGGCCTCGCAGACTTCCTTGCGGTGTGCCATCAGCTCATGGCACACCGAGGGCGGTCGTCACGCCGCTACGACATCCACCGCTTCGCTGGGCGCCTTGATGGTCACCCGTTCCGGTGGCACACCCTTGACCGAGACGGAGCCCAGCATCGGGCGCACGGGCGCCGGCACGGGTTCGCGGGGGGTGGCCGCAGCAGACTGGGCCAGCTCGGCGAGGGCGAGCTCGTCGCTCACTTCCCGCATGAGTTCGGACATCCGTACGTCCAGCGCGTCGCAGATCGCGGAGAGCAGCTCGGAGGAAGCCTCCTTCTGCCCCCGCTCAACCTCGGAGAGATAGCCGAGTGAGACTCGGGCGGACGAGGAGACTTCGCGCAGAGTACGGCCCTGGCGTTGGCGCTGCCGACGCAGCACGTCACCCAGTAGGCGACGGAGCAGAATCATCGGTGGCTCCCTCCTCGGACCGCGTAGCCGCATCCTTCACGCCCCACCGTACCGCCTTGCGCCGCGGCCGTGCGGGGAGCGATGTCGTGTTCACTCAGGGCTGCAAACATCAAAACCCCCCGTTCCGTTCCGTATCCTGTGCCCGCTCATTCCCGGTCTGTTCGCTCGCAAGCTCTTCCAGGAGGAGTGCGAGTACGCTCCGTACACTCTCCATACGAATTTCCGCGCGGTCGCCGTTCAACCGCAGCGCGGCCACTTTCCCGCCACCCGCTGCTTCGGAAGCGCCCGCGGAGGGCCCGTCTACCGCCACGAAAACCGTCCCGACGGGCTTGCCGTCCTGGGGTTCCGGGCCGGCGACTCCGGTGGTCGCGATGCCCCAGTCGGCGCCGAGTGCCTTGCGCACGCCGGCCGCCATCTGGGCCGCGACCTGCGGATCCACCGCACCTCGCTGGTCCAGCAGGGTGGCGTCGACACCCAGCAGCTCATGCTTCAGTTCGGTGGCGTAGGCGGTCACCGAGCCCCGGAACGCCTGGGAGGCGCCGGGAGCCGCTGTGATTTCCGCCGCAACCAATCCGCCCGTGAGCGACTCGGCGACCGCGAGCGTCTGACCCTTCACCGTGAGTAGTCGCACCACTTGGGCGGCCGGGGAATTCACGCTTCCGTCTCCTCCAACGCCGCCTTGCGCTCGGCGATTCCCTGCCTGCGCAGCACAATGGCCTGTCTCACATAGTCCAGCCCGGTGGCGACGGTCAGCACGACCGCCACAGCCATCACCCAGAACCGCGCGGTGGCCAGCCACCCCGTCAGCGCCAGGATGTACATCCCTACGGCGATGCCCTGACTGAGGGTCTTGAGCTTGCCACCCCGGCTCGCCGGGATCACGCCGTAACGGATGACGAGGAAACGCAGCAGGGTGATCCCGAGTTCCCTGCCGAGGATGACGATCGTCACCCACCAGGGCAGGTCGCCGAGCGCCGAGAGACAGACCAGCGCCGCCCCCATGATCGCCTTGTCGGCGATGGGGTCGGCGATCTTCCCGAAGTCGGTGACGAGGTTGTAGGTGCGCGCCAGGTGCCCGTCGAACAGGTCGGTGATCATGGCGATCGCGAAGGCCGCCCAGGCGAACGACCGCCACGCGGGGTCGTACCCGCCGTCGGCCAGCATCAGGGCGACGAAGCCGGGCACCAGGACCAGCCGGAGCATGGTCAGCAGATTGGCGATGTTCCAGACGCTGGCCTGGTCGACCGCCGCGGCGGCGATCTTCTTTCCGCGCGGGGGCCGCGCGCCCGAGTCGGCGCCGTCGTCCGCAGCCGCCCCGGAGACGACACCCACACCGGGGACGACGCCCGCCCGCGCCTCGGCGGCCGTAGCCGAAGCGGCACTGACCTGGGCTTCGGCAGCCGTACCGGAGACCGTGTCCGAAGGAGCGCTCGGTGCCGCGCCGGACGCGGCGCCCGAGACCCCGCCCGCCGGTCCGCCCTTCGCGGCGGAGGGGCCACCTGCGGCGGACGCCGGAACTCCGGTCATCTGCCCGCCTCCTCACTACACGCGAGCGAGCCGTCGAGCGGCTCGGCCACCAGGTCGACACCTTCCGTACCGACCACCTTCGCCTCGACCATACGACCGACACTCAGACCTTCGCCGCTCGTGAGCAGCACCTGGCCGTCGGTCTCCGGCGCCTGGTGCGCGCCGCGGCCGTACACGCCCTCCTCGTCCACGGACTCGACCAGCACCTGCACGGTCTCGCCGACGCGCTCCTCGGCGCGCTGCGAGACGAGCTCCTCGGCGAGCCGGGAGACACGCGCCAGCCGCTCGGCGACGACGTCCTCGTCCAGCTTGTTGTCGTACGTCGCCGCTTCAGTGCCCTCCTCGTCGGAGTACCCGAAGACGCCGATGGCGTCCAGCCGGGCGCCGTTCAGGAACCGCTCCAGCTCCGCGAGGTCGGCCTCGGTCTCGCCGGGGAAGCCCACGATGAAGTTGGAGCGCACGCCGGCCTCGGGGGCCTTGCCGCGGATGGTGTCGAGGAGCTCCAGGAAGCGGTCGGTGTCGCCGAAGCGGCGCATCGCGCGCAGCACGCCGGGGGCGGAGTGCTGGAAGGACAGGTCGAAGTAGGGCACGACCTTGGGCGTGGAGGTGAGCACGTCGATCAGGCCGGGCCGCATCTCGGCGGGCTGGAGGTAGCTGACGCGCACACGCTCGAGGCCGTCCACCTCGGCGAGCTCGGGCAGGAGGGACTCCAGCAGCCGGATGTCGCCGAGGTCCTTGCCGTAGGACGTGTTGTTCTCGGAGACCAGCATGATCTCCTTGACGCCCTGCTCGGCCAGCCAGCGCGTCTCGTTGAGGACGTCCGAGGGGCGGCGGGAGATGAACGAGCCGCGGAAGGACGGGATGGCGCAGAAGGAGCAGCGCCGGTCGCAGCCGGAGGCGAGCTTCACCGAGGCGACCGGGGAGCCGTCCAGACGGCGGCGCAGGGGCGCACGGGGGCCCGAGGCCGGGGCGAGCCCGTCCGGAAGGTCGGCGGGGGCGGGAACGGCTTCCTCGGCCGGACCGTGGCCCGGCAGCGCGACGCCCGCCGCCGACCCCTGGCGCTCGGCGGGGCTGATCGGCAGCAGCTTGCGCCGGTCGCGCGGGGTGTGGGCGGCGTGGATGCCGCCGCTGAGGATGGTCTGCAGCCGGTCGGAGATGTCGGCGTAGTCGTCGAAGCCGAGCACGCCGTCCGCCTCCGGCAGGGCCTCGGCGAGGTCCTTGCCGTACCGCTCGGCCATGCAGCCGACCGCCACGACGGCCTGGGTTCTGCCGTGCCCCTTGAGGTCGTTGGCCTCCAGGAGGGCATCGACGGAGTCCTTCTTGGCGGCCTCGACGAAGCCACAGGTGTTGACGACGGCGACGTCCGCTTCGGCGGCGTCCTCCACGAGATCCCAGCCGTCCGCCTCCAAACGGCCTGCGAGCTCCTCCGAGTCCACCTCGTTGCGGGCGCAGCCAAGAGTGACAAGTGCGACGGTACGGCGTTCAGGCATGGGCTCAAGACTACTTCGTCCCGCTGACACCCCACGTCGAAGGGGTTGGCCCGGTCCTGGCCAACCCCTTCACCGCGCGAAACCGAACAGAGGGCTATCCGACCTGAGGGTCGCCCTTGGTGTACGTCAGGCGCTCCACGGCTCCGGGCTGCCAGTCGTCGTCGATCTTCTTGCCGTTCACGTACAGCTGGATCGCCCCGGCGTCACCGAGGACGAGGTTGATCTTGTCGCTGTCCTGGAAGGTCTTGGAGTCGCCCTGCTGTAGCAGTCCGTCGAAGAGCTTGCGGCCGTTGTGGTCCTTGGCGAGGATCCAGCTCTTCCCGTCGGCCGCGCTGACCTGCACGGTCACCTTGTCCTGGGGGGCTGCCGCGATGGCGCTGTCGGACGGGGTGGGCTTCGGGTCCTTGGTGGTCTTCTCGGACTTGGGCGTCGGGGACTTGCTGGTGGCGGGCGTGGTGCCGTCGGCGACCTGTGCCGCCCCGCCGTCGTCGCCCCTGAAGGCGGTGAACCCGACGAAGCCGACCACCGCGACGATCGCGGCGACCATGGCCGCGGTCCAATTGGGCCCGCGCCGCTCGGGACGGATGCGCTCCGCCTCGAACAGCGGGGCGGCCGGGGTCGGGGCCGGACGCCCGCCGCCGTGATCGGCGGCGTACTGGTCCAGGAGGGGGGCCGGATCCAGATGGACGGCCTTGGCCAGGGTCCGGATGTGGCCCCGGGCATAGACATCGCCACCGCAGGGGGCGAAGTCGTCCGCCTCGATGGCATGCACGATGGCGATGCGGACCCTGGTGGCGTTGCTGACGTCGTCGACGGTCAGCCCGGCCGCGATCCGCGCCTGTTTCAGGGCGTGGCCGACGGAGAGGTGGGCTTCCTGCCGGTCGTCTTCGAACGGACGCTCGTCTTCAGGGGAGTTGCCGATGGACACGGGGGCGCCTTTCGAGCGTTTAGCCACCTGTGCTGGAGGTTCAGTCTAGGGGGGGTGCGAAAGGGTGGGGCAACCGGGCGGTGGGACTTTGTACGCCATCGGAATGGCCGAACACGCCGATGGTGGGGCAGCTGCTTTTCGCTTCCCTCAACTTGACGTACGCCGAAGGGAAACGGTTGCTCGATGATCCCTTACGGGTGAGTCACGATCGAACATCGGTGGCCGTGACCCACTCCGGGCTTCCCTCAAGCCTCCCCGCGGATCACCGCGAGCACTCCGTCCAGCTCGTCAGCCTTCACAAGAACGTCACGAGCCTTGGAGCCTTCACTGGGTCCGACGATGCCCCGGGACTCCATCAGGTCCATCAGCCGGCCCGCCTTCGCGAACCCGACCCGCAGCTTGCGCTGGAGCATGGAGGTCGACCCGAACTGCGTGGAGACGACCAGCTCGGCCGCCTGGCACAGCAGGTCGAGGTCGTCGCCGATCTCCTCGTCGATCTCCTTCTTCTGCTTGGTGCCCACGACGACGTCGTCCCGGAAGACCGGCGCCATCTGGTCCTTGCAGTGCTGGACGATCGCGGCGATCTCGTCCTCGGTGACAAAGGCGCCCTGCATACGGGTGGGTTTGTTCTGACCCATCGGCAGGTACAGCCCGTCGCCCTTGCCGATCAGCTTCTCAGCGCCCGGCTGGTCCAGGATGACGCGGCTGTCGGCGAGCGAGGAGGTGGCGAACGCGAGCCTCGAGGGCACGTTCGCCTTGATCAGACCGGTGACGACGTCGACGGACGGCCGCTGTGTGGCGAGCACCAGGTGGATGCCGGCCGCGCGGGCGAGCTGCGTGATGCGCACGATCGAGTCCTCGACGTCCCGCGGCGCGACCATCATCAGGTCGGCCAGCTCGTCGACGATCACCAGCAGATAGGGGTAGGTCTTCAGCTCCCGCTCGCTGCCCTCCGGCGTCTTCAGCTTGCCGTCCCGGACGGCCTGGTTGAAGTCGTCGATGTGCCGGTATCCGAACGCCGCGAGGTCGTCGTAGCGCAGATCCATCTCCCGTACGACCCACTGCAGCGCCTCGGCCGCCCGCTTCGGGTTGGTGATGATCGGCGTGATCAGGTGCGGAATGCCTTCGTACGCGGTCAGCTCGACGCGCTTGGGGTCGACGAGGACCATACGGACGTCCTCGGGGGTCGCCCGGCACATGATCGACGTGATCAGGCAGTTGATGCACGACGACTTGCCCGAGCCGGTGGCGCCGGCCACGAGGATGTGGGGCATCTTCGCCATGTTCGCCATGACGTACCCGCCCTCGACGTCCTTGCCGAGCGCGACGAGCATCGGGTGGTCGTCCTCGGCGGCGTCGGCCAGACGCAGTACGTCGCCGACGTTGACCATCTCGCGGTCGGTGTTGGGGATCTCGATGCCGACCGCGGACTTGCCGGGGATCGGGCTGATGATCCGCACATCGGGGCTGGCGACGGCGTAGGCGATGTTCTTGGTGAGCGCCGTGATCCGCTCGACCTTCACGGCGGGACCGAGCTCGACCTCGTAGCGCGTGACCGTCGGCCCGCGCGTGAAGCCGGTGACGGCGGCGTCGACCTTGAACTCGGTGAAGACGTTGGTGAGCGAGGCGACGACGGCGTCGTTGGCCGCGCTGCGCGCCTTGCCGGGACCGCCGCGCTCCAGGAGGTCGAGCGAGGGCAGCGAGTAGGTGATGTCGCCGGACAGCTGGAGCTGCTCCGCACGCGGAGGCAGCTCGCTGGGAGCCTCCGGAACCGGCTTGGTGAGGTCGGCGACCTCGACCTTGAGCTTCTCCTGCTTCGGCCGGGCCTCCTGCTTGGGCCGCGCGGCCGGGACCGGGGTGGGCACGGGTGTCGTCTCCACCCGGTCGCCCACGCTGACGCCCTGCGTGAGGTCGGCGACCACCGGGGAGGGCGGCAGGCCGTGCATGACGACGCCGTCCAGGTCGGCGGCGGCGGCCGCGGCGATGTCCACCGCGTCCATCTGCCGGTCCATCGCGGGCTGCGGGACGGCGGATCTCCGGGGGCGCCCACGACGCCGCGAGAGAGCCTCCTGCTCCGCTCCCTCGGGGTCGTACGACTCGGGCGCGGGACCTCGTCTGCGGCCCCGCGCGGGCAGCGCCTCGCGCCACTGCTCGTCGTAGCGCTCGTCGTCCTCGCCGAACTCGTCGGCCGCCGGGTCGTGGACGATCCCGAGCCGCACACCGAGCTCCCGCAGCCGCCGCGGAATGGCGTTGACCGGGGTGGCCGTGACGACGAGCAGCCCGAAGACCGTCAGCAGCACGAGCAGCGGTACGGCGAGGACCTCTCCCATGGTGTACGTCAGCGGGGTCGCCGCTCCCCAGCCGATGAGGCCGCCGGCGTCCCTTATCGCCTGCATGCCGTCGCTGCGGGCGGGCGAGCCGCAGGCGATGTGGACCTGGCCGAGCACGCCGATGACGAGCGCCGACAGGCCGATCACGATCCGGCCGTTGGCCTCGGGCTTCTCGGGGTGCCGGATGAACCGTACGGCGATGACCGCGAGCAGTATCGGCACGAGCAGGTCGAGCCGGCCGAAGGCGCCGGTCACGATGATCTCGACGAGGTCCCCGACAGGGCCGCGCAGGTTCGACCAGGTGCCGGCGGCGACGATCAGGCCGAGGCCGAGCAGCAGAAGTGCCACGCCGTCCTTCCGGTGCGCGGGGTCGAGGTTCTTCGCGCCCTGCCCTATCCCGCGGAACACCGCGCCCACGGCATGGGCGACGCCGAGCCATACGGCGCGGACGAGGCGGTAGACACCTCCGGTCGGGCTGGGCGCCGGCCTCGGCGGGGCCGCCTTCTTCGCGGGCGCCCTTTTCGCCGGGGCCTTCTTCGCAGCGGCCTTCCTCGCCGGCCCCTTCGCGGGAGCGGCAGCCTTCTTGGCGGGCTGCTTCTTGGCTGCGGAGGGACGTGAGGCCATAGGTGTGAGGTTACCGGTGGAGACGACCGTGGACACGCGTGGCCACTGCTTCACCCGTTCGTGTCGCTTCCGGAGAGGTGCCGAGCTGACGGCGGCTCACCCGCGGGAGACTCACGAACACTTGCCCATAGGTCAGTCCGCTCAGTTCGGCGAGGACACCGACGGGGAACTTCCCGTCCCCGGCTCCAGCGCGTCCAGCGCCCGCCGCAACCCCGTGAGTTTGCGTTCGAGATGGGCCGCGGTGGCCACCGCGGCAGCGTCCGCGGACTCGTCGTCCAGCTGCTTGGAGAGGGCCTCGGCCTGTTCCTCGACCGCGGCCAGTCGCGCGGACAGCTCGGCGAGCAGACCCGCCGGCTCCTTCGTGTCCCCGACGGCCGCCTTGCCTCCGCCACCCTCCAACTGGAGCCGCAGCAGCGCCGCCTGCTCCCGCAGCTGGCAGTTCTTCATGTAGAGCTCGACGAACACCGAGACCTTGGCGCGCAGCACCCACGGGTCGAACGGCTTGGAGATGTAGTCCACCGCGCCTGCCGCGTACCCCCGGAAGGTGTGGTGCGGACCGTGGTTGATGGCGGTGAGGAAGATGATCGGGATGTCCCGGGTCCGCTCCCGCCGTTTGATGTGCGCCGCGGTCTCGAAACCGTCCATGCCCGGCATCTGGACATCCAGCAGAATCACCGCGAAGTCGTCCGTGAGCAGTGCCTTGAGCGCTTCCTCCCCGGACGATGCCCGCACCAGTGTCTGATCGAGCGCGGAGAGGATGGCCTCCAGCGCCAGCAGATTCTCCGGCCGGTCATCGACCAGGAGGATCTTGGCCTTCTGCACCATGGCCCGCCCTCCTCGCCCCGGATGTGCACCGGGTGCCGCCCCTGGGGACGACTCCCTTTCGCCGCCCGTCCTTGTGCCGGTCATCGTAGCCGCACCCTGTCTGTCGCCACACCCTGTCACCGCGATGTCACTGTGCACGTAGCAGAAACGTAGTGGGAGACCAGAAGGTTCCCCGAATCCCGTACTTCTACACGGCGTCGGGCACACTGAGTCAGCAACTCCGCGTGAACTCCACCGATTCCCATCACTCCCCTCGCATCCACTGGTCCATCACCGACAGCAGATGATCGGGATCGACCGGCTTGGTCACGTAGTCGGAGGCCCCCGACTCGATCGCCTTCTCCCGGTCGCCCTTCATCGCCTTGGCGGTCAGCGCGATGATCGGCAGCCCTGCGAACTGCGGCATCCTGCGGATCGCGTTGGTCGTCGCGTAACCGTCCATCTCGGGCATCATGATGTCCATCAGGACGACCGCCACGTCCTCGTGCTGTTCCAGTACCTCGATGCCCTCACGGCCGTTCTCCGCGTAGAGCACGGACAGCCCGTGCTGCTCGAGGACGCTGGTGAGCGCGAAGACGTTGCGGATGTCGTCGTCGACGATCAGCACCTTCTCCCCGCCGAACCTGATGCCCCGGCGCGGCTGCGGCGCGGACTGGTGCTCCACCGCCGACCACTGGTCCGGCTGTCCGATCCGCTGTTCGAGGGCCGGTGCGGTCCTGCGACGGCGCCGGAACAGCGCCGCGGCACCGTTCTGCGTCTCCTGGTACGACTTCACCTCGGCCGGGGTCTCGACCTCGGCCTCGAAACGCCCGTTCTCCGACGTGGACGCCACCAGGTCGCCGGCCTCCAGGGCGGGCATGGCCTGCTGGTAGCCCTGCGGCGGCAGTTCGCTGGGGTGCAGGGGCAAATACAGCGTGAACGTCGATCCGCGTCCCGGCTCGCTCTGCGCGTGGATCTCGCCGCCGAGCAGTTGCGCGATCTCCCGCGAGATCGACAGCCCGAGGCCCGTGCCGCCGTACTTGCGGCTCGTCGTGCCGTCGGCCTGCTTGAACGCCTCGAAGATCACCCGCATCTTGCTGGCGGCGATACCGATGCCGGTGTCGGTCACCGAGAACGCGATCAGGTCGGCGTCCGGGTCGCGCAGCGAACCGGCCTCCAGCAGCTGCTCCCGGATCGCCACCGGGACCTCCCGCCCGGCGGGCCGGATGACCAGCTCGACGGCTCCGGAGTCGGTGAACTTCACCGCGTTGGACAGCAGGTTGCGCAGCACCTGGAGCAGCCGCTGTTCGTCGGTGTGCAGCGTGGCGGGCAGCTCGGGCGAGACCCGCACGGACAGATCCAGGCCCTTCTCCGCGGTCAGCGGCCGGAACGTGGCCTCCACGTAGTCCACGAGCTGCACGAGGGCGATACGCGTCGGCGAGACGTCCATCTTGCCCGCCTCGACCTTCGACAGGTCGAGGATGTCGTTGATGAGCTGGAGCAGGTCGGAGCCCGCGCCATGGATGGTCTCGGCGAACTCGACCTGCTTCGGGGTGAGGTTGGAGTCCGCGTTGTCGGCGAGCAGCTTGGCGAGGATCAGCAGCGAGTTGAGCGGCGTGCGCAGCTCGTGCGACATGTTGGCCAGGAACTCGCTCTTGTACCGCATGGACACGGCGAGCTGCTCGGCGCGCTCCTCCAGGACCTGGCGCGCCTCCTCGATCTCGGTGTTCTTGACCTCGATGTCGCGGTTCTGCTGGGCCAGCAGCTCGGCCTTCTCCTCCAGCTCGGCGTTGGACGCCTGAAGCGCCTTCTGCCGGTTCTCCAACTCGGCCGACCGCTCCCGCAGCTGCTCGGTCAGCTCCTGCGACTGCTTCAGCAGTACCTCCGTCTTGGTGTTGACGGAGATCGTGTTGACGCTGGTCGCGATCATCTCGGCGATCTGGTTGAGGAAGTCCTTCTGGATCTGCGTGAAGGGTGTGAAGGACGCGAGCTCGATGACACCGAGCACCTTGCCCTCGAACAGCACCGGGAGGACGATCACTTGCGCGGGCGGCGCCTCGCCGAGACCGGAGGAGATCTTCAGATAGCCGCTGGGCGCGTTCTCCACCAGGATCGTGCGCTTCTCCTCGGCGGCCGTCCCGATGAGCGCCTCCCCCGGCCGGAACGACGTCGGCATGGAGCCCATCGAGTAGCCGTACGACCCGAGCATCCGCAGCTCGTACTTGTCCTCGGCCTCCGCGCTCAGGTCCTTGCCGTCGAGCAGCGGCATCGCGACGAAGAACGCACCGTGCTGCGCGCTCACCACCGGCGTCAGCTCGCTCATGATCAGCGAGGCCACGTCCTCCAGGTCCCGGCGCCCCTGCATCAGCGCCGAGATACGGGCCAGGTTGCCCTTGAGCCAGTCCTGCTCCTTGTTGGCGATCGTGGTGTCGCGCAGGTTGGCGATCATCTTGTTGATGTAGTCCTGGAGCTCCTGGATCTCTCCGGAGGCGTCCACGTCGATCTTCAGGTTCAGGTCACCCCGGGTCACCGCGGTCGCCACGCGCGCGATGGCTCGCACCTGCCGGGTGAGGTTTCCTGCCATTTCGTTCACGGACTCGGTGAGGTCCCGCCAGGTGCCGTCCACGTCACGCACGCGTGCCTGACCGCCGAGCTGTCCTTCGGTACCCACCTCGCGGGCGACCCGGGTGACCTCCTCGGCGAAGGAGGACAGCTGGTCGACCATCGTGTTGATGGTCGTCTTCAGCTCCAGGATCTCGCCGCGGGCGTCGATGTCGATCTTCTTCGTCAGGTCGCCCTTGGCGATGGCCGTCGTCACCATGGCGATGTTCCGCACCTGACCGGTGAGGTTGGACGCCATCTGGTTCACCGACTCGGTGAGGTCCTTCCAGGTGCCCGCCACACCGGGCACCCGCGCCTGGCCGCCCAGGATGCCGTCCGTGCCCACCTCGCGGGCCACCTTGGTGACCTGGTCGGCGAACGAACTCAGCGTCTTCACCATGGTGTTGAAGGTGTCCGCGAGCTGCGCGACCTCACCGCGCGCCTCGATCGTCACCGTCCGCGTCAGGTCACCGTTGGCGACCGCGTTGGCGACCTGGGAGATGTTGCGCACCTGCATGGTCAGGTTGTTGGCCATCAGGTTCACGTTGTCGCTGAGGTCCTTCCAGATGCCCGTGACACCCGGGACCCGCGCCTGACCGCCCAGCTGGCCCTCGGTGCCCACCTCACGGGCCACCCGGGTCACCTGCTCGGCGAAGGACGACAGCTGGTCGACCATCGTGTTGACGGTCGTGACGAGTTCGAGGATCTCGCCCTTCGCGTCGACGGTGATCTTCTTGGAGAGGTCGCCCTTGGCGACGGCGGTGGTGACCTCGGCGATGTTGCGCACCTGAATGGTCAGGTTGTTCGCCATGAAGTTCACGGACTGCGTGAGGTCCTTCCAGGTGCCGGAGACCCCCTGCACCTCGGCCTGACCGCCCAGGATGCCCTCGGTACCCACCTCACGGGCCACCCGCGTCACCTGGTCGGCGAAGCTGGAGAGCTGGTCCACCATGGTGTTGAGGGTGTTCTTCAGCTCCAGGATCTCCCCGCGCGCATCGACGTCGATCTTCTGGGAGAGGTCACCCCGGGCCACCGCGGTGGCCACCTGGGCGATGTTGCGCACCTGGGCAGTAAGGTTTCCTGCCATTCCGTTCACGGAGTCGGTGAGGTCCCGCCACACGCCGGCGACACCGGGCACCTGCGCCTGTCCGCCGAGGCGTCCTTCGGTGCCCACCTCGCGGGCCACGCGGGTCACCTGGTCGGCGAAGGCGGACAGCTGGTCGACCATCGTGTTGATGGTGTTCTTCAGCTCCAGGATCTCCCCGCGCGCGTCCACGTCGATCTTCTGGGAGAGGTCACCCCGGGCCACCGCGGTCGTCACCTGGGCGATCTGGCGCACCTGGGAGGTGAGGTTGCCACCCATGAAGTTGACGGAGTCGGTGAGCTCCTTCCAGGTCCCGGAGACCCCCGGTACGACGGCCTGACCGCCCAGGCGGCCCTCGGTGCCCACGTCCCGGGCCATCCGCGTCACCTGGTCGGCGAAGGCGGACAGCTGGTCCACCATCGTGTTCACGGTGTTCTTCAGCTGGAGCATCTCGCCGGAGACGTCCACGGTGACCTTCTGCGACAGGTCGCCGTTGGCCACCGCCGTCGTCACCTGGGCGATGTTCCTCACCTGTCCGGTGAGATTCCGGAACGCCGTGTTGACGGAGTCGGTCAGGTCCTTCCAGGTACCGGCCGCCCCCGGCACCTGCGCCTGTCCGCCCAGCTCACCCTCGACACCGATCTCGCGCGCCACGCGCGTGACCTCGGCACCGAACGCGGAGAGCTGGTCCACCATCCCGTTGACGGTGTTCTTCAGCTCCAGCATCTCGCCGGACACGTCGACGGTGACCTTCTGCGACAGATCACCGTTGGCCACGGCCGTGGTCACGGCCGCGATGTCCCGCACCTGGATGGTGATGTTCCGGAAGACCGTGTTCACCGAGTCGGTGAGGTCCTTCCACGTCCCCGCCGCACCCGGCACGTTCGCCTGCCCGCCGAGCTGCCCCTCACCGCCGACCTCGTTGGCCACACGCGTGACCTCGTCCGCGAAGATCCGCAGCGTCTCGGTCATCTGGTTGATCGTGTCGGCGAGCTGCGCGACCTCACCACGTGCGGAGACCGTCACCTTCTGCGACAGGTCACCGCTGGCGACCGCCGTGGTCACCTGGGCGATCCCGCGCACCTGGGCCGTCAGGTTGCCGGCCATGAGGTTCACCGAATCGGTGAGGTCCTTCCACACCCCGGCCACACCCGGCACCTGCGCCTGGCCGCCGAGCTCGCCCTCGACGCCCACCTCGCGCGCGACGCGGGTCACCTCGGAGGAGAAGGACGAGAGCTGGTCCACCATCGTGTTGACGGTGTTCTTCAGCTCCAGCATCTCGCCGGCCACGTGGACCGTGACCTTGCGGGACAGGTCGCCCTTGGCGACCGCCGTGGTCACCAGCGCGATGTCGCGCACCTGGGCCGTCAGCCGGTACGCCATCGTGTTGACGGACTCGGTCAGGTCCTTCCAGGAACCCGACATGCCCCGCACGCGTGCCTGTCCGCCGAGCTTGCCCTCGGTGCCGACCTCACTGGCCACGCGTGTGACCTCGTCGGTGAAGGTCGACAACTGATCGACAAGGTTGTTCACAGTCCGCCCGACCTTCAGGAACTCCCCGCGCAGCGGATGCCCCGTCCCGTCCGGCGCCTGCGTCCTGAGCTCCATCCGGGGCGACAGATCGCCCTCCGCGACCGCGGACAGCACCCGGCCGACCTCGGAGACGGGCCGTACGAGATCGTCCACGAGCGCGTTGGAGGCGTCGATGGCGGATGCCCAGGAGCCCTCACAGGCGCCTGTTTCCAGCCGTTCCGTGAGCTTGCCCTCGCGGCCCACCATGCGCCGCACCCGCGACAGCTCACCCGTGAGATGCAGATTGCGGTCGGCCACCTCGTTGAAGACCGCCGCGATCTCCGACATCACGCCGTCGCCGGACACCGTGAGCCGCCTGCGGAAGTTCCCGTCACGCATCGAGACCAGCGCGGCCAGCAGCCGGTCCAGGGCAGCCGTGTCCACCGCGGTGGTCCCGCCCCGCGGCTTGCGCTGGCCGCTCGGGGACTGTCCGCCCTTCGCGCGCGTCCTAGTGCCCCGCGTCGCTGCGCCAGACTCCACTGTGTCCCTCCCGCAGGGGTCGACCGTTACTGTTGTGCTCGGGTGGTACGGCGCGGCATGCCGGTTGCTGCCGCGTACTCCTGCTTACTACAGCGATATTTCAACCAGGCGTGCAAAGCCGCACCACGGGCTGCTGCCCGCCCTGCGCTCAAGCCACTCGGCCTGCCCGAACCTTCTTCAGGAGCTTGCCCAGTGTTTCACCCTGGTTGAACCCGGCCATAACAGTTCGGCAGCTTCGCACATCGTCCGCACACCCTCCGGACGGAAACACTGCAGACCGGCATCCGCATGGCCGTCGAAGGTAAGTAACCTTGCATGCGGCTGTCCAGCCGAGCCGGTCCGTCCGGCCTGGGCGGTGGCACGAGCACGAGCGGGCATCGGAGGGCGGCCGCACACATGACCACCGGACTGATCCCCGGGGGACAGAACCCGGATCCCCGGCCGACGGGCGGTCTGCCGCAGCAGCGGCACGAGCCGGTCGGCCAGGCAGCCCTGCACGTCGACAACGGCTCGAGGAGTTCTGTGATCACCGCGCGCGCGGCCGCCAGCTTCGAGCCCGTCGGACGATCGGTGGCGACGGCCCGCTCCTTCGTCCGCGACACCCTCCAGGGCTGGGGCTTCGCCGACATCGTCGACGACGCGGTGGTGCTCACCAGCGAGCTCGTCACCAACGCCGTCGTGCACGCGGGCACCTCCGCGGACGTCCTGTGCCTGCGCAGCGACGACGGCGTACGGATCGAGGTGGCCGACCGCTACCCCGAGCGGGAGATCCCCCTCCAGGGCCAGGCCGTCAACATGGGCAACCTCGACCGCGAGGGCGGCCGGGGCCTCCAGCTGTGCGCCGCGCTCGCCGGCCGCTGGGGCGTCGAGTACACCCCCACCCAGAAGCAGGTCTGGTTCCAGCTCGACCTCCCCGAACGCCGGGTGGGCACCCGCACCGCAGGACCGTCCCTGCCCGCGGACCTCCTCCCGCTGGCCGACGGCCGCGTCCGCGTCGCCGTCGTACAGATCGACCGCACCTGCGCCATCACCTCGTGGAACGAGGACGCCGAGGAACTCTTCGGCTACGCCGCCGAGCAGGTCATCGGCAAGCCCCTCACCGACCTCGCGGCCTGGCCGCACACCCCGGGCACCAGCACCGGAATCGCCGAGGCGCTCCAGCTCTCGCGCTGGGAGGGCAGTTACGGCATCAGGGCCGCCAACGGCCGGGTCACCTCGGTCTACGCCTCCCACCTGCGCGTCCGCGACACCGGCGGCGAGCCCTCCACGGTCTGCCTCCTGGTCCGCGACCACGAACGGGCCGTACTCCAGACGCCGTTGCGCATGTCAGCCGCCGACGCCGGCACCTCCTCCGACGGCCAGAGCAGCGACCCCTTCGAGGTCTTCATCGGCTCGCCGCCCCCGGACGACCTCGACGGCCTCCTCCAACGCACGGTCGAACGCGCGCGCGACATGCTCGACGGCGACTCCGCCTTCCTGCTCCTCGCGACCGACGACGAGACGGAACTGGAGGTCCGCGCCTCCACCGGCCTGCCCTCCGCCCGCCAGCGGTTCGCGCGCGTGCCCGTCGAAGCGGGCCCCGGCCGCTACAGCTCCGCCCGTATGCCCGCCGTCCACGACGACCTCTCGGCCGTACCGGGCGCCGTACCGCTCCTGAACGGCACCGGCATGCGCTCGGTCGTCACGGTCCCGCTGAAGGTGGAGGGCCGCCTCACCGGCTCCCTGGGCGTGGCCGCGGAAGGACCCGGCAGATACTCGAACGAAGAGGCCCTGCGCCTCCAGTTCGCCGCCGACCGCATCGCGTTGGCGGTCGAGTCGGCTCGTCTGGGTGAACTGGAGAAGCTGCGCCGAGGCTCACTGAGCTTCCTCGTCGAGGCCTCCGACCTCCTCGCCGGCACCCTGGACCGCGACCAGACGCTGGCCCTGATGGCCCAGATGACCGTCCCCACCCTGGCCACCTGGTGTGCCGTCTACACGATCGCCGACCAGGCCTCGGATCCCTATCTGTCGTACGTCCTGCACGAGGACGAGGAACTCATCGACGGCATCAAGTCGTTGCTGTCGAAGGTCCAGCCCCCGGACCCGGTCCCCACTCCCGGCGCCCGCGTCTGGTCGGCCCCCGGCGAGGCGGCCCACCAGGCGGCCCTGCGCAGTTCCATGCGCAGCCTCGGCCTGAGCGGCGGCCCCACCCACCAGCTGGCCTCCGGAATCGGCCCCACGCTCGCCACGGCCTCCGCGGTGGGCGGCGAGACCGTCGTCCTCCCGCTGGTCGCGCGCAACCGCGTCATCGGCATGCTGACCCTTGGCAAGCCCGCCGACGAACACTTCCGCCAGGAAATCCTGGAACTGGCCGAGGACTTGTCCCGCCGGGCGGCCCTCGCCCTGGACAACGCCCGCCTCTACTCCGAGCGCACCGCCATCAGCCAGTCCCTCCAGCGCAGCCTCCTGCCGCCCGAGCTGCCCGAGATCGACGGTGTCGAGGTCGAGGTCATCTACCGCGCGGCCGGCGAGGGCAACGAGGTCGGCGGCGACTTCTACGACGTCTTCCCCATCAGCGACGGCGCGTACGGCTTCGCCATCGGCGACGTCTGCGGTACGGGCCCGAACGCGGCGGCGGTGACAGGCCTCGCCCGGCACGCCCTGCGCCTGCTGGCCAGGGAGGGCCTCAGCGGCCCGGCGGTCCTGGAGCGCCTGAACTCCGCGATCCTCGACGAGGGCGCCCGCAGCCGCTTCCTGACCCTCCTCTACGGCGAGTTGTGGCCGCAGGAGGACGGCAGCGCCCGCCTGAAGGTCGTCTGCGCCGGCCACCCGCTCCCGCTCCGCCTGCGCCAGGACGGCACCGTCGAACCGGCCGCCGAACCCCAGCCGCTCCTGGGCGTCATGGACGATCTGGAGCTCTACGAGCAGACGGTCACCCTCGACCCGGGTGACGTCCTCCTCTGTGTCACGGACGGCGTCACCGAGCGCCGGGAAGGCACCCGCATGCTGGGCGACGACGGCCTCGCCGACGTGCTGACCACCTGCACGGGCCTGACGGCCGGCGCGGTGGCCGCCCGCATCATGCGCGCGGTCGAGCGCTTCGCCTCCGACGCCCCGTCCGACGACATGGCGATCCTGGCGATGCGCGTCCCGGGCCTGCACAACGACTGAGAGAGCGCACGAAAAAGGCCCCGCCCGAATGGGCGGGGCCTTTTGGCTGGAGCCCCCTAACGGAATCGAACCGTTGACCTTCTCCTTACCATGGAGACGCTCTGCCGACTGAGCTAAGGGGGCCTGTCACTTTTCGAGGTTTCCCTCGCGGCAACGGAATAGATCATACCCCGAACAGACCCGTGCTCCCAACTCGCTCAGAAAGCAGGCTGAAGCAGCCCCCCGAGCGCATTGCACGCGGCCACGACCCGCTGCATGTCCCGCTTGGTCAGCGAGGCGTCCACCGGCAGGGCAAGCGTCTCGTCGGCGGCCCGTTCGGTCTCCGGAAGCGACACACAACGCCGGAATTCAGGCAACCGGTGCACGGGCGTCTTCACCGGCACCCGGCACTCGACTCCCTTGCTCCGCAAGGCCCGCGCAAAGGCGTCCCGATCCGGCCGCCCATTACCCGGGACGCGCACGACGTACTGCTGATAGGTGTGCCCGTCCCCACCGTCGGGCGTACGCACCCCGCGCAGCTTCCCGTCGAGATAGCAGGCCCGCTCCCGGCGCTGAGCGACCTCGTCGTACGGCGCCTCCGACTCGCCCTCCTGGAGCACCAACAGCCCGTGCCGCTGCCCGACCGCGAGCAGCCGCGCCATGTCGGCGGGACGCCCGAATCGGTGGACGACAACTACGGCCGCCGTCCGCGGAGTTATGGCGGCTTCGACAGCGGACGCGTCAAGGCAGTAGCTGACCGGATGTATGTCCGCGAACACCGGGAGCGCACCTGCGAGTGTCACCGCCTCGGCGACCTCGACGTTCCCGAAGGCCGGTACGACGACCTCGTCACCGACTCCGACGCCGGCGGCCCTGAGCATTGCAGCAGTACCCATGCTGCGGATGGTGGTTGTGCAACGTGAACTTCAAGTGACGCACAACAAAAAAGGGTTGGACCCCGAACCGAAGTTCAGGATCCAACCCTTTGAATGATTGTTCGGCGGTGTCCTACTCTCCCACAGGGTCCCCCCTGCAGTACCATCGGCGCTGTAAGGCTTAGCTTCCGGGTTCGGAATGTAACCGGGC
>NZ_JBIAUQ010000027.1:0-52011 GCF_042893155.1 Streptomyces sp. NPDC001668
GGGGGGGGGGCGCCCCCGCCGCCCCCCCCGCCCCAAAAAAAAAAAAAAAAAACCCCCCCCCCCCCCCCCCCCCCCCCCCCCCCCCCCCCCCCCCCCCGCCCCCGACCCACCCACCGAACAGAACGCGCTACACAAGCCCCCACCGAAGCCGAGCCAGGCCGCCGCAGGCATTCAGGGGCGCGGGGAACTGCGCACAACGCCCGCCCCCACCAACCCGCACCCGAACAAGAACCGCTCAACCGCCGGAGGCATCCCCACCCACGGTGAACCCGATCACCGTCCCACCCCCCTCCCGAGGAAACGCAAACGGCGCCCCCCCGTGCGACAACGCCACCTCCCGCACGATCGACAACCCCAGCCCCGACCCCGGCAACGACCGCGCATCCGCAGCCCGGTAAAACCGGTCGAACACCCGCACGAGATCGGCGTCCGTGATCCCCGGCCCCCGGTCCAGCACCTCCACCCGCACCGGCCCCGCCACCGTGAACGCCGACACCGAGATCTCGATCGGAGCAGTCCCGTCCCGGTCGAACTTCGCCGCGTTCTCCACGAGGTTGGACACCGCCCGCTGCAGCATCCCCGGCCGCCCGTCCGTCACCGTCGACCCTCTCGTGTGCACCAGGATCTCCCGCCCGGTCCGCCGCCGGGCCAGCCCCGCCACCTCCTCCGCGACATCGGCGAGATCCACCCGCTGCGGCGGCTCGTTGTCCGACTGCCCCGCCGCGAGGTCGACGAGCTCGTTGACCAGGTCGGTCAACTCCCGCGCCTCCTGCGTGAGATCGGCGACCAGTTCGTCGCGCGTGGCGGGCGGCAGCTCGTCGATCCGGCGCAGCAGCGAGATGTTCGTCCGAAGCGACGTGAGCGGTGTCCGCAGCTCGTGCCCCGCGTCCTGCACCAGCCGCCGCTGGTCCTCCTCGGACTGCGCGAGCCGCCCCAGCATCCGGTCGAAGGCCCGCCCCAGCCGCCCCACCTCGTCGTATCCGGTGACCGGCACCTCGATCTCGAGCCGCCGGGTGCGGGCCACGTCCTCCGCGGCGGAGGTGAGGATGACCAGCCGCCGGGTGATCCTCCGGGCCAGCCACCACCCGAACAGCCCGGCGCCCACCACCACGGCCGCCATGAGCAGGAAGGTCCGCTGCTGAAGGGCCCGCAGCAGATCCTCGGTGTCGCTGAACTCCTGCGCGACCTGCACCGCGCCCCGCCCGCCGCCCAGCGAGACGGTGGCGATCCGGTACACGTCGCTGCCGACGGAGACCTCCTTGTGCAGCACCATCCGCCCGGCCACCCCCGTGGCCGCGATCCGCCGGTCGCCGGAGGTCACCGGCAGCGCGGGGCGCCCGGGATCGGCGACCGCGCCGGTGGGCCCCAGCACCTGGACGTCCGTACGGGCGGGCCGGACCAGGTCGTGCCCCGGCGCCGAGGACGAGAAGTCCTCCGGCGTCATCCGCTGATGGCTGACCTCGTCCCGCAGATCCTGCACGACCTGGTCGAACACGGTCTCCTGGTCCACCCGCACGAGACGGGCGGCGGCGCTGTAGGACAGCACACCGACCAGTACGGTCACCGCGGCCGTCACCGCGGCGAAGGACACCACGAACGTGGTCCGCAGGGACAGCAGCCGGGGCCGCGGCCGGGCCCAGAGCCGAGCCAGCCGCCCCACTCAGTCCTCCCGGAGCACGTAACCCACGCCGCGCACCGTGTGGATCAGCTGCGGCGCGCCGGGTTCGTCGAGCTTGCGACGCAGATAGCCGACGTAGACGGCGAGGTTCTTGGAGCCGGGCCCGAAGTCGTAGCCCCAGATCCGGTCGTAGATGGTCGAGTGGTCGAGCACGATGCCCGCGTTGCGCACGAGCAGTTCCAGCAGCTCGAACTCGGTGCGGGTCAGCTCCAGCTCGCGCGTCCCCCGCCAGGCCCGCCGCGCCTGGATGTCCATGCGCAGCCCGGCCGCCTCGATGCGCCCCTCGGGCAGCTCGGGCGCGGGGGCCTTCGCCACCGCACCGGCCGCCGGGGCCATCCCCTCCGGGCTGGTGCGCCGCAGCAGGGCCCGCAGCCGGGCGAAGACCTCCTCGACGTCGAACGGCTTGACCACGTAGTCGTCGGCGCCCGCGTCCAGGCCGGCGATCCGGTCCTGGGTCTCCACGAGCGCCGTCAGCATGAGGATCGGCGTACGGTCGCCCTCGGCGCGCAGCACCCGGCAGACCTGGAGCCCGTCGATCCCGGGCATCATCACGTCGAGGACGAGCACGTCCGGCGGCGTCCTGTGGGCCTGCGCCAGCGCCTCGACCCCGTCGGCGACCGCGGTGACCTGGTAGCCCTCCAGGGTCAGGGCGCGCTCCAGGGCGTGACGGATGGCACGGTCGTCTTCGGCGAGCAGCACATTTTGGGGCACATGCTCAGTGTGCCGTGCCCACCGACTCGTACGTGTGATGAGCTGCTCACCGACGGCCCTTCTTACTGGCCTCTCACCCCGTGGGACGCAACGCGGCGAGCTGCTCCTCGAAGGGCACGACGACAGGCAACGCGTCCGCCTCGTGGGCGCGCGGCCCGCGCACGCCCGACAGTCCCGCCATCAGCGCGGCCAGTTCCCCGGCCGCCCGCTCGATCCGCCCGTCCAGTCCCTCCGCGCCCCAGTCCTCCGACGCGGCGTACACCCCGGTCGGCACGACGACGGCCTTCAGGTAGGCGAAGAGCGGCCGCAGCGCGTGCTCCAGGACCAGGGAGTGCCGGGCCGTCCCGCCGGTCGCGGCGATCAGCACCGGCTTCCCGGCCAGCGCCTCCGGCTCCAGCACGTCGAAGAAGGACTTGAAGAGTCCGCTGTACGACGCCGAGAACACCGGCGTGACGACGATCAGCCCGTCGGCCCCGGCCACCGCCTCCTGCGCGGCGGCCAGCGCCCGGCCCGGGAAGCCGTTGGTGAAGTTCTGCGCGATCTCCACGGCGAGTTCCCTCAGCTCGACCACCTGGACGTCGGCCGAGGTCAGCCGGCCGGCCGCGGCGGCCAGCCGGTCTCCCAGCAGCCGGGTGGACGAGGGGACGCTCAGTCCCGCGGACACGACCACGAGCTTCATGCGACGACCTCCTTGTCCTGTGCGGCGGCCAGCAGGGACGCGTGGGTGGGGGCCTCGGGGACGTCCGCCGGGCGCCGTGCCGCGAACTCCTTGCGCAGCACCGGGACGACCTCCTCGCCGAGCAGGTCGAGCTGCTCCAGGACGGTCTTCAGGGGCAGTCCGGCGTGGTCCAGCAGGAACAGCTGGCGCTGGTAGTCGCCGGCGTACTCGCGGAACTTCAGCGTCTTCTCGATGACCTGCTCCGGGGAGCCGACGGTCAGCGGGGTCTGCTCGGTGAAGTCCTCCAGGGAGGGCCCGTGCCCGTACACCGGCGCGACGTCGAAGTAGGGACGGAACTCCTTCACCGCGTCCTGGGAGTTGCGGCGCATGAACACCTGGCCGCCGAGGCCGACTATCGCCTGCTCGGGCGTGCCGTGTCCGTAGTGGGCGTACCGCTGCCGGTACAGCTCGACCATCCGCTTGGTGTGGTCGGCCGGCCAGAAGATGTTGTTGTGGAAGAACCCGTCACCGTAGTAGGCGGCCTGCTCGGCGATCTCGGGAGACCGGATGGAGCCGTGCCACACGAACGGCGCCACCCCGTCCAGCGGCCGGGGCGTCGAGGTGAACCCCTGCAACGGCGTCCGGAACTTCCCCTCCCAGTTCACGACGTCCTCGCGCCACAGCCGGCGCAGCAGGGCGTAGTTCTCGATGGCGAGGTTGATGCCCTCGCGGATGTCCTTGCCGAACCAGGGGTAGACCGGGCCGGTGTTGCCGCGGCCCATCATGAGGTCGACGCGGCCGTCGGCCAGGTGCTGGAGCATCGCGAAGTCCTCGGCGATCTTCACCGGGTCGTTGGTGGTGATCAGCGTGGTCGAGGTGGAGAGGATGAGCCTCTCGGTCCGCGCGGCTATGTACCCGAGCATGGTGGTCGGCGACGACGGCACGAACGGCGGGTTGTGGTGCTCACCGGTCGCGAAGACGTCGAGCCCGACCTCCTCCGCCTTCAGCGCGATGGCGACCATGGCCTTGATCCGCTCGCGCTCGGTCGGCGTACGTCCGGTCGTCGGGTCCGGCGTGACATCGCCGACGCTGAAGATCCCGAACTGCATGGTCGCTCACCCTCCAGGTTGTTTACGGTTCAACTATAACCGCGTACCCGGAGAACGAGACCCCGCCCGGCCCTATTCCCGCCGGACCGGGACACCCACCAAGGGGGCGCGAGGAACGCCGCGACGGGCCGTCAGAAGTAGTACTCGTCCCCGCTGTCCAGCACCAGCACCCGCTGCCGGTCGTTCTCCCCGTTCCGGTCCACCGTCCCCCCGCTCCACACCGTGTCGATCTCCAGCAGCACCTCCGACGGCACCCCCCGCAGCCGTACCCGCATCGCGACCCGCTCCCCCACCGCGTCCGCCGCCAGCGCCCCCACCCGGCACAACACGACCCGCTCCGCCGACCGCGCACACCCTTCCGGCAACGCCTGCCCCTCCACCAGCGGCTCGGACCAGCGCAGCCGTACCGTCGCGTCCGGCACGGCGGCGGGCCCGTGATTGCGGGGCGTGAACCGCACGTCCACCCGCCCCCCGGCCATGGACGCGGCCCCGTGATACGCCAGATCCGCCTCCGGCCCGCCCGCGGCGGCCGCCGTACCCCCACCCGCCAGCACCGCAGCCACCGCACCCCACACCGCAAGCACCCGCATGCCACCCACTCCTCGCTCCAGCCGCCCGAACCGCCGTGGTCGCATGGATGTATCCCACGTACGGCAGCCGACAGGCGCCCTCCATCAGGTGACAGGGGCACCGGCGAACCGGTATGCGAGGCTGGCCCTCATGCTCGTAGCCCGTTCCGCCGCCCTCTTCGTCGTCGCCGCCCTCTTCGAGATCGGCGGCGCCTGGCTCGTCTGGCAGGGCGTACGGGAGCACCGCGGCTGGATGTGGACCGCGGGCGGCGTCCTCGCCCTCGGCGCCTACGGTTTCGTCGCCACCTTCCAGCCCGACGCCCACTTCGGCCGCATCCTCGCCGCGTACGGCGGCATCTTCGTGGCCGGCTCGATCCTGTGGGGCATGGCGGCGGACGGCTACCGCCCCGACCGCTGGGACATCACGGGCGCGCTGATCTGCCTCGCGGGCATGGCGGTGATCATGTACGCCCCGCGGGGCGAGTGAGCGGCCGTACTCAGGCCGTCTCGTCGGGCAGCAGCCCCAGCTGCCCGAGGAACTCCATCTCGTCGAAGTAGAGCCGGTAGTCGGTGATCCGGCCGTCCTTCACCGTGGCGATGTCCACGCCGCGGATCCTGACCTCCTTCTGCGTCGCCGGAAGCGTCTCCCCGGTGGGCAGCTGGATCGGCCCGGTGTTGCGTCCGCTGAAGACGCCCTCGTCGATGGCCGTGTCCCCGGCCTCGTAGGCGTGCAGCGTCTCGAACCTGCCGTCCGGCACCATCTCCGTCATCTGCCGCCAGTAGGCGACGATGTTGTCGCGCCCGTGGATCTCCCCCTCGTCAGGGGTGACCGCGACCGCGTCCTGCGCGTACAGCTCGGCGATGACCTGCAGATCCGGATGCGTGACCGCATCGGTGAGCCGGTCCATGACCTCACGCGCTTCTCCCATGATCCACCTCCATATCTCAGGGGATCACCCACCTCATCGTCTCACCGGCCCGCGATCCGGACCGCCCGAAGCCCCGGCCCGCGGCCGACCTATCCTGGCGGGAGCCCGTACCCACGCCCGCTCGAGGAGCAGCCATGGCATCCGCCGCCCCGTCCCCCGCCTCCCGGATCGCGATCGTCACCGGCGCGAGCAGCGGAATCGGCGCGGCGACCGCACGGCAGCTCGCCGCGGCCGGCTACCGGGTCGTCCTGACCGCCCGCCGCAAGGACCGCATCGAGGCGCTCGCGGAGGAGATCAACGCGGCGGGCCACCAGGCCACCGCCTACCAGCTGGACGTCACGGACCGCGAGGCCGTCGACGAGTTCGCCACCGCCTTCAAGACGGTCGGCGTCCTCGTCAACAACGCCGGCGGAGCCCTCGGCGCCGACCCGGTCGCCACCGGCGACCCCGCCGACTGGCGCTCGATGTACGAGACCAACGTCATCGGCACCCTGAACCTCACCCAGGCCCTGCTCCCCAAGCTCGACGCGAGCGGCGACGGCACGGTCGTCGTCGTCTCCTCGACCGCCGGTCACGGCACCTACGAGGGCGGCGCGGGCTACGTCGCCGCCAAGCACGGCGCCCACGTCCTCGCGGAGACCCTGCGCCTGGAGATCGTCGGCCGCCCTGTCCGCGTCATCGAGATCGCGCCCGGCATGGTCAAGACCGACGAGTTCGCCCTGACCCGCTTCGGCGGCGACCGGGAGAAGGCGGAGAAGGTCTACCAGGGCGTCGCCGAGCCCCTCACCGCCGACGACGTCGCCGACACCATCACCTGGGCGATCACCCGCCCCAGCCACGTCAACGTCGACCTCCTGGTCCTGCGCCCCCGCGCCCAGGCGTCCAACACGAAGGTCCACAGAGACCTGTGAGCGGGAACGAGAAGGACAAGAAAGACCCCCACGACGAACGCCAGATGTGGTGGTGGCTCGCCTACTTCCTCTTCGGCATCCACATCGTGGCGTTCGTCATGATCTACGCGGTGACCCACGCTCCGAAGTGAGCGCGGGTCACCCCTTCACGCACACGACCTGCTTCAGCTTCGCCACGACCTCCACCAGGTCCCGCTGCTGGTCGATGACCTGGTCGATCGACTTGTAGGCGCCCGGGATCTCGTCCACGACGCCGGAGTCCTTACGGCACTCCACGCCCCGCGTCTGCTCCTCCAGGTCACGCGTCGTGAACCGCCTCTTGGCAGCGTTCCGGCTCATGCGCCGACCCGCGCCGTGGGAGGCCGAGTTGAAGGCCTTCTCGTTGCCGAGACCCTTCACGATGTACGACCCCGTCCCCATGGAGCCCGGGATGATGCCGTACTCGCCGGAACCGGCCCGGATCGCGCCCTTGCGGGTCACGAGCAGGTCCATCCCGTCGTAACGCTCCTCGGCGACGTAGTTGTGGTGTGCGCTGATCTCCGGCTCGAAGGTCGGCTTCGCCTTCTTGAACTCCTTGCGGACCACGTCCTTGAGGAGCGCCATCATGATCGTGCGGTTGTACTTGGCGTACTCCTGCGCCCAGAACAGGTCGTGGCGGTACGCCTCCATCTGCGGGGTCTGCGCGATGAAGACGGCCAGGTCGCGGTCGACCAGCCCCTGGTTGTGCGGGAGCTTCTGAGCCACGCCGATGTGATGCTCAGCCAGTTCCTTGCCGATGTTCCGGGAACCGGAGTGGAGCATCAGCCAGACAGAACCGGTCGTGTCCGTGCAGACCTCGACAAAGTGATTTCCGGATCCGAGCGTTCCCATCTGCTTCTCAGCACGTTCCTGACGGAATTTGACCGCATCGGCGATCCCGTCGAACCGCCCCCAGAAGCCGTCCCACCCCGCCGTCCCGAACCCGTGCAGCCGCCCCGGATCCACAGGACTGTCATGCATCCCCCGCCCCACCGGAATCGCCTGCTCGATCTTCGACCGCAGCCGGGACAGGTCCCCCGGCAGGTCGTTCGCCGTGAGAGACGTCTTCACCGCCGACATCCCGCAGCCGATGTCCACCCCCACCGCCGCCGGGCACACCGCACCCTGCATGGCGATCACGGACCCGACCGTCGCCCCTTTGCCGTAGTGGACGTCCGGCATGACGGCGAGGCCCTTGATCCACGGCAGGGTGGCCACGTTACGCAGCTGCTGGAGCGCCACGTCCTCCACCGTCGCCGGGTCGGTCCACATGCGGATCGGGACCTTCGCGCCCGGCATCTCCACGTACGACATATCGTCCTCATTCCCCCGGAAAACCAACAGAAGTCTTAAATCGCAAAACCGGTGCCAAGGTCGACGTATGGGATGACGGACCGGCGTTCACGGCAGTGCGTGCGATACACATTGTCTCCAGGGATCACCCCCGTGCGGCAAGCGAATAACCTGCGGGGACACTGGGATCGACACCGAGATCCCCCACGAGCCGGAGTCATTCCGAGAGGAGCCCCACCGTGCAGCGGAAGGCCTACGTACCCGGCGTCGCCGCCCTCCTCGCGGCGCTGCTCGCCGGCTGCACCGGCAGCTCCGGCACCGACGGCACGACGGACGACGCGAACCCCGACGACGCCGGCACCGCCTCCGTCGTCGCCCAGCCCGGCAAGTACCGCACCCTGCCCGAGGCGTGCGGTGTGGTGAGTCAGAGCACCCTCGACGTGCTCCTGCCCGGCATCCAGCAGATCGCCGACGCGGACCAGCGTGCCCAGGCCTACGAGGGCGAGGCGACGTCGACCTTCGACACCGACCGCAAGGTCGGCTGCCGCTGGAAGGTGGAGGCCACGGACGCCACCGAGTACCTGTCGGTCGACTTCGAGCGCGTGGTGTCGTACGACAACGCGGTCAGCGACGACAGCCAGGCGCAGCAGCTCTTCGCGCAGACCGAGGAGAAGGCGGATCTGCCGGCGGCGACGTCCAGTGCCACCTCGGACGTGGCGGAGACGGGCACCGCTTCCCCCACGGCCTCCCCCACAGCCACCCCGAGCGGTTCCGCGAGTCCGAGCGGTTCGGCCTCCGCGACGCCGTCCGATCTGCAGCCGCGTCTGCTGGACGATCTGGGCGACGAGGCGTTCCTGGACGACGTGTTGGGCAACTCCGGTTCCACGGCCCAGCAGCGCAAGGTGACTGTGGCGTTCCGCACGTCCAACGTGATCGTGACCATCGAGTACGAGGAGCAGCCGACGACGATCGGCGTCACCCCGGACAGCAAGGAAATGCAGGACAACGCCCGGAAACTGGCCTCTCAGCTGGCCGGGTCGCTGTCCGGCTGAGCGCTCTCCACACGGCCCTCACCCGTGCGCACAAAGGATTCGAAGCTGGACCGCACTCCATCCTCACCGCGTACCGTGGCCCCTCGGACCCGATCCGACGGCAGGAACCACAAGCGTCATGAGTGAAGGAACCATGCAGCGACGAGCAGAGCGTGACCAGGGTGCCCAGCCGGCGAAGCGTCTTCACCGCATCCTTGTCTGCGCGGCAGCAGTCCCGGTGATGCTGATCGCCGCCGGCTGCTCCTCCGACTCCGGCAGTGGCAGTGGCAGCGGTGGCTCCGACAGCGCCGCCCAGGGCGCGGACGGCGGTGCCACGGTGTCCGCCTCGGCGAGCGCGGCGCCCACGGTGCAGGCGGCGGCGTACAAGTCGCTTCCCGAGTCGTGCGGGGTGCTGTCCTCGAAGACCCTGAAGTCACTGGTCCCGGAGGCGCCGAAGTCCGGCAAGAAGGGCACGTCGGAGGCGGGGACGCGCGGCAGTTGCTCCTGGAGCAGCCTCGACAACAACGGTGTGAAGGGCTCCCAGTTCCGCTGGCTGAACGTGTCGTTGCTGCGTTTCGAGTCGGACACCTCGCGCGGTACGGGTGAGGCGCAGGCGCAGAAGTACTACGAGCAGCAGATCCAGGACGCCCAGTCGGTGGCCGGTGCGAAGAACAGCAAGTCGCAGCCGGTCTCCGGTACGGGTGACGCGGCGACGCTGGTGCGGTACGACCTGAAGAAGAAGGAAGGCGCCTTCAAGCAGCAGACGGTCGTCGCGCGTGTGGAGAACGTCGTGGTGACGGTCGACTACAACGGCGCGGGGCTGGCCGGTGACAAGGCGCCGAGCGCCGACTCGCTCACCGAGCTCGCGGAGCAGGCCGCCAAGGAGGCGGTGACGTCGGTGTCGGCGGCGAACGGCGAGGGTGGGGCGAGCCCGGCCCCGTCGGAGTCCGCGTCGGGTTCCAAGGCTCCCTCGAAGTCGGCGTCCCCTTCGGCGTCGAAGTCCCCCGCGAAGTCCGCGTCGAAGTCGGCATCTCCGTCCAAGTCGGCCGCGAAGACGAGCTGAAGAAGTACTGACGGCCAGTACCGGCCATCCGTGCGCAGCACATATGTGCCACTCTGTTGCGCGCAACAACACGCACAGGGAGGGGAGTACGGGTGGCCGCGCCCATGCAGCTGACTCGAATGCACCGCGTGCTCATAGGCGTGGTCGTGTTCGGCGCCGTGATCATCGCCGGCATCGGCTTCGCGGGGTCGTACGCGGCCGTCCGTGAACTCGCCCTCCAAAAGGGCTTCGGGAACTTCAGTTACGTCCTCCCGATCGGCATCGACGCGGGTATCTGTGTCCTGCTCGCCCTCGACCTGCTCCTGACGTGGATCCGGATCCCGTTCCCGCTGCTGCGGCAGACGGCGTGGCTCCTGACGGTCGCCACGATCGCCTTCAACGGCGCGGCGGCCTGGCCGGACCCGCTGGGCGTGGGCATGCACGCGGTGATCCCGGTCCTGTTCGTGGTGTCGGTGGAAGCGGCCCGGCACGCGATCGGCCGTATCGCGGACATCACGGCGGACAAGCACATGGAGGGCGTCCGGCTCACCCGCTGGCTGCTCTCCCCGATCCCGACGTTCCTGCTGTGGCGCCGGATGAAGCTGTGGGAGCTGCGCTCCTACGAGCAGGTCATCAAGCTCGAACAGGACCGTCTGGTCTATCAGGCCCGTCTCCACTCCCGCTTCGGCCGGGCCTGGCGCAGGAAGGCCCCGGTGGAGTCCCTGATGCCGCTGCGCCTGGCCCGCTACGGCGTCCCCCTGGCGGAGACGGCCCCGGCGGGCCTGGCCGCGGCGGGCATCGAGCCGGTGCTGCTGCCTCCGGCTCCGGAGCCCGCCGAACTCCCCGCGGCCGCCCGTGCCGTGGCCGCGGACAGTCGTCCCGCTGTGGCGGCTCCCGTCCCGCCGCAGGCCGCCCCCCAGCCCGAGCCGGAACCCGACCCCGACCTGAGCCCGTGGTTCGAGACCCCCAAGCAGGTCGAGTACCAGGGCGGCTACAACCCGGACTACGACCCCGCGGAGCAGTACAACCGCTGGTACGAGGAGCAGTTGGAAGCCGAGCAGTACGAGCTCCAGCAGATCCAGTACGAGGAGCCTGACCGGGAACCCTCGATGGAGGAGACCGGCAGCTTTCCCATCCCGGTGAGCAACGGCCGCACCCGTGAGCTCGGTGAGGGCGGCGGCGCTCCGGAACCGACCGAGGACGACTTCTACCAGGTCTTCAAGAAGTCGATAGACGGCAGCTACCCCTCCCCCGGCCAGCTCAGGGGCGACGTGGAGGCGACGTACGGCGTCGTGCTCTCCCAGCGCGACGCCGAGCGCATGGTCAACCGCTTCACCAACCGCCACACGGCGGAACTCCAGGAAGACCACATCGCCTGAGCCACCCGGACATGAGAAGGGGCCCTCCACACCGGAGGGCCCCTCTTCCGTGCCGCCTGTTACTCCCCGAGCAGTGCCCGGACCCGCTCCTGCCCCACCGCCAGCAGCAGCGTGGGCAGCCGGGGCCCGGTGTCCCGGGAGACCAGCAGCTGGTACAGCAGGGCGAAGAACGACCGCTGGGCCGTCTTGATCTCGGCGGGCAGCTCCTTGGGCGTGGCGTCCGCGGAGAACCCGGCCTGCACCTTGGGCACGCCGTACACGAGGTGGGTGAGCCCGTCGAGCGACCAGTGCTCGGCGAGACCGTCGAGCAGCAGCCGCAGCGACTGCTGGGACGCCTCGTCGAGGGACTTCAGCAGCTCGGCGTCGGGCTCGTCGCGCACGATGGTCCGCTGGTCGGCGGGCACCTGTGTGTTGATCCAGGCCTCGGCCTTGTCGTACCGGGGCCGGGCCTCGTCCAGCGTCGACAGCGGGTTGTCGGGGTCCAGCTCGCTGAGGATCCGCAGCGCCTGGTCCTCGTGCCCGGCGGTGATGTCGGCGACGGAGGCGAGGGTCCGGTACGGCAGCACGCGCGCCGTCCGGGGCAGCTCCCCGCCGGCCGTGCCCACCGCGCGGGAGTGCGCGGCGACGTCCGCCGGGAGCGCGGTGCCGTCGGCGACCTTGGCGTCCAGCTTGTCCCACTCGTCGTAGAGCCGCTGGATCTCCTGGTCGAAGGCGATCTTGAAGGACTGGTTGGGCCTGCGGCGGGCGTAGAGCCAGCGCAGGAGCTGCGGCTCCATGATCTTCAGGGCGTCGCCCGGCGTGGGCACCCCGCCCTTCGACGAGGACATCTTCGCCATGCCGGAGATGCCGACAAAGGCGTACATCGGCCCGATCGGCTGCTTCCCGCCGAAGATCCCGACGATCTGCCCGCCGACCTGGAAGCTCGACCCCGGGGACGAGTGGTCGACACCGCTGGGCTCGAAGACGACGCCCTCGTAGGCCCAGCGCATCGGCCAGTCGACCTTCCAGACGAGCTTGCCGCGGTTGAACTCGTTCAGCCGGACCGTCTCGGAGAACCCGCAGGCGTTGCAGGTGTACGACAGCTCGGTGGTGGCGTCGTCGTAGGAGGTGACGGTGGTGAGGTCCTTCTCGCAGTTGCCGCAGTAGGGCTTGTACGGGAAGTACCCGGCGGAGCCGGAGGAGCCGTCGTCCTCGGCGGCGGCGCCGGACCCCTCGGCGGCCTCGACCTCGGCCTCGTCGAGCGGCTTCTGCTGCTGCTTCTTCGCGGCGGCCGGGGCCTTCTTGGTGCGGTACTGGTCGAGGATCGCGTCGATGTCCGCGCGGTGTGCCATCGCGTGCAGGATCTGGTCGCGGTAGACGCCCGAGGTGTACTGCGCGGTCTGGCTGATCCCGTCGAACTCGACGCCGAGCTCGGCGAGCGCGTCGATCATGGCGGCCTTGAAGTGCTCGGCCCAGTTCGGGAAGGCGGACCCCTGGGGCGCGGGCACCGAGGTCAGCGGCTTGCCGATGTGCTCGGCCCACGACTCGTCGACGCCCGGGACACCGGCCGGCACCTTGCGGTAGCGGTCGTAGTCGTCCCAGGAGATCAGGTGCCGTACCCGGTGGCCCCGGCGCCGGATCTCGTCGGCGACGAGGTGCGGGGTCATGACCTCGCGCAGGTTCCCGAGGTGGATGGGTCCGGAGGGGGAAAGACCGGACGCGACGACGACCGGTTTGCCCGGGGCCCGACGCTCCGACTCCTCGATGACCTCATCCGCGAAACGGGAGACCCAGTCGGTGGTCTCGGTGCTCTGACCCACGATCGGCACGTCCTTCTTTCTGAACGGGTGACGCTCCATTGTCACAGACCGCAATGCGCGCGCGAAAACCGCTTTACCCCCCATGGGATACTGACGGGGTCTATCTGATCCCACGAGGAGAACGGCACCCACTCCTATGGCCCCGGTCACGTCCCTCAGCGACGCCGTCAACCAGCAGCTCACCTCCGCGATCTCCGCAGCACTGCCGGAGACCTCCGCGGACCCCCTGCTGCGACGCAGTGACCGGGCCGACTTCCAGGCGAACGGCATCCTGGCGCTCGCGAAGAAGGCCAAGGCGAACCCGAGGGAGCTGGCGACGCAGGTCGTCGCCGGGATCACCACCGGCGGGGCGATCAAGGAGGTCGAGGTCTCCGGGCCCGGCTTCCTGAACATCACCCTGACGGACCGGGCGATCACCGAGAACCTCGCGGCCCGGTACGCCGACACCGACCGGTTGGGCGTCCCCCTCGCGGAGCGGCCCGGCATCACGGTCGTCGACTACGCCCAGCCGAACGTGGCGAAGGAGATGCACGTCGGCCACCTGCGTTCCGCGGTGATCGGCGACGCGCTGCGCGCGATGCTCGACTTCACCGGTGAGAAGACGATCGGGCGGCACCACATCGGCGACTGGGGCACCCAGTTCGGCATGCTGATCCAGTACCTGGTCGAGAACCCCGGCGAGCTGGCCCCCGCGGGCCAGGTCGACGGCGAGCAGGCCATGTCGAACCTGAACCGGGTGTACAAGGCGTCCCGCGCGGTCTTCGACTCGGACGAGGAGTTCAAGGAGCGGGCCCGGAAGAGGGTCGTCGCCCTCCAGTCCGGTGACAAGGAGACCCTCGAACTCTGGCAGCAGTTCGTGGACGAGTCGAAGGTCTACTTCTACTCCGTCTTCGAGAAGCTGGACATGGAGATCCGCGACGAGGAGATCGTCGGCGAGTCCGCGTACAACGACGGCATGCCCGAGACCGCCCGGCTCCTGGAGGAGATGGGGGTGGCGGTCCGCTCCGAGGGCGCGCTGGTCGTCTTCTTCGACGAGATCCGCGGCAAGGACGACCAGCCGGTCCCGCTGATCGTGCAGAAGGCCGACGGCGGCTTCGGCTACGCGGCCTCCGACCTGACGGCGATCCGGAACCGGGTCACCGACCTGCACGCGACGACCCTGCTGTACGTCGTGGACGTACGCCAGTCGCTCCACTTCAAGATGGTCTTCGAGACCGCTCGCCGGGCCGGCTGGCTGACCGACGAGGTCACCGCCCACAACATGGGCTACGGCACGGTGCTCGGCGCGGACGGCAAGCCGTTCAAGACGCGTGAGGGCGAGACGGTCAAGCTGGAGGACCTGCTGGACGAGGCGGTGCAGCGGGCGGCGGAGGTCGTACGGGAGAAGGCGCTGGACCTCACCGAGGACGAGATCCAGGAGCGGGCCACGCAGGTCGGCATCGGCGCGGTGAAGTACGCCGACCTGTCCACGTCCCCCAGCCGCGACTACAAGTTCGACCTGGACCAGATGGTCTCGCTCAACGGCGACACGTCCGTGTACCTCCAGTACGCGTACGCCCGTATCCAGTCGATCCTGCGCAAGGCGGGAGGGGTACGGCCGACCGCCCACCCGGAGCTCGAACTGGCCGAGGCGGAGCGGGCGTTGGGCCTGCACCTGGACGCGTTCGGCGACACGGTCTTCGAGGCGGCAGCGGAGTACGCCCCCCACAAGCTGGCGGCGTTCCTCTACCAGCTGGCCTCCCTGTACACGTCGTTCTACGACAAGTGCCCGGTCCTGAAGGCCGACACCCCGGCCCACGTCGAGAACCGCCTGTTCCTGTGCGACCTCACGGCCCGCACCCTGCACCAGGGCATGGCCCTGCTGGGGATCAGGACGCCTGAGAAGCTCTGATCCGGCCGAGCCACTCCGCGGCCAGCCGTCGCCCGTCCGGGAGTTGGTCGCCGCGTTGCCAGCGCCAGGTCGTGATGATCGCCAGTACGAGGAGCCGGCACGCGCGCAGCAGGTCCTGATCGACACCTGGGTAGTGCGCGGCGACTTCCTCGGGCGCGTGGGCGAGGTCGAACTCGACGGGCCCGCGGACACACGTCTCGAAGTCGATGAACAGCGGCCCCTCCCCGGCGGCCAGGAGGTTGCCGGGGTGGGGCTCGCCGTGCAGCAACTGCTCGGGGCCGCCGCGTTCGGCGATCACCCGCGTCATCCTGCGCAGCGTGCCGGCGAGCAGTTCCCGGTCCGCCTCGCCGAGTTCGGGAGTGCGGTCGCGGTCCGCCAGCAGTTCCCGTGCGTACGCGATCCGGTCCGTGAAGTGCGGCGTCGGCACGTCGAGCGTGCGCATGCCCGCGTGCAGCCGGGCGAGCGCGTGGGCGTAGTCGGCCGGTTCGGGCTCCTGAGGGGTCACGGGTTCGTGGTAGGTCCAGAACGTGACCACGAAGCCGTCCCGCTCATGGACGCCCGGCTCGACCCGGCGGTCCGGGACGGCCACCGGACACCCCGCCGCGGCGAGCCGCAGAGCGAGGTCCACCTCGAACTGCGAGACCTGCTGCGCCACAGGCGCCACCCGGGCCACGACGTCACAGGGCCCCAGCCGCAGAGTGAGCTTGTTCGAGTCGTTGAGAACGATCGCGTCATCGGCGGTCAGGCCGAGGGAAGAGGCGATCGACAGGGCCGCGGCCACGGCGCGCCGGGCTTCGGACACCTGCATCGTCGTCCGGCCCCTCTCCCGTGTCACCCACCATGAACTCGCACCACACAGTCTTGCCCAACTCCCGCTCCCGCACCCCCCATTTGTCGCTCAGCGCGGCGACCAGCAACAAGCCCCGCCCGCCCTCGTCCCCGTCGTACACGACGTGGGGCACACCGGGCCCGCTGTCGTGCACCTCCACGACCAGGGCGCGCCCGTCGTACCGCAGGAACAGCCGCAACTGGCGTCCGGGCGGTACGCCGTGCAGCAGCGCGTTGGTCACCAGTTCGCTCACGCAGAGCAGTACGTCGTCCGCCCGCGAGGTCTCCGCGAGGGCCCAGCCGGCCAGGGCCTCGGCCGTGAAACGGCGGGCGGCCTGCGCGGATCGGCGGTCACGGCGGAAGAACCTCTCGCGCAGGAGCGGTAGTCGGGTCGTCTCGTTCACGGGACGAGAGTTGCGGAGAGTGACTACCGTTGATCACTCGGTGAACCCGTACAGATTTTTTGTACGGGCTCGCACCCGGTGACGTACGTGTCCCGAGGGGGATGGAGACCTGCATGAGCGCCAGGAAGCCGCCGCGGCCGAAGAACCTCACGTCCATGAAGATGCTGGGCAAACAGCTGGGCACGGCCCGCCGCGCCGCGGGCCACACCCAGACCGCCCTCGCCGGCCTCGTCCGCGTCGACGAGGAGACCATCGCGTCGATCGAACAGGGCAGACGGGCCCTGAAGCCGGACCTGGCCGCGCTGCTGGACGAAGTCCTGGAGACCAAGGGGATGTTGGCGGCGGGGGTGGCGAACCTGCCGGACATCGACCAGTTCCCGATGTGGGCCGAGCTGTACATGGAGCATGAGCGGGAGGCCATCTCCCTGTCCTGGTACGACAACGCGGTTCTGCCCGGCCTCCTTCAGACCGACCAGTACGTCCGGGCCGTACTCCGCAACCGCGTTCCCGCGTACGACGAGGACGAGATCGAGACGCGGACGGCGGCCCGCCTGGAGCGTCAGGAGATCCTGCACCGCAGGAATCCGCCGACGCTGAGCTTCATCGTGTGGGAGCCGGTGCTGCACATGAGGATCAGTGGGCAGGACGTTTGGAGGGAGCAGCTGCGGCATTTGCGAGCGCTGACTGAACTCCCTTGCGTGTCACTCCAGTTCCTCCCACTGAGCAGTCCGTACAACGCGGGCCTGAACGGCCCCTTCACCCTCCTCGAAACACCGGACCACCAGCACCTCGCGTACACCGAGTCACAGCGCGGCAGCCAGTGGGTTTCCGACGCGGATGAGGTGTCCAGGCTGGCGCGCAAATATGCGATGCTGCGGACTCAGGCCCTGACCACACAGGACTCCAGGGATCTGCTCGACCGCCTGCTAGGAGAGCAATGAGCGCCGAAGCACTTCAGTGGTTCAAGTCGACCTACAGCGGCGATGAGGGCGGCCAGTGCCTTGAAGTCGCCATCGCCTGGCGCAAGTCGACGTACAGCGGCAGCGAGGGCGGCCAGTGTGTCGAGGTAGCCACCTGCCCCCACACCATCCACATCCGCGACTCCAAGAACCCCGAAGACACCGCCCCCACCCTCCAGGTCACCCCCGCCACCTGGACCGCCTTCACCACCGCCCTCAAGTGACACCGTCGGCCATTGTCAGTGGCGCCCCCTACAGTCACTGACATGGCGACTCTTCCCAACCCGCTGCCCACCCTCGCGGCAGACCCGAGTGGGCGTTCCCTCGGCCTTGGACTCCCCCTGGGGAGACTGATCGACGCGACCGACGAGGGGCCCTGGCACGAACCGCTGCTGTGGCATGCCGAGTACGCCGCGTCCTCCGGGGTCTGGACCGCCCTGGGCACCCCGGCCGCGCGGACCGGTCTGCTGCCGGTGCTGATAGACGTCGGCGGTGTGCAAGGCGGGCCGGAGGAGTGGGAGTTGATGCCCGGGGAGATGTCGTACCCCGGGGACCACGACCCGGAGGAGCTGCTGGCGGAGTACTGGGCGTACGCGGTCGAGGAGCCCGACGACCTCGACGAGACGATCGCCCCGTACGACGAGACCTGGCCCGGGCCGGCCCCGGCCCCGGAGTCCCTCCCGGCCGACCCCGACACCCGTGCCGCCGAGACCGCCGACGCACTCCTCGACGAGGGATCGTGGTTCAAGGAGCCGCGTCTCGCGTTGGTCCCGGCCCGCCGCAGCGCGGACATCCCGGCGGCGATCGGCTGGACGGGGCCGGTGAACTACGAGAACGACACGGCCCGTATCTGCTCGATCCTCCGCGACTGGGAGGACCGCTTCGGCATACGTGTCATCGCGCTCGGCTTCGACCAGTTGACCGTCTCCGTCGCCGCCCCGCCCACGACGAGGGAGGAGGCGGAAGCCGTCGCGGCCGAGCACTTCGCGCTCTGCCCGGACAACATCACCCAGGGCGATCACGACACCCTTCGCGCCTACGCCGAACACGCGGTACTGGGCCAACGCGTCTGGTCCTTCTGGTGGGACTGAAAGGCAAATCAGAGGTCTCCCACAAGCAAATTCCCTTTCGCACCGGCGGCCGCGGGGGAAACAACCTGCCGGTGGAGAACGGCCCGAAGGACGGCACCCTCTACAAGACCGACCCGCAGACCGGAAAGGTCACCAACTACACGACGTACGACTCCGAAGGCCGTGCGGTGAAGCGGGTGGACCTGGAGGGCCGTCCGCACGGCGGGGTGGAGACCCCGCACGTCGTAGAGTACGAGCGCAACACCAACCCGAAGACCGGTCAGGTCTTCGTGCGCCCCTCGAACGAAGTACGCGCCGCGTTCCCCTGGGAGATCCCGTGACCAGCAGCAAGCCGTCGTGGTCCGAGCGGAAGCTGCCGGCCTTCTTCACCCGGTGGCGCACGGACTGGAAGGACGAGGGACTCGCCCCGGCCAACTACCTCGACTTCGAGGGCGGCCTGCGCTTCGTCCTGGCCGCGGCCTGGCTGTTCTGCCCCGAGACGGTCGAGTACCGCGGTGGCGTGTTCCTCAAGGAGCGCTTCCGCCAGAGCACGGTCGACGACTGGTTCACCAAGCTGGGTGACGACCGGGAACGCGTCGAAGCGGTCACCAACCAGGTCAAGTTGTGGGACACCTTCAACAACACGGCCCTGACGGACGACGACCAGCTCGGCGAGGAACTGCCCCAACTCGCCCTGGCTCTCGGTGAGTGCTGGCAGGGCGTCCTGTCCGCCCGCTACCCCGACCTGGAGATCACCGTCGAGGTGAGCGACGAGGAGGACGGCTCCTACGGTCCGACCGTGACCTTCTGGACCGCCCCGGCCGTCTCGCCCTTCGGCTAGGTACGACCGGCGAGGACGGACAAGGCCAGACAAGGCCGGCCACGGCCAGGTAAGGACAGGCAAGGACGGGTACGTCACCATCGTGGAAATGCTGCACCTGCGCTATTTCGTGGCCGTCGCCGAGGAACTGAACTTCACCGCCGCAGCGCGCAGACTGCACATGTCGACGCCACCGCTGAGCCAGCGGATCAAGGACCTGGAGCACGAGGTCGGGCACCGGCTCTTCGACCGCAGCACCCACCACGTCCGGCTCACCCCCGCCGGCACGGCCCTGCTGCCGATCGCCCGGGACGTACTGGAACAGGTCAGCTCCATCCCGTGGCGGCTGAGCGAGGCGACCCGGCCCCGGCGCAGGACCGCCTTCCTCGGCATGCCCGAGGGCGTCCACCCGGACCTGCGGGAACGGGTCAACGCCCTCACCGAGCGGGTGCGGGAGCGGTTCGAGATCAAGCGCTGGCCCGGCGCCACCGCCGACCTGGTCACGGCGGTGCGTGACGGCCGCCTCGCGCTGACGCTGGCCCGGCTCCCGGTCGCCGGTCCCGAGCTGGAGCAGCTGACGGTGATGTCGGAGCGGCTCGCCGCGGTCGTCCCGGCGGACCGGTTCGCCGGGCGGGAGGAGATCGCGGTGGCCGAGCTGACCGACCTCCCCTACGCCGCCTCGCCCGCGGAGATCACTCCCGCGTACTTCGACCAGCTCGACCACCAGCTGGCGGAACTCGGGGTGAGGAAACGCATAAAACTCACCAACACGGGATTCGGGGCGACCGCCGAGGTGATTTCCTGCGGCCTCGCGTTCTCCATTTCCATGCAGGACGAGAAAAGCCCCATGCGTGGTTATCGAATGGAGAATGTGACCGTTCTCCCCTTCGCGGATTTCCATCCGCAGCTGGAGACCGCCCTGCTCTGGAACCGCGACCGGGCCGACGAGGACACCGGTGACCTGGCAGAACTCGTCGCAGCGGCCCGCGAGATCTTCAGCGAGCCCCTGCGCGCATAACGACTCCGGACGGTATGTCCGCTGTGGTCATACCGTCGTTCGTATCATGATCATTCCGTTTCTCCGCCCTCGCGACTAGCTTCGAATTCAGGCAACGAAGCAAACGCGAAAGGACGAGCGATGACGGACACCAACACCCCCACCGGCCCCCTGGACGGCGTGCGTGTGATCGACCTCTCGACCGTCGTGATGGGCCCCTACGCCGCCCAGATCCTCGGAGACCTCGGCGCCGACGTGATCAAGATCGAGTCGCCCGCGGACACCGTCCGCGTCGGCCAGTACCGCACCACGCCCGGCATGACCCCGCTCAACCTCAACGTCAACCGCAACAAGCGCAGCGTCGCCCTCAACCTCAAGGACGACGCCCAGCGCGACCAGGCCCTCGCACTGATCGACACCGCGGACGTGCTCATCACCAACATGCGCCCGAACGCACTCGGCCGCCTGCGCCTGACCTACGACGACCTCGCCCCGCGCAACCCGGGCCTGGTCTACGCACACGCCCAGGGCTTCCGCGGCGACTCCGACCGGGCCGGCGACGCCGCCTACGACGAGACCGTGCAGGCCTCCTCCGGCCTCGTCGACATCGCCGACCGCGCCCTGGGCGAGCCGGTCTACCTGCCGACCATCCTCGCCGACAAGGTCTCCTCGCTGACCATCGCCTACAGCGTGCTCGCCGCGCTGCTGCACCGGAACAGCACCGGGCAGGGGCAGCGCGTCGAGATCCCGATGACGGACACCATGATCGCCTTCAACCTGGTCGAGCACCTCTCCGGGCACGTCTACGAGCCGGCCCAGGGCCCCACGGGCTTCCCGCTGTCCATGACGAAGGGCCACCGGGCCGTCCGTACCAAGGACGGGCTCGCCTGCGTGATCCCCTACAATCCGCGGAACTTCCGCGACTTCTTCGCCGCCGCGGGCCGCGCCGACCTGGCCGCCGACCCGCGCGTCAACGGCGAGGCCATCGCCACCGAGGACCACGAGGCCCTGTCCGCCCTGGTCGACGAGTGCGCCCCGGCGCTGACCACCGCCGAGTGGAACGAGGTCTGCTCCAAGCACAGCATCCCGATGGCACCGGTGCTGGAGCTGGACCACGCGCACGAGGACGACTACGTCCGCGACGGCCACCTCCTCGACACCGTCGAGCACCCCACCGAGGGCGCGATCCGCACCGTGGGCATCCCGGTGCGCTTCTCCGCCACCCCCGGCTCGATCCGCCGCCTGGCCCCCGTCGCCGGCCAGGACACCGCGGCCGTCCTCGCCGAGCTGGCCACCCGATAACGGAAGGCGGAAACACCCCATGAGCACCACCGAAGTACAGACGGACGTACGCACCGAACGCCTCGGCTCGACCCTCCTGATCACGATCGACCGCCCCCAGGCACGCAACGCCGTGAACGCCTCCGTCGCCGCCGGCCTGGCCGCCGCACTGGACGAGCTCGAAGCCGACCCCGCGCTCCGCGTGGGCGTCCTGACCGGCGCGGAGGGCACCTTCAGCGCCGGCATGGACCTCAAGGCCGCCCTGCGCGGCGAGTCCCCCGAGATCGAGGGCCGCGGCTTCGGCGGCCTCACCGAGACCGCGCCGGCCAAGCCGCTGATCGCCGCGGTGGAGGGCTGGGCCATGGGCGGCGGCTTCGAACTCGCCCTGGCCTGCGACCTGATCGTCGCCGCCGAGGACGCCCGGTTCGGCCTCCCCGAGGTCAAGCGCGGCCTGATCGCCGCGGGCGGCGGAGTCATCCGGCTGCCGAAGCGCATCCCCCACCACCTGGCGATGGAGTTCCTGCTGACCGGCGAACCCGTCGACGGCCGCCGGGCCGGCGAACTGGGCCTGGCCAACCGGGTCACCGGCAAGGGCGAAGCGGCCGCCGTGGCCCTCCAGCTCGCCGAACAGCTCGCGCTGAACGCCCCCCTCGCGCTGGCCGCGGTCAAGCAGATCGTGCGCGCCGCCGACGGCGTCCCCGAGGCCGACGCCTTCGCCGTACAGCACGAAGAGATGCGGACCCTGATGGCCACGGCCGACGTCCGCGAGGGCATGACGGCCTTCGCCGAGCGCCGCGCCCCGCGCTGGACGGGGAGGTGACATGCGGACCGAAGACGTACGGCGGCACCTGACCACCCCGCTGACCAGCCCGGCCTTCGCCCCGGTGGTCCCGAGGTTCACCGACCGCGAGTACCTCAACATCGTCTACCGCACCGACGCCGACGCGCTGCGCGCCGTGGTCCCCGAACCGCTGCGGATCGACGAGCCGTTGGTCCGGTTCGAGGTCATGAGGATGGGCGACGTCACCGGATACGGCCCCTACACCGAGTCCGGCCAGGCGATCGAGGTCAGCCTCGACGGCGAGCGCGGCGAATACCTGCACGCCATGTACCTCGACAACTTCCCGGCCACCGCGTCGGGCCGCGAGGTCAGCGCGTACCCGAAGACGATCGGCGCCCCGAGCCTCCACGTCGACCACGGCGCGCTCGTCGGCACCCTCGACCACGGCTCGCTGCGGGTCGCCACCGCGACGATGGGCTACAAGCACCAGGAACTCGACCGGCGCGCGGCCGAGGCACAGATCACCGTGCCCACCTTCATGCTCAAAACCATTCCCGGCTACGACGGTTCGCCCCGCGTGCAGGAACTCGTCCGCACCGAGATCACCGACATCGAGGTCAAGTGGGCCTACACCGGCCCCGCGCGGCTCCAGCTCTTCCAGCACGTCCTCGCCCCCCTGGCCGATCTGCCGGTCCTGGAGATCGTCTCCGCGAGCCACATCCTCACCGACCTGACCCTGGCCCCGGTCAAGCCGGTCCACGACTACCTGGAAGGAACGGCGTCATGACCCCCGAGTCCCGCACCCCCGACTTCCGTACGGCCGCCGTGATCGGCGCCGGCACCATCGGCCTCTCCTGGACGGCCCTGTTCGCCGCCCACGGCCTCACCGTCCGCGTCACCGACCCCCGCCCCGACCTCGCCGAGGCGGTCGCCGCGGCCCTGGACGACTTCGCCCCGCAGCTCGCGGCCCGGGGCCTGGACGTCGAGGGCCTCGCCGACCGGGTCCACCTCGCCGCCGACGTGCGCGAGGCGGTCCGGGACGCGGACGTGGTCCAGGAGAACGGCCCGGAGCGGGTCGGTTTCAAGAAGGACCTCTTCGCCACCCTGGCCCGCCAAGCCCCCACCCACGCCCTCCTGTTGAGCTCCTCGTCGGCGATCCCGTCGACCGCGTTCACCGCGGACCTGGAGCCGCAGGACGCCGGCCGGACCCTCATCGGCCACCCCTTCAACCCGCCGCATCTGCTCCCCCTGGTCGAGGTCGTCCCCGGCGAACGCACCACCGAGGAATCCGTCCAGGCCGCCGTCGACTTCTACACCCTCGTCGGCCGCACCCCGGTCGTCGAACGCAAGGAGATCCCCGGCTTCGTCGGCAACCGTCTCCAGAACGCCCTCAACCGCGAGGCGATCCACCTGGTCGAGCAGGGTGTGGTGACCCCCGAGAACCTCGACAAGGTGATGACGAACTCCCTCGGCATCCGCTGGTCGACGGTCGGCCCGTTCCTCGGCTCGCACCTGGGCGGCGGCCCGGGCGGCTACCGGCACATGGCCGAGCACATAGGCGCCTCGATGAAGCGGATGTGGGCGGACCTCGGCACCCCGTCCCAGACCGAGGAGGAACAGGAACGGCTCATCGAAGCCGTAGAAAAGGCTTACGGCTCCTCCACGTACTCGGAACTCACCGAGACGCGCGACCGCAGGCAACTGGCTGTCCTGGCCGCCCTGGACAGCGCCGACACCACCGCCAAGGAGGAGAACTGACATGACGACCACCGTGGAACCCCTCGAAGACCGGCTGACCTCCGACTTCTACGCCTACGAGGCCCTGCTCCCCGACGAGGAGCGCAAGATCCTCCTGAAGGCCCGCGCCCTCATACGTGACGAGGTCAAGCCCCTGGTGAACGAGAACTGGGGCAACGGCACCTTCCCCGAGGAGCTCATCGGCATCTTCCGCGACAGCGGCCTCGCCGGACTGCCCTACGAGGGCTACGGCGATCACCGCCCCGCGGTCAGCAACCTGCTCAGCGGCATGCTGGCGGCGGAGATGAGCCGCGTCGACGCCTCGGTGGCCACCTTCTTCGGCGTCCACAACGGACTGGCGATGTACTCGATCCACTCCGGCGGCGACCAGGAGCAGCGCGACCGCTGGCTGCCCGCGATGGCCGCCATGGAGAAGATCGGCGCGTTCGCCATGACCGAGCCGCTCGGCGGCTCCGACGTCGCCGGCGGCATGCGCACCACGGCCCGGCGCGAGGGCGACACCTGGATCCTCGACGGCGCCAAGAAGTGGATCGGCAACGCGACCTTCGCCGACTACGTCATCGTCTGGGCCAGGGACGTCGACGACAACCACGTCAAGGGATTCGTCGTCGAGAAGGGCACGCCGGGCTTCGCCCCGACGAAGATCGAGGGCAAGGTCGCCTTCCGGATCGTCGAGAACGCCGAGATCACCCTGACCGACGTCCGTGTCCCGGAGGCGAACCGCCTCCAGAACATCGACTCCTTCCGGGACGTCGCCGAGATCCTGCGCGCCACCCGCGGTGGGGTCGCCTGGCAGGCGCTGGGCGTGATGACCGGCGCCTATGAACTCGCCCTGGACTACGCCAAGGAGCGCAAGCAGTTCGGCCGCCCGATCGCCCGGTTCCAGCTGGTGCAGGACCTGCTGGTGAAGAGCCTCGGCAACATCACCGCGTCCTGGGGCATGCTGGTCCAGCTCGCCCGTCTCCAGGACGCCGGGATCTTCCGCGACGAACACTCCTCGCTGGCCAAGGCGTTCGTCACCTCGCGGATGCGGGAGGTCGTCGCCTGGAGCCGGGAGATCTTCGGCGGCAACGGCATCGTCCTGGACTACGACATCGCCCGCTTCTTCACCGACGCCGAGGCGATCTACTCCTTCGAGGGCACCCGCGAGATGAACACCCTGATCGTCGGAAAGTCGATCACCGGCCAGAGCGCCTTCGTCTGAGCCCCCGCAACACCCCCGCACGGGCCGTACCTCTCCACGAGGCACGGCCCGCCCCGCGAGGCGTCCCGCCGCTCGGCGAGCTGGTTGACGTTCGGGGTGTGCAGATCGGCGGCCTGCTCGGCGACCACGCAGGCCCGGCGCTGGGCCGCTCCCGCACCACCGGTTCCGCTCGCCCGGGACACCCGCTCACGCCTTGGTGCCGGTCGCCCCGTAGACGTTGATGTCGTCGTCCGTGACGTCGTTGATGTCCCGGTAGCGGATCTTCTCGATGTCGTCGAGGGACTCGAAGTCCTCCACGTCGATGGCGGGCGGCGCGGGCGCGGGGCCGGGGTGCCACAGATGCGCGGGCACCACACCGGGCTCGTCCAGCGACACACCCGGCACCTCGGTGAAGAACCGCTCCACCTCCGCCTTGGACCGGAACACGAAGGTGAACCCGCGCTCGGTGTAGGTCCGCTGGACCGCGCGGGTGGGCTCGGGATGCATCTCGTCGGTCAGATGGCTGAGCACGATCCGGCTCCCCGCGGGCAGCGCCTCCACCAGCTCCCGCACGATCGGATAGGCCTCCTCGTCCTCGACGAAGTGCAGGATCGCGACCAGGCACAGCGCGATCGGCTGGTCGAAGTCCAGGGTCTTGGCGGCCTGTTCGAGGATCTGCGCGGGACTCTTGAAGTCGGCGTCGATGTAGTCCGTACGCCCCTCGGGCCCGCTGGTGAGCAGCGCGCGGGCGTGCGCCAGCACCACCGGGTCGTTGTCGACGTACACGACCCGGGAGTCCGGCCGGATCCGCTGGGCGATCTGGTGGACGTTCTCCGCGGTGGGCAGCCCGGTGCCGATGTCGAGGAACTGCCGGATCCCGTCCCGCGAGGCCAGCCTGTCCACGGCCCGGCGCATGAAGTCACGGTTGTGGCGTACGTCGAGATAGCCGCGCGGGTTGGCGGCGAGCGCGGCGGCGGCCGCCTCGCGGTCGGCGGGGTAGTTGTCCTTGCCGCCGAGGAAGACGTCGTAGACGCGGGCCGGATGCGCCCTGGTGGTGTCGATCCTCCTGGCCAGCTCGGCCGGGTCCTGGCTCAGCGCGTCACCGGACATGGTCGTCTCCCCTGTGAGTGCGTCGGTCCCTCGGCGGACCACCACCGCGATGGTCAAGAACCTAACTCCCGGGGCGACTTGATGGTGCCCGGTGCCCGATATCCGACGTCCCGCATCCCACGCGGGGGACGCGGGAAGCCACATCCGCGCAGGTCAGCGCGTCCCCCGCGACGATCCCGTCCCGAATCCCCGGCCAGGCCTGGCGATCGGGCGCTCTCCCCCGCAGCCTGATCCCATGCACAGCCGACCCCCCACCCCCCGCGTGCTCGCCGCGACGGCCCTCGCCCTCCTCGCCCTGGCCACACTGACGGGCTGCAAGGACGGCCAGGGCGTACGCGACGAGGGCCCGGCCGCCGACCGGGCGGCAGCCGTCCGTGGAAAACCAGAAGGCCGCCCGGTACTGACCGGGCGGCCTGGAAGCGCGGTTACGGCATCACACGTGCGCCGGGGCCAGCTTCGGGTTGGGGCCGTACTGGTTGTCGCCCGGCTCGCCGTCCAGCAGCGAGAAGACGAACAGGGTGATGGGCCCGGCGAGCGGGACGAACTGGAACAGGATCCACCAGCCGCTGCGGCCCGTGTCGTGCAGACGGCGCGCGGTGACGGCCAGGCCGGGCAGCAGGAAGGCGACGATGGGGACGAACACGATCAACGGCTGCTTGGCGACGAGGCTGATGACGAGGAACACGGCGTAGATGATCGTGGCGAACAGCACGAACATCCAGTATTCCTTGCGGCGCGCACGCCCGCTGAAGACCGCGTACTTCTTGAGAACTTCGATGAACCAGCTCATGGTGGTGTCCCCCCAGAGATCGCCGTTCGGAACCGTTCCGAATGGATCAGGCCAGGCGCAGAAGATATGGAGGGTGTCGGGAACTCGTCAATTCGACGGATGTAAGCGTTTCATCAAGCCGATGGGCGGACGCAGCCCGACAAATCCACCGCATCCGGATGCGATTACGGACAGAACACCAGAAGATCACCGAGCGAAGTGGGCGCTGTTATCCGGACGTTGGCCGGAACGAGCCCCGTCCGTATCCGGACCGAGCTCGAACCGTTGCCGCAACACGCCGTCCGGCGGCTTCGTCAGCCGAGCTTCTGAGCCACTTCGGTCGCCCAGTAGGTGAGGATGTTCCGCGCGCCGGCCCGCTTGATTCCGGTCAGCGTCTCCAGGATCGCCCGGTCCCGGTCGATCCAGCCCTTCTCCGCGGCGGCCTCGATCATCGAGTACTCACCGGAGATCTGATAGGCCGCGACCGGCACGTCCACGGCGTCGGCGACCCGCGCGAGGATGTCGAGGTAGGGACCGGCCGGCTTGACCATCACCATGTCGGCGCCCTCCTCCAGATCGAGGGCGAGCTCCCGCAGCGACTCACGCGCGTTCGCGGGATCCTGCTGGTACGTCTTGCGGTCCCCCTGCAAGGAGGAGCCGACGGCCTCCCGGAAGGGGCCGTAGAAGGCGGAGGCGTACTTGGCGGTGTAGGCGAGGATGGCGACATCCTCCCGCCCGATCTGGTCGAGGGCGTCCCGCACGACCCCGATCTGCCCGTCCATCATCCCGCTGGGCCCCACCACATGGGCGCCCGCGTCGGCCTGCACCTGGGCCATCTCGGCGTACCGCTCCAGGGTGGCGTCGTTGTCGACCCGCCCCTGGTCGTCCAGCACCCCGCAGTGCCCGTGGTCGACGGTCTCGTCGAGGCACAGGTCGGACATGACGAGCAGTTCGTCACCGACCTCGGCCCGCACGTCCCGGATGGCGACCTGCAGAATCCCGTCGGGATCGGTCCCCGGCGTCCCGAGGGCGTCCTTCTTCGACTCCTCCGGCACCCCGAAGAGCATGATTCCGGAGACCCCGGCCGCCACGGCCTCCGCGGCCGCCTTCTTCAGACTGTCCCGCGTGTGCTGCACGACCCCGGGCATCGCCGAGATCGGCACGGGCTCGCTGACGCCCTCCCGCACGAACGCCGGAAGGATGAGGTCGGCGGGGTGCAGCCGGGTCTCGGCGACCATCCGGCGCATGACGGGGGTGGTACGCAACCGCCGAGGACGCGTACCGGGGAAGGATCCGTACTTCGACATGCCGTCTACGCTACGCCCGCCCCGGGGGCACCTTTGCCGACGTCCTGTCGCAACGGGTCCCGGGGCGGGCGATGGTCGTGCCTAGCCCTGGTGGTAGGTGAAGGTCCTGCCGTTCTTGGACTTCGGGACGTACACCTGGTGCCAGGTCCAGCCGGCCGGCGGACGGACGTAGTGGAACTCGACCGAGCTGTTGGCCTGCCACCAGTAGTTCGAAGCCGTGGTGCAGCCGTGGGCCGGGACGTCCCAGAACCGGGAGCCGACCCAGTCGCCCTGGTCGTTGGTGCCGACGAGGAAGAACTTCAGGGCGGAGCCGTTGTCGTTGCAGATCTGGATCTGCACGTTGGCGGTGGCGGCGCTGGCCGTCGCGGGCGCCGCGAGGACGCCGGTGGCGGAGGCCACGGCGAGCGCGGCGATGGTGAGCTTTCTGCGGAGGTTGCCCATGTCGATGGTGCCTTTCGCTGTCGGGGAAGGGCGTGGAGGGCTCAGCCGAGCAGGCCGTTGGACCGCAGCCAGGTCCGCGCTGTGCCGGACGGGGAGGACCCGCCGTCAACGGCGGCGGCCAGTGCGGCCAACTGCGCTGTGGTGAGCCGGGAGTTGAGGCGGGCCAGGGCCTTGCTCGCGGCCAGGTCCGCATAGGGGGCGCCGATGAGCGGGAAGACGTGCTCGGGCGGCAGGGCGTTCTTCGGGTCGGTCAGCACGACCAGGCCGTCGCGGGTGATGACGGGGTCGGTGCCGCGCAGGACCAGGACGTCGGCGGTGGCCGAGGTACCGGTCCCGGTGAGCTGGGTGCCGTAGACCTTCCGCAGCGAGGCGGCCGACGGGGCGTCCGGATCGCCGGAGGCGGGGCCGCCGAGGGTGAGGCGGCCGGCCTTCGCGAGGTCGGCGAGGGTGCGCAGGCCGTGCTTGCGGGCGGTGGCCCGGGTGACCGCGAGGACGACACCGTTCTGTGCCCGCGCGGGCGGCAGGGCGTCGATGCCCGGGGGCAGGGCCATGCTGAGGGTGGCGGCCATGTTGCCGGGCAGGGTCTGGGCCGCGGGCAGGGCGCGCAGCGTCGCGGTCTCGTAGGCGGGCGCGAGGGCGATCCGGCCCTCCGCCACGGCCCGCGTGGTGTCGGCGGGCGAGGAGTAACGGGTGCTCGCCGTACGCACCTTCACGCCCGCGTCGGCGAGCAGTTCGCCGTACAGGGCCGCGACGACCCGGCTCTCGGCCGAACCGTCGGTGCCGATCACCGTCGGCCCCACCTCGTCCGCGTAGGCGGTCGCGCTGTTTCCCTTCGCCGCGCCGCCGCAGCCCGTGAGGAACAGCAGCGAGCACAGGGCGGCGGCTACGGCGGCGCGCGGACGAAGACGACTGTCTGGCATCACGGAACACCACTTCTGGTGGGGGCGGGCGACCCGGCACGGTCCGTTGCCTGCGCCGGGCCGCCCGCTGTTCTACGGGACGGTTCAGCAGTGGTGCGCGGCGCGCTCGGCCGACGTCATCACCGCGTCATGCGCGTCGACGTAGGCGTTCCCGGGGTGGTCGGCGTCCCAGCCCGCCGCCTGGTAGTTGTTGATGTACCAGATGTAGTGGCCGTAGTAGCGCTTGCCGAAGTGGAGCTCGTACCAGCCCTTGGCCTTCTGCTTGGCCTCGCCTCGCACGAGCCAGCCCTTGTATCCGGGGCGGACGCTGATGCCCTTGCTGTCGGTGCTGGTGTGGGAGGTCGTCCAGGAGTGGGAGTACGAGACCTCGACGGAGGCCTTGTAGACCTTCCAGAACTCCATTTGCGCCTCGATCGCGACGCCGACCGAGTTCGTGGTGGCGGTCGTGTCCGCCCAGGAGACGGTGCTCGTGGCGTTCTCGTGGGTGCAGTTGTAGTAGGTGGCGCCGACCTGGTGGGCCGGGCCGGTGTACGCGGTGTAGCTCTGCGGGTGGAACTTGCACACGTCGGCCGAGCCGCAGCGCTGGAGGAGGTCCGCGACGGAGGGGCTGTCGGCGGCGTAGGACTGCGGGGCCGCCATCAGGGAGGCGCCCAGCGCGAGGGCGGCGACGGCACCGGCACTGCGGGCGAGGCGGCGGGTGCGGGTGGTGGGGGTTGAGCGGAGCGCGAATCGCATCGAATACTCCAGGGGAAGTCGGCTTCCCATGACGTGGGAAGCGCGGCTGACGAAAATCCGGTAACTGCTCTGCGCTGCGGGGATCTGCGGGCGCTACTTGGATTTGCCGGCCCTCGGGGGTGTGAGGGCCGGCACGGTGACCGCGCCACCACCGAACCGGGGGGGGAGAGCCGGCGGTGGAGCGGGCCGTTCGACATCCACTTTCGAAGCCCCGGAATTGTTGATCAATGCAGGTCAGAGGAGTAAACAACGCGATCGCAGACGTTACCGCCGGGTATGAGACGGCGGTGTGACACCACCATCACGGCAGGGTGCACAGGACGTGCCGGTGGGCCTTCGTCACCGATCGGGGTCACCGAGAGGTCCGGTGACCGGGTCCCTCGGTCTGCTTTTCTCCGGCCGCCGGCTTTTCCGCTTTCCGGTTCTCGCCGTGAGCCGTCCGCTTCTCGCGGGAATCCGCCCGGTTCTCGTCCGTCCGGAGTTCCGCCTGTGCCCGGGGCCCGGGATCGGGGGAGGCCAGGGGTGCCGCCTGGTCGGTGTCCGGCGGCACGGCCGCCGCCGAGGGGGTGCCGGCGGGCTCGACGAGGCCGGGGCCGGCCTCGATCTGCGCGGACCCGTCGTCCACGCCGGGGCCGTCGCAGACGCGCCGATAGGACACCCCGGGAAGGTAGCGCCGCCACTCGGCGACGGTCAGGGACCGGCCCGCGCGGGCACAGAGCCGGGCGGCGACCTGCGCGGGGGCGACCGGGTAGGCGTGGAGGGAGACGTGTGGGCCGGCGGCCCAGAGGTAGCCGTCGAGTCCGAAGGCCAGCGAGTCGATCGCGTCGCCCGAGCCGGCCGGGCTCTCGCCCAGGGGCCGGTTCAGGTCGAGGTCCCACAGACTCACGGTTCCCGAGCCGTAGGCGATGGCGAGGGTGGTGCCGTCGGGGCTGAAGGCCAGGGCGGTGACCCGCGCGCAGGCCGCGCAGCCGGTGTCGGCGGAGGGCGCGGGGATCACGGCCCGGGGCACCCGGTCCGTTCCGCGGTCCCATACGGTGACGGTGCCGAAGGCCCCGCCCGTGGCCGTGTGCGCACCGCCGGCGCTGACCGCGATGGCGTAGGTCTGCCGTCCGTCGATGAACACGGGATGGGGGTCGGGTGCGTAGGGCGATATGGTCATCCGGCCGCTGAAGCCGGTGGCCAGGGCCTCCTTGACCGCTGCCTTCGGATCGTTCGACCGCACCCACGGAAGCCCGTGCGCGGTGTCCCACATCTGCACGGCGAGCAGGCCCGCGGGCGTGCGCCAGCCGACCAGCAGGTGCCGGCCGTGCGCGGTGAGGAAGATGCCGCGGGCCGTGGACCCGGCCGGACCCGTCACGTCGAACGTGGTGGCCTTGCGGCCGGTCGGTGAGACATCGCGTATCGCGAACCGCGCGGTGTGCCCGGGCCCGGACACCGCGGCGGTGCCGTAGGCGATGCTGCGGCTGTCCGGACTGAAGGCCAGCAGCGGGCGGGAGGCCCCGAGGGGTTCGGTGTCCCCGCGGGGGATGGCCTGTTCGGCGACGACGCGGCCGGAACGGATCTCCTGGATCCGGAGCCGGTAACCGGCCGCGGTCCGTCGCGCGGTGGCCAGGAGCCGGCCGTCCGGACTGAGCAGGACGGCGTCCACGGGTCGCTCCCGCCAGGGCGCGGCCAGGGTCGGGGCCAGGTCGAGGGAGTACACGGTGCTGCCCGTCAGGTAGCGCAGGGTCCGGCCGGCGGGGTCCCAGGCGAGGGCGGTGACGGAGTTCCCGGGCACCGGCTGGCGCAGCACCGGCAGCCCTGGCGCCGCGATCCGCCAGACCGTGACGCCTTCGGGACCGGACGCGGCCAGGAACGCTCCGTCCGGCGTGAAGGCGAGGTGCCCGGGAGAGGGCCCCGCGAGGTCGGCGAGCTGTCGCCCGCTCGCGGTGTCCCAGACGCGGACGCCGGTGTCCGTGGCCACGGCGAGCCGTGTGCCGCCCGCGCCGAAGACGACGGTCGACGACGAGCAGTCCGCTCCCCGGAGGGTCCTCCAGGCGCCCGGCCGGGTCTCGTCGCGGGCGGTGTCCCACACCTCCGGCGCCCGGCCCGGCCGGCAGACGGCCACCAGCCCGTTGTCCGGCGAGAGGACGGGACGAGCGTCGCCCGCCGCCTCGAAGACCGTCCTTCCGCCCTCGACCGTGCGCACCCGCACCTTGGGGTCCGGTCCGGAGTCCCGTACGACATAGCTGTGTCCGTCGGCCCCGAAGCCGAGGACGCGGCCACCCGTCACGAGACGATGGGTGCCGGTGCCCGCGTCCAGCTGCCACAGACGCCCGCCGGCGGTCAGCAGCCGTGTCCCGTCCGCCGGGTCGGCCTCGGCCACCTGGTCGTCGGGCAGCGCACCCGATCCGGTGGGCCGGTGCGTGACCACGTCCCAGGAGGACCAGACGCCGGCGCCCGCCACCAGCAGCGTGCGCCCGGAGTCGGTGAGGAAGGCACGGTCGTGGTCACCGAGCACCGGTCCGGCCAGGACGTCTTCCTCGGCTTCGGCGAGCGTGCCGATCAGGGCCGCGCGGCTGACCGGGGAGGGGGCGAGCCGCCAGGCGGCGACGCTGAGCAGGGCGGCGGTACGGGGATCGACCGACTGGGTCCGGGCGGCGAGGGCGGCGGCTTCCAGGGCCGTGGCGCGGATGTTCTCCAGATCGGCCGTGTGGCTGCGCTGCCAGGCGATCTGCGTGGCGAGCAGCGCGCCCACCGCGACGGCGGTGCATCCCACCGCCAGTGACCGCATCCGCCGTCGTATCCGGCGCGCCTTCCAGTGCTCCATGGAGTCGGCGACCCGGGAGGCACTGAGGAAGGCCCGCTCCCGCCCGGTGAGGTCATGGTCGCTCGTGCCCCGGTCGAACAGCTGGTCGGCGACAGCGAGATGGGTTCCCCGGTAGAGGCTGCCGGGGTCGTGGTCGCGCTCCTTCCACAGCCGCGCGGCCTCGCTGAGGCGCCGGTGCTCGCGCAGCCGTTCCCGGTTCGTCTCGATCCACCCCTGGAGCCGCGGCCAGTGGGTGATCAGGGCCTCGTGGGTGAGTTCGACGTTCGCCTCGTCCAGGATGACCAGCCGGCCGCGGGCGAGCCGGTCGAGGACGACGGGCAGCTCGGGATCGGGCCACTCGCGCAGATCGGCGCGGCTGACGGGGCGTCGGGTGTCGGCGCTGCCCTCGCCGGGGGTGATGAGCGCCAGCAGCAGTCGCCGGGCGGTGGCGGCCTGGACGGGCGAGAGACCGCCGTAGACCTCCTCGGCGGCCGCGGCGATCGCGCCGTGGATGCCGCCCGCCGCCTCGTACGCGGCCAGTGTCAGAACGCCGCTGGTCCGCCTCCGCCAGGTCTCCCGCAGGGCCTGCGAGAGCATCGGCAGCGCGCCGGGCCGGCCCATGGCGTCCTCGACGATCCGGGCGGTGAGCTCCCGCTCCACCCGCAGTCCGGCCGCCGTGGCCGGCTTGACCACCGCCTCCTGCAACTCCGCCCGCGTCATGGGCCGGACGGCCAGGGCATGGTGCCGTAAGGCGTGGGCCAGACCGTCGTGCTGTGCGCACCGCGGGAGGAAGCTGCCGCCCACCGCGATCACCACACGCAGCCGGCTCGCCGGGTCCCGGGCGGCCAGGAGGCGGTCCACGAACCGCCAGCGGTCGGCCCGGTCCCGGCACAGCGTGAAGATCTCCTCGAACTGGTCCACCACCACGAACCGTTCCGGCCCGTCCGGCGCCGGTTCGAGCAGTCGCTCGTGGGTGGCGGCGGGCCGGGGCCCCGGCGTGATCAGCCGGAGTTCCATCTCGCAGGCCTGCTCCCGGATCAGGTCTTCCAGACGCGGGAGCAGCCCGGCCCGCAGCAGGGAGGACTTCCCGCTGCCGGAGGTGCCGTGCAGCACCGCGAACCGGTGGTCCACCACCAGCTTCAGCGCGTCCTCGGCCGGCTGGTCCCGGCCGAAGAACAGATCCCGGTCCTCCGGCTCGAACCTCGCCAGCCCCTGATAGGGCGAGTCCCCCTCCTCCGCTCCCTGCGGCGCCGCCTCCTCGGCGACGGCCTCCCGACGGCGCTCCCACTCGTCCGGATCCGCTCCACAGGCCTGTGCGTAAGCCCGCACCACCGCGGCCGACGCCAGCCGCTCGCCGGAGGCGGCCCGCGACAGGGCGGTCACGGAGAGGCCGGTGCGCTGGGCCATCGTCCGGTACGACGGTGATCCGCTGTCCCTGCGCAGCGACCGCAGTTCGTGCGCGAAGCGCTGTACGGGCCCGGCGCCGGGGTCCACCGGTCGTTCGGGACGGCCCAAGACGCCACCTCACTTCAGGGCACACAGCCCAGCAGACCCAGCAAGCGATTTCCTTGCACTTTAAAGTATCGGGTCGAAGTATAGGCGGCGCCCGCGATGCCTTGCCATCGCCGACGCCGCCCGGGTCCTGCCCCACTGCGGCACTACGGGACCGCTCTGCAGCCAAGAGCGGTCCCGGCCTGAATCAGGTGCTACGACGCCGCCTGGCCCCCGGCCGCCGCTCGCTCGGCCGCGTCACGGGATCCCCCGCCTCCACCGCGGCAGCACGCCGTCGCAGCCCGAAGTCGGCCAGCGCCTCGGCCAGCTTGTGCACGGACGGCTCGGGAGCCATCACATCCACCCGCAGCCCGTGCTCCTCGGCGGTCTTCGCCGTGGCGGGACCGATACACGCGATCACGGTCACGTTGTGCGGCTTCCCGGCGATACCCACCAGGTTCCGCACGGTGGAGGACGACGTGAAGAGCACGGCGTCGAACCCGCCCCCCTTGATCGCCTCCCGCGTCTCCGCCGGCGGCGGCGAGGCCCGCACGGTCCGGTAGGCGGTGACGTCGTCGACCTCCCACCCGAGCTCGATGAGCCCGGCGACCAGCGTCTCGGTGGCGATGTCGGCCCGCGGCAGGAACACCCGGTCGATCGGGTCGAAAACGGGGTCGTACGGCGGCCAGTCCTCAAGCAGCCCCGCGGCCGACTGCTCACCGCTCGGCACCAGGTCGGGCTTCACACCGAAGGCGACCAGCGCGTTCGCCGTCTGCTCCCCCACCGCGGCGACCTTGATCCCCGCGAAGGCACGCGCGTCGAGCCCGTACTCCTCGAACTTCTCACGCACCGCCTTGACCGCGTTGACGGAGGTGAAGGCGATCCACTCGTAGCGCCCGGTCACGAGCCCCTTGACCGCCCGCTCCATCTGCTGGGGCGTCCGCGGCGGCTCGACGGCGATCGTCGGCACCTCGTGCGGCACGGCCCCGTAGGACCTGAGCTGGTCGGAGAGCGAGGCCGCCTGCTCCTTCGTACGCGGCACGAGAACCTTCCAGCCGAACAGCGGCTTGTTCTCGAACCACGACAGCTGGTCGCGCTGTGCGGCGGCGGACCGCTCACCGACCACGGCTATCACCGGCCGCCCGCCCTCGGGCGAGGGCAGCACCTTGGCCTGCTTGAGCGTCTGGGCGATGGTGCCCAGGGTCGCCGTCCAGGTCCGCTGGCGCGTGGTCGTACCGGCGACGGTGACCGTCATCGGGGTGTCGGGCTTGCGCCCGGCCGCGACCAGCTCACCGGCGGCGGCGCCCACGGAGTCCAGGGTCGTCGACACGACCACGGTCCCGTCCGACACCCCCACCTCCGTCCAGCACCGGTCGGAGGCCGTGCGCGCGTCCACGAACCGCACATCGGCGCCCTGCGCGTCCCGCAGCGGGACACCGGCGTAGGCGGGCACGCCGACGGCCGCGGCCACACCGGGCACGACCTCGAAGGGCACGCCCGCGCGGGCGCAGGCCAGCATCTCCTCGGCGGCGTACGCGTCGAGCCCGGGGTCCCCGGACACCGCACGCACGACCCGCCTGCCGCCCCGCGCGGCCTCCATGACAAGATGTGCCGCATCCCGTACAGCGGGGACGGGAGCGGTTGTTGACGTGCCGTCAACGACTGTCAGTTGGGGCGCGCCCGTGCCCGGAAGCGGAGCCGAAGGCGACTCCGTGTCCGTGTTCACGACGGCGACGCCCGACCGAGCGTGGACGCGTACGACGTCGAGCACCTCGTGCCCGGCGACGAGAACGTCCGCGTTCGTGAGCGCCTCGACGGCGCGCAGAGTCAGCAGTCCCGGATCTCCGGGTCCGGCACCCAGGAAGGTGACGTGCCCGTGTTCAGGACCGGCGGGAAGAGTGGTGGGGCTCACTGTGCTCGCTCCCCCATCAGACCGGCCGCGCCCTGGGCGAGCATCTCGGCCGCGAGTTCACGGCCGAGCGCCATTGCCTGGTCGTACGTCTCGGGCACGGGACCGGTGGTGGACAACTGCACCATGCGCGAGCCGTCGGTGGTACCGACGACGCCCCGCAGGCGCATTTCCTTGACAATCTGCCCGTCGGCCAGCAGGTCGGCCAGCGCGCCCACAGGGGCGGAGCAGCCGGCCTCCAGGGCGGCGAGCAGTGACCGCTCGGCGGTCACGGCGACCCGTGTGAACGGGTCGTCGAGCTCGCCGAGCGCCGCGATCAGGTCCGCGTTGTCCGCGGTGCACTCGATCGCGAGTGCTCCCTGGCCGGGAGCGGGCAAAACCGTGTCGACCGACAGGAAGTCGGTCACTTCGTCGATACGGCCGATGCGCTGCATCCCTGCCGCAGCCAGCACCACCGCATCGAGCTCACCATCGCGCACGAACCGCACCCGGGTGTCGATGTTCCCCCGGATCGCAACCGTCTCGATATCAAGTCCGTGCGCGCGGGCGTACGCGTTCAGCTGCGCGGTCCGCCGGGGCGAACCGGTACCGATGCGGGCGCCCGGGGGCAGGTCGGTGAACTTCAGGGCGTCCCGGGCGACGATGACGTCCCGCGGATCCTCGCGCTCGGGGATCGCGGCCAGCGCCAGCTCGTCCGGCTGCCCGGTCGGCAGGTCCTTCAGCGAGTGCACCGCGAGGTCCACCTCGCCCTTGAGGAGGGCTTCGCGCAGCGCGGTCACGAACACACCCGTGCCGCCGATCTGCGCGAGCGCCTCCTTGGACACATCGCCGTACGTGGTGATCTCGACGAGCTCGACGGGCCGTCCGGTCACCTGGCTCACGGCGTCCGCCACCTGCCCGGACTGGGCCATGGCGAGTTTGCTCCGCCTGGTCCCGAGCCGTAGCGCCTTGGTACTCATGACGAGCCTCGGTCTTTCTCATCGGTGGTGCTGTCCTCGGCGCGGGAGACGGCGGCCACCGTCTCGGGGTCGAGGTCGAACAGGGTCCGCAGCGCGTCCGCGTACCCGGCACCGCCGGGTTCGGCCGCGAGCTGCTTGACCCGTACGGTCGGCGCGTGCAGCAGCTTGTCGACCACGCGCCGCACGGTCTGCGTGATCTCCCCGCGCTGCTTGTCGTCAAGGCCCGGCAGCCGCCCGTCGAGCCGCGCGATCTCGTTCGCGACGACATCGGCGGCCATGGTCCTGAGCGCGACGACGGTGGGCGTGATGTGCGCGGCCCGAAGCGCCGCCCCGAAGGCGGCGACCTCGTCGGCGACGATACGACGGACCTGGTCGACGTCGGCCGCCATCGGGGCGTTCGCCGAAGCCTCGGCGAGCGACTCGATGTCGACCAGCCGCACTCCGGCCAGCCGGTGCACGGCGGCGTCGATGTCCCGGGGCATGGCGAGGTCGAGCAGGAAGAGCGAGGGAGCGGGCCGCGGGATCTCGGCCACCGGCTCGGGCCTGCGCCGCTCGGGCACCCGCCCGATGGCAGCGGCGGTGGCGGCGAGAGCGGCGATCGTGTCGGCTTCCTGGGCGGGATCGACCACGCCGACGGCTGTCTGCGGCCGGGGTGCGTTGTCCACCCAGGCGGCATGCTGCTCGAGCTCGGAGGCAGCCATCCCGGCGACGGCGGCTTCGCCGAGCACGGAGAAACCGGGGGTGGCTTGTATGGGGGCCAGGTCGAGCGGACAGTTCTCTTCCGTCACGGAATCGGCGGGCTGTCGTGCCGCTTGGGCGGCTCCCGCCCCACGGAAGGGCGGCACCCCGTCAGCGCCGGGTTGCGTGTCCACCCCCCGCCCGGCAGCAACAGCCTCAGCAGTCAGAACAAGCCCCGTGGCCCCCGTACAAGACACCACGACATCGGCACGTGTCAGCTCGTCCGACACCGAGTCCATCGGTACCGCACGGGCAACCACGTCCGTGTCGTCCGCGTCGTTGAGGATCTCCACCAGCCGCGAGGCCCGCTCAGCGGTCCGGTTGGCGACCACGATCTCCGCCACCCCGACCCGCGCCAGCGTCGCCGCGGCCAGCGAGGACATCGACCCGGCCCCGATGACCAGCGCCTTCTTGCCGAGAGCCCAGTCCTGCACAGCCGTGCCGGAGGCCAGCTGCTCCAGCCCGAACGTCACCAGAGACTGCCCGGCCCGGTCGATCCCGGTCTCGGAGTGCGCCCGCTTGCCGACCCGAAGCGCCTGCTGGAAGAGGTCGTTCAGCAACCGCCCGGCCGTGTGCAGCTCCTGCGCCCGGGCGAGGGAGTCCTTTATCTGCCCGAGGATCTGCCCCTCCCCCACGACCATGGAGTCGAGCCCACAGGCCACGGAGAACAGATGGTGGACGGCCCGGTCCTCGTAATGCACGTACAGATAAGGAGTGAGCTCATCGAGCCCCACCCCGCTGTGCTGCGCGAGCAGCGTCGACAGTTCGGCCACGCCCGCGTGGAACTTGTCCACGTCGGCGTACAGCTCGATGCGGTTGCACGTGGCGAGCACCGCCGCCTCCGTGGCCGGCTCCGCCGCGACCGTGTCCTGGACCAGCTTCACCTGCGCATCGGCATGCAGCGTCGCCCGCTCCAGCACGCTGACCGGCGCGCTGCGGTGGCTCAGTCCGACGACGAGGAGACTCATGCCGGCATCACGGCGGGTACGTCCCCGTCGGGCCCCTTGTCGGCGGCGGCGGAGGCACCGCGGCCCGCGGCGGCCGGACCGGCTCCGTCGGAACCGGCGGCGGCCTCCTCACCGGCCTTGCGCTGCTCGTGGAAGGCGAGGATCTGCAACTCGATGGAGAGGTCGACCTTGCGCACGTCGACGCCGTCCGGCACGGACAGCACGGTCGGCGCGAAGTTCAGGATGGAGGTGACCCCGGCGGCCACGAGCCGGTCGCAGACCGGCTGGGCGGCACCGGCGGGGGTCGCGATGACACCGATGGACACGCCGTTGTCCTCGATGATCTTTTCCAGGTCGTCCGAGTGCTGCACCGGGATGCCCGCGACGGGCTTTCCGGCCATCGCCGGATCGGCGTCGATCAGCGCGGCGACCCGGAACCCACGGGACGCGAACCCGCCGTAGTTGGCGAGAGCGGCGCCGAGGTTACCGATACCGACGATCACAACCGGCCAGTCCTGGGTCAGGCCCAGCTCACGCGAGATCTGGTAGACGAGATACTCGACGTCGTAGCCGACACCGCGCGTTCCGTAAGAACCCAGGTAGGAAAAATCCTTGCGCAGCTTGGCGGAGTTGACCCCCGCCGCGGCCGCGAGCTCCTCGGAGGAGACCGTGGGTACCGAGCGCTCGGACAGTGCCGTCAGCGCGCGGAGGTACAACGGAAGGCGGGCGACGGTGGCCTCGGGAATCCCTCGGCTACGGGTCGCCGGTCGGTGAGTTCGGCCAGTTGCCACGGTGCTCCTGCGGGTAGAGCGGGGCTGTAGGCGGTCACACGTCCCCGGACCGCCCCGTCGAATGCAGGCTATGTCTTTGTGAACGCGTGCACAAAGATGGTGTCCGATTTGCCCGGCCAACGTGACCGGGGTCACGCGCGTCTCTCTCGGAGGCAAAACCGCACACTTCCCTCGTCAATCCTGCCCCCAAGACCACTTCGCCATCGATCCTAAGCGACCGGCCGCACCAGTTGGACTAGTCGGTCAGGGCCTTGCGGAGGCGTTCCCCGTCCACCCGCCAGAACGTGTGCTGCTCACCGTCGACGAGTACGACCGGGATCTGTTCCCAGTACTGCTCGTGGAGTTGAGGATCCTGGTCGATGTCCTTGTACTCCCAGGGAACCCCGAGATCTCCACATACCTTCTCGATCACCAGCTGTGCGTCATCACACAGATGGCAACCCGGCTTGCGGATCAGGGTGACGAGCCGGTCCTCGGGGGCCCTGGCCTGCTTTCGGCGGAAGATGGGACTCATGCCGGCCATTCTCCCGCGTGTTTAACGGCGGAGTCGCGGAGAGTTCACACCTTCCAAACCTCTCGACTCCGGAACCACCGAGCAGACTGGCTATGCTCACGCCATGGCCGCTCTCGGATGGCTCACTCCCCGTAGGCGCTCCGCCACGGCGCGGAGCGTGTTGGCAGGCGAGGCCTCGGCGGAGGCAGCGCGCAAGTCGGTGCCCGAAGAGGAACCCGCGTTCCCGGTCCTGGGCGACGACAAGGCCGCCGCCTTCTTCGACCTGGACAACACCGTGATGCAGGGCGCGTCCCTGTTCCACTTCGGCCGCGGCCTGTACAAGCGGAAGTTCTTCGAGACCCGCGACCTGGCCCGCTTCGCCTGGCAGCAGGCCTGGTTCCGGCTGGCCGGCTCCGAGGACCCCGAACACATGCAGGAGGCCCGCGACTCGGCGCTCTCCATCGTCAAGGGCCATCGCGTCGCCGAACTCCAGTCGATCGGCGAGGAGATCTACGACGAGTACATGGCCGAGCGCATCTGGCCGGGCACCCGCGCGCTGGCGCAGGCGCACCTCGACGCGGGCCAGAAGGTGTGGCTGGTCACCGCCGCCCCGGTGGAGATCGCCCAGGTGATCGCCCGCCGCCTCGGCCTCACCGGCGCCCTCGGCACGGTGGCGGAGTCCATCGACGGCGTCTACACGGGCAAGCTGGTCGGCGAGCCCCTGCACGGCCCCGCGAAGGCGGAGGCGGTCCGGGCCCTGGCGGCGGCGGAGGGGCTCGATCTCTCGCGCTGCGCGGCGTACAGCGACAGCCACAACGACATCCCGATGCTGTCCCTGGTGGGCCACCCCTACGCCATCAACCCGGACACCAAGCTCCGCAAGCACGCTCGTCAACTGGACTGGCGACTGCGCGACTACCGCACCGGCCGCAAGGCGGCGAAGGTCGGCATCCCGGCCGCGGCGGGCGTGGGAGCGGTGGCGGGCGGTACCGCCGCGGCGATCGCCCTGCACAAGCGCCGCCGGTAACCGGGCAAACACACCAATCCCCGGGTTTTGTACGCGTAACTCCGTGTGCAGGCACATTGGCTGCACACGGCCACAACACGCCCCGTTCCCTGGCAGAACGTGACCGTTTTCGATCAACAACTGGTCACTCTGCGGTACTTGAACTGCTCCCAATCGGTTACAGAAGCGACGTAATCGATGAATAGAGCAACTGGGTGTAGCAGCGCCTGCACTAAGCGTTATTCTCCTCAGACGCAATCCGGTACCCCTTCCGTCGCTACGACGGGTGAACGGTCCCGCACTGCACGTGATGGAAGCTCTGCCTCTGGGAGTCCCGTGTACCCACACGTCGGGGTTGACGCCTCGGGCCTGGCTACGCTGCGCGCAACGGTCCAGGACCTGCTGCGCGGCTTCGTCCCCACCGCGTACGCCGTCCCCGCCCTCGCCGTAGCCGCGGCACCGATCGGCCCGTGCTACGCACTGGCCGACGGTTCCGCGGCCGTCGGCAGACGAGGGCGTTCGACCGGTGCCGCACCGGCCCGCCGTCCCGCCGCGGACAGCGACAGCGCCCGCATGATGGACCTGGTCGAACGCGCCCAGGCCGGCGAGGCCGACGCCTTCGGCCGCCTGTACGACCAGTACAGCGACACGGTGTACCGGTACATCTATTACCGGGTAGGAGGTAAGGCCACCGCCGAGGACCTGACGAGCGAGACGTTCCTGCGTGCGCTCAGAAGGATCGGCACGTTCACCTGGCAGGGCCGCGACTTCGGCGCCTGGCTCGTCACGATCGCGCGCAACCTCGTCGCCGACCACTTCAAGTCGAGCCGGTTCCGGCTCGAGGTCACCACCGGCGAGATGCTCGACGCCAACGAGGTCGAGCGCTCCCCGGAGGACTCCGTCCTGGAGTCCCTCTCCAACGCCGCGCTGCTGGACGCCGTCCGCCGGCTCAATCCACAGCAGCAGGAGTGTGTGACCCTCCGTTTCCTCCAGGGCCTCTCGGTCGCCGAGACCGCCCGGGTGATGGGCAAGAACGAGGGCGCCATCAAAACCCTCCAGTACCGGGCCGTCCGCACCCTGGCCCGGCTCCTCCCGGACGACGCCCGCTGAGAGCGCACGCCCGGTAACCATCAACTCGCTCTCGGTGAAAGTCCGTTGACTCCCCGATCCGATCATCCTCAGTCCGTAACCCAAGTGCCACGCCGCTCGTTGTGCGGGATGCAGGCTCCCTGTGGTCACACCCTGGCCGACTCCGATCACTCGATCGGGTGCTTGCGTTCAGGGTGTGCAACCCTCAGGACCCCCTGGGGAGTCGACCGTCATGACGAGAGGAGGTGCCGCCAGTGATCGCGAACGTATCGGCGCACCGGCGGGCGAACGCCTTCGCCCAGGCTCTGGAGGAGCAGTCCGACCGGGAACCGGCGGCCGAGCAGTCCGAAGGACCAGCTCCGGCCGCCGCGGAACACCCCGATCCGGGCCGTCTTTTGGCCCTCGCGGAGTGTCTCGGCGAGCTGCCCAGGCCTGAGCTGGACCCCGAGGTCAAGGTCGTCCAGCGAGCCCAGCTGGTGGCCGCGATGGAGGCCATGCTGCTGGAGGGCGACGGGCGGGAACCCGCGGTCCCCGAGCAGCGCTCCCATCGGGCGGGAGGCACCCACCGGGCGAGCCCGCTCGGGAAACTGCGCCCGCGCTCCCGGCTCACCAAGGGCCTGGCCGCGGGCGGCCTGAGCGTCTCGGTCGCCGCCGGAGCCTTCGGCGGAGTCGCCGCGGCCAGCTCGGACGCTCTGCCCGGGGACTCGCTGTACGGCCTCAAGCGCGGCATCGAGGACTTCAAGCTCAACCACCTGTCCGACGGGGACGACGAGCGCGGTGTCGCCTACCTCGACCAGGCCTCCACCCGGCTGAGCGAGGCCCGTCGCCTGATGGAGCGCGGCCGGGGCGGTCACCTCGACCACGAGTCCCTGGGCGAGATCCGCCGCACCCTGTCCGGTATGCAGCACGACGCGGCCGAGGGCCACCGCCTGCTGCACGCGGCCTACGAGCGCGACCCGGACTCCCTGGGCCCCATCCAGGCCCTCGCCGGCTTCTCCCGCTCGCACCGCGAGGCCTGGGGCGCGCTCCGCGACCGGCTCCCCATGCAGCTCGGCGACGTCAGCGAGCAGGTGTCCGAGGTCTTCGACGCCATAGACGAAGAGGTCGCCCCGCTCCAGTCCCTGCTCCCCGAGCCCCCGGCTCAGAGCGGCGACAAGGGCGGCGGCAGGCGGCAGGGCGGCTCCGGCCAGGCGTCCTCGGACACCTCGACCGGCTCCGGCCGCTCGACGGCCCCGGGCACCGGCGGCTCCTCCGAGCACAGCGGCGGCGGCAACCCCAGCAAGTCGGCCCCGTCCGGCAGCACGGACGACGGCCTGATCGGCGGCAGCACCGGCGGCCTCCTGGACCCCCCGAAGGACACCGGCAGCACCACCTCGACCTCCCCGTCCCCGTCAGCCGACCCGGACGTCACGGTCCCGCCCCTCCTCCCGGGCCTCCTCCCCGGCCTGGGCATCAACGGCGAGGACGCGAACTAGCCCTCCCAGTACGTCGTTGGGGGCGCCCTTCCTGAGAAGGGCGCCCCCAACGACGTACAACGAACAAGATCAGAAGAACACCGACCTCCGCTGCACCAAGAGCTTGTACAGCGTGTGCTGGATCTGTTCCCTCACCTGGTCGGTCAGGTTGAACATCAGCATCGGGTCCTCGGCCGCCTCCGGCGGATAGCCGTCCGTCGGGATCGGCTCGCCGAACTGGATCGTCCACTTGGTCGGCAGCGGGACCGCGCCCAGCGGGCCGAGCCACGGAAAGGTCGGCGTCAGCGGGAAGTACGGGAAGCCGAGCAGCCGCGCGAGGGTCTTCGCGTTGCCGATCATCGGGTAGATCTCCTCCGCGCCCACGATCGAGCACGGGATGATCGGGGTGCGCTGGCGCAGGGCCGTGGAGACGAACCCGCCCCGGCCGAAGCGCTGCAGCTTGTAGCGCTCGCTGAACGGCTTGCCGATGCCCTTGAAGCCCTCCGGCATCACCCCGACCAGTTCACCGCGCCCCAGCAGCCGTTCGGCGTCCTCGGCGCAGGCGAGGGTGTGACCGGCCTTGCGGGCGAGTTCGTTGACCACCGGCAGCATGAACACCAGGTCCGCCGCGAGCAGCCGTAGATGCCGGTTCGCGGGGTGGTGGTCGTGGACGGCGACCTGCATCATCAGGCCGTCCAGCGGCAGCGTCCCGGAGTGGTTGGCGACGATCAGCGCGCCGCCCTCCGCCGGGATGTTCTCGACGCCCTTCACCTCGACCCGGAAGTACTTCTCGTACACCGGCCGCAGCAGCGACATCAGGACCTGGTCGGTGAGTTCCTCGTCGTAGCCGAAGTCGTCGACCTCGTAGTCCCCGGTGAGCCGGCGGCGCAGGAAACTGAGGCCCCCGGCGATCCGCCGCTCCAGGCCGCCCTCGTCATGCGCCTGCTGCGGCGGCTGTTCCTCACGCGTCACAGGAACATCATCCTGCGCGGAAGGCCCGCTGGGCAGGGGCTGGACCTCACGGACCAGCGCGGGCTCGGTGCCCTTGCGCCGGCTCCCCGCGCTCCGGCGCCGCGCCGGCCGCTGTACGGCGCCTGCACGGGACCGGTCGTCGTCGAACGGAATGACCTTGGCGTCCGCCATCGTTGATGCGCTCCTCAGTTGGCGCTCTGCGTCGGGGGGTGGCCGCCACCCGCGAGGGGCAGCGCGGCGATCCGGTCGACGGCCCCCGCGAGGGCCTCCGGCGGCAGCAGCCCGGGGCCCTGGCTGCGCGCGAAGTCCGCGAAGGTCTCGGCCGTCGTGTACTTCGGCCGGAATCCGAGCGTTTCACGCATCTGGACCGTCGACACGACCCGGCCGTGGGTGAGCAGCCGGATCTGCTCGGGCGAGAAGTCCGTCATTCCCAGCGTACGCACCAGCGAGCCGGCCCAGGTGACGGCCGGCAGCAGCAGGGGCACGGTGGGCCGCCCGAGCCGCCGGGAACACTGCGAGAGCAGCAGGACGCCGTCGCCCGCGATGTTGAAGGTGCCGCTGTTGAGCGTGCCCCGCTCCGGTTCGTGGGAGGCGATCCTGAGCACCTCGATCACGTCGTCCTCGTGCACGAACTGCAACCGGGGGTCGTACCCGAACACGGTCGGCAGCACCGGCAGCGCGAAGTACGAGGCGAGCGGGGTGTCGGCCGTCGGCCCCAGGATGTTGGCGAACCTGAGCACACACACGGCCACGTCGGGGCGCCGCCGTGCGAAGCCCCGCACATACCCCTCGACCTCCACGGTGTCCTTGGCGAAGCCGCCGGACGGCAGGGACTTGGGCGGGGTGGTCTCCGTGAACACGGCCGGATCGCGGGGCGCGGACCCGTACACGTTCGTACTGGACTTCACCACGAGCCGCCGCACGTTCGGCGACTTCTGACAGGCCCCCAGCAGCTGCATGGTGCCGATGACGTTGGTCTCCTTGACCGTGGTCCGGCTCCCGCTGCCCAGCGCCATCGCCGTCACGTCCAGGTGTACGACGGTGTCGGCGGCCGTCTCGGCCAGCACCCGCGCGATGCCGGGCTGTCTGATGTCGGCCTGGATGAAGTCGGCACCGCCCAGATGATGCTCCGGCGACACCGCGTCCACGGCGATCACCCGGTCCACCTGCGGGTCACGCTGTATGCGTCGTACGAACCGGCCCCCCAGCTGTCGGGCCACCCCGGTCACGAGCACGACCTTTCCCAAGATCAGCGCCTTCCTTCCAGCCGTAGTCCCGCTCTGGTACAGCCCCAGTCCTGTGCCGCGTTCCCCGTGTTCCGCCAACTTAGCGGGTCGATGTTGCGCTGTGATGACCGCCCACTGCATGAGGTGACGACATCCAGCCCACCGGCCCGCCCGGTACACGCGTGTGGCCCCCCACCGGCATTGGGTGGGGGGCCACAAACACGCTTCCGCGGCGTCGCTTACTTCTTGTTGCGACGCTGAACGCGCGTGCGCTTGAGCAGCTTGCGGTGCTTCTTCTTAGCCATCCGCTTGCGCCGCTTCTTGATAACAGAGCCCACGACTACCCTCGCTCACTTCTCATCACTCGGTGCTGGGCATCATGGGCCCACACGACCTACGAGGGGTTAGCCTACCCGCCCGAGCGCTGAGGTCGTAATCGAGGTGAACCGGGGAGATCCGGCAGGGGTCCACGAGTGCCCTGAGGCCCCCTTGGAACCTCCCCGAGTCCGCTCGCCGTCAGGCCGTCTCCACCCCCACATAGCTCTCGCGGAGGTACTCGTGAACCGCGTTCTCGGGGACACGGAAGGACCGTCCCACCCTGATCGCGGGCAGATGACCACTGTGCACCAGCCGGTACACGGTCATCTTCGACACTCGCATCACCGAGGCGACTTCCGCCACGGTAAGGAACTGAACCTCGCTCAGAGGCCTCTGTTCAGCAGCCATGACACACCTGAACCTTCCGCACTCGACGGCCACCGGCTTCCCCTTCCGGTGACTCTTCGTCGCTGCGTGCTCACTCCCCAATGTAGGGGCGGGTGATGCAAGTGGGGAAGAGGTGCACCCATCGGCGGCCTACTGTGACAGACACGCTCGATTGAGTACGTAGCGGGTCAGCGGCAGGTAGTAATCAGACCGCACAGCGTCATCAAGTGGAACGACGACGGACACGGCCCCCTCGGCCTCCCCCACAAAGAGCGCGGGGTCATCCGTATCCGCCAGCCCAATGGCCTCAAACCCCAGCTGACCTGCTCCGCAGACCCATCCGTGATCCCCGATCACGAGCTCGGGAAGCGGCCCGCCACTCTCCGTCGCGGCCGCCAGGGCGATACGAACCGGGAGCGGCGAGTGCGTGTGTGCGCCGGGCTCACAACCGGAGCTCTCCGCGTCCGGCGCCCGCACGAGCGCGACTCCTCGTACGTAGTCAAGGTTGTACGTGCGTAGACCGAACCGGGTCGTTATGTCGACACGGCGACCATGCGCAGGGGTGAGGACGGTACATCCCGCCGCCGAGAGGGCGTCCGCGACGGCGGCGTAGAACCCGAGCAGCCGGTGCGGATGGCCGGTACCGAGAAGCACGGGCCCGCTGCGCTGGGCAACTGCCGCGAGGCGCTCGGCGAAGGCGTCGAGCGCGACGAGCGTCCGTTCAGGATCGATCACATCACGGCCACTTGTGTGCCTCGGATCGCCGGAAACCCCGCACTTGTCGGCCATGAGCCCGATCAAATCCCGCTCATTCCAGGACCATTCAGGATCAATTCCGATCAGCACCCTGGGATCGCGCGCCGCGAACAACCGATAACTCCGCAGACTCTCCTCACGGGAGGTGGCCACGGGCCCGGCGAGACGAGCGGCCAGCAGATGGGCGCGGAGGGCACCGGTGCTCAACACGGGAGTGATGGTGGCGGATGGAGGGGTGAGGAGGGGACGGGAACCGAGGAACGCCGCTCAGTCGGAGTAACTCAGGGGCGCGGGGCCCTGTCGATATGCGGCTCCGCCGCGTGGGCGCGACCAGCCCCACCGCACCCGCGGCCGCCACACAACCGCACCCGGCACCCCACAACGCGCTACGCCAACAACCCCCGCAACGGAAACACCGCCCGCCGAGTAGCCAGCACAGCCTGATCCAGCCGATCCGCAGGGTCGTACCCCGCATCCCACGACGCGTAGGACACCGGCCACCGCCCATCCGTCATCCGCGCCGGCGCCAACTGCCGCGTCCGGGCGAACACCTCCTGCCTCCACCCCTCAGGAATCACGGCCTCCGGCTCGATCTCCCGCCCCGCGGCGATCCCCACCAGATGCGTCCAGGACCGCGGCACGACCTCCACCACGGCGTACCCCCCGCCCCCGAGCGCGATCCACTTCCCCCCGGCGTACTCGTGCGCCAGTTCATGGCAGGCGACCTGCACAGCCCGCTGGGCGTCCAGCGACACCGCGAGGTGAGCCAGCGGATCCTCGAAGTGTGTGTCCGCCCCGTGCTGCGTCACCAGCACATCCGGCCGGAAGTCGGCGATGAGCTCCGGCACCACCGCGTGGAACGCCCGCAGCCACCCCGCGTCCCCCGTCCCCGCCGGCAACGCCACGTTCACCGCGCTGCCCTCGGCCGAGTCCGCCCCGGTCTCCTCCGGCCACCCGGTCTGCGGGAAGAGCGTCCGGGGATGCTCGTGCAGGGAGATCGTCAGCACCCGGGGGTCCTCCCAGAACGCCGCCTGCACCCCGTCCCCGTGATGCACGTCCACGTCCACATAGGCGACCCGCTGCGCCCCCAGCTCCAGCAGCCGGGCGATCGCCAGCGCGGCGTCGTTGTAGATGCAGAACCCCGACGCCCCACCCGGCATCGCATGGTGCAGCCCGCCCGCGAAGTTCACCGCGTGCAGCGCGTCCCCCCGCCACACGGCCTCCGCGGCCCCCACCGACTGCCCGGCGATCAGCGCGGACACCTCGTGCATCCGCGCGAAGGCCGGATCGTCCATCGTCCCGAGCCCGTACGACTGGTCGGCCGCCTCCGGGTCCACGGAAGCCGCCTTCACGGCCTCGACGTAGTCCTCCCGGTGTACGAGCCGCAGCGTCGACTCGCCCGCCGCCTTCGCGGCCACGACCTCCACGTCCCGGTCCAGCCCGAAGGCGTCCACCAGGCGCCGGGTCAGGTCGAGCCGGACCGGGTCCATCGGATGGTCCGGGCCGAAGTCATAGCCCGTTACTGCCTCGTCCCACATCAGCTGTGCGCGGCCGCTCATGCCCGCCACCGTATCGGTCCGGTTGAGCGGCGAACGACTTGGCGTACACCAGCGTCACCAGCACCAACACCATCGGCACCAGCATGGCCCCGCGATAGCTCCACGCGTCCCCCAAGGCCCCCACCAACGGCGAACCGACCAGAAACCCCACATAGTTGAAGACATTGAGCCGCGCGACCGCCGCATCCGAGGCCCCCGGGAACAACCGCCCGGCCGCCGCGAAGGTCTGCGGCACCAGCACGCACAGCCCCAGCCCCAGCAGCGTGAACCCGAGCATCCCCACCCACGGCCCGGGCGCCACGGCCACCACCGCGAACCCCCCGGCCGCCACCAGCGCCCCGGCCCGTACGACCGTCGCCGCCCCGAACCGCCGTACCCCGAAGTCCCCGATGGCCCGCCCCAGCAGGGTCGTCACCATGTAGACGTTGTACGGCACGGTCGCCAGCTGCTCGCTGCTCCCGAGCACGTCCTGGAGGTACTTCGCACTCCAGTTGGAGACGGTGGAGTCCCCGATATAGGCGAAGGTCATCACCAGGCACAGCGGCAGCAGCAACTTGAAGACGATCCCGTCCCCACCCCCCGCCGCCTTCTCCTCCACCGCGGCGCCGTCCCCGTCGACGTACCACCGGCTCCCCACCAGGCACAGCGGCGCCAGCACCACCACGACGGGCAGGTAGGACACGAACAGCGCGAGATGCCAGTGCGCCCCCACCCAGGCGAGCGAGGCCCCCACGATCCCGCCGAGACTGAACACCGCGTGGAAGCTCAGCATGATGCTGCGCCCGTACGACCGCTGCAGGCTCACTCCGAGCATGTTCATGGACGCGTCGAGCATGCCGACGGCGAGCCCGAACGCGGCGAGCGAGACCCCCAGTTCGACCGTCGTGTCCCCGGCCCCCACCCCGAGCAGCGCCAGGAGCACGACGGGCTGGGCGAACCGCAGCAGCCGGCTGGGCCGTATTCGCTTCACCAGGTGCTCGGTCGAGACGCTTCCGACCCCGGCGAGGATCGGCACGGCGGCCAGGAACGCCGGCAGCAGCGCGTCGGAGACGCCGTACCGGTCCTGGATGGCGGGGATCCGCGTCACCAGCAGAGCAAAGGCAACACCTTGCGCGAAGAAGCTGAACGCCAGCGAGGCCCTACCGCGCCGCAGCACATCTGTCATGGCGGCGAGCGTAGGGCCCCGGCGTACTCGTGGGTAGATCCAGCCAAAGATGAATTTCCCTCAGCTTTATCGGGCGAGGGCGACCTCGGGCCTCGCGGGAGCGCACACCCGGGTCTCGGCGATCAGCATCCGGGCCATGGGTCCGGCCCCGATCGCCCCGCTGACCAGGAACGCCACCGCCATCGACACGACCATGACCACGGACCCGAGCCACACCATCGTGTCCACCGGCAGCGTGTACGCCCCCACGACCCGCAGCACGCACTCCGCCAGCAGTACGACACCCCACACCACGGAGAACCGCCGCTCGGCCCGCCGGAAGTCCGCGGACCCCTCCAGGAGCCGCGTCCAGGCGGCCTCCCGCTCCGCGACGCCCTTCACCAGCCAGGGCTTCATCCCCGCGGTCATCATCGGCCTCCCCAGCGCCACAGAGACGAGGATGCCGATCCCGACCACGCTGCTGACCCCGCTGTCCTTGGCGAGCATGAGCCGCGGGTCACCGGCGACGAAGCTGAGCAGCAGCCCCGCGACGTTCACCACGAGGATGAGGGCGGCGAGGCCGTTGACCGTCCGCTCCTTCACCACGCTCCAGCCGGTCCGCACCGCGGGCACGACACTGCTGAGGCCCAGCGCCATCAGCGTGCTCATCCCGAGCCCGTCCTTGAGCAGGTAGTACGCCCCGATCGGCACCGCCACGTCCACGATCAGAGGAACCAGGTTCGCGCGCTTCGAGTTCGTCTTCGTCGTCATGCCCTCAGCTTCTCGTCCGGCGAGGGGGTGCCAGTAGAAACGATCGTCCGGACCTCGGCATGACAAATGTCAGACGAGCAGGTCCACCAACTCGCCCATGCCGGAGAAGAGTTGAGTGGCACCCGCGAGCTTGTCCGGAGGCGTCATGGCGGTGAACCCGTACACGTCCATCCCCGCCGCGTTGGCCGCCCGCACCCCCAGCGGACTGTCCTCGACCACCACACACCGCCGGGGCTCGACCCCCATCCGCGCGGCGGCATGGAGGAACAGATCCGGCGCCGGCTTCCCCCGCCCCACATCCTCCGAGCTGAAGATCCGCGCGTCGTCGAACCACCGGTCCAGCCCGGCCGCCCGATGCCCCACCCGGATCCGCGCATGACTCCCGGAGGAGGCGACACAGTACGGCACCCCGTCGGCGGTCAGCTTCTCCAGTACGCCGGTGACGCCGGCCACGGCCTTCAACTCCCGCTCGAACGCGGCGAAGACCCTCGCATGGAAGACGTCGTCGAAGTCCGCCGGCAACCGCTGCCCGGTCCGCTCCAGGACGAGGTCATGGATCCGGTGCATGGCGGACCCCATGTAGTCCCGGACGGAGTCCTCATAGGAGGTCGGGTGCCCGAGCTCCGTCAGATAGGCGGCCAGGTGCCGGTTGGAGATCGGCTCACTGTCGACGAGGACACCGTCGTTGTCGAAGATGACGAGGTCATAGCGCATGTCATTGACCCTAAACGACCCTGAACGCAGAAAACCCCCGTGCCGAATGGCACGGGGGTTTTCCCAAAAATTGTTCGGCGGTGTCCTACTCTCCCACAGGGTCCCCCCTGCAGTACCA
>NZ_JBIAUQ010000028.1:0-25682 GCF_042893155.1 Streptomyces sp. NPDC001668
CGCCGTCGACCTCGCCGCCGAAACCGGCCTCACCCTCGTCGGCTTCCTGCGCGGCCACTCCATGAACGTGTACGCGGGAGAACACCGGCTCACCCCGGAAGCCGCCACGGCGGCCCCGGGCTGACCGGTCTCCTCGCCTACACGACGGCGGGACCCCGTCGGGCGGGGAGCGCCCCCTGCGCCCTCGGGGTCCCGCCTCAGTCGTGCTCGGTCAGCACTTCTCCCGCAGCGAGTGCAGGTACGCGCTGGAGCGGCGGGCGAACGTGAAGGACTCCGCGGGCTGGTCGTGCTCGGCCTGCCAGTGGTGGGCGAGGCGCTCGCCCCGGAGCCGGGTCACGGCGGAGATGAACTTCTGGTAGTCGATGTCGCCGTCGCCGACGTCGGTCATGCGGTAGCCGTAGGTGTTGGCGGGGTCGCTGACCCCGTCCTTGACGTGGAAGAGCGGGTAGCGGTGCGGCTGCCTGAGGACGTAGTTCAGGGGTTCGAAGGGCGCGGGTGTGCCGTCGGGCCGCTTGGAGAAGCGGAACTGGCCCGAGTACGCCCAGAAGATGTCCATCTCCAGGAACACCAGGTCGGGGTCGGTCTCCTTGAGCAGTACGTCGTAGAGGCGGACCTTGGGGTTGTCGGTGGCGAAGGAGAACTCCTCGGAATGGTTGTGCTGGTAGAACTTCATGCCGCGTGCCTTCGCCGCGGCTCCGTAGGTGTTGAAGTCCTCGGCGGCCCGCTTCCACGCGTCGACGGTCGAGCCGTAGCGGAACGGTCCTGAGGCGGTGCCGATGTGCTTGAGGCCGAGGGCCTGGGCGTCGTCGAGGACCTTGGTGAGGTTCTGGGCGAAGGTGTAGGCGTTCGGGTCGTCCGAGTAGTAGCCGACGTGGCTGCCGATCGGGTTCAGGCCGTGCTCGCGGGCCAGGCGCTTGAGCTGGGCGAGGGTGATCGGTCCGGCCGAGCCCTGGGTGTAGCCGGCGAACTCGACCTCGTCGTAGCCGTACTTCTCCAGTTCGGCGAAGACGGGGGCGAAGCCGAGCGTGGAGACCTTGTCGCGGAGGCTGTAGAGCTGGATGCCGAGGCGGCCGGGGGGCAGGACGGGGCGGCCGTGGCCGGTGGTGCCGGTCGCGGTCTCGGTGGCGGCTCCGGCCGGGGCGGCTGCGGCGCCCAGCAGCGCGGCGGCGGTGGCGCCGACGGCCACGCCGAGCATGCCTCTTCTGCTGAGGCGGTGGGTGAGTTCGGGGTCGGGCTGGGAGATGCGGCTCATGTCTGGGACTCCTCGGTGTCGGAGGGCGTTGTCAGTGGTGGGTGCTTCACTGGTGACAGGTCAGGAAAGACCGGCCAGTCGGAGCAGGAGTGACTTCACGTCGGTGGCCGCGATGCGGTCGCCGACGGCGCGGGGGGTGGAGCAGATGAGGAGCGGACCGTCGTCGTCGCTCTCGGGGATGCGGCCGTGGCTGCCGCGAATAGGTGACGGGTCGAGGGGCACGACCGCCATGCGGTAGCGCAGTCCGAGTTTCTTGCGGGCCAGCGCGGTGGCCGCCTTGACCTTGACGTAGGGGTCGAGCGGGTCCATGAAGAGTTCGACCGGGTCGTAGCCGGGTTTGCGGTGGATCTCGACCAGCTGCGCGAAGTCGGGCGCGCGGTCGTCGTCGAGCCAGTAGTAGTACGTGAACCAGGCGTCCGGCTCCGCCACGGCGACGAGTTCGCCGGAGCGCGGGTGGTCGAGGTGGTGGGCCTTCTTGCCCTCGTCGTCGAGGAGTTGCTCGATGCCGGGCAGGCCGTCGAGGGCCGCGCGGGTGGCCTCCAGGTCCTCGGGGCGGCGCACGTAGACATGGGCGATCTGGTGGTCGGCGACCGCGAAGGCACGGGACGCCATCGGGTCGAGGTACTCCATGCCGTCCTGGGTGTGCACCTCGAGGAGTCCGGCGCGGCGCAGGGCGCGGTTGATGTCGACGGGCCGGTCCGCGCGGGTGATGCCGTACTCGGACAGCGCGACGACGGTACGGCCTTCCGCGCGGGCGTCGTCCAGGAGCGGGGCCAGCGCCCGGTCCAGGTCGGCGGCGGCCTTCAGGGAGCGGGGGTCGTCGGGGCCGAAGCGTTGCAGGTCGTAGTCGAGGTGAGGGAGGTAGCAGAGCGTCAGGTCGGGGTGGCGGGTGCTCATGATGTGGCGGGTGGCGTCGATGATCCACTTGCTGGAGACGAGGTCCGCGCCGGGGCCCCAGAAGTGGAAGAGGGGGAAGGTGCCGAGTTTTTCGGTGAGTTCGTGGTGCAGGGCCGGGGGGCGGGTGTAGCAGTCGGGTTCCTTGCGGCCGTCGGCGTAGTAGACCGGGCGGGGGGTGACGGTGAAGTCGGTGTCGGCGCCCATGGCGTACCACCAGCAGATGTTGGCGACGGTGTAGCCGGGGTGGGCGCGGCGGGCGGCGTCCCAGAGCTTGTCGCCGGCGACCAGACCGTTGTGCTGACGCCACAGGAGTACGTCGCCGAGCTCGCGGAAGTACCAGCCGTTGCCGACGATGCCGTGTTCCGAGGGGTGGGTGCCGGTGAGGAAGGTGGACTGGGCGGCGCAGGTGACGGCGGGCAGGACGGTGCCGAGCGGGGCGTGGGAGCCGGATTGGGCGAGGGACTTGAGGTGGGGCATGTGGTGGAGGAGACGGGGGGTAAGACCGACGACGTCGAGGACGAGGAGGGGGGTCGGTCCCGTCTGTGGGGGCTGTTGGCTCATGGCAGCTCCTTCAGGCCGAGGTCGGTCAGCAGGTCGCGGGCGAGGGTGAGTTCGGCGGCGATGCCGTCGGCGAGCTGGGTGCGGCTGCGGGGGCGCAGTTCGGGTGGGAGGGCCTGCCAGGTGTAGGTCTCGACCTCCAGGTGGCGGGTGAGGGGCTGCGGGCCGCCGACGAGCCGGGTGAGGGCGGATTTGAGCACGGCGAGCGTGGAGGTGAGGGGTGCGGCGGGGGCCGCGTGCAGCGGGACGTGGAAGTGGGCTCGCCAGGGTGCCCCGTCGGGCAGGGCGTCGCCGGCGAGGGCCTCGCCGAGGTCGTCGGTGCCGCGCAGCCCGGCGGCGGTGGAGGTGCGTGTCTGGTGCAGGAAGCGGGGTTCGTCGAAGGCGGCGAGGGCCTCGCGGACCTCGGGGAGGTGGGGCTGTTCGGCGTGCAGAGCGGCTGAGAGCTGGGATTTGACGACGGGGACGCCGGCCGCGGTGAGGGCGTCCAGGGCGTTGTGCGGGTCTTCGAAGGAGGTGGCGAGGTGGCAGGTGTCGACGCAGATGCCGATGCGGTCGTGGGCGATCGCGGTCAGCGGGGCGAGCGCGTCGCCGGTGGTCTCGACGACGCAGCCGGGTTCGGGTTCGAGGCCGACGCGGATGGAGCGGCCGGTCAGCTCGTGGAGGGCGTCGAGGCGTTCGGCGAGGGTGAGCAGGGCGGTGCGGGCCTTGTCGGCGCTTCCGTCGTCGTAGCCGGTGCGCCAGGCGAGCGGGAGCGTGGAGATGCTGCCCTCGGTGACGTCGTCGGGGAGGAGTCCGGTCAGGACGCGGGCCAGGGCGGTGGTGTGGTCGAGGCGTTCGGGGTCGGTCCAGTCCGGCTTGTAGACGCGGTACTTGACCTCCTCGGCGCCGAAGCCCTCGTAGGGGAAGCCGTTGAGGGTGACGACTTCGAGGCCGCGCCGGTCGAGTTCGCAGCGCAGGTCGCGCAGCGCGGAGGGGTCGCTGACCAGGGCGTGGGCGGCGTCGCGGGCGAGCCACAGGCCGATGCCCAGGCGGTCGCGGCCGAGGCGGCGGCGGACGGGTTCGCAGTGGTCGCGGAGCTGGGCGAGGACGCCGTCGAGGGTTTCGGCGGGGTGGACGTTGGTGCAGTAGGCGAGGTGGACGGTGGTGCCGTCGGGGTGGCGGAAGCGCATGGCTCACGCCTCCGTCTTCTGGGGGCCCCGGAGGATGGAGTTGCCCTCGTGGGTGACGTCGGTGGCCGGCACGTCGAGGTTCAGGCGGCCGCTGAGTCCGTAGAAGGCGACCGGGTTGCGCCACAGCACGCGGTCGACGTCGTCCTCGGTGAAGCCCTCGGCGAGCATCAGGTCGCCGACCTTGCGGGTCTTGAGGGGGTCGCTGCGCCCCCAGTCGGCGGCGGAGTTCACCAGGACCTGTTCGGGGCCGTACGCGCGCAGGATCGCGACCATCCGTTCCTCGTCCATCTTGGTGTCGGGATAGACGGAGAAGCCGAGCCAGCAGCCGCTGTCCTTGGCCTCCTTGACGGTGGTCTCGTTGAGGTGGTCGACCAGGACCCGCTCGGCCGGCAGGGCGGACTCGCGTACGACGTCGAGGGTGCGGCGCAGGCCCGTGAGCTTGTCGCGGTGCGGGGTGTGGACGAGCGCGGGCAGCTCGTGGTCGGCGGCGAGCTGGAGCTGGGCGGCGAGGGCGGTGTCCTCGGCGGGGGTCATGGAGTCGTAGCCGATCTCGCCGACGGCGACGACCTGGTCCTTGACGAGATACCGGGGCAGTTCGTCGAGGACGGGCACGCAGCGCGGGTCGTTGGCCTCCTTGGGGTTCAGGGCGAGGGTGCAGTGGTGGGCGATGCCGTACTGGGCGGCGCGGAAGGGCTCCCAGCCCAGCAGGGAGTCGAAGTAGTCGAGGAAGGAGGCGGGCGAGGTGCGGGGCTGGCCGAGCCAGAAGGACGGTTCGACGACGGCACGGACGCCGACGGTGTGCATGGCCTGGTAGTCGTCGGTGGTGCGTGACGTCATGTGGATGTGGGGGTCGAAGATGCGCATCAGGACTCCTTGCCGTGGGTGCCGTTCGAGCAGGTCGGGCCCTGGTCGGCGGCCGGCGCGGGTGGGGTGGCCGTGGGGTCGGTCAGGGTCAGGACGCGGTGCAGGTCCGCGGGCACGGGACGGCCCGCGGCGGTGCGTTCGGCGGCGTAGTCGCCCAGCATGCGGGCGAGTTCGGCGTCCGCGTGGGCCCGCCGGTCCAGGTCGGCGACCTCGGTGACGGGCACGCCGGTGAACAGGCACTTCAGGACGGCGTGGCGCCATTGGTGGGCGTCGAGGTGGCGGGCGGCGTAGGGGCCGACGGCGGCGGCCAGGAGCCGGGTGTCGTTGGTGCGCAGGGCGTCCTCGACGAGCGGGAGGGCCTCCGGGCCGGGCACGAGGTGGGGCAGGGCCTGCAGGACGGCGCGGCGTTCGGCGGCGGTGCCCTGGGTGTAGACCCGGGTCAGGGCGTCGGTGTCGGCGCGGGCCGCGTGCAGGATCAGGATGCGGGCGGCGTCGGCGTGTTCGGGGCCGCAGCGGCGTCCGGCCTCGGCGAGGCGCAGCTCCCACACGGAGATGGGGCCGTGGCTTCCGGGGTGTGCGGCGGCCTCGTCGAGTGCCTGGTCGAGCCAGGCGCGGGCGGTTTCGCCGAGGTGTTCGGCGAGGTGGCTGTGCAGGTCGTGCAGCGGCGTTCGGGCGAGGGTGGTGCCCTGGGTGTCCGCCGCGCGGGTTGCCTGGTGGGCGTGGGAGCGGGTCATGGGGTGCTTCCTTGTGAGAGCGCCACTGCCTGATGGAGAAACGGGAGGGAGAGTTCGGCGAAGTGGGGGCCCGCGTGGGAGTGGCGGGGCAGTTCGACGACCGTCAGGCCCCGGTAGCCGGTGTCGGCGAGGGCGGCGAGGACCGGTGGGAAGTCGATGTCGCCGTCGCCGAAGGGGAGGTGTTCGTGGACGCCTCGGCGCATGTCCTCGATCTGGACGTGCCGCAGCCAGGGGCCGGCGGCGCGTACGCAGTCGGCGGGAGGGAGGGGTTCGAGGCACTGGCAGTGGCCGATGTCGAGGGTCAGGCCGAGGGCGGTCGGGTCGCCGAGGGTGGTGCGGAGGTGGTGGAAGTCGGCGAGGGTGGCGAGGAGGTGACCGGGTTCGGGCTCGATGGCAAGGGGGATCCCGGAGGTGGTGGCGCTGTCCAGGACGGGAGTGAGGGTCTCGGCCAGGCGTTTCCATGCCGTGTCCGGGTCCGTGCCCGGCGGGGTGATGCCGCTGAAGCAGTGCACGGCGTGCGCGCCGAGGTCGGCGGCGACCTGGACGGCCCGGACCAGCAGGTCGACGCGGCGGGCGCGGTCGTCCGGGTCGGGGTCGAGCAGGGACGGCCCGTGCTTGCGGCGCGGGTCGAGCACATAGCGGGCGCCGGTCTCCACCGTGACGCTCAGCCCGAGCGCGTCCAGCCGGTGCGCGAGGCGCCGGGTGCGGGCGGGCAGGCCGGGGGCGAGGGGGTCCAGGTGCATGTGGTCGAGGGTCAGACCGACGCCGTCGTACCCGAGGTCGGAGAGGAGGGCGAGGGCGTCGTCCAGGCGGAGGTCCGCGAGGCCGTTGGTGCCGTAGCCGAAGCGGAGTGGGGAGGTGCCGGGGGTCGTGGTCGGCCGGAGGGGGGCGAGGGAGTCGGTCATGTGACGCTCACCTTTCTCGCGAAGCGGCCTGCCAGCGGGGCGAGGGCGGTGGTGAGCAGAGCCGTGACGGTCGCGCCCTTGGTGCCCGAGCGGGCGGTGAGGGCGGCCTGGAGGGGGATCGTGGCTCGGATGCCGGCGGTGACGGCTCGTTGGGTGAGCGGGGGTGAGGGGTTGAGGGTGGCGTGGAGGTAGGCGCGGGCGGTGGTGGTCGCGTAGGTGGCGGCGAGGGCGAGCCGCAGGGCCGCGTGCGCGTCGAGGGGGGCCGGGCGGGGGCCGGTCTGACACCCGGGGCGGCGTGGCAGGCGGGACACGGCTGCGGCAACCGGGGCCGCCGAGCTCGCCCGGTCCGCCAGGTCCACCAGGTCCACCAGGCCCGCCAGGTCCGCCAGGCTGCGTGAACCGGTCCTGCGCCGGCTTGCCTCGCTCCGGCCGGTCGGGAGTGCACGCGGTCGGGTCGCCGCCCACGTCAGCGCGGCGGTCGCGGCGAGCGCCGCTGCGGGGGCCAGGGCTGAGCCGCCCTGGGCTTCGCGGCGGGACACGGTGGTGACGGCAAGGGTGTGAACGCCGAGCAGTGCGGCGGAGGGCAGGGCCCGGCGGACGCCGAGCACAGCGGCAGAGGGCGAGGCCCCGCGGATGCCGAGCACGGCGGCAGAGGGCAAGGCCCCGCGGACGCCGAGCACGGCGGCAGAGGGCAAGGCCCCGCGGATGCCGAGCACGGCGGCAGAGGGCAAGGGGTCACGGTCGCCGCCGGGCGAGGCGGGCGGCAGGGCCCGGCGCATGCCAACGGGGGCGGCCGACGGCAGGCCGCTACGGTTGCCGAGGCGGGCAGCGCAGGTCAGGGCCCCGCGCAGGCCGCGTACGACGCGGGGAACGGTTGCCCTCCCCGCGGCCGACCCAGGCGTGCCGACGACGGCCGTGGCCCACGCTCGGCGCGCACGGATCTTCCGGCCCTCGCTGCCCGCACCGCCCCTCCCGGCCTCGCCGTCCACGGCGCTCCTCCGGTCCCCGGTGTCGGCCCCCGCTGTCGCCGCCGCGCCGAGCAGCAGGTCCAGTGCGCGTGCCGTTGCCATGGCGAACGGGCCTGCCGGGGTGTCCTTCAAGGCCAGGTCGTACGCCCAGACGGTGGCCGCCAGCGGTACGGCGACCGTGAGGGCGGGGCGGCCCGCGCAGGCGGCCAGGGTGAGGCCCGCGCCGGTGAGGGCGCAGGCCGCGCCGAGGGCCGCCGCGGGGTGGATACGGCCGGAAGGGAGGGGGCGGTGGGGGCGTTCCACGGCGTCCAGGTCGCGGTCGGCCCAGTCGTTGAGGGCCATGCCGGCCTCGTAGAGGCAGGCGGAGGAGGCGATGGCGAGGAGGGTGCGGGAGGTGGGGCGTGCGGAGGCTGCCGCCGCTCCGGCGAGTGCGTCGCCGGGGACGGTGAACAGGGCGGGGAGGCGCAGGAGTTCGGCCCAGGCGCGGGCGCGGGCGCGGGGGCGGTGGGTGGGTGCGGGGGGCGGTGGTGCGGCCTGCCGGGTGACCTCCTGGAGCGGGGACGTGGTGAGGGGTGCCATGTGCTCGTCCGCTCCCTCGGAGGGGCCGCCGCCCACCGCTGTCCTGCTCGCCGTCACCGCCGCACCTCCCCCGAACGGCCGTCGACCGGCCCCGGGTGGCCGCCTTCCCTCGGCCCACCCCCGGCGGGCTCCGGCCGGAGCCGCTCCGCGAAGGCCACCAGCTCCGCGTACTGCTCCCCCAGCCCCGAAGGCCCCTCCCCCACGGGGTCCTTGAAGTAGAAGCCCAGTTCGCCGAGTGGCCCGGACAGACCTCTCTCGTGTGCCCGAGCGGCCAGGCGGGCCAGGTCGAGTACGAGGGGCGCGGCCAGGGCGGAGTCACAGCCCTGCCAGGTGGTCTGGAGGATCATGCGGGTGCCGAGGAAGCCGTCGAAGGCGATGTGGTCCCAGGCGGTCTTCCAGTCGCCGAGGGCGGGGACGTCGTCGATGTGGACCTCGCCCTCGGGGACGGTGGCGAGGGTGTCGGCCAGGACGCGCTCCTTGCCGGCGTTCTTCGCCGCGGCGGCCGCGGGGTCGGCGAGGGAGGCGCCGTCGCCGCCGCCGAGGAGGTTCGTGCCGGACCAGGCCCGGACGGTCAGGGCGCGTTGGGTGAACATCGGGCCCAGGACGGACCGGAGCAGGGTCTGGCCGGTCTTGCCGTCACGGCCCGCGAACGGGAGGCCGGAGGACTCGGCCCGCCGCCTCAGCAAAGGGTGGTGCAAGCCCGTGGAGGGGGTGAAGTTCACGTACGCGCAGCCTGCCCGCAGGGCCGCAGCGGCGTAGAGAGAGCTCGGGGGCAGGGCGTCGCCGGTGGGCACGGGCTCGGTGGAGGCGACGTTCACCACGACGGCGCGCGTCAGCCGGCGCCGTCGTACGAAGGACCGGATGTCCGCGGTGAAGGCGGCGATCAGATCATCCTCGGTCCTGGTGTCGCCGGGGAGGGGGCCGCCCGGCCTGATCTCCTGTTCCGCGGCGGCGAGTTCGGCGCTCACCGCGGTCGGCAGGCCGTAGGGCAGGACGCCGCCCGCGGCCAGGGCCTCCGCCCGTTTGGGCAGGGGGCAGTCCACTGTGTCGTGGCCGCCGAAGACGAGGGAGGACAGGGCGGGCAGGCCGCTGTCGGTGAAGGGCTGGGTCTCGGTGATCAGGCCCGTGGGCGGGTGCAGGCCCGCGGTCATGGCGGCGCACCCGGCGACGACGGTCGTGGCGACGGAACCACGGGCCCCGATCAGCCAGACGCCGACGCGCGGTACGGAATCGGACGCGGACATGGGCAGCCTCCTTGTCGAACACGTGGGTGCGCAGCTGCTGCGAAGAAGGGCGAAGACGGCGGGCGGGGGTCCGGCGTCCCCCGCCCGCCGCCGCTCAGTCGCCCTGCGAGGCCCCGGTCGACGAGGCCTTCGCGGGCAGTTCCCTGATCCGGATGTCGCGGAAGGACACCTGGTCGCCGGCTCCGTGGTTCTGGATGCCGACCTGCCCGTCACGCAGGCTGCGGGCCGGATCGGTGTTGGTGAAATCGTTGATCTTCACGCCGTTGAGCCAGACGCGGAGGCGTTCGCCCTCCACGCGGATCTCGTACGTGTTCCACTCCCCCGGCGGGTTCAGCGCACGGTCGCGCTTGTTCAGGTCGGCGGACCGGAAGCCGTAGACGGACCCTGTGGTCTTCTCGGGTACGTCGGTGGCGTCGATCTGGATCTCGTAGCCGTTGTCCACGGCGGACCAGGGGTCGTCCGAGGGCGGGAAGCCCACGAACACACCGGAGTTGTCGTCCCCCGAGGCGCTCGCCATCTTCCAGTCGAGCTTCAGGGAGTACGACCCGAAGCCCTGCCCGGAACCGGCGTACCAGAGCATCCCCATGCCGCCGGACGACGTGAGGGTGCCGTCCTCGGATCGGGTGAAGGAGCCCGGGCCGGCCTGCTTCCAGTCGGCCAGCGAGTCGGCGGTGCCGTCGAAGAGCGGACGGTATCCGTTCTCCGGTCGGCAGTCGGCCTGTGCGTCGCCGGTCGCATACCGGATCCCGCCCAGCAGATGGCCGCGGAATGCAGGATCCGCGTACGACTCCTTGGTGTGGCCGAAGCCGGTGTAGAAGGCCCGGCCGCCCTGGTAGTCCTGGCACCAGGCGATGGGATGGTCGCCGTTCATCGTGCCACCGGTGTACGACGACTCGTCGAGGGAGGCCAGGACGTGGACCCGGTCGCGCGGGTTGGTGCGGTAGTTGTACCACTCGTCGGTGCGGTTCCACGTCGGGGACAGCTCCGACGTGGACGGGTGGGCCCGGTCCTCGACCACCACGGTGGCGGGCTGGATCGCCGGGTGCGACTGGAAGTACGCGCCGGCGAGGCCGCCGTAGAACGCCCAGTCGTACTCGGTGTCGGCGGCAGCGTGGATGCCGACGTATCCGCCGCCGTGCCGGATGTAGCCCTCGAAGGCCCGCTGTTGGGTGGGGTCGAGGACGTCCCCTGTGGTGGAGAGGAACACGACCGCGTCGTAGCGGCGCAGGTTGCGGGGCGTGAACGCGGCCGCGTCCTCCGTCGCGTCGACCGAGAAGCCGGCGCTCGCGCCCAGTTCCCGTACGGCCGCGACTCCTTCGGGGATCGAGTCGTGCCGGAAGCCGGCCGTCTTGGAGAAGACCAGCACCCGATCGCCGTCCGCGGAGTGCGACGCGGCGGGTTCGGACACGCAGCCGAGGAGGAGGGCGGCCCCCACAACTGCCGTCGTCCATCGTCCGGTTGTGTGCATTGGAGCTCCTCCTCTCAGCCGGTCGTGAAGGTGAAGTCGTCCACGTCGAACAGGGCGCCGGTGCCGCTGCCCTTGAAGACCAGGTAGAGCGTGGTGGTGCCCCTCGGTGCATGGGACAGGGTGGCGGTGACGTCCTGGAAGGTCTCCCAGCCGCCGGTCACCGGCACGGTCGCCTTGCCGAGGAGGGTGCCCGTCGCGGAGCCCGCGCGGATCTCCAGCGTGCCGCCGGCGCCGCCCGAAGAGACGCGCGCGGTGACGGACTTGGCGTTGCTGAGGACGTACGGCGTGAAGGAGATCCAGTCGCCGTTGTTGATGTCACCGACGGTGTTGCCGCCGTGTGCCGTGTCCTTGGCGATGACCGAGACGCCGGAGCTGGTGCCGAAGTGCTCGGCCTGGCGGTGCCTGGGCTGGAGGACGCTCTGGTCGTGGGTGGTCAGCGGGGCCTGGCCGCCGCCTCCGTTGTCGGTGTACTCGGCGTCCATCACGCCGAAGATGTTGGCGTCCTCGTCGTGACCGCCGTCGGCGCTGGTCTGGAGGGTGCCGGTGCAGCCGTCGGCGGAGGTGACGGGGTGGCCGTGGCTGTCGTGGCCGAGGACGAAGGTGACCTTGACCTTGGTGCAGTCGATGGGCCGGCCGTCCTCGGGGTCGCTCACCCGCACCTTGAACGGGATCGCGTCCCCGAAGCTGAACAGCTGCCCGTCCTGCGGGAGTTCGAGGGTCACCTTGGGCGCGGTGTTGCCGACGACGATCTGCACGCTGGCACTGCCGGTGCGGCCGCTCGGGTCCTTCGCGGTCAGGGTCGCCGTGTAGGTGCCGTTCTTCTTGTACTTGTGGGTGGGGTTGGCGGCCGTGGAGGTGCCGCCGTCGCCGAAGTCCCAGCTGTAGGTGAGGGCGTCGCCGTCCTGGTCGCTGGTGCCCTCGGAGGAGAACCGCACGCGCAGTGGTGCCTGTCCGGAGGTACGGTCGGCTGCCGCCTGGGCGACCGGGGAGTGGCCGTCGGTGGCGTTCTCGATGCGGTACAGGGCGGAGTTCTCGTCGCCGCCGAACCAGGAGACGCCGTAGTCGAGGACGTACAGCGCGCCGTCCGGGCCGAACGCCATGTCCATCACCTGGGTGCCGGTCCACGGGATGTCGTTGATGGACTGGACGGTCCCGTCGGCGTCGCTGGTGATGCGCTTGATCCAGCGGCGGCCGAACTCCCCGGCGAAGAAGTCGCCGTCATAGGCCTCGGGGAACTTCACGGGTGAGTCGAGCGCGGGGTCGTAGTGGTAGACCGGGCCGCCCATCGGGGACTCGGAGCCGGTGCCGAACTCGGGTACGGAACCGTTGTCGTAGGGGATCCAGGCGGCCTGCGCCGGGGGAAGGTCGGTGAGGCCGGTGTTGTGCGGGGAGTTGTTCTTCGGTGCGGCGCAGTCGAAGGCGGCGCCCGAGGTGCCGGTCGCGAAGTCGTAGTCGACGTAGGCGTCGTTGTCGCCCGTGCAGTACGGCCATCCGAAGTTGCCGGGGCCGGTCACGCGGGCGAACTCGACCTGGCCGGCCGGTCCGCGGGCGGGGTCGGCGGCGCCGGCGTCGGGGCCGTAGTCGCCGACGTAGACGATGCCGGTCTGCTTGTCGACGCTGAAGCGGAACGGGTTGCGGAAGCCCATGGCGTAGATCTCGGGCCGGGTCCTGTCCGTGCCGGGAGCGAAGAGGTTGCCGTCGGGGATGGCGTACGTGCCGTCGGCGTTGACCTTGATGCGAAGGATCTTGCCGCGCAGGTCGTTGGTGTTGCCGGCGGTGCGCTGGGCGTCGAAGGCCGGGTTGCGGTTCGCGCGTTCGTCGATGGGCGTGAACCCGTCGGACTGGAAGGGATTGGAGTCGTCGCCCGTCGACAGGTAGAGGTTGCCGGCCGCGTCGAAGTCGATGTCGCCGCCGACGTGGCAGCAGATGCCGCGGGTGGCCGGGATGTCGATGATCTTCTTCTCGCTGGCGGCGTCGAGAGTGCCGTCGGTCTTCAGGACGAACCGGGAGAGCCGGTTGACGCCGTCGAAGGGGGCGAAGTCGGCCGCGGTGCCGGTCTCGGGGGCGTCGCCGGCCGGGGTGTTCAACGGCGGCGCGTAGTACAAGTAGATGAAGCGGTTGGTGGTGAACTGCGGGTCCACGCCGACGCCTTGGAGACCTTCCTCGTCGTGGGAGTAGACGTCGAGCTTGCCGGCGAGCCGGGTGGTGCCGGCCGCGTCGGTGATGCGGAGTTCACCGTCGCGCGAGGTGTGCAGGACCGAGCGGTCGGGGAGGACGGCGAGCGACATGGGCTCGCCGACCTCCGGCTCGCCCTTGGCGAGGGTGACCTGCTGGAAGTCCTCGGCGGCGGCCGCGGTGGCGGCTCCCTCGCCGGCGACGGCTGCGCCGGCCTGGGGAGCGGCGAGGGTGAGGGAGGCGCCTGCCAGCAGGAAGCCGGTGAGCAGGGCCGCCGCTCTGCGCCAGGGGGCGCGTCGTCTGTGGGTCTCGATTCTGCCGGTGGGCGTGGTGCGGTCTTTCCCGTGCACGGATGCCTCCAGAAAGGGGCCGGTCGTACGGGTGGGTGCGGGTACGCCGGGATGCGCCGTCATCCCGGAACTGACCAGTGCGGACTACTCGTTGGTCTGCTCGTTGACCTACTCGTTGGCGCCGAACGCCGCGTCGAACGAGGCCGACGGCGGCTCGAAGTCGTATGCCTTCAGCCGGTTCAGTGCCTCGGGTGCGCCCTGGAGCCGGTCCATGCCGGCGTCCTCCCACTCGACCGAGATGGGGCCCTGGTAGTCGATGGAGCGCAGCATGCGGAACACGTCCTCCCAGGGGACGTCACCGTGGCCCGCCGAGACGAAGTCCCAGCCGCGGCGCGGGTCGCCCCAGGGCAGGTGGGAGCCGAGGCGGCCGTTGCGGCCGTCGAGGCGCTTTCGGGCCTCTTTGCAGTCGACGTGGTAGATCCGGTCGCGGAAGTCCCACAGGAAGCCGACCGGGTCGAGGTCCTGCCACACGAAGTGGGAGGGGTCGAAGTTGAGGCCGAAGGCGGGCCGGTGCCCGACGGCGTCCAGGGCTCGCTGCGTTGTCCAGTAGTCGTAGGCGATCTCGCTCGGGTGGACCTCGTGCGCGAACCGCACGCCCTCCGCGTCGAAGACGTCGAGGATCGGGTTCCAGCGCTCGGCGAAGTCCTCGTAGCCGCGCTCGATCATCGGCTCGGGGGCGGGCGGGAACATCGCGACCAGGTGCCAGATGGCGGAGCCGGTGAAGCCGATGACGGTGTCGACGCCGAAGGCCCGTGCGGCCCGCGCGGTGTCCTTCATCCGGTCCGCGGCCCGCTGCCGGACCCCCTCCGGATCGCCGTCGGCCCACACCTGGCCCGGCAGGATGGCCTGGTGGCGCTCGTCGATGATGGCGTCGCACACAGCCTGGCCGACCAGGTGATTGGAGATCGCCCAGCACTTGAGGCCGTACTTGTCGAGCAGCGCGTGCCGGGAGTCCAGGTACGAGGGGTCGGTGAGTGCCTTGTCGACCTCGAAGTGGTCGCCCCAGCAGGCGAGTTCGAGTCCGTCGTAGCCGAAGTCGCGGGCGAGGCGGCAGACCTCTTCGAGGGGGAGGTCGGCCCACTGGCCGGTGAAGAGCGTGAACTGGCGCGGCATCTTTTCGGGGCCTCCTCAGACGGCTATCGGGGTGTAGACGGAGTTCTTCTCGGCGCTCTCCTCCACGGCCGCGAGGACGCGCTGGACCTGGAGTCCGTCGGCGAAGGAGGGTTCGGGGCGGCGGCCCTCGGCGATCGCGTGGACGAGGTCGCGGGCCTGGTGGACGAAGGTGTGCTCGTAGCCGAGGCCGTGGCCGGGCGGCCACCAGGCGTCCAGGTAGGGGTGGTCGCGTTCGGTGACGAGGATGCGGCGGAAGCCGGCGTGCGATCCGGGTTCCGTGGCGTCGTGGTAGGAGAGTTCGTTGAGGCGTTCCAGGTCGAAGGCCAACGAGCCGCGTTCGCCGTTGAGTTCGATGCGCAGGGCGTTCTTGCGGCCGGTGGCGTAGCGGGTGGCCTCGAAGGAGGCGAGGGCGCCGGAGGTGAGGCGGCCGGTGAACAGGGCCGCGTCGTCCACGGTGACCCGGCCGGTGCCGGTGCCGGAGACGGCGGAGAGGCCCTTGACAGAGCTGCCTGCCAGCGGCCGTTCCCGTACGAAGGTCTCCGTCAGGGCGGAGACCCCGGCCAGTGGTTCTCCCGCCAGGTACTGCGCGAGGTCGACGATGTGCGCGCCGAGGTCGCCGAGTGAGCCCGAGCCTGCCTGTTCCCGGCGCAGCCGCCAGGTCAGGGGGAACTCCGGGTCCACGAGCCAGTCCTGGAGGTAGGTCACCCGCACGTGCCGCAGCCTGCCGAGCCGGCCCTCGGCGACCATCCGGCGGGCCAGCGCGGTGGCGGGCACCCGGCGGTAGTTGAAGCCGACCATCGCCAACTGGCCACGTCCGAAGGCTTCTTCGGCGGCCCTGGTCATCACCTGGGCCTCTTCGACGGTGTTGGCGAGGGGCTTCTCGCACAGCACGTGCTTGCCCGCCGCGAGCGCGGCGACGGCGATCTCGGCGTGGCTGTCGCCTGGGGTGCAGATGTCGACGAGGTCGATGTCGTCCCGCTCGATCAGGGCCCGCCAGTCGGTCTCGGCGGCCGCCCAGCCGTGCCGGTCGGCGGCCCGGCGCACGGCGTCCGCGTCCCGTCCGCAGACCGCGGCGAGCACCGGGCGGCGGGGCAGGTCGAAGACGCGTCCGACGGTCCGCCAGCCCTGGGAGTGGGCGGCGCCCATGAAGGCGTAGCCGACCATGCCGACCCGGAGCGGCGGCACCTCGGCCCCTTCTGACTGCTGCGGCTGTGCCATGCGCGATGTCCTCCTCGTCGTCGTGGCGCGGTGGGGGGTGCAGCCCGGTCCGTCGACGAACCGGGCTCCTGGGACCTGCCCCTCGGTTCGGCCCGGCCGGGTCGCACCGCTGCGCGCAGCCGAGCCGGTCGGTAAGGCAGGCCCCGTGTCGGGACGCCTCACTTGAAGCCGGTGGACATGTACTGGTCGACGTTGGTCTTGTCGACGACGGCCGAGTAGAGGGTGAGCGAGGCCGGGATCTCGAACTCGGCGAGGCCGCCGATGCCCTTGGACTGGCCGAGGGAGCGGGCGAGGTCGATCGCGGAGGCGGCCATGGTCGGCGGGTAGAGGACGGTGGCCTTGAGGACGCCGTTGTCCTGCTTGATGGCCTGGAAGGCGGACAGGGCGCCCGCGCCGCCGACCATCAGGAAGTCGTCGCGGCCGGCCTGATCGATGGCGCGCAGCGCGCCCACGCCCTGGTCGTCGTCGTGGTTCCACAGCGCGTCGAAGCTCGACTGGGCCTGGAGGAGCTGGGCCATCTTGGCCTGCCCGGACTCCACCGTGAACTCGGCGGCCTGGCGGGCCACCTTCTTGATGTTGGGGTAGTTCTTCAAGGCGTCGTCGAAGCCCTTGGTGCGCTGCTTGGTGAGTTCCAGGTTGTCGAGGCCGGCCAGTTCGATGACCTTGGCGTCGGACTTCCCCTTGAGCTTCTCGCCGATGTAGTGGCCGGCGTTGAGGCCCATGCCGTAGTTGTCGCCGCCGATCCAGCAGCGGTACGCCTGCGGGGTGTTGAAGACGCGGTCCAGGTTCACGACCGGGATGCCGGCGCGCATCGCCTTGAGGCCGACCTGGGTGAGCGCCTTGCCGTCCGCGGGCAGGATGACCAGGACGTCGACCTTCTTGTTGATCAGGGTCTCGATCTGGCCGATCTGCTGGGCGGTGTCGTTGGAGCCCTCGGTGATCTCCAGGGTGACGTCCGCGTACTTCTTCGCCCGGTTCTTGGCGTTGTCGTTGATCGCGTTGAGCCAGCCGTGGTCGGCCTGCGGTCCCGCGAAGCCGATGGTGACCGGCTTGCCGGGCGAGTCGGAGGCCGCGGGCTGGTCGTTCGAGGCGGGTTCGTCGTCGCTGGAGTCGTTGCTGGTGCAACCTGCGAGGAGGGCGCCGGCCCCGACGGCGGCGGTCCCGAAGAGCAGCCCTCTGCGACTGGTGAAGCGGTTCGTGTGCTGTGGCATGGCGGTGAACCCTTTCCTCAGGTCGTGCTTGCGGTACGGCGCTGGACCAGCACGGCGGCGACGATGATCGCGCCCTTGGCGATCTGCTGGACGTCGCTCTGCAGGTTGTTCAGGGCGAAGATGTTGGTGATCGTGGTGAAGATCAGGACGCCGAGCACGGAGCCGGTGATGGTCCCGCGGCCCCCGGTGAGCAGGGTTCCGCCGATGATCGCGGCGGCGATGGCGTCGAGCTCGTAGAGGTTGCCGTTGGTGTTCTGGCCGGACCCGGACAGGATGATCAGCAGGAAGGCGGCGATGCCGCAGCACAGTCCGGACAGCAGGTAGAGGTAGAGGCGCTGACGGCGGACGTCGATGCCGGCGAGCCGGGCGGCCTCGGCGTTGCCGCCGACGGCGACGGTGCGGCGGCCGAAGGTGGTGCGGTTCAGCACCAGCCAGCCGATGATCGTCACGACCGCGAAGACGAGGACCAGCGGGGGGATGCCGAGCACATACGCGTCGCGGTTGCCGAGGTCCAGCACGCTGTTGATCGTGACGATCTGCGTCCTGCCGTCGGTGATCTGCAGGGCGAGTCCGCGGGCCGAGGCGAGCATGGCGAGCGTGGCGATGAACGGGACCATCCCGCCGTACGCGATGAGCAGACCGTTGACCAGGCCGCAGCCGACTCCGACGATCACCGCGGTGAAGAGGATGCCGGCGAAGCCGTACTCCTGGGTGGCGACGGTGGTGGCCCACACCGAGGCGAGGGCGACGATCGCGCCGACAGAGAGGTCGATGCCGCCGGAGGTGATGACGAAGGTCATGCCGACGGTGACGACACCGATCACCGAGGCCTGGGTGAGGACGAGTTGGAGGTTGCGGGTGTCGAGGAACTGGTCGGGCTTGGTGATGCCGCCGATGAGGACGAGCACGGCGAGCACGCCGAGGAGGGAGAGGGTGCGGACGTCGGCGCGGGCGAACACCCCTCGCCACGCGAACGGTTCGCTCGCCGGAGGCACTTTGTCGGCGCTTCCCCTGGGCGGGGACACATGTTGCGTCATGACGCCGGGCTTCCTTCCATGACGAGGTCGAGTACACGGTGTTCGTCGAGTTCACGGGCGGGTGCCGTGTGGACGACACGGCCCTCGCGGAGCACCAGGACGCGGTCGGCGAGGCCGAGCACCTCGGGGACCTCGCTGGAGACCAGCAGCACGGCCAGCCCCTCGTCGGCGAGGCGCCGGACGACCGCGTACAGCTCGGCGCGGGCGCCGACGTCGACTCCCCGGGTGGGTTCGTCGAGCAGCAGGATCCGGCAGCCGCGCAGCAGCCAGCGGGCAAGGACGGCCTTTTGCTGGTTGCCGCCGGACAGGGTGCGGATCGGCACGGAGGGGTTGTCGGGCCGCAGCGACAGTTCGCGGGTCGCGGCGCGGGCCGCGCCGAGTTCGGCGCCCCGGTCGATCCAGCCGGCGCGGGAGAAGCGGGACATGGAGGAGACGGAGACGTTGCAGGTGACGGACTCCAGCATCAGCAGGGCCTGTGCCTTGCGTTCCTCGGGGGCCAGCCCGATCCCGGCGCGGACGGCGGCGCGGACGCTGCCTGGCCGCAACGCCTGTCCGTCCACGACGACTTGGCCGCCGTTGGGCTTGCGGGCGCCGTAGATCGTCTCCAGGATCTCGGAGCGTCCCGAGCCGACGAGTCCGGCCAGTCCGACGATCTCCCCGGGGTGGATCACGAGGTCGAGGGGCTCGAACTCGCCCTGCCGGGTGAGTCCTTGGACCTCCAGCAGCGGCCTCTCGTCGTGCCCGGGAGCCGCCGGCCGCTCCGGAAAGACGTACTCGACGTTCCGCCCGGTCATCAGCGCCACGACCTCACGCGTCGGCGTCGACTTGGCGGGCAGTCCGACCGCGACGGCCCGGCCGTCCTTGAGGACGGTCACCCGGTCTCCGATCCGCCTGATCTCCTCCAGGCGGTGGGAGATGTAGACGACGGCGACACCCTCGGCGGTGAGGTCGCCGACGATCCGGAAGAGGTTGTCGACCTCGTCCGGGTCGAGTGCGGCGGACGGCTCGTCCATCACGATCAGCCGTACGTCGTGGGAGAGGGCCCGCGCCATGGACACGATCTGCTGCTGCGCCGCCGACAACTCCCCCACCAGGCGCGCCGGATCGATCTCCGGGTGCCCGAGCCGCCGTAGCAGTGCGGCCGTCGACCGGCGGGCCGCCTTGCCCCGTACGACGAACCCCGCGGCCGTGGGTTCATGGCCGAGGTGGACGTTCTCGGCGACGGACAAGTGCTCCACCAGGTCGAGTTCCTGGTAGATGGTGGCGATGCCGAGGCGCATGGCGGCGATCGGCGAGCGGAGGGTGACGTCCTCGCCGCGCCAGCGCAGGCGGCCGGTGTCGGGCTGGTGGGCGCCGGCCAGCACCTTGATGAGGGTGGACTTCCCGGCCCCGTTCTGGCCGAGCAGGCAGTGCACTTCGCCGGCCTGGACGTCGAGGTCGACGCCGTCGAGGGCCCGGACTCCGGGGAACGACTTGGTGATGCCGGACATGCTGAGCAGCGGTGGTTCTGGTGCCATGAGGTCCCCTTGGCGGGCGTGCGGGCCGGTTTCAGGGCAGGGCGAAGCAGGGCGCTGTGCTGGAAGGCGTGTCTTGGGAGCCGTGGCGGACGAATGCCGTACCGAGAAGTGGCCTACGCGGGTGAGAACAGGTGGTCGCTGATGAGCCGGGCCGCGCCGATGACTCCGGCGGTGGGACCCAACTCCCCAAGAACGATGGGAAGGTTGCCGGTCGCCAACGGCAGTGACTGGCGGTAGACCTGGGTGCGGATCGCGGCGAGCAGGGTGTGGCCGAGGCCGGTCACCCCGCCGCCGATCACCACCAGGCCCGGGTTGAAGAAGGAGACCAGGGCGGCGATGACCTGGCCGGTCCGGTTGCCGCCCTCACGGATCAGGTCGAGGGCGGTGGCGTCACCGGCGGCAGCGGCGGCGGCTACGTCGACGGCGGTCAGGCCGCCGTTGGTCCTGAGCCGTACGGCGAGTTCCTCCGACCGCCCCTGCTCGGCCGCGTCCACCGCGTCCCGGGCCAGGGCGGCGCCGCTGAAGTGGGCTTCCAGGCAGCCCCGGTTGCCGCAGGCGCACGGGCGGCCGTCGGGTACGGCCTGGATGTGCCCGATGTCGCCCGCGCTGCCCGTCACCCCGCGGTGGACCTCACCGCCGGCGACGATTCCGCAGCCGATGCCGGTGCCGATCTTGACGCAGAGGAAGTCGCCCACGGAGCGTGCGACGCCCGCGTGCATCTCCCCCATCGCCATCAGGTTCACGTCGTTGTCGACCATGACCGGGCAGCCGAGTTCCTGACTGAGCGCCTCCCGTACGGGGAAGCCGTCCCAGCCCGGCATGATCGGCGGAGCCACCGGTACGCCCTCGGGGAAGCGGACCGGTCCCGGGACGCCGATGCCGGCGCCGTCGAAACCCTCCGCGAGCCCCGAGGCCCTCAACTTGGCTGCCATGGACAGGACTTGCTCGAAGACCGCGACCGGGCCCTCGCGGACGTCCATGGGCTGGTTGAGATGTCCCAGGATCTCCAGTTCGGCGTTGGTGACGGCGACGTCGACCGAGGTCGCGCCGATGTCCACGCCGAGAAAACGCAGGTTGGGGGCGAGCCGGATGTTGTGGGAGCGGCGCCCGCCGCGGGAGGCGGCGAGTCCGTCGGCCACGATCAGGCCCGTCTCCAGCAGGCGGTCCACCTCCACGGCCAGCTTGGACCGTGACAGGTCGACCTGATCACCCAGTTGCGCCCGGGAGTTGGCTCCTCCGTCACGCAACAGCTTGAGCAGCCGGGCCTGGTGCGCGTTCGCAGGTCGTGCCGTCATGCGTCTCACGAGCCCCTCCCCGCCTCATTCGGCCACCAGTTGCCGGGCTTTCGAGGGGAACGTAGCAGCGGCTGCCGAACCTGGGAAGAAGCCGTGCGCAGATTGATGCCAACTTTCTCCACTCACAGGACAAAGAGCTGCCGCACTCTGGTGTCCCGGCGTACCGGCCCGCAGGATGGGCGCAAGGGAGGGGCACATGTTTCTGGTGACGGGTGCGACGGGGAACGTGGGTGCCGGGCTCGTTCGCGCGCTGGCGGAGTCCGGCGAGCGGGTGCGGGCCGTCAGCCGTTCCGGACGCGGCGACGGGTTACCCGCGGGTGCGGAGGCCGTGGCGGGAGATCTGAACCGGCCCGAGACCGTACGGAGCGCGCTGGAGGGTGTCCGCGGACTGTTCCTGATGCCCGGTTACGGCGGGCAGCGGCAGATCCTGGCGGACGCGCGAGCCGCCGGAGTCCGCCGCGTGGTGCTGCTCTCCGGTCTGTCGGCGGGCACCGGGGACCGGGAGAACGCGGTCGCCGGGTATCTGCTCGCCGCGGAGGACGAGGTGCGGGGCTCGGGCCTGGCGTGGACGTTCGTCCGCCCGACGAGCTTCATGACCAACGCACTCCGGCTCGCGGAGCAGATCCGCAAGGGCGACACGGTCCGGGTGCCCTTCCCGGACGCGCGGACCACCGACATCGACCCGTACGACATCGCACAGGTCGCTCTCCGGGCCCTGCTGTCGGACGAGTTCGCGGGGAGCGTTCTCGAAGTCACCGGTCCCCAGGCGCTGTTGCCCGCCGACCGGGTCCGGATCCTCGGCGAGGCGCTGGGCCGGAACCTGCGCGCGGTGGGACTGGGACCCGAGGAGGCCCGCGCCGAGATGGCGGCGGCCGGCATGCCGAAGCCGTACGCCGACGCCTTCTTCGGCTTCTTCGTCGACGGCACCCTGGACGAGTCGGTGGTGCTGCCCACGGTGGAGCAGGTCACGGGGCGTGCACCACGTACCTTCGCCGAGTGGGCACGGGATCACGTGGAGGCGTTCCGATGAGGTGACGGTGGCGACCTCGACCACAGAAGCACGGTGGCGACCTCGACCACAGAAGCGCACGGACCAGGCGACCACGACCACCGTCACTCGGGTCGGCCGACTACGACCGCTGCCGGGCGTGATACGACGTCCGCGTGTGCTCGGTGTGCTCCCGCATCAGTTCGGTGGCCCGGCGCTGGTCGCGGTCGGTGATCGCGGCGATCAGGGCCCGGTGCTCGATCCAGGACTGGTGCCCGCGCTGCCGGGCGATCGGTGTGTAGTACCAGCGCACCCGGCGGTCCACCTGCCCGGCCAGTTCCGCGAGGACCGCGTTGCCCGCCAGCTCCATGATCTTCGCGTGGAAGCGGGCGTTCAGGGCGACCGCGCCGTCCACGTCGTCGGCGTCGACGGCCTTCTCGCCCTCCGCGCACAGCACTTCCAGGGCCGCGACACCGGCACTGTCCGCGTTGGCGGCGGCGAGCCGTGCGGCTTCGGCCTCCAGCAGGGTGCGCACGGTGAGGAGTTGGTCGGCCTCCTCGTCGGTCGGCTCGTGCACGAACGCACCCTGGGCCGGCCGCAGATCCACCCACCCCTCGGTGTTCAGCCGCTGCAACGCCTCCCGCACCGGCTGCCGGGACACTCCCAGATGACCGGCCAGCTCACTCTCGACGAGATGCTGGCCCGGCTGGAGCGCTCGGGTCGTGATGAGTTCGAGCAGCGCCTCGTACACGCGGTCGCGCAGCGGGCCGGGACGTTCCAGCTTCGGCACGGCTCCCTGCGGCAGTCCCGTCGACAACATCGCGGTCCCCCTCCTCGGCGGCGGACACCCCCGTACACCTCTGACTGCTTGCCTTTTGTCTACAGTCTACGGCGCACAGGAGCCAGGTAAACCGCGCGTCGACCTCGTCACAGTCCGCACGTCACCATCCCGCCCGGCACCATCGCGCCAGTCACCATCCCGTACATCGCATACCGTCCGTCACGGACAGCGGACGACCTGACCGGCGTAGGACAGGTTCCCGCCGAACCCGAACAGCAGCACCGGATCGCCGGTCGCGATCTCGCCCTGCTCCACCAGCTTGGAGAACGCGAGCGGAATGCTGGCCGCCGACGTGTTCCCGGACTCCGTGACGTCACGGGCGACCACGGCGTTGACCGCGCCGATCTTCTCCGCGAGCGGTTCGATGATCCGCAGGTTCGCCTGGTGCAGGACGACCGCGGCGAGGTCGGCGGGGGTGAGCCCAGCCCGCTCGCAGGCCTGCCGGGCCAGCGCCGGAAGCTTCTGGGTCGCCCAGCGGTAGACGCTCTGCCCCTCCTGCGCGAACCGCGCCGGCTCGCCCTCGATCCGCACGGCGTGCCCCATCTCGGGCACCGAGCCCCACAGCACGGGCGAGATCCCGGGCACCTCGGCCCCCTCGACGACCGCCGCGCCCGCCCCGTCGCCGACGAGCACACAGGTGGTGCGGTCGCTCCAGTCGGTCACCGCGGACATCTTGTCGGCGCCGATGACCAGCGCCCGGGTGGCCGCACCGGCCCGCACGGTGTGGTCGGCGGTGGCCAGCGCGTGGGTGAACCCGGCGCACACCACGTTGACGTCCATCGCGGCGGGCGAGGGGATGCCGAGCCGGGCCGCGACCCGGGCAGCCATGTTCGGGGACCGGTCGACGGCGGTCGAGGTGGCGACCAGGACCAGGTCGATGTCGGCGGGGGTGAGCCCGGCCGCGGCCAGCGCCTTGGCGGCGGCGTGCGAGGCGAGCTCGTCGACCGGTTCGTCGGGACCGGCGATGTGGCGGGTCCGGATCCCCACCCGGCTCCTGATCCACTCGTCGCTGGTGTCGACCAGGCCCGCCAGGTCCTCGTTGGTGAGCACCTTGGCGGGCTGGTAGTGCCCGACTGCGGCGATCCGCGAGCCGTTCATGGAGGGTCCCCCTCGTTGCCTTGGGTAGCGGGATCCACCAGTCTGATCAGTGACTCACGGGTACGCGGGCACGTAAGGCCACAGGAAACGGGCGCCCGAGTTGTCGGCTTCCCTCACACCCTCGGACGCCCGAACACCTGCCGAACGGTTACCCGGTGAACAACTGCGTCGCCTTCTGTACGAGCTCGTACAGCCCGTAGGCGAGCGGCGCGCCGACCCACACCCAGGCGAGGACGATCAGCGGGCGCCGGTCAGGCGGACTCTGGCTGCTGTCGGGCTGTGACATCGGCGGCCTCCCTCGGTGCGGGAATGTGGTGACGGGCACTGACGGGGCGGACCAGCTCGTTGGCGACGAAACCGACGACGAGCAGACCGATCATGATCACGAACGACATCCCGTAGAGGGCGGACCCACTCTTGCCCGCGTCCTCCTGCCGGTCGGCGATCCAGTTCACGATCAGCGGTCCGAGGACACCGGCCGTGGACCACGCGGTCAGCAGCCGGCCGTGGATGGCTCCGACCTGGTAAGTGCCGAAGAGGTCCTTCAGGTAGGCGGGGATCGTCGCGAAGCCGCCGCCGTAGAAGGAGAGGATCACCAGTGCGCACAGGATGAACAAGGGCTTCGAGGAGTCGCCGAAGAGCGCGATGAGCCCGTACATCACCGCGCCCACGCCCAGGTAGACGCGGTAGATGTTCTTCCGTCCGATCAGGTCGGACGTCGACGACCAGCCGATCCGGCCCGCCATGTTGGCGGCCGACAGCAGCGCGACGAAGCCGGCCGCGGCCGACACCGAGACCGGGGTCGAGGTCTCCTTGAAGAAGTCGGTGATCATCGGGGCGGCCTTCTCCAGGATCCCGATGCCGGCGGTCACGTTCATGCAGAGCACGACCCACAGGCACCAGAACTGGGGCGTGCGCACGGCGTTGCGCGCCGAGACCTGCGGCCCCTCGAAGGCGCTGGGGGCGCTCTCGACCGGCTTCTCGCTGCGCGGTACGCGCACCAGCAGGACGCCGAGGAGCATGAAGACGGCGTACGACAGCCCGTGCACGAGGAACGCCAGCGCGATGCCGGAGCTGTCGGAGCCGAAGGACTCCAGCATCTGCGCCGACCAGGGCGAGGCGATGAGGGCGCCGCCGCCGAAGCCCATGATGGCGATGCCGGTGGCCATGCCGGGCCGGTCGGGGAACCACTTGATCAGGGTGGAGACCGGCGAGATGTAGCCGATGCCGAGACCTATGCCGCCGACGAAGCCGTAGCCGAGGACGATCAGCCAGTACTGCTCGGTGGCCGCGCCCAGGGCGGAGAGCAGGAAGCCGGACGAGAAGCAGATCAGCGCCACCGTCATCGCCCAGCGTGGCCCGTTGCGCTCCACGAGCGTGCCGCCGAACGCGGCGGACAGGCCGAGCATCACGATGCCGAGCTGGAAGGGCAGTGCGCTCTGCGTGCCGCTGAGACCGAGCGCGGACTCGAGCGGCGGCTTGAACACGGACCAGGCGTACGCCTGACCGATGGAGAGATGGACCGAGAGAGCGGCCGGGGGGACGAGCCAGCGGCTCCAGCCCGGGGGCGCGACAGGAGGACTCATGATCCCGGACGGTAGGAACAAACGAGCGAGATGGAAAGGCGGCGCGTCGACCGTATGCGATGAGCGGTATCCCGGACGCGACGAACGGTCGAACCGCCGGTTCCCCGGGCGGGTTGGGCCCGCCCCCTCGTTGCGGCCGGAGTTCGGCCTGCGGCGGCGGGTACCTGGGACGAGGGGTCGCGGACCGGCTGCGGCCTCACGCTCGATGTGCAGGACAATGACATCGTGAAGGCCGTTTCGGCTACCAGCACGTACGAGAACCGGGACTGAGACACATATGGGACGAGTCACGGAACGACGCAAGGTGATCCGCATCCGCGACGGAGCCATCTCCTCCCGCCCGGACACCCTGGTCACCGAGGAACCGCTGGAAATCCGCCTCAACGGCAAACCCCTCGCCATCACCATGCGCACCCCCGGCGACGACTTCGCCCTCGCCACCGGCTTCCTCGTCAGCGAAGGCGCCCTCGCCCACCACAACGACCTGCAGAACATCGTCTACTGCGCCGGAGCAACCGTGGACGGGTCGAACACCTACAACATCGTCGACGTCACCACCGCCCCCGGCGTCCAGATCCCCGACATCACCCTCGAACGCAACGTCTACACCACCTC
>NZ_JBIAUQ010000029.1:0-12765 GCF_042893155.1 Streptomyces sp. NPDC001668
CCGTCCCCTTCCCGCCGTACGCGGCCAACGGCCCGCGGTCCATTCCGACGCAGGGTGACCGCAACCCCCCAGGGGCGCGGGGAACTGCGCGACCAACCCCCACCGACCCGCACCCGCCCGACAACCGCACCCGGCACGTCGTGGCCCGCAAGATGACGAACGGTCACGTCCTGGCGCAGGGTGACTGTGGCCCACCTAGGGGCGCGGGGAACTGCGCGACCAGCCCCCACGCACCCGCACCCGCCCCGCACCCGCACCCGGCACGTCCTGGCGCGCAATGCGGTGATCGGTCACGTCCTGGCGCAGGGTGACTGTGGCCCACCTAGGGGCGCGGGGAACTGCGCGACCAACCCCCACCGACCCGCACCCGCAACCCGCCGAAGACTCGCGGCCCGGCGAAAAGCCACAGCCGGCGCCAAGAAAGCCGGTGACAATGAACCGGTGCGGTACAGGATTCTCGGCGTCACCCAGGCAGCGGACGGCGACGGCACCGTCATACCCCTCGGCGGGCCCCGGGTCCGGAGCCTGCTCGCCGCCCTCGCTCTGCGTCCCGGCCGTACCGCGAGCCCCGAGAGCCTGATCGACGAGGTCTGGGGGGAGGATCCGCCCCAGGACGCCCAGGCCGCACTGCAGGCACTGGTGGGCCGTCTGCGTCGTACCGTCGGCAAGGACGCGATCGTGTCCGCCCCGGGCGGCTACCGGCTCGCCGCGGCCGAGGACGACGTGGACCTGTACGTCTTCGAACGGCTCGTGCGGCGAGGTACGGCCGCCCTGGCGCACGGCGACGCCCTCACGGCGGCCCGGGAACTCACCGCCGCCCTCGCCCTGTGGCGCGGTGACGCGCTCGCCGACCTCCCCGACCGCACCGCCGCGACCCGCCCCGAGGCACTGCGCCTGGAGGCCACCCGGGCCCGTGTCGAGGCGGATCTGCTGCTCGGCCGGGCGCAGGACGTCGTACCGGAGTTGAAAGAGCTGACCGGGGCGCATCCGTACGACGAGCCGCTGCACGTTCTGCTCATCCGCGCCCTGCGCGACAGCGGCCGGAGCGCGGACGCCCTCGCCGCCTACGAGCGGGCACGCCGGGCCCTCGCCGACGGCCTCGGCACCGACCCGGGCCCGGCGCTGCGAGAGCTGCACGGCGAACTGCTCACGGCCCCGGCCGGCCGCCCCCGTGCCGAACGGAACGGCAACCTCCGTCCGCGGCTTACCTCTTTCGTGGGCCGGGAACCCGAGCTCGACGCCATCCGTTCCGAATTGCACAGGGCCCGCCTCGTCACCCTCACCGGACCGGGCGGATCCGGAAAGACCCGTCTCGCCGAGGAAGCCGCCGCCGGGCTCCCGCAGGCGTGGCTCGTCGAGCTCGCCCCGCTCGACCGGCCGGAGGCGGTGCCCGGCGCGGTGGTCAGCGCGCTCGGTCTGCGCGAGACCGTGCTCATGACGACCGAGCTGACGGCCCCGCAGGACGACCCGCTCGCCCTGCTCGTCGAGTACTGCGCCCCGCGCAGCCAACTCCTGATCCTTGACAACTGCGAACATGTCATCGAGGCGGCGGCCCACCTCGCGGAGACCCTCCTCACCCGCTGCCCGGGCCTCACCGTCCTCGCCACCAGCCGTGAACCGCTCGGCGTGCCCGGTGAGTCGGTGCGCCCGGTCGAGCCCCTCCTCCCCGACCAGGCCCAGCGCCTCTTCGCCGAGCGCGCCGCCGCCGTCCGCCCCGACGCGGACGCCGTGCTCGCCGACAAGGAGGCCGTCACCGAGATCTGCCGGCGTCTCGACGGGCTGCCCCTCGGTATCGAGCTGGCCGCGGCCCGGCTGCGTATGCTGACGCCTCGTCAGATCGCCGACCGGCTCGACGACCGCTTCCGGCTGCTCACCTCGGGCAGCCGTACCGTCCTGCCCCGCCAGCAGACCCTGCGGGCCGTCGTCGACTGGTCCTGGGACCTGCTCGACGAGCGGGAGCGGACCTTCCTGCGCGAGGCGTCCGTCTTCGCGGGCGGCTGGGAGCTGGAGGCCGCGGAGGCCGTGTGCGGCGGGCCCGCCGCCGAGCTCCTCGGGGCCCTCGTCGACAAGTCCCTGGTCGTGGCCACCCCCTGGGAGCGGGACGGCCGCGACGGCATGCGCTACCGCATGCTGGAGACCATCCACGAGTACGCCGTCGAGCGCGCCGCCGAGTGCCCCGAGCCGCGGGTCGCCGCCGAGCTCCGGCACCGCGCGTGGGTGCGCGGGCTCGTCGAGGAGGCCGAGCCACAGCTGCGCTCGGCCGGACAACTCCCCTGGATCTCCCGCCTGGAGGCCGAGCTGGACAACATCCGCGCGGCCTTCGACCGCACCCTCATCGCCGGCGACGAGACGGAGGCCGCCGCCCTGGCCCTCGGCATGGGCTGGTTCTGGTGGCTGCGCAACTACCGCCGCGAGGGCATGACCTGGGTGGACAGGGTCCTGCGCCTCGGGATGGCCCTGGACCGGGCGGCCACGGCGGACCGCCACCCCACTCCGCCCGACGGCGGGACCGAGGACCCGATCGACGCCTACCTCACCGCCGCGCACACCGAGGCGGACCACCCGGCACACCGTCGGCGCATGAACCTCCGCATGCTCCATCTCTTCCTCAAGGCCGAGACGGAGCCCATGGACGGCGACCTGGACCCCCGCCTGCGCCGCTACGTGGAACTCGTCCGGAACCACTTCGCGCAGGGCGGTCCCGACGCCGCCCGCCTCCCCGGCATCCTCTGGCCCGTGATCGGCCTCACGCTGAAGGACCCGGTGGACATCCGTCCCCTGATGGACACCTCCGTCGCCCACTGCCGGGCCCATGGCGACGACTGGGCCGTTGCCGTCGCCCTGATGCTCCGCACCCACATGGCGGTCGACTCCCCGGGCGGCATGACCGGCGTCGACGAGGATCTGGAGGAACTGCGCGTCCTCAGCCGCCGCGCGGGCGACCGCTGGCTCCGCGCACAGGTCAGCAGCGCGGCCGGCGAGGCGGCCATGGCCCGCGGCCGCCTCGCCGAGGCCAAGGAGAAGTACGAGGAGGCACTGCGCCTCGCCCACGAGGTGGGGGCGTACGCCGAGACGCCGTTCCTGATCGCCCGGCTCGCCGAGGTCGCCTACCGAACCGGCGACCGTCCCACCGCGCTGGCCACCCTGGACGAGGCGAGCGCGGCGGGCGACCGGTACGGCGTCCCGGAGACCCGGGCGTTCGTCAGGCTGATGCGGGCCCACATCGCCCTGGAGGACAAGGACACCGCCCGTGCGCGCGAGCTGGTCGACGCGGTGCGCGAGGAGATCGGTCCGTCACCCACCCCACCCCAGTTCGCGGTGATGCTGCACTCGCTCGCCGCTTCGGTGACAGCCGCCGAGTCCGGCCCCGAGCACGCATTGCCCCTGCTGGCGGACACCGTCCGCGAGGCGATCGAGAAGCGCTGTTCCGACACGGTCGTGGCGACGCTCGTGGACGCCGCGGCGGCCCTCCTCAGCGACCTCGGCGACCTCCCGCGCGCGGCCCGGCTGCTCGCCGCCGCCGAGCGATGGCGGGGCGGCGACCCGCGTCCGCACCCCGAGCGGATCGACGCGGAGCGAGCGCAGGCCAGGGCCCGCACCGGCCTGGACCCCTCGCGCTACGCGGCGGAACACACCCGGGGCGCCGACCTCACCCCGCACGAGGCCCTCGCCGAGCTCGACCAGGCGCTCGGGGCGCGGCGCGTCATGAACACCTGAACTTCGACTCCGCCCAGTCCGCGAGCATCAGGTCGTCGAGGTGGCTGTGCGGCTCGACCACCAGCCGTACGGTCCGGTGCCCCGCGAGGCTCACATGGACGGGCACGGCCGGATCACCGCCCTCCACCAGCCCGGACCTCCACAGGCGGACCCCGTCGGCGTACACCGAGAAGTAGACCTTGCCGAGGCCCAGCGTCATGTCGTCCACGCCGACCATCGCGTCGTAGGAGGAGCACGCCCGGTTGAGGTCGATCGTGACGGAGGAGCGGGCGCGCACGGTCACGCCGTGGGCGTACTTCCGGTCGGCGACCGAGACGCCGTAGCGCTGCCACACCCAGCTGCTCTCGCCGATCCGCATCTCGGGACCCCTGCCGTCGCCGGAGACGTCGTAGTCCAGCTCGCTCCACTGGTAGACGGCGGGCGGGGGTGGAGGCGGAGGCGGAGGCGGGGAAGTCGGCGTCGGCGTCGGCGTCGGTTCGGGGGCGTGGGGCGGGGGCTTCGGTGTCGGTGTCGGTTTCGGAGTGGGAGTGGGAGTGGGAGTGGGAGTGGGTTTCGGCGTCGGGGTGGGCTTCGGCGCCGCCGTGCTCGGCGTCGGTGCGGCCGCCGCCACCGGGATCAGCGGGGGCTCCGGCTTGCTCGGGGAAGGCGTGGGCGCCGGGTCTGCCGGCTCGACCGCCGGTGCGGACGCGGGCGGCTTGGCGTCCGGCTTCCTGGCCGGGCTGTCGTCGCCGACCAGCGCGAGCGCCACCGCGGCGGCGGCCACGGCGACCACTCCGGCCGCGATGCCGGCCTTCACCGGCGCGCCGAGCCCCTCCGAGGCCGCGGCGCCGCCCGCGCCCGAGGAGCCCCCGCTCGCCGCGGCGGCCGCGCCCGCGGCACCGGCCGCTCCCGCGCCGCCCGCGACGAGCCCGAGGGCCTTGGCGTACCCGGCGGCCCCGAACCATCCGATGACCGCGACCGGTACGACCGCGGGGATACCGCCGGCGACTTCCTTGATCTGGCCCGCGGCCAGGCGGCACTTGGCGCACTCCTCCAGGTGCTTGCGCAGTCCGCGTTCGGCCCGGGTGCGCAGGCCGCCGCGGGCGAAGGCGCCGAGCCGGTCGGCGTAGCGGGCGCACTCCTCGTCGGTGGCGAGGGCGGCGCTGACGTGCGCCTGGAGGTAGGCCTGCTTGAGGCCCTCGCGGGCACGGCTGGCCAGCACGCGCGTGCCGTTGGCGTCGAGGCCGAAGAGGGGGGCCACCTCGCTCGGCGACTCGTCCTCGACCTCGGTGTGCCACAGCACGGCCTGCCAGCGCTCGGGCAGCGACCGGAAGGCCTGCATGGCCATGGACTGCTCGGCCTCGTGCATCGCGCGCACGTCGGCCCCCAGGTCCAGGGTGTCGTCGTCCGACACCTCGGCCGAGCGCGAGGCCTGCGCGGCGAACACCGCGAAGTCGTCGACCAGCTGCTCGCGCCTGGCCGACTTCGTCCAGCCGGCGGCGACGCGGCGGACGCTGGTGAGCAGATAGGCGCGTACGGCGTGCTCGGGGCCGTGGCCGCCGCGCACCGCCTGGAGCATGCGGGCGAAGACCTCGGCGGTGAGGTCGTCCGCGGTGTGGCCGTCACGGCAGCAGGTGCGGGCGTAGCGGCGCACCGCCTGCGCGTGGCGCCGGTACAGCGCCTCGTAGGCGGTGTCGTCGCCGGAGCGCATCCGCTCGATCAGGTCGGCGTCGGACGGCGGCGTCTCCCGAGGTGACGGCAGGATGCTGCCGTCCTCGCGCCGGTCGCGCTGCGCCGGGACGCTGCCCTCGACGGGTTCGCCGCCCTGTGCCGGGATGCCGCCCCGCGGGATGCCCGCCCGGCCGCCCTGGCCCGGCACCTGCGGGGTGCCCCCGGCTTCCCCGTCGCCCTCACCGAGGGGTTCGTTCCGCCCGTCAACGCTCATCGCGGAATGCCCCCGCCGCCGGCCCAACCTGTCCCCAACACCGGGTCAGCGTGCCATATTGGCTTTTGGTCAGCGCCCCGCAGTACGGCCCAGCCACTCGTCCGTGGGGACTTCCCGCACAGCAGCACTGAGGATCACCCGTTTGGGGAAGACTCAACTGTCACAGCCGGTGCGGGAGTCGGTGCACGCGCCCGGAAGGCACTGGAATGTGCCGGGGTGCGGACGGCAGGCGCCCGCACCCCGCTGTCACTCTTTCGAGTCACACCGGCCGGGACCGCAGCCCCTCCAGCAGGATGTCCAGCAGCCGCGCCGAGGCCGCCGCCTGCTGCGCCGCGTCCGGCAGCGAGGGCGCCGCGGTCGCGATCACCAGCAGGACGTCCGACACCGACACGTCGGTCCGCAGCTCACCGGCCGCACGCGCGCGGTCCACGAGCTGACCCACGACCTCCAGCAGCGCCGCCGCCCCGGCGTCGTCGTCGGCGGAGACCAGCGGGGCCTCCTCCGGCACCAGCCGCAGCTCGCCCGAGCCCGGTGTCGTCCGCTGCTGCGGCACCCGGGCCCCGTCGTAGCCGTCGGACTCCTCGTCGTCGGCGACCCCGACCCGCAGCACCTGCGGCGGCAGCAGCCGCCCGGCACCGGACGCGACCGACGTGCGCAGGAAGCGCGACAGCGCCGACCACGGCTCGTCCTCCTGACCGAGCGCCGCCCGCGCCTGGTCGGTCAGCCGGGAGGTCTCCTCCTCGGCTATCCGCCGGACCAGGACGTCCTTGCTCGGGAAGCGCCGGTACACGGTGCCGACACCGACCCGGGCGCGCCGCGCCACGTCCTCCATCGGCGCGCCGTAGCCCAGCTCGCCGAAGACCTCGCGCGCCGCGCGCAGTACGTGTTCCAGGTTGCGCTGTGCGTCCACGCGCAGCGGGGCCGAACGCGATCCGTCACGTCCGTTGCCCGCCGCGCTCATCGCCGAGCCCATCGCGCCGCCCATCGCCCCGCCACCGGGTGCGATGGCGGACGCGGTGGACCAATGAGAGTCCTGAATGTGCATGAATGATCCCCCGGTAATGACGTCTCCCCCCGGAGACTCTCCCCGCCATCGAAAGCCGGAGCGTGCGGAACAAGCCCGTTTCGCGAGTCCGCCCGTCGCGGACCCGGAGCGCATCCCCCTACACCCCGTCGACACACGAACATAGTTGAGTGGGGGTCAATTCAGAAGGGGCAGGTTCCGCACGGAGCGCCCCCCGATCGGAGTACGGGTGGCAAACGCCCCGATTGCACCCCCTCCGCCCGCCCGGCGCACACCCGTTGACCTGCGCACCTTCCACGCACTCCGGCGATTCGGCCAACCCGGCGCGCCGACGACTTCCAGTCACACAAATTGTCGAGGCTGTGGACAAACTCAAGCGACGGGTGCGTCATGGGATGGTGAAGGAACGTGCGCGCATTCTGGTTGTCGGCGGCGGCTACGTCGGGATGTACACGGCTCTGCGTCTGCAGCGCAAGCTCAAACGGGAACTCGACCGGGGCGAGGCCGAGATCACCATCGTCACCCCCGACCCGTACATGACCTATCAGCCGTTCCTGCCGGAAGCGGCCGCCGGATCGATCTCCCCGCGCCATGTCGTCGTACCGCTGCGCCGCGTCCTCGACCGCTGCCGCGTCCTGGTCGGCGAGGCCACCGCGATCGACCACGCCAAGCGCACCGCCTTCGTCACCACCCTCGCCACCGAGGAGGAACGCACCGGCGGCGAGCAGCTGTCGTACGACGAACTCGTCCTCGCCCCGGGATCGATCGCGCGCACCCTGCCGATCCCCGGGCTCGCCGACCACGGCATCGGCTTCAAGACGGTCGAGGAGGCCATCGGCCTGCGCAACCACGTCATCGAGCAGATGGACATCGCCTCCTCCACCCGCGACCCCGCGATCCGCGACGCGGCCCTCACCTTCGTCTTCGTCGGCGGCGGCTACGCGGGCGTGGAGGCGCTCGGCGAGCTGGAGGACATGGCCCGCTACACCGCGCGCTACTACCACAACCTCCGCCCCGAGGACATGAAGTGGATCCTCGTCGAGGCCTCCGACCGCATCCTCCCCGAGGTCGGTGAGGAGATGGGCCGCTACACGGTCGGCGAACTGCGCCGCCGCAACATCGACGTACGGCTCAACACCCGCCTGGAGTCCTGCGCGGACCGCGTCGCCGTCCTCAGCGACGGCAACCGCTTCCCCACGCGTACGGTCGTGTGGACCGCCGGGGTGAAACCCAGCCCCCTCCTCGCCGCCACCGACCTCCCGCTCAATGAGCGAGGCCGGCTGAAGTGCACCCCCCAGCTCACCGTCGAGGGCACCACGCACGCGTGGGCGGCAGGAGACGCGGCCGCCGTCCCCGACGTCACCGCCGAGGAGCCCGGCAAGGAGACGGCACCCAACGCCCAGCACGCCGTCCGCCAGGCCCGGGTCCTCGGCGACAACATCGCGCACGCGCTGCGGGGCGAGCCCCTGGAGACGTACTCCCACAAGTACGTCGGCTCGGTGGCCGCATTGGGCCTGCACAAAGGTGTCGCGCAGGTCTACGGACGCAAGCTGAAGGGCTACCCTGCCTGGTTCATGCACCGCGTCTACCACCTCAGCAGGGTCCCCACCTTCAACCGCAAGGCCCGCGTCCTGGCCGAATGGACCCTGTCGGGACTCTTCAAACGGGAGATCGTCTCCCTCGGTTCACTCGAACATCCCCGAGCGGAGTTCGAACTCGCGGCCGGTGGAAAGCATCCTCACGACCCGATGAACGACCCGAAGGGGTCGTCCTGACCGGACCGAGGAACTCCACGGACCGCCCCGGCGTCTGACGAATGTCGACCCGGTCGGTCACCCTGCCAGACTGGTGCCCGACTTCGGACGGGCAGCCGCCCGCCCCTCGAACCAAGAGGTTTTCCGTGCTGCACCCCCGGGCTGCCGTCCCCAGCCCCCCGGCCGGGCCCGGAGCCGGCCCGAAGACGCCGAAGACGACGACGCGAGGCAAGGATTCGTGAACTTCACGCGCTGGAGCGCCCGCCTCCCCGGAACGCAGCGCCGCGCCGCAGCGCGGACCGACGACCTGGTCACCGAGGACCGTCTGAGCGAGGGCGCCGTCCCCGCGGCCCGCGCCGAACAACTGACCGTGCCGGTCCCCGCCGTCGACGAACTCCCCGTACGCGAGGTCCTCGACCGTGTCCCCGCCCTCGTCGCCCTCGTCCACGGCCCCGACCACCGCCTCGCCTACGTCAACGATGCCTATGTGGTCGCCTTCGGCCTGCGCCCCACCGGCGAACCGGCCCGCGAAGCCCTCCCGGAGCTCGAGGAGATCGGCCTCCTCCCGCTCCTCGACCAGGTCCTGCGCAGCGGCAAACCCCGCACGGTCAAGTCCCGCAAGGCCCCCGACGGCCGCTCCTACACCTTCACCTGCACGCCGGTGACCCAAGGAGACGGCGGCGGCAGCGGCGGTGTCCTCGTCTTCGCGACCGACGTCACCGACCACGCCGAGGCCGCCGAACGCCTCAGAGCCAGCGAGCGCCGCCAGCGCGAGACCGCCGTCACCCTCCAGCGCTCCCTGCTCCCCCAGGAGCTCGAAGAACCCGACGACCTGCGCATCGCCGCCACCTACCACCCCGGCGGCACGGAGGCCGCGGTCGGCGGCGACTGGTACGACGTCATCACCCTCGGCGGCGGCCGCACCGCCCTGGTCATCGGCGACGTCATGGGCCGCGGGGTCCGCGCGGCCGCCGTCATGGGCCAACTCCGCACCGCGGTCAGGGCGTACGCCCGCCTCGACCTGCCCCCGCACGAGATCCTCCAGCTCCTGGACGGCCTCGCCATGGAGATCGACGCCAACCAGATCGCCACCTGCGCGTACGCCATCCACGACCCGAACGAGGGCAAGCTGGTCTACGCCTCGGCCGGCCACCTGCCCATCCTGGTCCGCGACGAGAGCGGCGTCGTCCTGCGCGCCGACGAACCCACCGGCCCGCCGCTGGGCACCGGCGGCTGGATGCACTCCTCGGGCTCCATCCCGCTCGGCCCCGGTTCCACCGCCGTCCTGTACACGGACGGCCTGGTCGAACGCCGTAACGAAGACCTGGACGAGGGCATCGCGGCCCTGGAGCGCGCCCTGGCCGGCGCCACCGGCACCCCCCAGGTGATCTGCGACCGCCTGGTCCGCTCGGCCGGCGTCACCGCGGAGCACGACGACGACGTGGCCGTCATGGTCCTCCAGCACCCGGCCCACACCGGCCCCGACGGCGAGCTCTTCCGTAACGCGGCGCTGGAACTCCTCGGCGGCGTCGAGGCGGCCCCACGCGCGCGTGCGTTCGCCTCCGGCGTGCTGACGAGCTGGCGGTTCCCGGTCGAGCTGCACGACCTGGGCGTGCTGGCGGTGAGCGAACTGGTCGCGAACTCCCTGCAGCACGGCACCCCACCCATGCGGCTCCGGCTTCGCCGTACCGACCGGCGGCTCATCGTCGAGGTGACGGACGGGGACGATCACCTGCCCCGGCGGCGGCGGGCGGAACCCGGGGACGAGTCGGGGCGGGGGATCGCCATCGTGGCGACCATCGCGTCGAACTGGGGGTCTCGGCGGACCCCGGGGGGTGGCAAGGCGGTCTGGTGCGAGTTCGTGCTGCCGAAGGGGTAGCGCCGTAGGGGTGCACGGTGGATGCCCGGCGCGGGTGCGTCGTGGCTCGTCGCGCCCACGCGGCGGAGCCGCACATCGACACAGCCCCGCGCCCCCGGTGGGTTGCGGCTAGGCGGCCAGAGACTTCGCCGCCGCTCCACCCTGTGCCACCACACGGCTCTTCCGCAGCGACGGCTGGTTCTGCACCGGGGTCAGCTGCTTGCCCAGACGCAGCGCGAGGTACGTGATGCCCAGCGAGAACAGCAGGAAGGTCACGATGTACGGCGCGTGCAGGGAGGCCCCCAGCGGCCCGCCGACCGCCGGGCCGACCGCCAGGGCGAGCTGCTTCACCAGGGCGAAGGCGGAGTTGTACTGGCCCGCCATCCCCTCCGGCGCGAGATCGGCCACCAGCGGAGCCACGGTCGGCGACAGCATCGCCTCGCCCAGTCCGAAGAGCGCGTACGTCGACACGAACGCGGCCGTGGCCATCTCCTGGCTGCCGTGTCCGAGCCCCGCGTAGCCCGCGGTGACCCACGCCACCGCCCAGATGAGTCCGACCAGGGCGATCACCCGGGACCGCCTCCGCCGCTCGACGAACCTCAGTACGGCGAACTGCGCGATCACGATCATCGCGGTGTTGGCGGCCAGCGCCGAGCCCAGCGCGGAGGTGGAGATACCGGCGGCTTCGACGCCGTACGCGCTCAGACCGGACTCGAACTGTCCGTAGCAGGCGAAGAACAGGACGAAGCCCAGGACGCACAACTGCACCATGGCCCGGTTGCCGAGCAACTGCTTCCAGCTGCCCCTGGCGGACCGGGTCGGCGCGCCCTCGACGCGCGGCGAGTGCGGCAGCCGCAGGGTCGCCATCACGACCACCAGCAGCAGGAACATCGCCGCCTCGATCGCGAACAGCAGGGTGAAGGACGCCGCGCTCGACGTGTCGACGAGATGCCCGCCGATGAGACCGCCGACACCGAGCCCGAGGTTCTGCAGGAAGAACTGCATGGCGAAGGCACGGGACCGCGTCTCCGAGGTGGAGCAGTCCACGATCATCGTCGCCAGCGCCGGCTGCATGACGGCCTGCCCGGCCCCGAGCGCGGCCGCCGACAGCAGCACGGTCGGCACCTGGCTCGACAGCCCGAGGCTCAGCGAACCGAGCGCTGCCGTGAGCAGGGCGGTGAGCAGCACCGGCAGCGGGCCCCGCCGGACGATGGCCCGTCCGGCGAACGGCAGCACGATCAGTGCCGCCACCGCGAAGACGGCGAGGACCGACCCCGCCGTCATGGCCCCAAGGCCCCGCACCTGCGCCACATAGACGTACAGGTAGGGGACGGTGAAACCGAGCCCGAACGCGCTGAGTGCGTTGCCCACGTGGATCCGGCGCATCGCTGCGCCCATCGCCCTGGTCACGTTCACCTCTCTCACTAGTTAGGTGTGAAGACTTCAAAGCTAAAGTTCGAACCTAAAGAGTACATAGGGAAGGACTTCAAGGCAAAGGAGGTGCGTGCCATACTGCGGCCATGGCCGAGACCCCCGGCGTCCCCGAGCCCACGCTCGAAGAGCAGATCGCCGCCTACCAGCGCGAGTTCCAGGACCTCGACCCCCAGGTCGAGCAGATCGTCTCGGCGCTCTCCCGGCTCAACCGCCGTATGAACGTCGCCTACGGCCGTCAGACCGCCGCCCTCGGCATCAGCAACGCCGAGTGGGAGGTCCTCAAGGCGCTCGTGCTCTCCGGTGCCCCCTATCGGATGGGCCCCAGCGACCTCGCCAAGCGCCTCGGTCTCACGCCGGCCGCGATGACCCACCGAATCGACCGCATGCTCGTCGAAGGACTGGTGACCCGGGAGCGGGACGAGTCCAATCGGGTCCGTGTCATCGTGGAGCTGACCGCCGAGGGCCGCGAGAAGTGGCTGGAGGCGATGCGCCTGGCCACGGTCTTCGAGGAGGACCTGCTCCAGGACCTGTCCGCGGAGGAGCGCAACACCCTCGGGGACGTGCTCACCCGGCTCCTGCGTAGGGTGGAGCACGCACAGCCGGACGCCGGCGGGCGACTCAACGACCTCGACTGAAAAGATCTTGACAGTGGGTGCTTGACACGCCCCTGCTGGATCCGTAGAGTTCTTCGGGTTGCCACGGGGCCGTAACGGTTCTGCGGTAGCACCTCCGCCGCGACAGCGGCCACTCAAACCAGCAAAACGATCTCCCAGCCGGGATGAATTCGGCGTGCCCGAATTCAATTCGATTTGGATGCGGCCCCTCGATTTGGGACCGCAGCGAGAGTCCGCTAAGGTTTGAGACGTCGGAACGGCCCAACGGCCGGGAAGGCAAGCCCCTCTGACTGGGAATCAGGCCCGAAAGGATCTGATAGAGTCGGAACCGCCGGAAAGGGAAACGCGGAAGCGGGAACCTGGAAAGCACCGAGGAAATCGGAACCGGAAACGGTCTGATAGAGTCGGAAACGCAAGACCGAAGGGAAAAGCCCGGAGGA
>NZ_JBIAUQ010000030.1:0-10952 GCF_042893155.1 Streptomyces sp. NPDC001668
CCCCCCGCGACCCGCCACCGATCCACCCACGGGCCCGCAGTCGTCGGCGGTGCCCCGGCCCCTCTGGGACTGGTGGCCGGGTGTGGGCAGAGCCCGCGTATCGGTGACCCGCAGACGGCGGCAGCGAGGGCGATACGCGGCCCTGTGGGGCCGTTTCAGGGATCCTGGAGCAGATGAGGGCCCCCGCTGTTTCCCTCAGCGGGGGCCCTCGGTGTGTCGTGAGGCTGGGTCAGCCGATGATGTCGAGCGTCACGCGGTGGTGGAGCGGGGCGGTCGTCACCGTCGCGTAGACGATTCCGCCGTCGGAGTCCTGGGTGAGGTTAAGGACCCTGAACCCGGGTGAGCCCTCAGGGACTCCGAGTGCCTCGGTGGCGGCGGGGCTCATGGGCTCTGCGGTGATCGCTGCCCTGGTCACGGCGACGTCCCAGCCGAGCCAGTCTGCCATGCGGATTTCCTTCGGCTTGGACGTCGGAGGGGCGCCGACCGGCGCGAGCATGGGCGGTACCCCGTCGTAACCCTCGGGCCGCCGGGCTGCGAGGTCGTAGGGGATCACGGTCAGCTTGTGCTGTACCGGCACGCCGTCCACTGACCTGATCCTGGTCCGCTCCACGACGGGAGATCCCTCCGGGATGCCCCAGGATTCCATTTCCTTCGTGGCACTGATCTGCCGGACCAGCGTGGTCTCTTCGCTGGCCTGTCCGCCGTCGTCCGCAGGCCGCCATGCCTCGGCGGAGGCGAGATCCGGCGGTGAGAACGTGCCCAGGTGGGCGTCGGCCTTCTTGCCTACGGCCACGGTGGTGCCGCTGCCGGGCTTGGTGCTGACCAATCCCAGAGCTGCCAGCGTCGCGTACGCGGCGGCCACTGTCTGCTGGGACGCCTCGTACCGCGCGGCTGCCTCCCGGACGGCGGGGAGCCGCTCCCGGTACCGGATCTCCCCGGCCTCGATCGCCCTGCGGATCTCCCCAACGATCTCGTGTGTCTGCACGGGTCTCTCCTCCTGCGGATCGGGTGCCTGAACTACAGGCTAGCTCTGTCAAGCAAGACTGCCGACTGTCTTGACACTCGTCAAGGCTCATACGAACCGTCTTGACGCATCGTCATGAAGCCTCTACCTTCGAGTCGTTGGCACCGATTCACCGGTGCTCAGCACGGCAAAGGGCCCGCCCGGTGCACCCCGGACGGGCCCGCCCCCGAGCGACACGACCACGCGGAGGCGACATCAGCATGGCAACAACGAACGTGCCCCCTCAGTCGGGGGCCAACGGCTCGCAGGCGAAGAACGGCCGGGTTAAGAACGGTGGCGGCGTCCACTTCGGAGGCCCGACGCTGAACATCAACGCGAACCGCACGACCACCTCCAACGGTGGAGGCCAGAGGGGAGGGGCCGGGCAGAGCGGGGCCGGCCGCAACTCCTGGCTGCCGGACCCGGACTTCCGGTCCGCCGCCGAACTCCGCGAGTACTGCAACGCGCTGCGGGCCTTCGCAGTCCACGCGTCCATCGAGGTCCACGTCGGCGCCGAGATCTTGCAGGCCGCCCTTGGGCAGGCGAGCGGTCTGCCCGGCGACAACGTCATCCAGCACAAGCTCCGCGCCCGCAAGGTCGCCCGGAAGCTCAAGAAGGCGGCCGACGCGCTGGCCGACGTCGCCTCGCTGTCGGCCGCCACCTGGGCCGCGTTCCAGCGCGAGTACGCCGACGTCATCTCTGCCCGCCCCCAGCCGGGCCAGCGCGGCGGCCAGTCCCGCCCGTTCTCGTACTGACCCCCAGAGAGGAGATCCCGTCATGACCGGCAAAGACATCGAGAAGCAGCACGAGGACCAGCTCCAGGGGGCCTCGGACGGCAAGGGCATCAAGGGCTACCTGCTCCACCGTGCGAAGCCGTACCTGCCGCCGTGGCTCGGCGTCGGCGGCGTCGGCGTGGCCAGCACGATCGGGCACGCGGTGTGGGCGGGCGACGCGGGCATGGGCATCGGCCTGACTCTCGGCTCCGTCGCGCTGACCGGCGCGACCTGGTGGGCCGCCAAGAGCACCGGTCGCGAGCGCCGGATTCACTCCGCCATCACCGTGGCGGCCGCGTCGGCCTGGACCACGCACGCGGTCGCCTTCGGCCCGAGCACGGTCCCGTTCGTCGTCGGCGGCGTGGTCGTGGCTCTGTCGTGGAACATCCGGCAGACGATGCGCCGTGACCCCGACGGCGCCCGGGCCACCGCGTCCGATGGCGGCCTGATGGAGAAGGTCGGCCTGGCCAAGGCACTGATCGGCAAGACCACGGTGGAGCCCAACAAGGTCACCGCCAAGCTCGCGCTGGAGCCTGGCGCGCAGAGCAACGACGACGTCACCAAGGCGCTGCTCAACATCGCGTCCGCCCTCGACCTCCCGGCCACCGCGATCCGTTACCAGCCCGACCCCGACTCGGCCCGGCGCGGTTCCCTGGTGATCGTCCCGAAGGACATGCTGACCGAGACCGTCGATTGGGACGGCCCGTCCCTGCCGGGCGGCTCGATCGCGGACCCGCTCGTCATCGGCCGCTACGACGACGGCTCGCCGCTGATGTTCTGGCTCCCCGGCGACCCGGAGGAGGACCGCAACTCCACCCACATCCTGATCACCGGCATGACCGGCTCGGGCAAGGGCGACGGCGCGCTGAACGTCCTGACCGAGATCCTGTCGCGCACCGACGTCGTGGTGATGCTCTCCGACCCCAAGTCGTTCCAGGACTTCCGCCCGCTGCTCCCCGGCATCGACTGGGCGGTTGAGGGCGGCGCCCCGACCGAGGCCATGGTTGAGGGCCTGCGGGCCGCGATCCCGGCTCGCACCCGCTGGCTCGGCCAGCACGGCTACCGGCAGTGGGAGCGCGCGGCCGCGCAGCAGCAGACCGACCCCAAGCACTCCTGCAAGCCGTCCGGCGCCTGCGGCTGCCCCGGCATGCCGTACATGGTCGGCTGGTTCGAGGAGGGCGCGGCATCGATCCGGTACATGGGCGACGAGGGCTTCACCGAGATTGCCCAGCTTGCCCGCGCGGCCGGTATCTCCTTCGTCCTGTCGATGCAGCGGGCCAGCCACGACCAGATGTCCACCACCACCCGCGCGTCCCTGCCCTCCCGCCTCACTTTCGGCTGCGACGAGCGCGACGCCGGGTTCACGCTCTCCGACGCGGTCCTCGACGCGGGTGCCAACCCGGGCGCGTGGGGCAACAAGCGGCCCGGCTACTGCTACCTGGAGACCACCGGCGTCCCCGCCGACCGTCACCCGGTCCCTGCCCGGACGAAGCGGTTCTCGTACGAGTCCATCTCCACCATGGAGGTCCTCGCGTCGTGGGCCGAGCGCAACGGCGCCGAACTCGACCCGGTCACCACGGCCGCCATCACCGGCGTGGTCGGCAAGGCGTTCACCGTCCGCAAGGGCTCGACCGCCACCGCCTCGGTGCCGGCCGGGACCGAGGACCAGGAGCAGGACGACGTGGAGCTGTCCCGACTGGATGACGAGGACCGCGACATCGACCCTACGCAGGAGCTGGAGCCGGTCCCGGCCGGGGCCGAGAACCTCGTCTTCGCCCCCGAGTCCGACGCCCCCGACTTCACCCCGGAGCAGGCCCGGGCCGCCCTGGAGGCGATCCTCGCGGACTTCGAGCGGGACGGCGTGGTGGTCATCGGCCCGAAGGAGGTCATGGAGCGGGCGGAGGAGTTCGGCCGCAGTCGAGCTTGGGTCTCCGGTCAGTTCCAGGACTTCCTCGCCGAAGGGCGCCTCGCCACCACCTCGAAGGGCGGCCGGTACCGGATCGTGCCCGCCCTCGCCAACGCCTGACACCGCCTGACGCGTCAGCGGGCCCTGACACCCATTCCCCTAGGCAGACGGGGGTGTCAGACCCGCTGACACCCCGCCTGACACCTGCTCTGACACCTGGGTCTGACACCCGAAACGCAGTGAGCCGCCCCGAGCGACCGGGGCGGCCCCGACGCCCACGGAGGTACCCGTGAACGCCAACCACCAGTATCCGCCCGCTCGTCCGGTCAGCGACGCCGACCTCCTCGCCGCGCTGCTGCCGGACTCCCCCGCCGGCGCCGAACCCACCGCGGCGACTCCTGCGGCTCAGCCTGTCCTCGACGTGGCCGCCCTCCTGGAGCTGGCCCGCCGCCAGGGCGCCCTGGAGGCCACCGTCGCCCAGACCGCCCCCGCCGTCCCGGCCGCGCCGGAGAAGACGGGCCCGATCGTCCCCCGGTGGGCCGTCGGCACCGCCGTGGCCGCCGTCGGCATCGGCGCCGGCGGACTCCTCCTCGGGTACGCCCTCGACCTCCTCGCCACCGGGGCCGCCGCCGTCGCGGCCGGGATCACCGCCGCCGCGCCCATGCTGATCCTCGGTGGGCTCCTGGTCGCCGCGCTCCTTGGCCGCCGGTCGGGCAAGGACGGCGGCGGCCTGGAGGTCACGCAGACGATCACCCAGACGATCACGCAGACGGTCAAGGGCGGTGGTCGCCGGTGAAGCTCGACACCCAAGCCCAGGTCGATGCTGCCGACCGCACCCTGAAGCTGACGTGGGTGATCGTCGCGGGGGCTGTGCTCTTCAGCGTCCTCACGGTCACCCCGCTTGTGCAGCGGGTCACCCCGGACGGCTGGGCCTGGACCGCGCCCATCCTCCCGCTCGTTGTGGACGCCGCCGTGATCATCGTGGTCCGCGTGGACACGATCGTGGCCCGCCTCGACGGAGACGCCGGCGCCTGGCCTCTCGCCCTGCGCTGGCTCACCGGCCTTATGACCCTGCTCCTCAACGTGGGCGACTCGATGCTCACGGGCGACTGGGTCGGCGTGGGCGTGCACTCGGTGGCGCCGGTCCTGCTCATCGTCACCGCCGAGGCGTCGCTCAAGTGGCGCCGCGCCATCGCCTCAGCCGTGAGCAGGATCGAGGGTGAGCGGGCCGCCGAGCGTGAGCGCGTCGCCCGTGAGCGGCGCGAGCGTGAAGAGCGTGAGCGGGCCGAGCGGCAGGCCGTACGCGACGCTCAGGAGGCCGAGCGTGAGCGTGCTCGGCTTGCCGATGAGCGGCGCCGTGAGCAGGACCGCCTCGACCGTGAGCGCGAGCGTGAGCACGCCGCCCTCCTCGCCCAGCAGCAGCGCGACCACGAAGCCCAGATGGAGCGTGAGCGGGAGGACCGGGCCGCCGCCCGCGAGGACGCCGCCCGCCGCGCCCGCGCCGAAGAGCTGCGGCAGCAGCAGGAGCACGAGGCACGGCTCCGCCGTGAGGAGGAGGCCCGCCTCGACCGTGAGCGCACCGCCCGTGAGGCTGCGCAGAAGGCCGAGCGGGACCGGAAGGCGGCTGAGGCACGGCGTACCGGGGCGCCCGTGAGCGCTGCCGTGAGCACCCCCCGCCCGACCGTGAGCACCACGGTGAGCACGCCCGCTCACAACACCGCTCAAAAGGCGCCGGCCACCAAGAAGATGAGCGAGGCCGACGCCCGCGCGACGGTCGCGGAGGCGGTTAAGGAGGGCCGCTCACAGCGGGCTACCGCCGCGCTCACGGGCTGGTCCACCGGCTGGATCGCCGCCCGCTATCGCGAGCTTGAGCAGGTGCCCGGACAGACCGTCCTTGAAGGAGTCAGCGCATGAGCACCCCGACCCCGGTGATCCGCGTGATCTCCTTCGGCTACGGCCACACCGGCACCCCCGACGCCGACGGGGTGTGACGCGCGAGAGCCCCCCACCGACCGGTGGGGGGCTCTCTTCGGCCCTCGAAATCCCATCTGACCCATAGGCCCGCTGGTGCCCGCCGCCTGACTAACCGCCACATATGGCAGGCTCGCCCCAGACAACGCAATGGGGGCCCGGCATCTCACCTCCGGGCCCCCTGCGAACACCAGCAACCCCAGGCTTTCTCACGGACCAGGATTGGTGCTCACGTAGTGCTCTCCCATGATGCAGGACTTCCGGCCCCGGCCGCGACCTCGTCTTCGGACGCGTCGCGTACCGGGGCCTCCGCGTCCCCCGTACGGGGCCGGACCCGGTGCAAGAACTGCGGGAAGCGGTTCACCCGCAGCCGCGCCGCGCAGGTCTTCTGCGGCTCGAACTGCCGCAAGCGAGCGGCGGACGCTTCTACCCCCCGGAAAACGGCCTCTGACCTGCGGAAACAGGCCACCGGAGGTGGCCAACTAGGTAAAGGGTTGACAGAGTTTTCCAAGAGCGGCCAGACCGCCTCTGACCTGCAAGAACGTCCGGAGCGTGGCTCGGGGGAGTCTGAGGGCCGCTCCGTCCCCTCGGACTCCCCCGAACAGAAAGCGGCGCGCGCCGCGATCCGGCGGTGGCAGGGCCGGAAGGTGCTCAACCGGATGTCGAAGATCGACGCCTGCCAGGGGTGCGGCGTCCGCATCCTCGACCCGGAGACCGGCGTGATCGTCGCCCGCTCGTCGCGCGGGTACGCCGTGACGATCGGCCTGGTGCGGTGCGGGCGGATCTGGTTCTGCCCGGAGTGCTCCGCCTCGATCCGCCGGGGCCGCACCGAGGAGCTGAAGACCGGCGCCCTGCGCTGGATCGCCCAGGGCGGCATCCTCGCCGTGGTGGTGCTCACGGCCCGACACAACCGGACCACGGAGCTGACCCGGCTGACGGCCGCGCTGTGGGGGGAGCCCAAGCTCGACGCGCGCGGGGAACCGGTGCTCGACCGGTCGGGCAAGCCCCGGCGGGTACCCGGCGCCTACCAGCGGATGTTGACCGACCCCGCGTTCTACGGCCGCCCCGAGGCGGTCTCCTGGTGGGAGCGCAAGGACGGCAGCTTCGGCCACTCCGTCCGCCCGGCCGTGCCGGGCATCCGGCACCGGATCGGCTACGCCGGGATGGTGCGGGCCTCCGAGGTCACGCGGTCCCAGGAGAACGGCTACCACCCGCACATGAACCTGCTGGTCTTCCTCGGGGGCACCCTCGACGGCACCCCGGCCAAGGGCACGGTGACCGGCTACTTTGCGCCCACGGACGAGAACCTGGAGGCGTGGGAGGACTGGCTTCGCGACTTCTGGGCGGCCACCCTGCGCAAGATGGACCCGGCCTTCGAGCCGTCCACGGACTGCGAGATCCGCGACTGCAAGTGCCGGGGCAAGGGCCACGGCGTCATGGTGAAGATCGTGCGGTCCGCTGACGACGCGGCCCTGATCGAGTACCTGACCAAGGTCCAGGACGGGAAGCCGCCGGCCGACTCGGTGGCCGCTGACCTCGACGCGGCCGGGGCTGCTGCGATGGAGACCGTGCGGGCCGACTCCAAGACCGGCCGGGGCCGGAAGTCCATGACGCCCTTCCAGATCCTCTACCGGCTCTGGGACATCGAGGTGCAAGGCACCGACCCGCGCAAGGCGGAGGGCTACGGCAAGCCCGAACAGCTCCGCGTCTGGTGGGCGGAGTACGAGGACGCGTTCGCCGGACGCCGCGCGATCGAGTGGACGCGCGGCCTGCGCGGGCACGTCCACCTCGTGGGCGACGACTCCGAGGAGGGCGACCTTGAGTTCGTGTACGCGGGCGCTGCCAAGGAGCCGCTGACGGGCGGCGTGGTGATGACCGGCGACGCGTACAGCACGGTCGAGCGGACCGACACCGAGAAGCAGATGGAGGCCGTGGTGGTGGGTGAGCTCTACGACTCGGTGGGCGACATGGTCGGCAGCCTCGGAGGCCGCGCCGATCACGTCCGCGTCGCCACGGCGGAGGAGCTGGCCGACGTCCAGGCCGCGATGCTCGAACGCCTCCAGAGCAAGGCGGCCAAGCGACGGGCCGAGGCCCTGGTGCTCCGGCTGCGCGGCGAGCTGGCCGACGGGCTCAAGGCCCTTCCCGCTGACGCGCCGTCCTCTGCCGCCGAAGCCCTGCACGCCGACTTCTTCCGCAAGCTCATCGCTGCGCAGAGGAAGGCTGAGACTGTCGCCACGAACTGACTGGGAGGGGTGGCGTCACCGGTGACGCCACCCCTACTGGCCCCGCTCGCCCAGGGGTCGGCGGCCGGTGGGACGGCTCACCTCCTGGTGCTCATCCTCGACGGCCTGGTGCTCGTCCCCGATGCGCTCCGCAGCGAGGCGGCGTGGACTCGGGGATGTCGGCGTGGTCCTGGTGCTCGTTGCCGGGCCGGTGCCGAGCGCGCGACGGGGAGTGCTCATGCCCGCATCTTCCTACCGGCCGAGCCCGGACTCCCGCTCGGGGCCCTGAGGTGGAAGCTGCTGGGGCGGGAGGCCGGCGGACCCCGGTGACCGGAGGCGCTTGCTGCGACGGGGCACGGTGGTGCTTCGTGCTCGGGCGGCGGCGGCTCGCCGCAGGTCCACCCCGATGAGGAACCGAACCTCTTCGGGCGCGCTGGTCAAGATCTCCTCGGCAGTTGGCGCCTGCTCTTGCCTGGGCTGGGCAGGCAGCGCGTACGCGATCCGAGGATCAGGGCGGCCGAGTACGGAGTCGAGCTTGGCCCAGCTCAGGTCACGGCTGACCTTCGAGGCGGACGTCCAGACCTGGCCGCCCTCGGCGTCGGTCCACCCGGGCAGGCTGAACGAATAGCCCGCCATCCTCCCGCCCTGGCCGGTGTTCGCGCGGTAGCTCACCCCGGCCTCGGTGAGCGCCTGCTCGAAGGCCAGCCTCCCGGCGCCGGCGGACGCGTCCCGGGCGGCGCGGATGAGGTCGCGCAGCTGCTCGCGTTCGGGCTGCTTGGCTCCGCGCCGCTGGGCGGCGGCGCGCTCGGGCCCCGACACCTGCGGTGCGACGCGGTCGCTGCGCTCCTCGGCGTTGATGAGTCCGTGCTCGCGCTCCAGGGCCCGGACGATCGGGCGGGAGCGTGTCCAGTCATACGAGTCGCGGGCGACCTCGCCTGACCACCTGATCCTGCTGACGGTGATGTGGACGTGGTCGTCACCGTGACGGATCACGGTCCAGGGCACGTCCGGCCCCCACATCCGGCCGACGTATTGCTCTGCGATCTCGGCCCACTGCTCGTCACTGAGGACGCCGTCCTCGTCGGGCAGTGAGAGGCTCGCGCGCCAGATCGGCTTGCTGATGTCGGGCCGTTGCCTGTTGTGCCGGTCCATGATCCGCGCGATCTGCTGCGGAGTGCCCGGCACCGACCCGCCGAGAACCCGAGGGTTGACGTGTTCGTCGCGGCGCCCCCGGCCCATGTCGTAGCGGAGGGCTCCGCCGGCGCGGGCCCCCCTCGTGATCTTCGCGATCATCGGACGTCCGTGACGGCCTGGTGCTCGTCGTCCTCCGGGGTCGCGCGGTCCGGACCGAGTCCGCGCACCGCCAGGGCGGCCCGGCCTACCTCCGCGATGGCGGCCTGGATGTCGGCGTGCAGCTCGCCAGTCTGGTGGGCGTAGCGCGTCAACTGGTTGAGGTTGTTCGCGGCCTGCACCAACTGCCCGTAGCTCGCGGCGTTGACCAGGGGCACGGTCGGCACGTCCCCGGGCACTCCGGGTCGGCCGGTCAGCGACTCCGTCACCACCGCCCGGACCCACGCACCAAGTTCCCGCCGGCCGGTGGCGGCCTGGGCGGCGCGCCACGTCTCCAGCTCCTCGGGCGTGACCCGCACCGAGACGCAGTGGCTCCGCTTCTGTCCCGGGATCCCCCGCACCATCTCCGCTCTCCTCCCCCGCTGGTGATCTGTGATCACCAGCCTGCCCGATCCGGCGGGGCGCCGGGCGGGCCCGGGGACCGGCCCGGAGGGGCCGGGCCGCCGGCCCCGGCGTCGGCCCCGCAGGGGGCCGCGCCCGTCCCGCTGCGACCGAAGGGAGTGGCGGGCGAGCGCCCCATAAGCGAAGCGTTGGGGCACAGCTCGCTCTCTGGACTCCGCCCGGGCTGTCAGGGCCCCGTAGGCGGCAGTCCAGAGCCTCCCCGACCCGCACTCGGTCCACCGCCTCAGCGGGGCTGCAGAGGGGCGCTGAGGGCCGCCAGGCCCTCGTGCCCCGGTGCAGCCCCGCGCCCCCAAACCGGGCCTCTCCGATGACCCTCTGGCTGGCCCGTCGTTGGGCCGGTCATGAGCGAGAGCGAGTCCGAACGGCACGAGCACGAGTACCGGCAGAGGAGCCACCCGGGCGACTGCCTGTGCTCCGACTGCACGGCGGACTGCATCTACGAGTACTGGCTGGACGACGACTGACCCGTATCGCGAGATACCTGGGTGCCTCCGGATTCGTCACGTGACGAATCGGTACGGTGCAGCCATGGAAGATCAGAGACAGCTGCGATGCGACTGGTGCGGTGAGCCGTTCCAGCCGCCTAAGCCCACGGGGCGGAAGCCGCGGTATTGCCGCCAGTCCTGCCGGCAGCGGGCGTATGAAGCGCGCCGCACCCGGCAGGAGTTCGAGGACCTGCTCGCGTACCGCCGCCGGATCGGTCTGGATTCGTCACGTGACGAATCGCCACCGGTCCGGGATTCGTCACGTGACGAATCGGAGAGGCCCCGGGATTCGTCACGTGACGAATCGGTGTCTGTGCAGGCTGCCCCGGTGATTCCGGCTCCGGCGGCCGAGCCGGATCCGCCGGCGGTGGGGGTGGTCGTGCCTCCGGGCGCCGCGCCCCGCCGTCCTCGCCCGGCTCCGGCCATACCGAACGGCGTGCGGGAGGGCCTCGACCCGAAAGGGTGGCTGCGCGCATTCGATGCCTACGGGCCGGGCCCGGACCAGCAGTCCCCGGGTGACGGGACCGGCAAGTCCGCCAACGGCGAGTAGGTCCGCCGGCCTGGGCGCCCTGCGCCAGGGGGCGGCCTGAGCGGGGGGTTCCTCCGGTCTGGGCGGCAGGCGCAGCCTGAGCGCGCCGGTCGTCGGGGTGTCCAGGCTCGCCGTAGGCGACCGCGCTTGCGCGGCTTGGCCTGGATGCCCCGGCGGGCGGTGTGCTGACCTCCGGTGCCGGTCAGGCCGGAGGAACCCCCCGCGACCCGCCACCGATCCACCCACGGGCCCGCAGTCGTCGGCGGTGCCCCGGCCCCTCTGGGACTGGTGGCCGGGTGTGGGCAGAGCCC
>NZ_JBIAUQ010000031.1:0-10220 GCF_042893155.1 Streptomyces sp. NPDC001668
GTCGGGGTCGAAGCTTCGTGGTCTGGCCATGCATCGAAGGTAAAGCCGACCCACCCTTCTTGACAACCCAGTACAGAACCATCTAGGTTCCTTACCGTTCAGTCCATAACCGTCCTGAGCTCACCGAACAGGGTGCGTGCACGCCTGGCGCGATGACTGGCCGGCGCCGACATCAACAGGATGCCGGCCACCGCGGACACCGACACAGCCTCCAGAGGATGGCCGAGGGAAGCCCCGAAGCGGCCACACGATGATCTTCACCTTCGTCGGTGAGGAAACCGATCAGATTCCAGACGGCTTTCCGTCATGCCGAGCAAGCAAGGAAAAAAATGAGTACCAGCATCGACCGCGGGGCGCCCGCCTCCGGAAAAAGAGACTCGGGCCTTCGCGGCTCACATGCCGTGCGCTGGTGGGTGCTGGTCGTCATTGGCGTGGCACAGCTCATGGTCATGCTCGATGCCACCGTCGTGAACATCGCGCTGCCCGAAGCACAGCACGACCTCGGCTTCAGCGACGGCAGCCGGCAGTGGGTCATCACGGGGTACGCGCTGGCGTTCGGCAGCCTGCTGCTGCTCGGTGGTCGGCTCGGTGACCTGTTGGGCCGACGTACCCTCTTCGTGATCGGCCTGGCAGGTTTCGGGGCCGCGTCCGTCGTCGGCGGCTCGGCCGGCAGCTTCGAGATCCTCGTCGCGGCACGTGTGGCCCAGGGCCTCTTCGCCGCGGTGCTCGCCCCCGCGGCCCTCTCACTGCTCAGTGTGACCTTCACCGAACCGTCCGAGAGGGCGAAGGCCTTCGGTATCTTCAGTGCGCTGGGTGGTGCGGGCGGTGCGGTCGGGCTGCTGGTCGGCGGCATGCTCACCGAATGGGCGTCGTGGCGCTGGGTGATGTACGTGAACGTCGCCTTCGCGGTCCCCGCTCTGATCGGTGCCATGCTGCTGCTGGCCAAGCCCGTGATCAACAAGAAGCCCAAACTCGACATTCCGGGCATCGTCGTGGTGAGCGCCGCGCTGTTCGCCATCGTCTACGGGTTCGCGCACGTCGAGTCCACCAGCTGGACCGACCCGGTCGCCCTCGGCTCCATGATCGTCGGTGCGGTGCTGCTCGCGTTGTTCGTCTGGCTGGAGTCCAGGGTCGCGCATCCGCTGCTGCCGCTGCGCCTCGTGCTGGACCGGACCCGCGGTGGTTCGTTCGCCGCGGTGTTCGTCCTGGGCATGGGGATGTTCTCGATCTTCCTGTTCCTGACCTACTACTTCGCGGCCAGCCTCGGCTACTCGCCGATCAAGACCGGTCTGGCGTTCCTGCCGATGGTGGCGGGCGTCGTCGCGTCGTCGACCACGATGCCTTCGCTGGTGCTGCCCAGGGTCGGCCCGAAGATCGTCGTCAGCGCCGGCTTCCTGGTCGCCGCGGCCGGTATGGCCTTGCTGACCCGCCTCGAGCTGGACAGCACCTACGCCGCCCACATCATGCCCGGCCTGATCCTGCTGGGTCTCGGCATCGGTGCCGTGATGAGCACCTCGATCCAGGGAGCGACCTCAGGCATTCACCACGAGGACGCGGGTGTCGCCTCGGCGTTGATCAACACCGGTCAGCAAATCGGAGGCTCCATCAGCACGGCGCTACTGACCACCATTGCCTCGTCAGCCGCGACCGACTACCTCACTTCGCACAAGCCCGGCGCACTGGCCGCGGCGCAGGCCGGGGTCGAGGGCTACACGGCCACCCTGGCATGGGGCTCCGGGTTCTTCGTGGTCGGTGCGGTGATCGCCGCGTTCCTGATCCCGAATCGGGCTCTGGCGCCGTCCGAGGGCGAGCCCGTGATGGCCCACTGAGCCTGGATCCACCCCACAGATGCCCTGCCACCTGCGATGACCGTTGTTCTCAGGTCACGAACCAGCACAGGAAAGCAGGGCATCTCCAGGGTTCCACCGCGACCGTCCCGCCCCGCGAATCCATGACAGGGCCTTCTCCGCGATGAACCTCACCACCCGCCACCCGCGCACCGGAGAACTGCTGTCCACGGCGCAGTCCATGGTGCAACCAGACCCAGCAGGAGGCACTCGCATGAAACGACGTACATTCCTCGGCGCGACCACCGCATCGCTGGCCGCCACCCAACTCGCCGGGCCCGCCCACGCCACCAGTTCAACCGCCGGCCCAACCGCCGGTCAGTACACGGTCGTCGCCCGCTTCTGGGGCTCGATGCCCACAGGTGTCACCGTCTCACGCCAGGGCCGTGTCTTCGTCAACTTCCCCCGCTGGGGCGACGACGTCCCGTTCACCGTCGCCGAACTGCGGCAAGGGAAGCCGGTGGCGTACCCCGACGCCGAGGTGAACCGCGAGGACGCCTCCGACCTGGCCGGGCACTTCCAGTCGGTGCAGAGCGTCGTCGTCGATGGGGCCGACCGGCTGTGGATCCTCGACACCGGAAACCCGCTGTTCGCCGGGTCCTCCTACGGCGGCCCGAAGCTCGTTGCGGTCGACCTGGGCACCGACCGGATCGTACGGAAGATCCTCTTCCCGCCCGAGGTGGTGCCGTCGAACAGCTACCCCAACGACGTGCGCTTCGACCTGCGGCGCGGCGCCGAGGGCATGGCGTTCATCACCGACTCGGGCGGCTCCAACGGCATCATCGTGGTCGACCTCGCCACGGGCCGTTCCTGGCGGCGACTGGCCGGGCGGCCCTCAGTGCTCCCCGACGAGCAGTTCCTTCCCGTCATCGAGGGCGACCCCCTCATGATCCGCCCAGCGGACGGCGAACCCACCTACTACGAGACCGGCTCCGACGGCATCGCCCTCAGCGCCGACGGCAAGCGCCTCTACTACTCCCCCCTGTCCAGCCGCCGACTGCACAGCGTGGCCACCGACGCCCTCGCCGACCCCGACGCCACCGACGCCGAGGTGGCGGCGACGGTCGAGGACCACGGGTTCAAGCCGATGGCCGACGGCCTGGAGAGCGACGACAAGGGACGGCTCTACGGCGGCGACCTGGAACACAACTCCATCTGGCGCAGGAATCCGGACGGCACCTGCCGCACCCTCGCCCAGGGCACCGACCTCATCTGGGTCGACACCCTGTCCGTCGCCTCGGACCGGCACCTGTACGCCACCGCCAACCAGCTCAACCGGATGTCGCTCTTCCACGAGGGCGAGGATCTGCGCCGCAAGCCCTATCTCCTGGTCCGCCTGCCGATCGACGCCGGACCGGTCAGGCTCGTGTGACCTCTCCGGCCCGCGTCGCGTGACTGCCTGGTCGCTGTCCCTGTCCGGACCGGCCACGCACACCCCGCTCGTCCATGCCTTCGGGAGCTTCCACCCGCGCTCCTGCACGATGCGGTACAACACCCCCGACGCGACCGCGCTCGCCGGCCCAGGGCTCGACCACGGGGCCTGGGTGCCGCTGAATGACCATGTACCCGCTGGCCGAGGAGGGTGTGCTGGTGAACGGCTCCGGCTTTGTCACGCACGGGCTGCCGTTCATCACCCGTACGATGTTCGAAGGCCAAGTCCCGGGCTGGTCAGCCGACTTCGACGCCGGGGCCGCCGATGCCCTCGCGCGCGGCGCTGTGGACGAACTCGCCGCGTTCCGGACGAGGGCGCCCGGTGTGCCGTACGCCCATCCGACCGTCGACCGCTACATCCCGCTGTTCCTCACCCTGAGCGCCGCCGCGTACCCCGACCGGTCGGTGCGGACCACCGTCGAGGGGTACACGATCGGCTTCTCCGAGCGCTCGTTCCAGACCGCCCTGTGACACCGACAGCCGTGTGACGACAACACCGAATCAGATCACCTTCATTGGAGACACGAACATGACCGAAGCCGCAGACCGGATCATCGACGCCCTGCGCAGCGGGCACGACCACCTCGCCGCCGTGGTGCACGGACTCACCGCCGCCGATCTCACCCGCCCGTCCGGCGCGTCGGAGTGGGACGTCTCCCAGGTGCTCAGCCATCTGGGCAGCGGCGCCGAAATAGGCCTGGCCGCCCTGGAGGGCGCGACGGACGGTACGGGTGCCCCCGACGGCGACTTCAACAAGTCGGTGTGGGCCCGCTGGGACGCGATGACCCCGGCCGAGCGCGCCGGAGGCTTCGTCACCGCCAACCAGGCGCTGGTCGAACGCTACGAGGGCCTCGACGCGGGGGCCCGCAGCGGCCTCAGGATCGACCTCGGCTTCCTGCCCGCGCCGGTGGACGTCGCGACCGCGGCGGGGCTCCGGCTCAGTGAGTTCGCCCACCACTCGTGGGACGTCGAGGTGGCCTTCGACCCGTCGACGACCCTGGCGTCCGCCGCGACCGGGCCGCTCCTCGACCAGGCCGGCATGATGCTGGGCTTCCTCGGCAAGGCGGACGCCCTGGAGAACCGCCCCGTCGCCGTCGCGGTGCACACCACCGCACCCGAGCGCACCTTCGGTCTCTCGGTCGGCGAGACGGTCGCGCTCACCGGCGAACCCGAGAACGCCGACGCCGTGCTGACGGCCCCCGCCGAGTGGTGGCTGCGACTCGTCACCGGCCGGCACGCCCCCGCCCACACCCCGCCCTCCGTGACCCTCACCGGCGACACCGTCACCCTCGACGACCTGCGCAGGGTCTTCCCCGGGTTCTGAGCCCGGCGGCGAGCAACGGGCACGGAAACACGCCCTGGCCCGCGCGCATTCACCCGCCTCTCAGCCCTGCCCCGGCCGGCCACCTGACCGCAGCACTGTCCCTGCCCTTCCGCGACCCGAGGAACCCATGCCCGCCCCTCGACCAGCAACCCAAATGGCGGCAGTCGGCTTCGCTGGTCTCGATCTCGTACAGGGCTGTCGTCACCACGGGGCGCTCACGTCTTCGAGGAGGGTCGCCAGGAGCTCGCAAGCGTCGTCCTCGTGCGGGGTCCCTGTAGGAGGCGTGATCGCTGACGTGGAACACCGTGTCCTTCGCGGTGACCGTGTACCCGGGCCGACGTGGACGGCGTAGTGCGTGGGTTTCATGCCGACGTCGTCGGGAATGTCCAGGCCCGCCGCGCACACCCCGGCGTCCCCCGCGATGAGCACGGCACGGGTCTCGCGGACGCGGGGCCGTCCCAGCACACCGGAGAGACGGGTCAGCTCGTCGTCCCGGCCCCGGGGTCGATTCCGGTGTCCTTGGTCATGAGGGCTCCAGGGCCGGGTCAGGGACGGGGTCGGGGTCGGTGGCGGTGAGGGGGAGCAGCACCTGGAAGCGGGTGTCGCCGGGTACGGACTCGACTTTCAGGTCGCCGTGGTGCTTGTTGACGACGATCCGCCAGGAGATGTCGAGCCCCAGCCCGGTGCCCTCGCCCACCGGTTTGGTGGTGAAGAACGGGTCGAAGATCCGGCCGCGGATCTCGGCCGGCACTCCCGGGCCCGTGTCGCGGAACTCCACCAGCAGCCGGTCGTGCACCACAGCGGTGCGGACGGTCAACGTCCCTTCGCCGCCCGCGCTGTTGATGGCCTGCACCGCGTTGTCGATCAGGTTGGTCCACACCTGTTTCAGTTCGGCGGGGTAGGCGGGAATCCTCGGCACCGAACGGTCGTACTCCTTCACGACCTTGACCTGGGGACCGATCTTGCCCGACAGCATCAGCAGCGTGCTGTCGAGGAGTTCGTGGACATCGGTGACCTGGTGGGGGGCGCGGTCCAGCTGCGAGTACTGCTTGGCCGCGTCGACGAGGTGCGAGATCCGGGTGGTGGAGTCCTCGATCTCGGACATCAACAGCTCGGCCTCGACCGTGTAGTTGAGGCACTCGATGGCACTGGGCAGGATGTCCTGCTCGCCGACGGCCGCCGCGACCTGCTCCAGCCAGTCGACGTCGAGACCGCCCTGCACGAAGGTCGGCGCGATCTGCCAGCCGTTCGGGACGCCGTGGTCGTCCAGCCAGTCGGCGAGTTCGTCCTCCCGGTCGGACGCTTCGAGCGGGCTCAGTGCCGGCGCCTTGGAGACCCGCTCGGCCGTACGCTCCTGGAGGTCGACCAGGGCCTTCAGGGCGTCGCGGTGGTAGGGGCCCGAGGCGATGACGCCGAGTTTGTTGCGCATGTGCGCGACCCGGTCCCTGAGCGCCGAGGTGGCCCGTGCGGCGGCCGCGGCCGGGTTGTTGAGCTCGTGGGTGAGACCCGCGGACAACGAGCCCAGCGCCAGCAGCCGTTCGCGCTGCCCGACGGCCCGCTGAAAGGTCTGCGAACCGAGAGTGAGCCCCTCCAGGAGATGGACCGCCATCGGAAACCACTCGTGCATGAAGTTCGCGAACGACTCGGCGGGAAGGACGAAGAACCGCGTCGGCTCCGACACCCGCAGCGAGTTCATGTACCGCTGCGGTTTCCCGTCCCCGAAGTACGCCATCACGGCCCCCGCGTACACCCCTGGCTGGGACGTGCGGCTGACCTCGATGTCGTCGCCGCCCACCCGGCGCGACATGACGAGCGTGCCCTCGATCATCACGTAGAAGCAGGTCGCCGGGTCACCTTCGGTGAACACCGGTCCGGGGTCGAACAGTTCGACCCGTCCCTCGCCGCACAGCCTGTCGAGCTGCTCGTCGCTGAGCTTCTCGAAGAGGAACAGTGAGCTGATCTCCGCCGCGCTGCACGGCATCGGCTGCCCGCTCACGACTGCTCCAGGTACCGGTGGACGAGCATCACGGCCATGGCTCCCTCTCCGACGGCGGACGCGACCCGCTTGGCGGACTCCGCGCGCGCGTCCCCGGCGACGAACACGCCGGGGATGTTGGTCTCCAGGTGGTACGGCGGCCGGTCCAGCTCCCAGCCCGTCGGAGGCCGCCCGTCGGCGGTCAGATCGGGCCCGGCCAGGATGAACCCGTGCTCGTCCCGCGACACCGTGCCGTCCAGCCAGTCGGTCAGTGGGGCCGCGCCGATGAACACGAACAGCCACTGTGCGTCGACCCGTTCGGTCTGCCCGCTCGTCGTGTCGCGCAACGTCAGCTGTTCCAGCTGGCTTTCGCCGTGCGCGGCCTCGACGACCGTGTGGGCCCGTACGAAGATGTTCGGCGACTGGGCGATCTGCTGGATCAGGTAGTGCGACATCGACGCGGTGAGGTCCGCTCCGCGCACCAGCAGGGTGACCGACTTGGCGCCCCGGGACAGGTACATCGCCGCCTGCCCGGCCGAGTTGGCGCCGCCGACGATGTACACGTCGTGGCCCTGGCAGGCGGCCGCCTCGGTGAGCGCGGACCCGTAGAACACCCCGCGGCCCGACAACTCGTCGGCACCCGGCGCCTGAAGCTGCCGGTAGGACACACCGGTCGCCAGGATCACGCTGTGCGCCGCGATCGTCGACCCGTCCGCGAACCGTACGAGCCGCGCCGCGCCGCTCGCCTCCAGACCGGTCACCTCACGCGCGGAGAGGATCTCGGCGCCGAACTTCGTGGCCTGGCGTCGCGCCCGGTCGGTGAGCTGGGCGCCCGAGACACCGTCCGGGAAGCCCAGGTAGTTCTCGATCCGGGAGCTCTGCCCGGCCTGCCCGCCGGTCGCCGACCGCTCCACGAGCACCGTCCGCAGGCCCTCCGAGGCCCCGTACACGGCCGCACCGAGCCCGGCAGGCCCGCCGCCGATGACGACCAGGTCGTAGAAGTCGGCCGTGGGTGTCGTCGCCAGCCCCACGTGCGCGGCCAGTTCGGGCACCTCCGGCTCGACGAGCGCCGTACCGTCCGCCGAGATCACCACCGGCAGCCGCTGCCCGTCCTCGCCCGCCGCGGCCAGCAGCCGCCGGCCCTCGGGCTCCTCGGTGGAGTACCAGCGGTACGGCACCTGGTTGCGGGCCAGGAACTCCCGCACGTCCGAGGAGCGCGCCGACCACCGGTGACCGACGACCTTGGTGGCGGGCACCGGCCGGAAGTCGCTGCGCCGCCACGTCTCCAGCAGGTCGTCCAGGACCGGGTAGAGCTTCTCCTCCGGCGGGTCCCACGGCTTGAGGAGGTAGTGGTCGAGGTCGACGACGTTGATCGCGTCGATCGCCGCGTTCGTGTCCGCGTACGCGGTCAGCAGCACGCGCCGGGCACCCGGATGGATGTCCAGGGCCTGTTCGAGGAACTCGATGCCGTTCATCTGCGGCATCCGGTAGTCGGCCAGGATCACCGCGACCAGATCACCGCGCAGCTTCAGCTCCCGCAGCGCCTCCAGCGCGGACTCACCGGACTCCGCGCGCACGATCCGGTACGACCCGCCGTAGCGCCGCCGCAGGTCACGGGCGACGGCCCGGGACACCCCGGGATCGTCGTCCACGGTCATGATGACGGTCCGCGCCGATTCGGCGGCCTGTTCCATATGTCCTCCACCCCGAGTGATGTGATCCGTTACTTGGCCCATGCCGCGATCCGTTCCGCGATCGCCTCGGGGGCCTCGATGTGCAGGAAGTGACCGACGTCGGGGACGACCTCCATCGCGTGCGGGGCAGCGAACCGATGACCGTCGTCGACCTTCGGGGGGAGGAAGCAGCCGTCGTCGGCACCGTAAAGCTGCAACAGGGGCACCTCGATCGGCTGAGACAGGCGGCGCGTCGCCCCAATCATGCTGGGTCGCAGCATCGCCCGGTAGTACTTCAGAGGCGCGGGCATGCTCGCCCGCAGGTGCTCGTGCAGCTCCGCCCGGAGAGCTGGATCGAGCGAGAGGCCGGGCGACCACTGACGCCAGAGGCGGTCGATGAAGGCGAGATCGCGGGCGCCGACCATCCAGCCGCTTCCCGGCAGTTGGAAGAGCCCCATGTACCAGATCCGGCGCAGCTGAGCGAGACGCGGCCGGCTCAGAAACGTGACGGGGTGGGGGACTGCGAGCGTGACCGCGCGTTCGATCCGCTCCGGGGCGGTGACGACGGCATCGTAGGTGATCAGGGAGCCCCAGTCGTGGCCGACCAACTCCACGGGCCGCCCGGGAGACCAGCGGTCGATCAGCGCGAGCACGTCGCCGGTGAGGGAGGCGAAGTCGAACGGTCCCGCGGTCGGGGACGGCGCGTAACCGCGAAGCCAGGGTGCGATGACGTGACGTCCCTGGCGGGCGAGCTCGGCGAGGAAGGGCTTCGCGGTCGGCGGGTGGTCCGGGAAGCCGTGCAGGACGACCGTCGGCTGACCATCGGGGTCACCACCCTGCAGCGCGTGAAAGGTGCCGTGCGGCAGGTCGAAGGTGACGTGTTCGAATTCCATGGGTGTCAGCCGTTTCCAGGAGCGGTGGGACGAGAGAGGCTGATGCCGGCTTCAGTGTCTCTGGCTTTGGACATGTGCGTCTTTTCGGGCGCCGGGTGTAGTGCGGGGTCAGCCGGCCAGTCGGTTGAGCTTGCGGATCTGGCTGTCGAAGGCGCGCGAGGGCACGATCCGGCGCAGGAGGCTGACGCGCCTGGCCATCGGGCCGGCGGTGTACCGGAGCTTGGGCTTGGAATCGGTGGCGGCCGCGACGATCACCTTCGCGACGACGTCCGGGTGGTCGGCGTTGCGCACGGCCGTGGCCAGCACGTCCCGGGAGACCTCCCGCTGGGCGGCGTAGACCGGCAGGGGCGAGTCGGGTGCCATGCTGCTCGCCTCGAAACTCGTGTTGGTGTAGGCCGGCTCGACCAGCAGCATCCGCACGCCGTGCTCGCGGAGCTCGTGGTCGACGGACTCGGAGTAGCCCTCGACCGCGTGCTTGGTGGCGGCGTAGACGGCCATGAAGGGGGCTGGGATCAGACCGAGTACCGAGGCGACGTTGACCACGCGGCCACTGCGCTGGGCGCGCATGTGGGGCAGCACCGCGTTGGTCATCCGCATCAGGCCGAAGACGTTGATGTCGAAGACCTCCTTGGCCTGGTCGATCGAGCTCTCCTCGCCGGCGCCGACCGCGCCCACGCCCGCGTTGTTGACCAGGACGTCGATCCGGCCGAAGCGATCGATCACCTCCCCGACCAGGGCGCGGACCGAGTCGTCGCTGGCCACGTCGAGATCGAGGAACGTCACCCCGGCGATCGGCTTCGCTTTCGCCGCGTTGCGGCTCGTGCCGACCACCGCGAAGCCGGCGCCCACGAGGGCGAGCGCCGCCGCCCGTCCGATCCCGGAGGAGGCACCCGTCACGAGGGCCACTGGGGAAGTTGTCTGCATGGTGGTTCCTTCGGTCGCGAGCCTGTTCGGTGAGCTCAGGACGGTTATGGACTGAACAGTAAGGAACCTAGATGGTTCTGTACTGGGTTGTCAAGAAGGGTGGGTCGGCTTTACCTTCGATGCATGGCCAGACCACGAAGCTTCGACCCCGAC
>NZ_JBIAUQ010000032.1:0-6603 GCF_042893155.1 Streptomyces sp. NPDC001668
GCGAAGTCGTCGCCGGGGGTGCGCATGGTGATGGCGAGGGGTTTGCCGTTGAGGCGGATTTCCAGCGGTTCCTCGGTGACCAGGGTGTCCGGGCGTGAGGAGATGGCTCCGTCGCGGATGCGGATCACCTTGCGTCGTTCCGTGACTCGTCCCATGTCCGTCCTCAGCTCCGCTTCGCCATGACGGGCAACGCCACGACGGGTATCGCCACGACGGGCATCTTCTCGATCCGGATCGCTGTGGCCTCGAACTCCACGGCCCCCGCGATCGGACAACTGGCCTGCGTAGCAGCCTGGTTGGCGTCCACTCGGTCCGGCGGACGCCCGGTCATGAACGCCAGACCGGGCCGCAGCGCCGGATCCACCCACACCCGCGCCGCCGTCCAGCCCCGCCGGGTGGTGACCCGCGCCTCCTCGCCGACCACCACGCCATAGCGCTCGGCGTCCTCCGGACTCAGCTCGACGCACTCGGCGCGCCGCAGTGAGGATCCGCGAAGGAGCAACGCCGAACCGCCTTTCTGTATCCGGGTGTTGTACGAGCCGGTACGGCGCCCCCTGGTGAGCCGGACCGGATACTCCTCGTCCGTCAGGTCGACGGGAGGGTCGAACGGCACCAGGTGGAAAGGCGTGCGCCGCGCAGGATCGTCGTGACCGCGGCCGGTCAGCAGCGACAGGTCGGCCAGCGCGCGGACCTCGGCGTCCTCAGCGCCGTCGTATGTCCGGAACGGCTCGCCCCGCGCGCAGGCCTGTGCCAACTCCCTTACGACGGCGGCCGGTACGCGCGTCACCTTCGCCGCCAGCGACACCGTCCACGGCTCGACGAGTGCCCTGTACTCCTCGAAGCCGCAGGTCGCCCGCTCGATGAACCCCAGGTCGGCCCGCCCCGTCCGGATGATCTCCCGGCCGACGGCGTGGGCCATCGGGACCCCGGTGCCGGCATTCGGCCGGACCCCGGTACCCGACCCGATGACATGAGTGCCGAGTGCCGTCATGCGGCGGACCGGAGCGCGAGGAGGTCGGACAGGGCGTGCACGGTGCGCAGCGTGGGCACGTCGACACCGGTGATCTCCGCCAGTTCGATGACGGCGGTCAGGAGGACGTCGAGTTCCAGGGGCTTGCCGCGTTCCAGGTCCTGGAGCGTGGAGGTGCGGTGGTCGCCGACGCGTTCGGCGCCGGCGAGACGGCGTTCGATGGACACGCCCACGGTGCAGCCCAGGGCCTCGGCGACCGCGAGGGTCTCCGCCATCATCGTCTCGATGACCTTGCGGGTGCCGCCGTGCAGGCACATCTGCCGCATGGTGGCACGGGCCAGCGCGCTGATGGGGTTGAAGGAGATGTTGCCCAGCAGCTTGAGCCAGATGTCGTCCCGCAGGTTCGGTTCGACCGGGCACTTGAGGCCGCCCGCCTGCATGGCCTCGCTGAAAGCCAGGCAGCGGGGGGACCGGCTGCGGTCGGGCTCCCCGATGGAGAAGCGGGTGCCTTCCAAGTGCCGTACGACACCCGGCCCTTCGAGCTCGGTCGCCGCGTAGACCACACAGCCGATGGCCCGGGAGGGCGCGAGCACCGCACTGACCGCGCCGCCCGGGTCCACGCTCTCGAGGCGGTGGCCGTCGTGCGGGCCGCCGTGCCGGTGGAAGTACCACCAGGGGATGCCGTTCTGGGCCGCGACGACCGCGGTGGTGTCGGTGAGAAGGGGCTCGATGAGCGGCCCGCACGCCGCGTACGAGTTGGCCTTCAGGCCGAGGAAGACGAAGTCGACCGGGCCGATCTCGGCCGGGTCGTCGGTGGCGTGGGCGCGGGCGGTGAAGTCACCGCGCGGGCTGAGGACCTGGACGCCGTGCTCCCGCATGGCCGCCAGATGCGGACCGCGGGCGACGAGATGGACGTCGGCGCCGGCGCGGTGGAGCGCCGCGCCGACGTAAGCGCCGATGGCTCCGGCGCCGAGGACTGCGACTTTCATGGGTGGAAGCTCCGTTCGGTGAGGGTGACCGAGGAACTGCCGACTTTGTCGACTGGATATTGTCTACAGGATGGAGAGCGGGCTCAGCAAGGGTCATGACGTCACCGAGCCTGTGAGCTGCCGCGATGTCCGGTGCGGTCGGGAGGGGGCTGAGGGCGCGGTGGGTTGTGCGCCGTAGACTGTAGGCGAAAACCAATTCATACTTGGCTCTCAGCTGCAGCTAGGCCGCTGCACAGGAGGGACCGCGATGTTGCCGACGACAGGACTGCCGTACGGGACGGTGCCCAGGCTCGAGCGCCCCGGTCCACTGCGCGACCGCGTCTACGGCGCCCTGCTCGAACTCATCACCACCCGCGCCCTTCAGCCCGGTCAGCATCTCGTCGAGAGCGAGCTCGCCGGTCACCTGGGGGTGTCCCGGCAGCCGGTGCGGGAGGCGTTGCAGCGGCTGAACACCGAGGGGTGGGTCGATCTGAGGCCTGCCCAAGGAGCGTTCGTGCACGAGCCCACGGAGGAGGAAGCGGACCAACTCCTCACCGTGCGCACCCTGTTGGAGGCCGAGGCGGCAGGGCTCGCCGCCGTCCACGCGGGCAGCGCCGGTATCGCCGCCCTGGAGGAGCTGTGCGCCCAGGGCGAGAGTGCGGTCGCCGCGGACGATGTGGACGCCGCGGTCGCCCTGAACGCCCGACTCCACGCCAAAGTCATGGAGTTGGCGGGCAACGCGGTCCTCGCCGAGCTGGCGGCCCAGGTCGACCGGCGGGTGCGCTGGTACTACACGCCGGTCGCCCGGCAGCGCGGCCACCAGTCCTGGACCGAGCACCGTGAACTGATCGCCGCGATCGCCGACCGAGACGAGCAGCGCGCCACCGCGATCATGCGGCAACACACCGAACACACGCGGAAGATGTACCACGACCGCGAGAAGTAGTCCGCGAGCCCGTTCGGCCGGCGAGGCCAGTAGCCTGCCGCTGGGCCGCTGGGCCGCTGGGCCGCTGGGCCGCTGGGCCGCTGGGCCGCTGGGCCGCTGGGCCGCTGGGCCGCTGGGCCGCTGGGCCGCCGGGCCGCCGGGCCGCCGGGCCGCCGGGCCGCCGGGCCGCCGGGCCGCCGGGCCGCCGGGCCGCCGAGCCGCCGAGCCGCCGAGCCGCCGAGCCGCCGAGCCCCTGTGGCCTGGCCAGGGCTGTGTGCCGAGGTCGACGGAGCAGGGCGGTGGGTTTCGCCGCCGTGGCGCCGCCCCGCGCATCCGTACCGTTGAGCCCGCGCCGCGCATCCGTACCTTGAGCCCGCGCCGCGCACCCGGACCGTCGAGTCCGCGCACCCGGACGGTCCAGTCCGCGTACCCGCACCGTGGAGCCCGCGCCTCCGTACCGCTGGACCAGCGTCCCGCGGGCCGCGGGCCGCAACCATCGGATGAGGCGGCCCTTGCCCGGCGCGAAGGCCGAGGTGGAGGGCCGCCTGATCCGTGGGTCGAACTTGCCTGCTCAGGCCGCGGTTTGCGGCTGCGGCACCGAGGCTCCGCTTCGGGGCCGTCCAGGCTGCCGCAGCAGCAGCGCGATCGCCGCAGCGACCATCGAGGTGGCCCCGGCCAGGGCGTACGCCCCGTCGTAACCCCACGCCGCGACGACCATGGAGCCCAGGCCGCCCCCGAACAGGCCGCTGATCAGCTTGCCGCTGTACACCAGTCCGTAGTTGGAGGCGTTGTAGTTCTCCCCGAAGTAGTCCGGGGTCAGCGCCGCGAACAGCGGGTAGAACGCGCCGCCGCCGAACCCGGACAGGAACGCGAACACCAGGAACAGCGGCTCGCTCTTGATGTCGCCCGCCCAGATCACACCGAACTGCGCGAGACCCAGGACGACGATGACGAACACCAGCGTGGACTTGCGGCCCCACTTGTCGGACAGCCAGCCCACCACGCCCCGTCCGACGCCGTTGATGACCGCCATGACCCCCATCGAGGAGGCCGCGACCAGCGGGCCGAAACCGATCTCCTTGGCGTAGTCGACCTGGAAGGAGATCCCGAAGATCGATACACCCGCTGTCATGACGAGGGCGACCCACATGAGGGGAAGCATGCCGGTCCTGACGGCCTCCTTCGGCGTGAACTGCCGTACCGCCGGAGGGTTCTTGGCAAGCGCACCCGCAGGCGCACCCGCAGGCGCACCCGCACCCTTCTCGCTGCCGCCGTGGGTGAGCGGGTCGATGTCGGCGGGCCACCAGTTCTTCGGCGGGTCCTTGAAGAAGAACGCGCACCCCACGACCACGATCAGGACGTAGCAGCCGATGAGATCCAGGACGCGGTGGTAATTGGCGGTGTCGAAGCCGTAGTTGAAGATGAAGATGAAGGGCAGTGATCCGTACGCGAAGCCGCCGTTGACGAACCCGGTCTTCGCTCCCCGGCGTTCGGGGAACCACTTGCCGACCATGTTGATGCAGGTCGCGTAGACGAGCCCGGCGCCGATTCCGCCGACGACGCCGAATCCCAGGATCGCCAGCAGGACGTTGTCGAGGTGGGACAGGGCGAGGAATCCGACAAGGCACATACCCGAGCCGGCGTACATGGCCTGACGAGCCGTCAGGATGCCCTTCTCCCGCAGCCAGCCAGCGGGGAAGGCGATGCCGGCCTGGAAGAAGACCCAGACACTGAGGATCCAGAAGGTGTTGCTCTGCGTCCAGCCATGGGCGTGGGACAGGGTGTCCTCGGCCGAGCCGTACGCGTACTCGAAGACGCTGATGGCCATCATGGTGAGCCAGGGCAGGTACACCATGAGCTTGCGGGAGTGGCCGAGGATGTCCCGGTCGGTCTCGCCGATGCGGTACACGCGGCCGCCCGCGTCGGTCACTTCCCGGTAGGGACGGTGTGCGGCGGTGGAGTGCGCGGAGTTGTCGGTCTCGCTGCGTGCTGCGTACGGATCTGCCGTCATGTCAGGCCATTTCCTCTCAGGCCATTTCCTCGCCGAGCGGTTGCGGGTTGGGGACGGTCCGACGGCTGGCCTGGGGCCTGCCGGGCGCCTTCAGGAACAGCGCGAGGACCGCGGACGCCAGGCCGATGGAGCCGGCCAGGACGAACGCCCCCTGGTAGTCCCAGGCGCCGACCACGATCGAGCCGACACCGGAGCCGACGAGCCCCGAGATGAGCTTCGAGCTGTAGACCATGCCGTAGTTGGAGGCGTTGTTGTTCTCACCGAAGTAGTCGGCCGTCATCGCGGCGAACAGCGGGAAGATCGCGCCGCCGCCGAAGCCGGAGACCATGGAGCAGAACAGGAAGAACGGCATGCTGCCCATCTGGCCCGAGACCAGCACACCGAACTGGGCGGTGCCCAGCACCAGACACACGATGATCAGCGTGTTGCGGCGCCCGAACTTGTCGGAGATCCAGCCGATCACCCCGCGCCCGGTGCCGTTGACGATCGCCTTCAGCGACATCGCCGTGGCCACGATCCCGCCCGCGAAGCCCATGTCCTTGCCGAACGGCACCTGGAAGGCGATGCCGAAGATGTTGATCCCGGCCGTGCACAGCAGGCAGAACCACATCATCCACAGGACGGGCGTACGCGCGGCCTCCCTCGGGGTGTACTGCTTGACCGCCGGCGGGTTCTTCTCCAGCGCCCGCCGGATCTTCGGATCGTCCGTCATCTTCAGCGGGTCGACGTGCGGGGGCCACCAGTTCTTCGGCGGGTCCTTGAAGAACCAGCCCGCGAACGCCACCACCGAGCAGCAGACCAGGCCCACCGTCACCAGAACGCCCCGGTAGTTGCTCAGGTCCATGTACGAGGTGAACAGGAAGACGAAGGGCACCGAGCCGTAGGCGAAACCGCCGTTGACCATGCCGGTCTTGCCGCCCTTGCGCTCCGGGAACCACTTGCCGACCATGTTGACGCAGGTCGCGTACACAAGACCGGCGCCGATACCGCTGCACACCCCGAAGCCCAGATAGGCGACGATCACGTTCGGTGCGAACGCGAGCGAGAGATAGCCGAGGACGGTGCCCAGCGCGCCGAGCATCATCGCGTAGCGGGCCGGAAGCTTCCCGCTCTCCCTGAGCTGTCCGGCAGGGAAGGCCACGGCCGCCTGGAAGAACACCCAGACGCCCATCAGCCAGAAGATGTGCCCACTGCTCCACAGATGCGCCTCGTGCAGGGTGTCCTCGGCCGACGTGAACGCGTACTCCGAGGAGCTGATGCCCAGCATGCCCATCCACGGGAAGAGCACCATGGTCCATCGTGGTCGTCCCATGATGTGCCGGTCGGTCTCGCCGATCCGGTACACGCGGCCGTTGCGGTCCGTCACCTCCTTGAAGGTGGCGGACGACGAGTAGTCGACGGTCGTCATAGTCTTCAAGCACTCCTTGCGTCGAAAGATCTGGCCAGCGCCCCCTGTCCAAATGCCTTTCGTGCGCGCACGGATCCCCGGGGCCGGCCGACGCGCACCGCCGCCGGACCCCGTGCTCTTTCACGTCATGGACCACCGCCCAACAACCCGGGAACGTGGCTCCTGTTCACCACGTCAAATCACCCCGCCCGACCTGAGCAGCCGCAACTCCTCGTCACCGAGACCCAGTTCGCCGATGTAGATGTCTTCGTTGTGCTGGCCCAGGAGGGGTGGGGTGGTGATGGTGGTGGGGGAGTCGGAGAGTTTGAGGGGGTTGCCGAC
>NZ_JBIAUQ010000033.1:0-6313 GCF_042893155.1 Streptomyces sp. NPDC001668
TTGTTAGGGCCAGTTAGCCAGAGCCTGGCGAACTAGGGTGCTGGATGAAACAGGTCCGGCGATACGAGATGTCTGGGAGGTAAGCCTTCCAGTCGCTCCGGGAAAGTCCGGAACCGGCACGTCGGCAGACCTGTTCGGCGAGCCGCTTGCTGTCGAGGGCGTAGGTCTGTCTGGGCACGTTGGTGCCTGAGGTGTAGAGGCCGCTGTCGTCGGAGTTGAAGGTGAGTGACAGGACACTGTCACCCGGAGAGGGCAGGGCGGATCCGAGAAGTCTGCGGGAGGGGACATCCCAGAGTTCCACGGTGCCGTTGGAGCTCCCGACTGCCAGAGTGCGGCCGTCGTGGGAAAAGGCGAGTGCCGACACGTCACCGCCGTCCTGAGACCATGCGTCGGGGGAAATACCGGACAGCACGCCGAGGCGTCTGTGCAGTGCCCCGTCCCAGAGGGAAACGCGACCGGTCACATCGCCGACGGCGAGATAAGCCCCGTTGGGGCTGAAGGCCAGTGCGCCGGCCTGGTCGTCGGTGAGCAGCCGGTGGCTCGTACGGCCCGAGCGGAAGCCGAATACCGTGCCGTCGAGGGTGACCAGCATCTTCCCGTCACCGCGCCATGCCAGCGGCGGGACGGAGGTGGAGAAGGATATGGAAGAAGACTCGGAGTATGCGCTGACATGGTAGGCCAGCGTTTTGACCCGCTTCTTTCTGCGCACGTCCCATATCTCGACCGCCCCGTCCTCCCGGTACACCGCAAGCTGGCGGCCTCGGGCATCAAGGGCGAATCCGGCTAACCCGGCGATAGTGTCCGATCCGGGCTCGATGTCGAGGGTGGTGTCCACGCGACGGGACATGGTGTCCCAGACGGTGACAAGCTGCCGCCTCGTCTGGTTTTCCTGGTCCACCACCCGGCTCTGAGCGATATAGCGGCCGTCGGGACTTGCCGCCATGAAATCCTCGCACTTCACGAGATCTCCGGGCTTGGCTGACGGACATCGTGGCGCGGACGCCGCGAAGCGCACCCGGCCTTGGGCGTCCAGGATCTGCAGACCCTTCCCGTCCGCCGTGGGCAGGAGTCGGGCCAGTTTCCGGCCACCATTGGCGAGTTGTGACCAGTCGGCGGTCTGCGTCTCCCATCGCGTGGACATGACCCGCTTGAGGTCAAGTGATCGGACGATCGTCCCGGCGCCGCTGAGGTACCGCAAGGTACCGGATGCCTCATCGATTCCCAGATCACTCACATCGAGAATGTTCAACGGCTGTCGGAAGACAGGCGAGTCTGGATTCGAGAGACGCCACACGAACAGCTCCTTGTCGTCCGTGGCGGCCAGAAACTCCCCGTCGGCGCTGAACCACATCCCGCTGAGCTCCGACTCTTCGATTCGCGCCGATTCTCGTCCGCTGCGCAGGTCCCACCTGTGGATTCCTTTGTCGCTGAGAACCGCGACAGTCCTGTTGTCCGGTGAGAAGGCAAGGGAGTCCGCCGGGCAGGCGCCGCGGCCTCGCGCCGGCGTCCACGGTGAGGGTGTCTTACGGTGATTCGCCAGGTCCCAGATCTGCAGTTGCTGCTTGTCGCTGCACAGCGCCAGCCACCGGTCGTCCGCGCTGACGGCTGCCTGCAGCGTTCCCGCTGCCGCGGCGGGCGCCTGTACCAGCAGGCGGTGGTCCGGCACGCGCCAAACCTGAACCGATGCAGAGTCTTCCTGGGTTTCGACGACAAGGGTGTGCCCACTCGGACCGAAGGCCGTGTCGGACGCCCACAAGGTTCCGCTGAGTTTGCCGGTGGCCTGGGCAGACCGTACGTCCCACAGCACGATCCCGTCTGGCCCCGCCAGGGCGAGGGTATGACCGTCCGGGCTCACGGTTGGTGCTCCGTAGAGCAGCTTGCCCGGCCCTCGATAGAGGTGGGTGAGCCGATGGGTGGCCAGGTCCCATATCCGAATCCTGCCCCGCTCGACGGACATCACCGCCCTGCCGTGGTCGATCAGTTGGCGTGTCTTGGAATCCGAGCCGTCGGAATACCCCGAGTCCGCGCCGGGTACTGCGAACACGTCCTTGTCACGCTGGGCCATTGCGCCCAGCAATGCCGACCGTGTCTCTGTTGTGTCGGTCAATCGCCATGCCGCCACGCTGAGCTGCATTGCCCTGACGGGGTCGGAGATGCGCATGCTTTCAGCGACCGCGGCGATGCGGCGTGCCTCGGCCTCCACATGGCGGCGATCACTGGTGCGAGCCTGCTGCCAGGCGAGCACACCGGCGATCAGGGCGAGAATCAGTAGCACGGACACCGTCACGGTGAACTGCCGCAGTCGGCGGCTGACGCGAGCCGCGGCGCGCCGTTCCTGGTCTCGATCGGAAAGGCTGGCGGTCAGGAAGGCGCATTCGACCTCGGTCAGCTCGCCGTGGCGGTCGAGGGGCCACAGCTCCATGGCTGTGGCCAGGCGAGTACCGCGGTACAACGCCCCTGGATCGCCCTCGAGTTCGCGCCAGGTGGTGGCGGCATCGGTGAGCCGCCGGTGCGCGCGCAGCCTCTCCCGGTCCTCGTCAACCCACGTGCGCAATCGCGGCCAGGCTGTCAGGAGTGCCTCGTGCGCCAGGTCGACGATGTCCTCGTCCACCGTCAGCAGCCGGACGCGGATCAACTGATCCAGCACTGTGTCGAGTTCGCCACTGATATCGCTGGCGACCAGTTCGGCGTGCGAGCCGGGGCGTCGGGTGTCGGCGGCCCCTTCGCCCGGTGTGACGAGGCGCAGCAGGATCCGGCGGGCGATGTCGGCCTGGGCCGGTGTGAGGCGAGCGTACGCGTCTTCCGCTGTGCTGACGATCGCACCCCGCAGCGCGCCCGCGGCTTCGTAAGCCTCGACCGTGAGGGCGCGGCCTTTGCGGCGACGCCACGTCTCCAGCAGAGCGTGCGACATCAACGGCAGAGCTCCGGGTTCGTCCTCGACCTCGTCGAGGATCCGGGCCGTCAGGTCGCGCTCGACGATCAATCCGCTCCTCTGGGCGGGTTTGACGACAGCCTCGCGCAGTTCGTCCCGGCTCATCGGACCGACCAGCACGGATGCGTCCTGCAGAGCGGCGGTCAATCCGGAATGCGCGGCGCAGTGGCCGAGGAAATCGGCGCGTACCGCGATTACGACACGCAGTCGGTCGGCTGGGTCGGTGGCGGCCACGAGGCGGTCGATGAACTGGTTGCGTTCGGTCGGGTCGGTGCAGAGGGTGTAGAGCTCTTCGAACTGGTCAACGATCAGCCAGGTGTCGCCGTCGGTGTCTTTCGGTGTAAGCCGTTGCTTGTGTGTGCGCAGCGGATGTTCGCCCGGGGTGAGGACGCGCAGCGCAGCTGGCCGCGGACCGGCCTGGTCCGGGGTGCGCAGGCGGGGGATGAGGCCGGCCCGCAGCAGGGAAGACTTGCCGCTGCCCGACGGACCGAACACAGCGGTGAACCGGTGGGAGCGTGACAGCTCGAGCAGGCGGTCGGTGAGCTGGTCGCGGCCGAAGAACAAGTCGGCGTCGGCAGGCTCGAAGCGGGCCAAGCCCCGGTATGGCGGTTCAGCGTTCTCGTCCTCGGTGCGCGGCTCGGCCGCCACTTCCGAGGCCGCCTCACGCCACCGCTCCTCCCACTCCTCCAGGTCCCCACCGCAAGCGCGCACGTAGGCGAGCACCACCGGCAGGGTCGGCAGCCGCTCACCCCCGGCCGCCTGCGACAGGGTGCTCGCACCCTGCCCTGTGCGCTGCGCCATCATCCGGTAGGTCGGACTCCCGGCCTCCGCACGGAGTTTGCGTAATTCGGCAGCGAACCGTGCCACCGGTCCAGCGCTCGGATCGAGCGGGCTCTCGCGACGTCCTGCCATCGACGGCTCACCCCACCATCCGCCCGCTTCCCCGCTTCCCCCTTGGACGCGGAGCGATCACCCGGAGGCTACGCACGGGTGGGGAGAAGAGCAAACGACAGGCGCCTTCTTTGGTCAGCACCGTGCGCCGTGCCCGTGACCTGCAATGCAGCCATTGATCAGAGTGGCAAAACCGGCTGCCCATTCAATCCCCGGCCCGCTGAACTCGATGACGTGACAGCAACGAGCACCGACCGCGCTCTCATCCGCGGCTCGTCCGGTGACTCTCGCACAGCATCGAGATAAGGAGACGAAGTGCGCACACTCAAGTCCATCGGGGTGGCCGCTCTGGCGTTGACGGCGGGCACGACCTTGGTCCTTACCGGCCCCGCCGACGCGGCCGGCCGCAAGTGGGACGGCCAGGATCCTATCTACAGCGGTTGCGCGGACACCGGACGCATGGTCCACAAGAAGACCGACAAGTACTACAGCTCGCGCTACCACCTGCACGTGTCGGTCACCGCTTCGCTGTGGTACAGCCGCGGCTGCCGCACCGTGTGGGCCATGGTCGACGCCAACGTCCCGACGGACAAATGGAATGGCGAGGGGTGCAACATCTGGCGCAACAGCGACATGAAGCACTACGGCTGCAAGCACCGGACCGGCACCCTCGAGATGCTCTCGCCGATGCTCAACGACAAGAACACCACCGGCTTCGCAACCGCCTGGTCCTACGTCGGGAACGATCCCCACGAAACGTTCGCCCGCACCGCTTCGTACTGACTGGTGAGCTCCGCACAGGCCGACCTACGCCGGATCCTCCCACAGCGCCACAGTTATCGATGAACTGCGCCACCGCGGCTGCCGGGGCCGGGCAGAGGCTCGGCGAGGGCAAGCCTGATCCTTGCGCGGGGCCTTCATCGGCGCCGTTGCGCTTCGGGTTTCGCGCGCCGCATCCAGGACGCCAGGTACCCCGAGGTATTCGTGGGCCCGCGCTCCCACCGTTGCGCGCACAGCGACACCTTGCTTCCGGGGCAGACGACCAGCCCCGTTGCCCCGACCCAGCACGTCCTGCAAATCAGTCCGGATCAGAAGAGAAGGAAAGACAAGATCATGCAGGTACACAAGCGGCTCGCAATCGCCGCGACAGCGATCACCATGGCCGGCGGCCTGGCTGCTGCCGTCCCAGCTCAGGCAAACCCGCCCGCCGCGGCGGCGGGGGCAGCAGCAGCGCAGGGAGCCAGGCCGGCTGAAAACGCGCTGCGTTTTCCCGGCACCTACCGGTGGCTTCCGGAGCACTTCAGCGGCCCGTGCATCACCGCCCACGGTGGCGTGCGCAAGGGAGCGAAGGTCGACCAGTACCGCTGCGTCGGGGCGCAGAACCAGAAGTGGTACGTCGAAGCGCTCGACATCTACAACGCGTTCCGGATTCACCCGGCGCAGAACATGGGCCTGTGCGTGGACATCCCCGGCAACTACCGCAACGGCACACAGCTCATCCTGTGGAACTGCAACGGCCGCACGAACCAGAGCTTCCACGTCAACTGCGGCTCACGGCAGCGCCACTGCACGATCTTCCCCTATTCCGGCGATCACCACGACAAGTGTCTTGCTGTGAAGGGCGGAAAGACGGCCAACAACACCCCTCTGATCTTGTGGCGGTGCAACGGCGCCCGGGACCAGAAGTTCACCTTCCGCTGACCAGAGTTCTCTTGGCCCGGGAACTGGCCGGCGCGAGGGGACCGGCCAGCGCCTCAGGCCATAAACGGCTGCTGGAGCGAGGCGGCCCGGCGTCCGCCGTCTGGGCGTCGTGCAGGCAGTGAGCAACGAACGCCGCCGGGTGGGCCGGTTGCCGACCGGCCCACCCCGTGTCTCCCGCAGGCCGACGCCCACCCGAAAGGCCCCACCCACGCCCATATACGAAGGGAGCGTGCCACGTGAATCCGAGCAAGCACGTTCGTGAGGTGCCGGAATTTGAGGAGTACGTACGCGCGCGGCACGACGCCCTGCTCCGCACCGCACGACGTCTGGTTGCCGACCCGCTCGACGCTCAGGATCTGCTGCAGACCGCGTTGTTACGCACCTACCGCGCATGGGAGCGCATCGACGACAAGCAACTCGCGGACGCCTATCTGCGCCGCGTAATGATCAACACACGAACCGAGTGGTGGCGAGCCCGGAAGCTGGAAGAGCTTCCCACAGAACACCTGCCGGACGTGAGCATCGGGGATTCCACCGAAGAGCATGCTGACCGCGCTCTGCTGATGGACATCATCACTACCCTGACGCCCCAGCAGCGCAGCGTCGTCGTACTACGGCACTGGGAGCAGATGTCCACGGAAGAGACGGCCGCTGCCCTCGACATGGCGGCTGGCACGGTCAAGAGCACGCTGCATCGGGCGCTAGCCCGGCTCCGCGAGGAGCTCCGACACAGGCAGGCAACGGCGTACGGGTTGGCATTCGGTCAGAACAGTTAACTGGCCCTAACAT
>NZ_JBIAUQ010000034.1:0-3925 GCF_042893155.1 Streptomyces sp. NPDC001668
ATGCTCGCCACCCCATCTCTGCGTCGTCGTGTGTATGCCGTCGGCCGGGCGGCGCCCCTCTGCTCGGAGCGCCGCCCTGACCTGCTTCACGGCTTCAGCTGGTACTCGGGGAAGTTGCCGGGCAGCCGTTCGCCGGCGGGACCCTGGGTGACGGCGCGCACGAGGAGTTCGCCGCCGACGAAGGCGCCGCGCCAGGAGGCGCCGAACCCGCCGAACAGCTCGTCGCGGTCGCCGCGGGAACGCGGTGTGCCGTGGCCGACCTTGAACGCGCGGATCTGCGGGGCGAGCCGGTCGAAGGTGGCCCGGTCGTCGGTGGACAGGGTGGCGACCAGGGCGCCGTTGGAGGCGTTCATCGCGGCCAGCAGTTCGGCCTCGGTGTCGACCAGGACGATGGTGTCGACCGGGCCGAAGGGTTCCGCGTGGTGCAGGGGTGAGGAGGGGGGCGGGTTCAGGAGGGTGACCGGCTGGACGTACGCCGAGGTGTCCTGGCCGGGCAGGAAGCGGGCGTCGGCCTCGCTGCCGCGGTGCACGGGGACGGCTCCGCGGTTGATGGCCTCGGCGACCTGGTCGCGGAGTTCCTTCGCCTTGGCCGCGTTGATCATCGGCCCGAAGTCCAGTGCCGGGTAGGGGTCGTCGGGGTGTTCGACGGCGAGCGGGTGGCCCAGGCGCAGGGTGCGCACCGCGGGGAGGTAGGCCGTCAGGAACTCGTCGAAGAGTTCGCGTTGGACGACGAACCTCGGGTAGGCGGTGCAGCGCTGCTTGCCGTAGTCGAAGAGCTTGGGGATGACGGCGGTCAGCGCGTCCCAGTCGGTGTGGTTCCAGATGCCCCAGGTGTTGAGTCCCTCCTGTTCGAGTACGTGACGCTTGCCGAGGTCGGCGACGGCCGTGGCGACGGCGGCGCCGGTGTCGCGGCCGCCGACGAAGGAGACGCAGCCGATCTCGGGCGCTCGCACCAGCGCCTCGGACAGCTCTCCCCCGCTGCCGCTGACGAGGGTGACGGGGATCCCCTCGCGGGCGGTGAGCGCGCAGGCCAGGGTCAGACAGGCGACGCCGCCGTCGGTCGGGGTCTTGGCGATGACCGCGTTGCCCGCCAGTGCCTGCACCAGCATGGCGTGAACGAGCACGCTCATCGGGTAGTTCCAGCTGGCGATGTTGGACACCGGGCCGTCCAGCGGGGCGCGGCCCTCGACCATCGGCTCGATACCGTCGACGTACCAGCGCACGCCGTCGATGGCCCGGTCGACGTCCGCCTGCGCGAGCCGCCAGGGCTTGCCGATCTCCCAGACGAGCAGAAGCGCGAGGAGTTCGCGGTGCTGGGTGAGGGCGTCGAGGGTGGCCGCGACGCGGGCCCGGCGCTCTTCGAGCCGTATGTGCCGCCAGGCGCGGTGCTGGTCGAGGGAGGCGCGGACTGCCTGGTGGGCGGTTTCCCGGTCCAGGCGCGGCGGGCCGGCGATCGGGCTGCCGTCGACGGGGCTGGTGGCGGGCAGCGCCCGGCCGTCGGCCTGCCAGGCGGAGGCCCAGAGGTTGAGGACGCGGTCGTCCCGGAAGGCCTCGGGGGCGACCGCGAGGCAGCGCTGCCAGGCGTCGTTCCACGAGGTTCCGGACTTCGCGATGAGATGGGTGTCGTTGAGGGTGGTCGTCATGCGGTGTCTCCGCTCTCGGTGCACAGTCGGGGGCGGGGTGTGAGGGGGATGCGGCGGGCCCGGAGCGGTCTCCGTCCGCCGCAGAGCGGCCGGGGTCAGGCCCGCGGGGCCCGGCGGACCGTGTCCAGCAGGGTGAGCACGAGGCGAGCCGTCTCGGTGGGGGTGCTCCCGACCTTGACGCCGGCCGCCTCCAGCGCCGCCTTCTTCGCCTGAGCCGTGCCCGCCGAACCGGACACGATGGCGCCCGCGTGGCCCATGGTCCTGCCCTCGGGCGCGGTGAATCCGGCGATGTAGCCGACGACGGGCTTGGTGACGTGCTCTCGGATGTACGCGGCGGCCCGTTCCTCTGCGTCGCCGCCGATCTCCCCGATGAGGACGATCAGTTCGGTGTCGGGGTCGTCCTGGAAGGCGGCCAGGCAGTCGATGTGGGTGGTGCCGACGACGGGGTCTCCGCCGATGCCGACACAGGTGGAGAAGCCGATGTCGCGCAGCTCGTACATGAGTTGGTAGGTGAGCGTGCCCGACTTGGACACCAGGCCGACCCGGCCGGACCTGGTGATGTCCGCCGGGATGATGCCCGCGTTGGACTGACCGGGGGTGATCAGGCCCGGGCAGTTGGGTCCTATGATCCGTGTCCCCTTCTTCTTCGCGTACGAGGTGAAGGCGACGGAGTCATGGACGGGGATGCCCTCGGTGATGACGACGGCCAGCGCGATCCCCGCGTCGGCGGCCTCGGCAACTGCCGCTTTCGCGAAGGCGGGTGGCACGAAGACGACGGTGACGTCCGCTCCGGTCGCCCGTATGCCGTCGGCGACCGAGCCGAAGACGGGGAGGACCCGCTCGTCGAAGTCGACCGTCTGTCCGGCCTTCCGCGGGTTGACGCCGCCGACCACGTCGGTGCCGGCGGCGAGCATGCGCCGGGTGTGTTTCATGCCCTCGCCGCCGGTCATGCCCTGGACGAGGACCCTGGAATTCTTGGTCAGGAAGATGGCCATGTCCCGCTCCTTCAGCTGGAGTTGGCGAGTTCGGCGGCACGGCGGGCGGCACCGTCCATGGTGGTGGCCTGCTGGAGCAGTGGATGGGCGTGTTCGTCGAGGACGGCACGGCCGCGCGCCGCGTTGTTGCCGTCGAGGCGCACGACGAGGGGCTTGGTGAGCCGGACCTCGTCCAGGGCCCTGACGATGCCGTCGGCGACCGCGTCGCAGGCGGTGATGCCGCCGAAGACGTTGACGAACACGGACCTCACAGCGGGGTCCGACAGGATGACCGTCAGTCCGTCGGCCATGACCTGGGCCGAGGCACCGCCGCCGATGTCGAGGAAGTTGGCGGGGCGGGCTCCGCAGCCGGCGACCACGTCGAGGGTCGACATGACCAGGCCGGCGCCGTTGCCGATGATGCCGACCTCGCCGTCGAGCTTGACGTAGTTGAGGCCCTTCGCGGCAGCGACGGCCTCCAGCGGATCGTCGTACGTGATGCTCTCGGCGCTCCAACGGGACTGCCAGAAGCGGGCGTTGTCGTCGAGGGTGACCTTGCCGTCGAGGGCGAGGACCTGCCCCTGCCGGGTCCGCACGAGCGGGTTGACCTCGACGAGGACCGCGTCCTGGCGGACCAGCACCTCCCACAGTCGTACGAGGACGTCGACGGTCTGCGGTGGCAGTCCGGCCGCGTCGGCGATCTCGGCCGCCTTCGCCGGGGTGACGCCCTCGTCGGGGTCGACCGGTATACGGGCGACCGCTTCCGGGCGGACCGCGGCGACCTCCTCTATGTCCATGCCGCCCTCGGCCGAGGCGATGGCGAGGAAGCGGCCCGCGCTCCGGTCGAGAACGTAGGCGACGTAGAACTCGCTCTCGATGTCCACCGGTTGGGCCAGCATGACCTTGCCGACCGGGTGTCCCTTGATGTCCATGCCGAGGATCCGGCGTGTTGCCTTCTCGGCCTCGGTCGGGTCGGCGGCGAGCCGTACTCCGCCCGCCTTGCCCCGGCCACCGGTCTTGACCTGTGCCTTGACGACGGCGCTGCCGCCGAGCCTGCGGGCGATCGCGCGGGCCTGCTGGGGCGAGTCGGTGACCTCGGCCCTCGGCACAGGGATCCCGTGTTCCTCGAAAAGCTCCCGTGCTTCGTGCTCGTACAGGTCCATGCTTGGGCTCCCGTCTCCATGTGCACGACTCAAAAGTGCTGCACGCCCCCTGGACATCACCCATCGGATGCGGGATAACAATCTTCATACAGTATTCGTCGACTGTATGCAATGTGCCAAACATGGCCGTGAGGTGATCCATGAC
>NZ_JBIAUQ010000035.1:0-2301 GCF_042893155.1 Streptomyces sp. NPDC001668
AGCCGCCTCTTCCTGGAGGTCAGCCCACACCCGGTGCTGACCGGTGCGATCGAGGAGAGCGGTGAGCAGGTCACCGCGACCGGCACCCTGCGCCGTGACCACGGCGGGACCCGGCAGATGCATCTCGCCTTGGCCCGTCTGTGGGCGCACGGCGCCGACGTCGACTGGACCGCGGTCTTCGACGGGACGGGTGCGCGGCGGACGGACCTGCCCACCTACGCCTTCCAGCGCCGTCGGCACTGGTTCGACGGCTCCTCCGCAGCTGCGGAGGAGGTGGCCGATGGCGTTGCCGGTGCCCCGCCGACCGTTGCGCCCGACATAAAGCTCGACGTAACACGCCAGGTCCACGCGCACACCGCCGCCGTACTCGGACACGAGACGGTCAACGACTTGGACCCCCGGCGGACGTTCAAGGACCTCGGGTTCGACTCGATCATGCTCGGCGACCTGCGCAACCGTATCAACACCGCGCTGAGCACCCGGCTGGCCACCGCCACGCTCTTCGACCACCCCACGCCGGCCGGGCTCGCGGCACACCTGATCGCCGAGAAGACCTCTGCCGCGCCCACGGCCCCGGCCGCATCATCCACCTCCACCGGGCCTGGTCCGGACGACGAACCCATCGCGGTCGTCGCGATGAGCTGCCGTCTCCCCGGTGGGGTCGAGGCTCCGGAGGATCTGTGGCGGCTGCTCATGACCGGTGAGGACGCGATCACCGCGTTCCCCGAGGACCGCGGCTGGGACCTGGAGCGACTGCTCGCCGCCGACGCCCCCGGCAGCAGCGTTGCCGAGGGGGGCGGCTTCCTCGACCAGGTGGCGGAGTTCGACGCCCGCTTCTTCGGGCTGTCGCCGCGTGAGGCGCTGGCGATGGATCCGCAGCAGCGGTTGCTCCTGGAGACCTCCTGGGAGTTGCTGGAACGCGCCGGTATCCCGCCGACCGCACTGCGCGACAGCCCGACCGGGGTCTTCGTCGGCACCATGGACCAGGAATACGGACCGCGGCTGCACGAAGCCCCGGAAATGCTCGACGGGTACCTCCTCACCGGCAAGACCACCAGCGTGGCGTCCGGCCGCATCTCCTACCTGCTCGGCCTGACCGGGCCGGCCATCACCGTGGACACGGCGTGTTCGTCGTCCCTGGTCGCGCTGCACCTGGCGGTGCAGTCGCTGCGGCGAGGGGAGTCCTCGCTCGCCCTGGCCGGAGGCGTGACCGTCCTCAACACCCCTGGTATCTTCACCGAGTTCAGCCGTCAGGGCGGACTCTCCCGCGACGGCCGTTGCAAGGCCTTCGCCGCAGCCGCGGACGGCACGGGCATGGCCGAGGGTGTCGGCATGCTCCTTCTTGAGCGGCTGTCCGATGCCCGGCGCAATGGGCATCAGGTGCTGGCGGTGATCCGGGGTTCCGCCGTCAACCAGGACGGTGCCTCCAACGGTCTGACCGCGCCCAGCGGGATATCCCAACAGCGGGTGATCCGGCAGGCGTTGGCGAACGCCGGGCTCGTGGCCTCCGAGGTGGATGTGGTGGAGGCGCACGGCACGGGGACTTCGCTGGGGGATCCGATCGAGGCGGGTGCGCTGCTGGCGACGTACGGGCAGGAGCGGCCTGCTGAACGGCCGGTGCTGCTGGGGTCGTTGAAGTCGAACATCGGGCATACGCAGGCCGCTGCGGGTGTGGCCGGTGTGATCAAGATGGTGATGGCGTTACGGCATGGTGTGGTGCCGGCGACCTTGCATGTCGATGAGCCCTCGCCGCAGGTCGACTGGGCCGCGGGAGCTGTGGAGCTGGTGACCGGGCCGACTGCTTGGCCTGTGGTGGATCGGGCTCGGCGTGCTGCGGTGTCGTCCTTCGGGATCAGTGGGACGAATGCGCATGTGATTGTGGAGGAGGCTCCGGGGGTCGAGGCTCCGGGGGTCGAGGCGCCGGAGGTCGAGGGTGCTGTGCCGGGTGGGGTGGTGCCGTGGGTGGTGTCGGGGCGGTCTGCGGCTGGGTTGCGGGCGCAGGCGGGGCGCCTGAGGGAGTTCGCTGGGGCGGATACCGGGATCAACTCGGCTGCTGTGGCCTGGTCGTTGGCGACCCGTCGGGCAGCGTTGGAGCATCGGGCTGTGGTGGTGGCGGAGGACCGGGAGGGGTTCCTGGCCGGACTTGATGCGGTCGCCGCCGGTGAACCCGCCGCCAACGTCGTCACCGGCGCGGGGGAGACCGGCTCCGGTGTGGTGTTTGTGTTTCCGGGTCAGGGCTCGCAGTGGGTGGGGATGGCGGCTGAGCTGTTGGAGAGTTCGCCGGTGTTCGCCGAGTCGGTG
>NZ_JBIAUQ010000036.1:0-2225 GCF_042893155.1 Streptomyces sp. NPDC001668
GTCGCCGACGGCAGCCGCCTCTTCCTGGAGGTCAGCCCACACCCGGTGCTGACCGGTGCGATCGAGGAGAGCGGTGAGCAGGTCACCGCGACCGGGACCCTGCGGCGCGACCACGGCGGGACCCGGCAGTTCCTGACCGCGCTGTCCCAGCTGTGGGTCCATGGCGTCACCCCCGACTGGGCCACCGTCCTGCCCGCCACCACCACCCCCGCAGACCTCCCCACCTACGCCTTCCAACGTGACCGTTACTGGCTCGCGCCCTCGACCTCCTCAGGTTCTTCGTCCGAGGTCCGTGTGGAGCTGCCGTCAGCCCCCGTGACCGAGGCGGCCGAGGGGTTCCCGCGTCGGGTGGCGGACGCGGCCAACGAGGCTCAGCGCAAACGCGTCGTACTGGACGAGGTGTGCCGGCACGCCGCGGCGGTGCTGGGCTGGTCGTCGGCGGCTGAGGTGGAGGCGCGGCGGGCCTTCCGGGACTTCGGCTTCGACTCGTTGACCGCCGTCGAACTGCGCAACCGGCTCGTCGCGACGACGGGCGTGGCCCTCGCGCGGGCCGTGGTGTTCGACCACCCGACCCCCTTGGCGCTCGCCGAGCATCTGCTGGACAGGATCCTGGGCAGAGAGGGGACCACGGAGGCCGTTTCGGCCGAGTCCGCGGACACGCGGGAACCGATCGCCATCGTGGCCGTCGGCTGCCGTTTCCCGGGCGGCGTCCGGTCACCGGAGGACCTGTGGGAGCTGCTGCTGTCGGAGGGGCAGGACCGGTCGGTCAACTCCGGGTTCCCGACGGACCGGGGCTGGGACCTCGACGCCCTCCAGCACCCCGACACCACACGCCCCGGCAGCTGCTACGTCCATCAAGGCGGATTCCTGCACGACGCGGGCGAGTTCGACGCGGGCTTCTTCGGGCTGTCGCCACGTGAGGCGCTGGCGATGGATCCGCAGCAGCGCCTGCTGATGGAGACCTCCTGGGAGACCCTGGAACGCGCCGGTATCGATCCGCTGTCGCTGCGGGGCAGCCGGACGGGTGTCTTCGTCGGCTTCGTCCCGCAGGGCTACGGCAGCGGTGTGACCGATGCCCAGGGCACCGAGGGCTACCTCTTCACCGGGGCCGCGGGCAGCGTGGCGTCCGGCCGTATCGCCTACACCCTGGGCCTGACCGGTCCGGCCGTGACGGTGGACACGGCGTGTTCGTCGTCGCTGGTCGCGCTGCATCTGGCCGTGCAGTCCCTGCGCGGCGGCGAGTGCGGGATGGCGCTCGTCGGCGGGGTCAGTGTCACGACCATGCCCGGGATCTTCACCGAGTTCAGCCATCAGCGCGGACTGGCGCCGGACGGCCTCTGCAAGCCCTTCGCCGCAGCGGCGGACGGCACCGCCTGGGCCGAGGGCGTAGGTGTCCTGCTGGTGGAGCGGCTGTCCGATGCCCGGCGTAACGGGCATCAGGTGCTGGCGGTGATCCGGGGTTCCGCCCTGAACCAGGACGGCGCCTCCAACGGCCTGACGGCACCCAACGGCCCCTCCCAGGAACAGGTCATCCGGCAGGCGTTGGCGAACGCCGGGCTGGCGGCCTCCGAGGTGGATGTGGTGGAGGCGCACGGTACGGGGACTTCGCTGGGGGATCCGATCGAGGCGGGTGCGTTGCTGGCGACGTACGGGCAGGGGCGGCCTGCTGAACGGCCGTTGCTGCTGGGGTCGTTGAAGTCGAACATCGGTCATACGCAGGCCGCTGCGGGTGTGGCCGGTGTGATCAAGACGGTGATGGCGCTACGGCATGGTGTGGTGCCGGCGACCTTGCATGTCGATGAGCCCTCGCCGCAGGTCGACTGGGCCGCGGGCTCGGTCGAGCTGGTGACCGAGCACACCGCGTGGCCCGAGATGGGTCGGGTGCGGCGGGCGGGGGTGTCGTCGTTCGGCGTGAGCGGGACGAATGCGCATGTGATCGTGGAGGAGGCTCCGGCGGTCGAGGCACCGGAGGGCCAGGGTGCTGTGGTGGAGGGGGCGGTGCCGTGGGTGGTGTCGGGGCGGTCCGAGGCTGGGCTGCGGGCGCAGGCCGGGCGCCTGAGGGAGTTCGTCGGGAGGCACACCGAGATCAACTCTGCTGCCGTGGCCTGGTCGTTGGCGACCCGTCGGGCCGCGTTGGAGCATCGGGCTGTGGTGGTGGCGGAGGACCGGGAGGGGTTCCTGGCGGGGCTTGATGCGGTTGCCGCGGGTGAGCCTGCGGGGCATGT
>NZ_JBIAUQ010000038.1:0-1204 GCF_042893155.1 Streptomyces sp. NPDC001668
GAGCTGGGGGTGGCCGCAGAGACCAGCGAGAAGCGACTGTTTACTAAAAACACAGGTCCGTGCGAAGCCGTAAGGCGATGTATACGGACTGACGCCTGCCCGGTGCTGGAACGTTAAGGGGACCGGTTAGTCACATTTCGGTGTGGCGAAGCTGAGAACTTAAGCGCCAGTAAACGGCGGTGGTAACTATAACCATCCTAAGGTAGCGAAATTCCTTGTCGGGTAAGTTCCGACCTGCACGAATGGCGTAACGACTTCTCGACTGTCTCAACCATAGGCCCGGTGAAATTGCACTACGAGTAAAGATGCTCGTTTCGCGCAGCAGGACGGAAAGACCCCGGGACCTTTACTACAGTTTGATATTGGTGTTCGGTTCGGCTTGTGTAGGATAGCTGGGAGACTGTGAACTCTGGACGCCAGTTCAGGGGGAGTCGTCGTTGAAATACCAGTCTGGTCGTGCTGGATGTCTAACCTGGGTCCGTGATCCGGATCAGGGACAGTGTCTGATGGGTAGTTTAACTGGGGCGGTTGCCTCCTAAAGAGTAACGGAGGCGCCCAAAGGTTCCCTCAGCCTGGTTGGCAATCAGGTGTTGAGTGTAAGTGCACAAGGGAGCTTGACTGTGAGACCGACGGGTCGAGCAGGGACGAAAGTCGGGACTAGTGATCCGGCGGTGGCTTGTGGAAGCGCCGTCGCTCAACGGATAAAAGGTACCCCGGGGATAACAGGCTGATCTTCCCCAAGAGTCCATATCGACGGGATGGTTTGGCACCTCGATGTCGGCTCGTCGCATCCTGGGGCTGGAGTCGGTCCCAAGGGTTGGGCTGTTCGCCCATTAAAGCGGTACGCGAGCTGGGTTTAGAACGTCGTGAGACAGTTCGGTCCCTATCCGCTGCGCGCGTAGGAATATTGAGAAGGGCTGTCCCTAGTACGAGAGGACCGGGACGGACGAACCTCTGGTGTGCCAGTTGTTCTGCCAAGGGCATGGCTGGTTGGCTACGTTCGGGAGGGATAACCGCTGAAAGCATCTAAGCGGGAAGCCTGCTTCGAGATGAGTATTCCCACCCCCTTTGAGGGGTTAAGGCTCCCAGTAGACGACTGGGTTGATAGGCCGGATCTGGAAGCCCAGTAATGGGTGGAGGTGACCGGTACTAATAGGCCGAGGGCTTGTCCATATTTGCTCGCGTCCACTGTGTTAGTTCTGAG